>PEAD01000001.1:0-77913 GCA_002753335.1 Nitrospirae bacterium MYbin3
GCATCATTCCGGGTGCCATTGTTCCCAGCGCCTGGAGCAGCAATGGGACCTGGCGGACCGGCACCAGCACCTGGAGCAGCAATGGGACCAATGGCAGGCCCAGGTGGACCTATGCCCGGCCCAGCTGGTATGGCACCCGGAACGATGACTCCTGGTATGTCCCCTATGGGTGGACCGGCGGGAATGGCACCAGGAACGATGACTCCCGGAATGGCTCCGACTGGCCCAATGGGAAGTCCAACCGGACCTATGGGAGCGCCGATAATGGGTGGCGCACCCTCAGGCCCGATGATGCCCGGAGCAATGGGCCCGATGGCCGGACCAGCACCTGGAATGATGGGGCCTGACCCGATGATGGCAGGTGCGCCCGGCGGAATGTATCCGGCAGGAGGACCTGCTGGTATGGCACCTGGAGCAATGGGAACAGCGCCTATGCCTGGAGGTATGATGGGACCGATGGGTGGACCAACACCTGGAATGATGGGGCCTGACCCGATGATGGCAGGAGCGCCCGGGATGATGGCACCCGGAATGCCCGGAACACCGGGAATGGCGCCGGGGACAATGACACCCGGGATGATGCCAGGAGCAATGGGCCCGATGGCCGGACCGGGAAGCATGGACTTTGGCATGCCTGCAGGAATGGCGCCGGGAACAATGGCACCCGGAATGATGCCTGGAACAATGGGAACAACAACGATGCCGGGAATGATGCCCGGTATGACAGGTGGAATGTATCCGGCAGGAGGAATGGCACCGGGTATGACGACTCCCGGAATGATGGGGCCTGATCCTATGATGGCAGGAGCCCCCGGAATGATGCCCGGAATGCCTGCCCCTATGGCCCCTGGAATGGCGCCAATGGGAACAACAACGATGCCGGGAATGATGCCCGGTATGATGGGGCCGATGGCCGGACCGGGAAGCATGGATTTTGGCATGCCTGCAGGAATGGCGCCTGGAACAATGGCCCCCGGAATGATGCCCGGGATGACAGGTGGAATGTATCCGGCAGGAGGAATGGCACCGGGTATGACAACACCCGGAATGATGGGGCCTGACCCTATGATGGCTGGCGGAATGTATCCGGCAGGAACAACGATGCCGGGAATGATGCCCGGAATGACAGGTGGGATGTACACAACCGCTCCTACTGGCACAATGATGCCGGGAACATATACAGATCCAATGATGGCGGGAATGACAGGTGGGATGTACACAACCGCCCCTACAGGCACAATGATGCCGGGTACTACAATGCCTGGCACATACACTATGCCCGGAACTTACACGATGCCTGGCATGACAACTATGCCTGGTATGTACACAGACCCAATGATGACGACCATGCCCGGAATGTATCCGGCGGGGACGATGATGCCCGGAACCTATGTAATGCCGGGGACGACAATGCCTGGAACGTACACATACATGCCTGGAACACCGTATGTTCCTTATACCGATACTTATGGCGCAATAACCACAACAACTACAAACTTTTACGGCAGCATGGGAAATATTTTAGGTCTTTCCGGCTCGTATCCTAATAATGTTTTAGCAATTAGCGGTGGTTCACTTTCCGGCTCGGCAACAACAATGCCGGCAATCACAAATGAGTTGTCCGGCCCGGTAAGCTTCAGCATTTCTCCTTACAGCAACCCCGGTTCTAAAAGCATATTTGCCTCTGATATTTCTGGGACTAACGACAGAGGCGGGGCCTTCGTCGGATTTACAGGAAGCACAACGCCTTCATCCCCGGGCAAGGGCGCATATGTTGCGTTTTATGCTGAAGGAGGTATGCTGGGCATCATAGAGGGTTCCTATACAGGATATCTTGATCCGTCATTAACCATGTTTAATGCGAGCGGCACGGGTAGAGTACATCTTATTGGCCCCGGCATTACCTTTTCGCCTACGATAGCGGGGCTGCAAAGCGCTATGACCGCTAATCTTCAATCCAGAGTAAACCAAACAGATTATGGTTTTAAGATTGGAGCTGCAAACAACTTTGACGTAACACTGGGCGTTCTTGCCAACCAAAGCGGAATTACCTATACAGAATTTGAAAGCTCCTTAAGCACCTATGGCTCAAATGCCGGCATAAGAATGCGGTTTGAGACAGGAACCTATTTTTATTTGAATGACTATCTGAGCAGAGGTGGATATATAAGCGGCACCTCTTATTTGGGTACAAGAACGCCGGTTAAATATTCCGTATCGTCTGCATCCATTAACAACGATCCATCCAACAACCTTTTATCCGCAGATTATGACGGAACATCTATAATTTTTGATTCGGCAAATAGCATCTATTCTTTAGGTCATGAGGGCGGCCATTTCAACGCTAGATACACTTATATGTATGGCGGCACCTATACCGCTGTTGATATAGGCGGGTTTCAGGGCAGTCCTATGACTTATGCGAGCAGTTTCAGCAATGTTCCTATAACCGGCAAGGGAGCTGCTTGGGGCTCTGATGGATCCTTATATGCTTTTATGGGCGGCACAACGAACTTTTATAACGGCAGCGGATCTATAACTATACTCGGAGGAGCTGACTGGAGTGCCGGAGTTGTGCCATCAAGGTTCGGTCAGATTTGGCAAACAGGCTTTTATAATGCAGCTATTAGCAACAGCGCAGCATTTGATGGTTACATGAGCGGCATTCTCCGTTATAATGTGCCGAACCAGTATGGCCCTAACCCGACAGGCCATAATATTGAAGGGCTTATCTATGCCCTTTACATATCACCTTCAGGTACAGCAGGAATAGCTTACGGTGATTTTGGCGTGCCCTACAGCGGCTATAAAGGCGAATTTTTTTCTGATATAAACATGTTTGCGGCTGACGGGTGGATAAACACTGTTCAAATGGAATATACAACCCCTGTATCAAGTTTGAACGCACTTAAAAGAACAACAACTTTTCAGTATCAATCTGTTAATGAGGCGGGTTCGTTTTTAGATAACAACTATTACCTTTCAGGCTATGCTTTTGCATCATCGAGCCCGACGCTAAGTGTTGAGTGGATTAATGGCGGTTCAACAGGAATTTTGGGCAATATGGGCGTATGGAGAACCTATGATTACGGAACGTATGTAAATGGTGGGTTTAACAACGGATGGATTAGGGTCTTAACAGGTTGGGATGGTGCAGCTTCAGGTTATGTAGCGGGGGCTTTGATAGAAGGCGGCCCGATGGGAAACAAAAACACTTTTTCGTATGATTATTCGTCAGCAAGCGGATATGTAAATGTTTATAGTTCCATGCCTGCGGACAAGCGGTTTGACGCCATGGTTTATGGCTACTGGGCAGATACCGGGGGAAGGGCTAATTCCGGCAATCCAATCACCGCAATAATGGCAGGAAAGCTGGTCGGAACTTTTGATGCTTCCAACTACACAGCTGTTGCTGCTGGAGCTTTTATAGAGACCACGAAATACCTGCAGATGGCATGCGGGGGTGATGCTTCATGCCCCGGGTGGTATTATGGGGCCGGCAACAATTCTGACTACAAACTCAACCAGCTGAATGTGCCCTCTTTTGTTGTTGGAAAAACAACGCTGTCAGGTGTTGGTGGTGGAAATATTTCTTCTGTAACAATGTCTGATGTGGTGTTTCTTGCGCCTCAAGGCGGGGCGGCCCCTAAAGTGTGGGCTACAGCTAATGTAAATGGAACTGTTACCGGGGACCCAACCAACGCTTCCGTCAATTTAAGCGGCTCCGGTATTTCGAATGTCAGTTTTACAATGAAGCAATGGACAGGAGCCAGCGGCAATTGGCTTGCAACGGTTGGAGGGACAAATCAGGTTTCTCCGGGCGCTTTGCAAGGCTACACTCAACAGTCTGTCCCCTTGACGATGAAGGGCGCTGCTGCCGGCCGTATTAACGCAGGCGCCACAGGATTCACCGGCACAGCGGCAGGCACCGTAAACAAATAGATAGCATACTAAACTGATATATAAATATCCTTATCAAAGGCGGGATTTCGCAATCCCGCCTTTTTTGTGGTAATATTTTGAAAAATCATTTCGGAGGAATATATGAGAAAATTCTTTTATACATTTTTTTGCAGCACAGTAATATTTTTTTCGGCATTGGCGGTTCAGGCAGAGCCGTTAAAGATAGCGCTGTTCGACACGCAGAGGATACTTGCTGAATCAAAGGTGGTTAAAAAATACAGGCAGAAGCTGATGGAGACGACTGACGCTAAACGCAAGATGTTTTCGGACAAGCAGGAGGCCATGAGGCAGACCGCCGAAAAGCTTAGGACAGACGGCGGGAAAATGACTTTTTTTGAGAAGAAAAACCTAGAAGAAAAACTTGCGTTGGAGGACAAGGAGCTTAGGCGCTTGCGTGAAGACCTTGATTATGAAATCCAGAAGATGGACAAAGACCTTACGCAGCAGGCGCTTTTGGACATAGAGAAAATCATTCGTGAAATTGTGCGCAAAGAGGACTTTACCATAATATTCGAGAGGGGCTCCGCAGGCATCGTGCATTTCAAAGAATCGGTTGACCTTACCCCAAGAATCATTAACCTTTACGACAAACAGTAATTACAAGAGAAAACATAAACCACAGCCAAAAATAGGCGCTTTTAAGCTAGGGCACAGAGAGAAGATAATGCTGTTTAAACGAAACAAAGATCACAGAGGAATTCTGATGCTAGTATTTTCTCTGCGTTCTCTGTGGTTTAGCTTCTTTTAATTCTATGCCTGAACAGGACAAGCAAAAGGAGTCCCGCAGAGGCCTTATTCGGAAGGTTTTTCAGGGATTGCTTGTGGGCGCTGTTGTGGGGCTCTTGGCTGTCTTTGCCGGTTTTTTAGAAACAACCGAGCATCTAGAGCTTATGGCTCTTGATCTGCGGTTCAAGCTGAGGCCGCAGATAGAGATGCTGCCTGAAGTGGGCTACATAGAATTTGATGATTCATCGCTCGAACGCTTTGGCAAATGGCCGTGGTCGCGCTCCCGGCAGGTGGCGCTTGTAAACACCCTTGGTTTTTACGGTGCACGCGCAGCCGGATATGACGTTTTTTTTGTAGAAAAAGAAAATGTGGTTTTCCATCCCGCAGAAATTAAACAGCATCTTTTAGGCCAAACAGGCGATGCTGATTATCAAACCTTGATTAATGATTCATTCAGGGATTACGACTATGAGTTTGGAAAAGCGCTTCGCAAAGCCGGAAACATCTATCTTGCATATTTTTCTCATGACCCTAGAACCGCAGAAAAGACGCTAGCCGGGATACTAAAAGAGACAAAGGAAAATATAAAGGGTTATCCTGCAGAAAAAAAAGAGTCTATCGCTGAACTCGAAAAAACATTCTTAACCCCTTACAAAGATGCAGAGCAAAGCGCCTATAAGACTGTTGACATTGATGGCCCGTTGCCCGATTTTATAAGATCTGCAAAGGGCATAGGCTTTGCGCAGCCCGGATACAACAAGGACTCTATTGTCCGCAACTATATTTTTTACCGGTACTATAACGGCAAGCTGCTTTATCCGATTACTATGAGAATGCTGGCGGATATTATGGACTTTAAGCTTTCTGAGATCGAAGCTGTTCCGGGGCAGCATCTTATAATAAAAAATGCAAAAGATTACAAAACAGGACAAAGAATAAATCTCAAAATACCGATTGATGATCACTTCCAAACGCTGCTAAACTGGGCAGGCTCTTTTAATAAAGCCTTTCTCCGCATTCCTTTTGAATATATCAACTACCACTACTCATACAATTTAGCAAAAGAGATAGCGAGAAAATCGATGTCAGCACAGGCCGACATAAATGAGAAGACTCTTGTCCGCACCGCCACTCGCATTCGCAACAGGCTCGAAACAGAAGGCATTGCGATCGGCAGTGAAGCGGAAAGGGTTGGCAAAGAGGTTGCAGCAGCTCAATTGGCAAATATCGGGCTTGATAGAAACATGACAGAAAAACAGATACTTGCTATTCTCGAAAAACATATAGAAGCTAATCAGGCCCAACAAATTTTTGATTCGGTCTTTACAGGGTACAATGCTGCAAAGGCGACAAAAAACAATCCGCAGATCTCTGCTCCTGAGTTCTTTGCAACCGGAAATTGGCGCGGGGACAGGCCGCAGAGAGAAGAGGCGTTTAAGAGTATTCAATTTTTTGCGACGGCAGGAAAGCTCGAAGATGTACGGCCCTTTTATTTTCCACCGCTCAGGCCTGTGAAGAAAAACGAGAAAGAGGTCTTGTTGTCGCCGCTCGATCTTTATGGAAAGATATTTATGATAGGGCTTACCGGCACGAACACCATAGATCTAAAACCTATGCCATTTGATGAATCAGCGCCGATGGTCGCGTATCACGTCAATGCGTTGAACATGATGCTTACCAAGAATTTTCTTTCATTCCCTCCGCAATATTTCAAATATGCGGCAACACTTGGTTTAGCGCTTATAATAGGCATGCTTGGAAGTTTGTTCAGCATACCTGTATTTTCGGCCTTAACCGCTGCTGTGGCCTCAAGCTACCTTTTCGTGACCTATCAGATATGGGTGTCCAAGGGTGTCTGGCTCGAATGGGCTGTTCCCCTTGCAGCTATTTTGTTGGCTTTTCTTTCTAGCGCGGTCATACAGCTTATCAGGGAGTTCCGTGAAAAGAAAAAGGTCAGGGGCATCTTCTCTACAATGGTTTCACCGGCGGTGTTAAAGGTGATGGAAGAAAATCCGGACAAGTTTTCGCTTACAGGCGAGCGCAAGCCGGCCACAATGCTGTTTTCGAAAATAGACGGCATCGGGGATGTGATAAAAACTATCGCACCGGATGAGCTTACGCAGCTATTGAGCATATATCTCACGCCCAACAGTGAGATTATTATGGAGTACGACGGATATATAGACAAATATGAAGGCCACGTTATCATGGCCGATTTTGGAGTGCCTCTGGACGATCCGGATAATCCCTGGAAATGCGCCTTTTCAACTATTGAGCAGCGCCTCGATATAGAGGCGTTCAAATATTTTGTGAAGGTCAGATACGGTCTGAATGTTGGTGTTTCTATGGGCTTCAACCACGGCTATGTTTCTGCCGGCAACATGGGTTCGGAGCGAAAATTTCAATATACGGTTATGGGAGACCCAGTCAATGTTTCGGCCCGTTTTATGGCGGCCAACTACATATACAACTCACCTTACTCTATAACCGGCGAAGAGTCTGTTTCTGTCCTTGAAGATTTTGTGCATCTGCGTATTTTGGACAAGCTTCTTCTTAAAGGCAAAACCAGACCGACAGAGATAGCGGATATTTTAGGCTGGAAATCGGACGTCTATCTAAAGATGAGGGGCAAAAGCCCTGTTCCTGAGTTTTTGCGCACTGTATGGTCCAAATGTCCTCCAGAAAAGATCTTTGGGTATTATGCTTTGTGGGAAACGCGGCAAAAGCGCCTAAACAGCGGGCTTGCAAAAGAGATATCCGGATTTTTTGAGGGCGAACTCAGCACCGCCGAAAAAATGATGGCTGCAGAATGGAAGCGTAATATTCTTTTGTGCATAAAGCGTATAGAAAGCATTGAGCTAAATGCTAAGGCTTTGCTGGGATATGCAGTTGAGCGAAAGTCTGTATCCGGCGGCTCCGAAATTCTGGGCCAATGGCATGAAAGCATTGCTGATATAACAAACAAGGCGGCAGATGCTTTGAGAAAAGAAACGGATCAAACAGCGAAGCTCGATGGCCTTATCCGTGATTGCGGGATACTGCAGGCTCAGATAGCGCTGCTTATGAACAGGCTTAACATCGATGCTGAAGAGGGTCAGGATGAAAGGATCTTAAAAGTATTCGGAATGATTAAAGAGTTTGTTTCCTCCACAGTATCTATTCAAAACAATGACGAGGCGAGCAAAAAAGTTGAAGCTGAACTCAATGGAATCCGAAATAGTTATGCAGCCTCAGCCAGCAGCTTTTTCGATAAGATTAAAACAAGAAAAGAGGAGTACCACCATATTATGGCGGTCATAGGCGCTCCGGATGAGGATACATTAAAGACAAGCGCTTTCTTTGACAATGGGCTAAGGCTTTATTGGGAGCGGCGGTGGGATGCTGCAATCGAGGAGTTTAAAAAGGCGGCAACGCTAGGCGCTGATGGCGGTCCTGCCCGCTCTTTTATAGAAAGGATAGAGTCTTATAAAATTTCACCTCCCGGCGATAAATGGCAGGGAGAGTTTGTGCAGACCAAAAAATGATAAAAAATGCAGAGCACAAAATAAACATTTTTCTAAAAGCCCATTTAAAGACAGGCTTGATTATAGGATGCGCTTTGTTTATCGTGCTGTCGCTGATGATCTATTTGCAGGCCTTTGAGTCGTTGGAGTTTAACCTTTTCAATAAAGCTTTTTTGAAGAAGGCGGCGCCTGTTCAAAATCAAGAGATTGTAACCCTTGATATTGACGATCCTTCTTTGGCTTATGTGGGCAGATGGCCATGGTCATGGAATATCCATGCGATGGTGCTGGACTTTCTCTCGATGCATGGCGTTCGCAACACAGTTTTTATAGATATGGATTTTTCGAGGGAAGAACCGGAGCGTTTAAACAGCGAAGCTGCTGTACAACTTAAAAGATCTTTACAGGCCTCTGTAGGTAAAGGCAAGGCCGCAGCTTCATTAATGCCGGAAGCAGGGCTGAACTTTTATAAAAGTGTTGAAAAGAGCGGCAGCGCTATTTTTTCTTATGCACTTAAACATCCGCTGCCTGATTCTTCTTTTGCAGAAATAAGAGAGGCTGCAAAACAGAAAGAAAAGTTGTTTCTTCCGGATAAAGTTGCTGCAATAGAATTTCTTAAAAAGAAGCTCGAAATAAAGGGCTCGCCACAAAAGCTTCTGTCAGCGATTGATATGGATCCGCCTGTGATCAGGATAATGCGGTCTGCCAAGAAAACCGGGTTTAACGCCATAGATCTTGACTCTGACGGATTTGTAAGAAGGTATTCTCTATTTGCAGAGTATCAAGGCGAGGTCTATCCTTCGGTTGGTCTTAATGTAGCGATGAATTTTTTGAACGCCGGCCGGATAGACTTTGGCGACAGATACGTAGATCTGGGAGGCAAGGCCAAGATCCCGGTGGATAGTGAAGGTAAAATGCTGATAAACTGGGCGGGTTCGTACGCCGACTCGTTTACCCATGTGCCGTTCAATTTGCTATCTTCTTTTATTGCGCTTCAGTCGGCTAAAGAGGAGGCTTCAAAGCATTCGCTTCAAGATATGCCGGATCCTATGGCGCTTCAGGAGATTATACTTGCTAGGCTTTCGGGGCTTCACATACTGCCTGACGAGCAGTGCAAATATATTTCGACCGTTGTTTTTGTATCGACACTTATTGAGTTTTATCTGAAGAACACACCAAATTCTGTCGAGGAAATATTAGATTCTTTAGGAGTTGATGCCAAGGACGAGCAGTGGTTGGCGCTTGGCAAGCAGATTCAGGTGAACAATTTTCTTGCAGATGTTTATAAAAAATCTAAAAAAATTCCTCCCTTCGCTGATTTGCTTAAAATGGCGCGTACAGGCAAGATCACGAAAAATGTGGAGAATCAGTTGAAAGATGCGTATGACCAGATGGTGTTTTATCTTGAAAACGGAAAGGTCGAGAAGGCAAGGCCGTTTTTCTTTGACGGCTCGAAAAAGCTTACGCTAGGCAAAAGAGTAATAAGCATAAGTCCTGCGTTTTTCAAAAACAAGACCGTATTTTACGGGCTGACAGCAACCGGGCTGACAGCGCAATAAGCAACGCCTTTCCTCGAACGGCATCCTATGCTTGATGTCGTGCCTAATGTGGTAAATACCATTGTTACCGGCAGTTTTATTTCGGAGGCCCCTGTGTGGACCAAATACGCAATCAGCGCCCTGTATCTTTTCGGGGTTCTTTTGCTTGCGCTCGTTCTGTCGCCCTTCCAAGGTCTTTTGTTTGCAGGCCTTGTGGCTGTTTTTCATGGTTCTCTTTCTTGGTCTTTATTTGTGAGCAGGGGATATATTCTGCCTGTAATCCCGCCGCTTGCGGCTGTTGTTATTTCTTATGGCGCCGCCTTGTTCTATCGCTACCTTCAGGAGCAGAAAGAAAAAAGAAAAGTAAGGGGCATGTTCTCAACCATGGTCTCTCCTGAAGTGTTGAGGATAATGGAAGAAAATCCGGCAGCCTTCAAGCTTGCCGGAGAGCAGCGCGAGGCCACGATGTTCTCATCCGACGTTTCTGGTTTTACCACCATATCTGAGGGGGTTACCGCCCGCGAACTGGCGAATATTCTTAATATTTACCTTACGCCGATGAGCAACATAATAATGTCCTATAACGGATATATCGACAAATACGAAGGTGATGCGATTAAGGCGGAATTCGGAGTACCGCTTTATGACACGGACCATAGCTGGAAGGCCTGCTTCTCGGCCCTGTATCAGCAGGAAGAGCTTACGGTGATACAAAGAATGATCTTTCTGAAATACGGCGTGAGCATAACCGCAAGGATGGGGGTAAATACAGGCATCGTGACCGCCGGCAATATGGGTTCGGAGAAGAGGATGCAATATACGGTTATGGGCGATGCGGTTACTATAGCCGAAGAACTCGAACCGGCGAATAAGCTTTTTGATACATGGATCGCTATTGGACAGGCCACGCATGCACAAGCAGAGGGATATATAGAGACACGCTATTTAAACAACCTGATCATGGGCCACGCCCACCACTCCCTCCCTGTATATGAACTGACCGGGTGGAACAAAGAAAAATATTTGGAGTATTGGCTCGGTAAACCGGTGCCTGAACTGTATCTGGAGGCGTTCAAGAAGATGATCCCCGAAAAGGTGATCGCCTATGATGATTTTTTTGCATCCAAGCAGCTTCCTGATTCGAAGATGCTTGGTGACATGAAAACTCTGCTTTCGGGCCTACGGCCTAAGGTGGTTGAGTATATGAATGCAAATAATATCTCTAGCGTTCTTTTTGTGAGGCAGGGGCTTGAGGGGTTGGCCGCAGGCATAAGAAAGCATGAAGGATTGTATTCCGGTGTTGCGCTGCCGGCACTGTACGCAACTGATATCAGTTTGTTGAAAGAAAAAATTTCTGCTGCAGGCGAGGACTGGAGCCGTGTTCTTCTGGGGTGGAGAGTGCAGCTGAGGGAATGTGCTGGGCTGCATTTTATCCTGAAAGAGAAAATAGCAAAAGATGAGGCGGACTCTTATTACAGCATTATAGATATGCTGGAGAAGAGCATGGAATGTATAAATAAGCGGATAATATTTGCCAAGCCCGAAGATGAAATCGCAACAAAAATGGCGAGTCATCTGAAAGAGCTTATTATCGACAAGGATTCCACGTTGCTTTCGTATAAAACCGCCGAGCTTGCCGAAACATGTCTGCGGTTCGAAAAAGAGATACATGACAGGCTTGCGGTCTTTGCCGAAGAGCTGAGAACGCGTGCTGATGAGTACCACATGTTTTTGGCTGACTTCTGCATAGTTTCTGACAGGCAGAGAGAAGCTGCGGCCATATACGCGCAGGCGCACAAACATTATCTAAAAAAGGAATGGAGCGAAGCAAAGGAATTATTCAAAAAGGTTGGTTCTGTTGTACCGGATGATGGGCCTTCTAAGAAAATGCTCGAAAAAATAGAGCAGCTTGAAAAGACCATGCTGCCTCAGGATTGGGACGGAGCATGGGAGGAATAAAAACAAACTAAAGTTATGTGTCTTCTGCCAGAGTGTTTTCTACTACCTGGTTCACAGTAATAACGCCTTTTAGAGCTTTATCTATCGCTTCCTGTCTTAGGGTCATCATTCCGCTTTTTATGGCAGCAGCCCGCAAAGCTTCGGTGCTTGAGCCTTTAATAAGCAGGGACCTGAATTCTTTTGATACCAGCAATACTTCATATATGCCGGTACGGCCTCTTTCGCCTGAGCCGTCACAGGCATCGCAACCTTTGCCGCGATATAGGGTTGTTCCTTCCTTGATATCTCCTTTTGTTAGCTCTTCTTCGTCTTTTGTTGACACGTAGGATTCCTTGCAATGGGAGCATATTCTTCTGGCAAGTCGCTGGGCGCATACGAGTACAACAGAGTCCGCAATAAGGTACGATTCTATGCCCATCTCAACTAATCTGGTGATAGTGCCGACAGCATCATTTGTATGCAGGGTAGAGAAAACCATGTGGCCGGTAAGCGATGCCTCAACAGCAGATTTCGCTGTTTCGAGGTCTCTAATTTCACCGATCAGAATAATGTCAGGGTCATGCCTCATAAAGGCCTTAAGCGCTTTTGCAAAGGTGTATCCGGTGGCCGGGTTAACGCTGCTCTGTATGATGTTGCCGCCGAGGCTTGTTTCTACCGGGTCTTCGGCCGTACAGATTTTAAGATCGGGTGTATCCAGCGTTTTAAGCGCAGCAAACAAGCCTGTGGACTTACCGCTTCCTGTAGGTCCCACATGCAAAAGAATGCCGTACGGTACCTGTATCGCCTCTTTGTAAAGCTTCATGCAGTGGTCATTAAATCCGAGCATGTCCAGGGTAAGAACATTCCCAGACTTGTCCAGAAGTCTCATGACCACATCTTCGCCGAACGGTGTGGGTACGGTAGAAACGCGCAGGTCTATTTCGAAAGAGGGATTGTATTTTGTAAAATCGATTCTTCCATCCTGAGGCACACGCTTCTCATCTATTCTCAGGTCGGCCATTATCTTAAATCTTGTGATTAAGGCGTCCTGCGCATATTTAGGCACTCTCATAACCTCTTCAAGGTCGCCGTCTATACGGTACCTGACGCGAAGGTTGAACTGGGTGGGCTCCAGATGTATGTCGCTTGTCCTCTTTGCAACGGCCTCTTCAACGATTCTGCTTGCGAGCATCACGACCGGCCCGCTGTTTTCGGTTGCCTGATCCTGAGCAACCTCAGCCATTTCAACATCAGTACGGTAACTCTCGGCAAGGTTGTCCATCAGGGTTCCAAGTCCAAGGTTGTCCTTGTCCTTGTCTTTTGCCTTGTCTTTTAAACCGTACAGCTTGTCAACGGCAGCTATTAATTTTGCCTGAGTGGTAACCGCGATTTTTACGGTCTTTACGTTGTATCTTGCGTCTTTGGAGAAACGTGTTATTTCATCAAGCGCCATCAAGTCTCGCGGCTCTACCATGGCTACGGTGAGAACCGGATCCGCATATTTAATCGGGAGAACCCTCAAATGTTTTGCATAAGCAGGTTTAACGATTTTAAGGAGTTCTGACTGCACAGGGATAGTGGTAACATCCACAAACTCATAGCCGAGAGATTCTGCAACAATGGCGGCCACTTTATCACCCGGAATTCCGGTCTCTATTAAAAGTTGATCGAGATTTTTCCTTTCCTTGGCAACTCTCGGCAGCAGCTCTTGCAGCTGTTCATTAGTTACGAGCCCTTTTTCTATAGCAAGCTGTTCAAGGCTTTTTCTGACAACCTTTTTTACTTCGGGGCCTTTTGCAGCGTCAGCCGGTTTTTTTTCTTCCATAAATGTTTTCTATATCCTCGTAATTATGAGAATCAGCTGCCGTACCTTGTTTTTATCATCAACGTACGGGATGACCTTTACTTCAAGCACAGACAGCTGGCAGATCATTTTATAGCCTTTTGCCAATACATCATTTAGTATCTCTTCAAGTTCGGTGCCGACAAAATTAGGGAATATTTCTAAAAAGTTGGCGCCAATCATAGAATCTACGGTGTATCTCATGCCGCTCATCATCTCCATAAACCTGCTTGCGGACATTATTGTTTTTTTCGTGTTCAGGATGCAGATCCCTTCCTCAATGTCGTCCATAATGTAGGTTCTGAGCAGGCGCTCCTCATCCACCTTCTGATAAAGCAGCGCATTGTTCACAGCTATTCCTATCAAAATCGCAAGCTCCTGCATCATCTCAACATCCTTCTGGGTAAAGCCTCCGGGCTTGTTCAGCGCCTGCAAGACCCCGATAGTAGGCCCATTGGTTCTGAAAGGAATCGGGATTACAAGGACGCTTTGTGTTCTGTAACCGCTTTTCATGTCCCAGCTTTTGTCGAAGGCGAGTTCCGGGTCAGCGGCCTTAAGTTCTGCGTCATCGTAAGCATCTTTGATGTTGAGATAGTTGGCTGTTTCTGCCGAATAACCGGCAAGGCTTGATTTTTTTATAGGAACCCGTATCTCTACAAGATTTTCGGCCTGCAGCACTTTCGAATACATCTCATAGTTTTCTCTATCAAGGATATACAGGGTGCAGCGTTCGGCCTTCAGTATATTACGAACCTGTTCAACAACCGAGGTCAGTATCTCGTTGATGTCTAAAGACGTAAGTATCGTCTCTAAAATATTGAAGAAGTTGTCTATGCTTTGTGTGAGTTCTTTCAAGCCGTCTCCTGACTAATAAAAATAAAAACTATTATATCACAGAACAAAAGAACTTTTTTACAGCATACTGGACAGACAAAAGAATGAGGGGTTAAACTAATCCCGGTTCCGGAGAGCAAGTTTATTACATATTTGTGCGGGGTGAAAAAACTATGAAAGGCATTATCCTTGCGGGCGGCAGCGGCACAAGGCTCTATCCCATAACCAAATCGGTATGCAAACAGCTTCTGCCCATTTACGACAAGCCGATGGTTTACTATCCATTGTCTGTTTTGATGCTTGCGGGCATCAGAGAAGTTCTTATAATTTCTACTCCCGCAGATCTGCCGCGCTTTAAAGAGATATTCGGAGACGGAGAAGAGTTTGGCCTTAAGCTTTCATATAAGGAACAACCTAAGCCAAATGGGCTTGCCGAGGCGTTCATAATCGGCGAAGAGTTTATAGGCGACAGTGATGTATGTCTTATTTTGGGCGATAATATTTTCTACGGCCACGGACTTACGAAGCTTCTGGTAAAGGCCGCTGAAGACGTTAAATCCGAAAGGGGAGCGACGATATTCGGATACTATGTCAAAGATCCGCAGAGATACGGCATTGTTGAGTTTGACAGCAACGGAAGCGTTCTTTCGATCGAAGAAAAACCTGATTCGCCCAAGTCCAATTATGCTGTTACGGGTCTGTATTTCTATGATAATGGCGTAGTTAAAGTGGCGAAGTCTATTAAGCCTTCGGCAAGGGGTGAACTCGAGATAACCGATGTAAATAATGAGTATCTTAAAAAAGGCAATTTAAGGGTTGAGCTGTTGGGCAGAGGCTACGCATGGCTCGATACAGGCACGCATGACAGCCTGCTTGATGCAGGGGAGTTCATCGCAACCATAGAAAAAAGGCAGGGCCTGAAGGTCGCCTGCATCGAAGAGATAGCTTTTAAATCAGGATATATAGACAAGGCGCAGGTAAAGAAGCTTGCCGGCCAATATAAAAATAATGGATACGGACAGTATCTGTTGAATTTGGTAAAGTAACCGATGCCATTCAGTTTTAAAAAACTTGAGCTGCAGGATGTGATACTTATCGAGCCAAAGGTTATTGGTGACGACAGGGGTTTTTTTATCGAAACCTATAAGCAGACCGATTTTGCTGCTGCGGGCATAGAAGAATGTTTTGTACAGGACAATCTCTCGCGGTCTGCGAAGGGAGTTCTGCGCGGCCTTCATTATCAGAAAAATCCGAAGTCTCAGGGCAAGCTTATCCGTTGTCCTAAAGGCAGTATTTTTGATGTTGCTGTTGATATCAGGAAGGGATCGCCAACGTATGCCAAATGGGTCGGCGTGGAGCTTTCTGAAGAGAACAAGCGGATGCTTTATGTGCCCAAGGGCTTTGCGCATGGTTTTATTGTGCTGAGCGATTATGCCGACCTTTTCTACAAATGCACGGATGAATATTCGCCGGAACATGATGCCGGAATTATCTGGAGCGATCCGACGATCAACATATCGTGGCCTTTCGAAGCGCCGCTTCTCTCCCCCAAAGACACCCGCTTGCCGCTGCTTGTAGATGCGGACAATAATTTCGAATAAAAAGCTCTACCACTGAGGGCACGGAGAAAATATAATATTTATTAAAACACACTATAGAGCACACAGAGCAAAAGCTGCTTTTGTTTTCTATCTAAGGCTTTCTCTGAGTTCTCTGTGGTTTATTTTTTAGGTTGAAAAGGAGTTGCTGTGAAATTTCTGATAACAGGCGCAAATGGCCAGCTCGCAACCGAATTCAGGAGAACATTTGAGCGTGAAGGCTGCGAACACTTAGCGCTGACAAGGGCGCAGCTAGATCTGTCGGATGCAAAGGCGGTTCAGGATGCGGTATCTCAATATAACCCCGATGTGGCGCTGAACTGTGCAGCCTACAATAATGTTGACGCTGCCGAAAAAGATTTTGACGCTGCCTTTGAGGCAAACGCAGTTGCTGTGAAGAACCTTGCTGCTGCCTGTGTTGAAAACAATGCGCTAATCGTTCATTACGGCAGCGATTATGTTTTTGACGGGTTGAAAGGGGACCTGTATTCGGAGGAAGACATTCCTAATCCGATAAGCAGCTACGGAAAGAGCAAGCATGCCGGAGAACTGCTGCTGAAGGAAGAGACGGATAATTTTTTGATGTTCCGTGTCAGCTGGTTGTTCGGTAAGGGCAGGCAGAATTTTTTATATAAACTGTCCGAATGGGCGCAAAAAAATAGAACGCTGAAGATAGTCTGCGATCAGGTTTCAATTCCCACATATACGGAAGATATTGTGAACGGAACGATGCTTGCCATAAAAAAAGGTTTGCGCGGAGCGTATCATCTCACCAACAGTGGATACGCATCAAGGTACGAAGTGGCGCATTACTTCATCGAGCGCATGGGATTTGACAATATCCTTTTGCCGGTGGATTCCGGTTTTTTTGAACTGCCCGCAAAGAGGCCCGCCTTTTCGCCTATGTCCAATGCCAAGCTTTCGAGGCAGCTTAATACCCGCTTTCCCCACTGGCAAGACGGCGTTGACAGATATATAAAGGCATTCAGGGAGGATTGATGAAAAGGCTTTTGGTTACTGGAGGCGCCGGTTTTATAGGCAGCGAGTTTGTGAGGCAGGGCGTAAGAAAAGGTTATGGGATCATACTTGCTGACAGCCTCACTTATGCCGGGGATTTATTGAGGATAAAGGAGTTCGAAAAAGAGATCTCGTTTCACAAAATATCAGTAACAGACAGGGATGCTGTCGAAAAACTATTCATCGCAGAAAAGCCGGATGCTGTTGTGCATTGGGCTGCAGAAAGCCATGTTGACCGAAGCATTATGGACGCGGGGCCTTTTATCGACTCGAATGTTAAAGGGACTTCGATTATGCTGGACGCTGCTAGAAGGCATGGGGTTGAATGTTTTGTAAATGTCTCTACTGACGAGGTGTATGGAGATCTCGACGAGTCGGGCAGTTTTTTTGAGACTACTCCGCTGAATCCCAGCTCCCCGTATTCTGTGAGCAAGGCTTCTGCGGATATGCTCGGAAGGGCGTTCCACAGGACTTACGGACTGCCTGTCATCACCGTCCGTCCGTCCAACAACTACGGGCAGTGGCAGTACCCCGAAAAACTTATACCGGTTGTTGTTGTTAAAGCTTTGAGGAACGAAAGCGTGCCTGTTTATGCGCAGGGACTGAATGTGCGGGAATGGCTCTGTGTTTCGGACTGCGCTGATGCGGTGTTTCGGATTCTCGAAAAAGGAAAGGCCGGAGATGTTTACAACATCGGCAGCGGCGAAGAAAGAAAAAACATAGAAGTTGTGAAAGAGATACTAAAAATTCTTGGCAAGCCTGAAGATTTGATAAAGTTCACAAAAGACAGGCCGGGCCATGATTTCCGCTATTCGCTTAATTCCGGCAAGCTTAGAAAAGAGCTTTCATGGAGCCCTTCAACCGATTTTGGTTCAGGGTTGAACAATACCGTAGAATGGTTTTTGTCCAACATAAATTGGGTGAACGCAAAGATTGCGGCGCTTCAGGAATATTGGAGCAAAGCCTACTCCTAAAGAGCTGTTATTTTGTCTCCCACGCCTATTTGCTGTTCAGCCTTAATTATTAAGGCGACCGAGGTTTTTTCACCCACGTTGATAATCCTTACCTGGCCTATCGGCATATAAGGCTCTTCTTGCGAAAGCACCTTAAAGATGTCGCCTATCTCTATTCCGTGCATAGATCCTCTGTCCAAATAAGCCACCTGCAGGCTGCCGGCCAAGATCTTTCCTTCTGTCAGCTTGATTACTATACCGCCTTCAGCCTCGGCACGCTTTTCGGATTTGGCGTCAAAGGGCGGCTCTATCTCATAATGTCTTTTCAGGAGATCATCAGTCACAATCTCTTCATAGGATTCTGTTATCAGCGCCGTTGTTTTCGAGCCTTCTTTGGCTGAAAGTTCGAGCACTCCTTTTACTCTTATGAGATTGCCGACAGCTTCTTCGGTTTTGGGATGGAGCACCTGTTCGGGCTGGCTCATCACAAAGAATTTCTTGATCGACGAAATGCCCGGGCCTGTTTCAACATAAACATAATCGCCCTTGCCCATAATAAGCTTGCCGGCCCTCGATGCCAAAACTTTTCCGTCATGCTTGAAGTCCTGATAGATGTACCCGCTCTGCAGAAGCATATCCAGAGGAACGAAATACTGTTTTTTCTGACCGCTTACTTTTTTTGCTGTAACTTTATCCGGAGCAATAATATTCTTTTTGGGACGTTCGGTTATTGTTTCTGTGGCCGAATGTTTTTTGCCTTTCCCTGTTTGTCCTGACTCATCAATGAGATTTAATTTTTGTCCGGGGTATATCATGTGCGGATTCTTTAACTGCGGGTTGGATTTCCAGAGCTCCGGCCAAAGAAAAGCATCCTTAAGTTTTCCGGACGATATTGTCCAGAGGGTGTCACCCTTTTGCACCGTGTATTCGCCTTCTCCTGCATCGAGTGCGTATGTGGCTGCAGGCAAAAACAGAAAAGCAAAGAATAGCGTTGCAATCAATTTATCTAAAGACAGGTTTCTTATCATATCCCCTCCCAAATTTTGCTTCTTCAAAATCAAGCCATTACAGAGATTATAGATTTTTTTGTCGTATCCATCAAGTAGTTTAAGTTATCCACGCTTATAGAAAGAGGCGGCATAACCACAATCACATTGCCGAGAGGCCGCATCAGAACCCCTTTATCTCTGGCGTTGTCAGCAACTTTCCAGCCCATTTTATCTTCCCACGGATAAGGCTCTTTAGATTTTTTGTCCTTGACCAGTTCTATTCCCGAGATCATTCCTTTGTTTCTGACATTCCCGACGCAGGACAGTTCAGATATTTCGGAAAGCCTTTCTTCGAGCAGTTTTATTTTGGGCTGCAATTCCGCAACTGTATTTTCTTTTTCGAAAATATCGAGGCAGGCTATTGCAGCTGCGCAGGCCAAAGGATTCCCAGTGTAGGAATGGCCATGGAAAAAGGTTTTTAGTTCGCTGTACTCGCCTAAGAATGCGTTGTATATTTCGTCTGTGGCGATGGTTACGGCCAAAGGCATGTAGCCGTTTGTGATTCCTTTTGAAAGACAGATGATATCAGGAGCAACAGACTCATGCTCGCATGCGAACATCTTTCCTGTTCTTCCGAATCCGGTTGCAACTTCATCCGCAATCAACATAACTTTGTATCGGTCGCATAATTCACGCACGCCTTTCAGATAACCTTCGGGCCAGACGAGCATGCCGCCGGCAGCCTGCACCAGAGGCTCGACGATAAAAGCGGAGATCTCATCCGCATATGCTTTAAATATTTTTTCTATCTCGCCCAAACATGCAAAGGAGCAGGCTGCCCGCTCTTTTTTTAGTTCGCAGCGGTAACAAAATGGGGCAGGGGCTTTAAAAGTTTTAAAGAGCAGCGGCCTGAATGTATCATGAAAAATCTCTATGCCGCCAACACTGACTGCGCCGAGAGTATCGCCGTGATAAGCATTATTGAGCGATAGGAAAGAAGTTTTCTTTTTTTCGCCCTTATGAATCCAGTACTGAAAGGCCATTTTAAGCGCCACTTCAACTGCAGTAGAGCCGTTGTCCGAATAGAATACTTTTGACAAATTTGGCTTCAGTCCATAAAAAGATTTGTTGATCAGGTGTATAAGTTTTTCTGCATATTTTATTGCCGGTTCGTTAGAGAGTCCCAGCAGTGTGGAGTGGGCGATGCTGCCAAGCTGAGCTATAATCGCATCATCAATCTCTTTTTTTCTGTGGCCATGAATGTTGACCCAGAGGGAAGAAACAGCATCAAGGTACCATCTGCCGTTGGTGTCTTTTAAAAAACAGCCCTTGCCTTCTTTGATGATTATCGGTTTTTCTTCGGCCCATCCCTTCATCTGGGTGAAGGGATGCCAGATGAATTTTTTGTCCAAGTCTGCTAGAAACAAGTCGCTCATTCAGTTATTTTAGCCCAGACAACTTTGCAATTCATAGGCCCTCGGGGCGTTACCTTTTTACTCATCGCGCTACACTATGTAACGGAGGCGCCAGCATAATAGTAAGTGGCAAATATAGCCATACTACTCCTAAAAATTCTCTTAAACAATTATTTAGGTTTTAAATTCAATGACATTTCCGGTCTTAGTTCTGGGCGCCGAATAATTTTTAAGCTTTTATATGGCCTGTTGAGGCGCGGGCATGCTATTTGCAAAATCTTTACACTTAATATGTTACTTGAAGACACCACAAACTTTTTAAAGGACATTCCGCCCTTTCAGTTTCTTGAGCCTGCGGCGGTCAAGGCTCTTGCAGGGAAGATGTCACTTGAGTTTTACCCGCAGAACACCATAATCCTGAAGCAGGACGGCCCGCCGAGCGAGACCCTTTTGGTGATCAAAAAAGGCGGGGTCAAGGTATTTATCAGGTCGGGCGATGGCGAGGAAGTATTAACAGACTATCGCGGTGAAGGCGACCTTATCGGATACCTATCTCTGTTCAGCGGGGACAAATCAAGGGCTAATGTCGCAACCGTTGAAGACACTATGTGCTATGTGATCAATAAAGAGACGATACAGGCTCTTTACGACTCAGAGCCGATTATAAGGGAATTCTTCCATAAATCATTCGTCAACAAATATGTGGACAAGACTTTCAAGGAGATGCACAACAAAACGCTGATGATAGGCGGCGGCACCGATACCCTGATGTTTACCACCACCGTCGGGGAGTTGGCCACAAAAGGCGTTGCAACCGTTTCCAAGGATGTTTCTATACAAGAGGCAGCAGCAATAATGTCAACAAACAAGATAAGCAGCATCGTACTCATAGATGAAAACTCGGTGCCTGCAGGCATAGTCACCGACAGGGACCTCCAGGACAAGGTTGTTTCAAAGGGCCGCGACACAAAAGAAAAAGTAAGCAACATAATGAGCCCGTCATTGATAAAGGCAGAGGCAAGGGAATACTGCTTCGAGGCTCTGCTTAAAATGCTTCGCTATAACATCCACCACCTGCTTGTGGTTGACGACGGCAAACTCAAAGGCATAATAACCAACCACGACCTTATGATGCTTCAGGGCAAATCCCCGCTCTCTTTTGCAAAGGACATAGAAAGCCAGTTCACGATAGAGGGACTTATACCGGTTTCGCTTAAGGTGAATACCGTTGTGAACCTGCTTTTGAAAGAGGGTGTGAAGGCAAGCAACATATCGAAAATAATCTCTGAGCTTAATGACCGGGTTGTAAGAAAAGTCATTGAAATGGCAGAAAAGAAGTTTGGCCAACCGCCGCTTCCTTACTGCTGGATAGTGTTCGGAAGCGAGGGCAGAAAAGAGCAGACCTTCAAGACGGATCAGGACAACGCGATAATCTTTGCGAACCCTGCATCGCCTGAAGAAAAGCAAAAGGCAAAAGAATATTTCCATACCTTTGCAGAGTTTGTGAGGGATGGACTTATAAAATGCGGCTTCCCTCCATGCCCGGCAGACAACATGGCCAGCAATCCTGAATGGTGCCAGCCCTTGAGCGTATGGAAGGGATATTTCGGCGACTGGATTTCGAGGCCTAATCCGGAAGCTGTTTTGAAATCGCTAATATTTTTTGATTTCAGGCCGATCCATGGTGATTTCAGCCTTGCTGAAGATTTGAGAATGTATCTTATAAAAATATTGAAAGACCAGAATGTTTTTATGGCCAAGATGGCTTCTGTCATAACCAAAAACAGGCCGCCGCTCGGCTTCTTCAAGACCTTTATAGTCGAAAAGAGCGGGGAGCATAAAGATGAAGTAAATCTTAAGATAAACGGTACCGGGCCTCTTGTGGATGTTGTCAGGATTATGGCTCTTGAGGCAGGAATTTCAGAAACCTCAACGCTCGAAAGGCTTGAGAAGCTGAAAGAGGTGCATCCAACAGCGAGGGATCTGGGCGAGGAACTGGCCAATGGTTTTGAGTTTATTACCCTTCTCAGGATTCATCATCAGGTCGAGAGCATCGAAAAGTCAGGGTCGCCGGACAACTTTTTGAATCCTAACAAGCTTAGCAATCTCGAAAAGAAGACTCTCAAAGAATCTTTTCAGATTATCTCAAAGGCTCAGGATGCTATTGCGGCGCAGTATGGTCCGGGGATGGTTGGCGGATAAGGGCCGCAATGGCCGGATTATTAGAAAGGCTGCTGGGCATTGCGGCAGCAGAAAGCCTTGAACCGGATACAACGGTTCCGATAGAAAAGGGCAGATATTTAGTAGTTGATACCGAGTTGACAGGCTTTGACAGGAAAAGGGATTCGATAGTTTCGATAGGGGCTATAAAAATGGACGGCAAAAGCATAGCGATAGGCGATAGTTTTTATCAGGTGGTCAGTCCGACTACGGCGCTGACAGCGCAGAGTATTGTTGTTCATGAGATAATGCCTTCCGAAACCGAAGCAAAACCTTTGATAGATAAGGTCTTGTACGAGTTTCTGGAATATGCTAAAGGGTATATTATTGTCGGACATTATATTTCTCTTGACCTTTCATTTATCGGCAGAGAGGTAAAAAGAGTGTGTAGGAAAACACTTAAAACACCTGCTGTTGATACGATGACGATTTACGAATGGATAAAAGAGCAGACCCTTGGCCCGCAAGGCCATCATGGGGCAGCTGCTAATGATATGGATCTGTTTTCGCTAGCAAAGAAGTACAGGATACCGGTAAGCGGGGCGCATAATGCCTTGATGGACTCATTTTTGACCGCGCAATTATTTCAGAGATTTTTGTGTTCGCTGCCGGAATTAGGAGTAAGAACAGTTAAAGACCTTCTCAAAATAGGAAGGCCATAAAAAAGGGGGTGATGAAGGGGAGGAAGTAACAAGGCTGCTTGCGTATTTGTATTGCCTTAGTTTAGGGCAAAAAAAGCCAAAAAGGAGGAAGTAATGGCAGACGTATTGCACGAAGAAGACAAATTACACGGTTTAGAAGGGATGGACAAGCAGAAGCTCAAAGATTACTGGGCATACAGCGTTAAGCTGACCATTTACACTCTTATAGTGTGGGCTGTGGTCACATATGGCTGCGCCGCAATAGCCGGCTCGCTGAACAGCATCGTAATATTCGGCTTCCCGCTCGGGTATTACATGGGCGCGCAGGGCTCATTGATCATCTATGTATGGCTGATCTTCAACTATGCCTTTAAGATGAACAAGGCAGACAAAGACTACGGCGTAGAGGAGGAGGAATAAATGGCATCAGTCGGAGGCAAATCATTTCTTGACAACTTAGGCAAGATTTACGCGATATACACAGGCGTATTTATACTCTTTGTTATCGCGCTCGGCATCGGTGAGAGCATGGGCATGTCAAATGCCGCAATAGGTTACACCTACATGGGCATCACCATCGGTCTTTACGCTGTTATCGGCATCTCTTCAAGAACAGCAAAGGCTTCAGAGTATTATGTTGCGGGCCGCTCTGTTCCTGCGTTCTTCAACGGTATGGCAACCGGCTCGGACTGGATGTCTGCTGCATCATTTATCGGTATGGCAGGCACGATCTTCGGCCTCGGTTATGACGGCCTCGCCTACATTATGGGTTGGACCGGCGGCTATGTTCTTTTGGCCGTCTTCCTCGGCCCCTACCTCAGAAAGTTCGGTCAGTTCACGATCCCCGACTTTCTCGGCGCACGTTTTGGCGGCCATGCAGCAAGAACAATAGGCATCATTGCTGCCATCACAGCATCCTTCACCTACCTGATAGCTCAGGTTACCGGTGTTGGAATCATCATGTCCAGATTCTTGGGCCTCGATTTTACGATTGGAGTATTTGTCGGTCTCGGCGGCATCCTAGTCTGTTCCTTGCTCGGCGGAATGAAGGCCGTTACATGGACGCAGGTTGCTCAGTACATCATTCTTATCATCGCATACCTTATCCCGCCTACGGTTATGTCTTACAAAATGACAGGCGTTCCTGTATCCGAGATAATGTATGGTCAGATACTTCAGAAGATAGATGCAAAGGAAAAAGTGATAAACGCTGATGCAAAAGAAACTGAGGTCCGGGAATTATGGAAGCAGGAGGCTGCAAAGCTCGATGCTGACATTAAAGGACTGCCCGGAAGCCTTGATGCAAAGAAGGCTGATCTTCAGGCAAAGATAGCTGCAATTACTCCTGAATCACCTGCCGGCGAAAAGGAAAAGCTCGAAAAGGCGTTGAAAGCTCTTCCCCCAGACGCTGAAGTGGCAAAAGAGAAATGGGATGCGGCAAAAAAGGCTGCAGCCGCAAAGTCTAAGCCTATCAAGCCTTACATCGAGCCGTTCGCAAGGCTTGACATGAAGAACATGCTGGCGCTCACCTTCTGCCTTATGGTCGGCACAGCAGGACTGCCGCATATTTTGATGAGGTACTACACCGTTCCTTCTGTTAAGGACGCACGTATCTCTTGCGGATGGTCGCTCTTCTTCATATTCCTCCTCTATTTTACAGCGCCCGCTTACGCGGCGTTTGCGAGGGACACGGTTTTAAGCAATATTGTCGGGTTGCCTATCGCTTCGCTTCCGGCATGGATGGCGAACTGGGCAAAGGTCGGATTGGTTTCGTTCAAGGACATCAATGCTGACGGAATACTCCAGTTCTATGAGTTGACCATAGGTGCGGATGCTATCGTTCTTGCGATGCCCGAAATGGCCGGACTTCCTTATGTTATCTCCGGTCTTGTTGCAGCGGGCGGTCTTGCAGCAGCGCTCTCAACAGCGGACGGTCTGCTTCTGACCATATCCAATGCGCTTTCGCATGACCTTTATTACAAAATGATCAATCCGCAGGCATCCATTCTTAAGAGACTTACCGTTTCCAGAATCTTGCTGGTTTTGACAGCCCTTTTCTCTGCATGGGTCGCCACCTTTAAGCTGACGATTATCGTTGAGCTCGTTGCATGGGCCTTCTCGATAGCGGCAGCCTCCTTCTTCCCTGCTCTCGTTATGGGAATCTGGGACAAGAGGTCGAACAAGGCCGGCGCGCTTGCAGGCATGTGGATCGGCTTCACCACCTGCCTTGTTTACATGATAGGCAGCCGTTTCTACGGCCTTGACATCTGGGGAATCAGGACCATCTCATCAGGTCTGTTCGGTATTCCGTTAGGGTTTATAGCATGCTATGCTGTTTCGAGAATGACCGCGCCTCCTTCACAGGAGCTGCAGGACTTTGTCGAGAGCGTCAGAATTCCAAGAGGCGCAGCAAAAGCATCAACTCACGACGATTAATATTTTATACAGGCAGCGGGCATCTGCCCGCTGCCTGTATCCTAAACCAAAATTATGAATATCTGGGTAATACAGGGAATAAACTACACGCTTTCTTTTTTAATGTGGGCCATAGTGGGAAGAGGGTTTCTGCGTATGATAACCGGCAACAGGCAGTCTATCTTTATGAATGCCTTTATTAAGCTGACAGAGCCTGTTTACAACATCACGAGGAAACTGGTGCCGTTTGCAAAAGGCGGATGGATACCGGTAATTTCATTCATTTTAATCTTTGCTGTTCGTCTTTCTATAATCATAATTTTTCAGCCCGGAACAAATAGGTAGGAGAGTTCGATGGAATCCCCAGCATCAATAGAAATAGCCAAGAGTGTCCTTTACACCTTCGGGGTGATCCTTGCGGCAGGCTCATTTTCGGGCCTTCTGGCGCAGAAGCTCAAGATACCGGACATAGTTGTATTTTTACTTGTGGGCATGCTGCTCGGCCCTGAGCTGACCGGTATAGTAACCATAACTCAGGAATCGACGCTTAACCAGCTTATACTTATATTCGGCTCCTGCTATATACTTTTTGACGGCGGTGCATCGTTAAGATTTAATGTTCTGAAAGAGGTCTGGATAACGATTACTATAATCGCGACTATCGGCGTAGTTATAATGACCTTTATTACCGGCATAGCAGCCTATTACATAATCGGCGTGCCATTTATAATCGCGCTTCTTTTGGGTGCAACCATCGCATCCACAGACCCAGCCACACTCGTTCCTATTTTCAAGCAGGTAAAGATAAAGGACAGGGTTTCACAGACCGTGATGAGCGAGTCTGCGTTCAATGATGCTATGGGCGCGATAGTAACTTTTGCTGTTCTTGCGGTGGCGATGGGTTCTGGGGAATTCTCTGTTTCTGAGTCACTTATAAAACTGCTTAAAGAATCATTTATCGGGATAATAGTCGGCGCTGTTGCGGGCTACCTCGCAGCTCTTTTGATAGCGCATGAAAAATATGATTTTCTTGCCGAATATGCCCCTGTCGTAACTTTGAT
This sequence comes from Nitrospirae bacterium MYbin3, assembly GCA_002753335.1. Taxonomy (GTDB): domain Bacteria; phylum Nitrospirota; class Thermodesulfovibrionia; order Thermodesulfovibrionales; family Dissulfurispiraceae; genus MYbin3. Next base: position 26,655 of record PEAD01000001.1, read on the forward strand.
GGCGGTAATGGGCGCTTACTTGGGCGCTGACAACCTGCATGCAAGCGGTTTCATGGCTGTGTTTGTGTTCGGCATTATGCTTGGCAACAAGGAATCGTTCGGGTTTAAGGCAGAGCATGGCGAAAACGAGAAGCTCGAAGAGTATGTGCTCACGACAGCCTTTATCATGCGGATGTTCATATTCATACTGCTCGGGGCGCAGGTCAATTTCGGCCTTATGAACAAATACCTCTTTGGCGGGGTTGCTGTTGTTACAATCTTTATGCTGATAGGAAGGCCTTTGACAGTCTTTCTATGCGCTATGCCCGACAGAAGGGCTAAATGGAGCATGAACGAACTGCTGTTTATGTGCTGGACAAGGGAGACGGGAGTAATCCCTGCAGCGCTTGCAGGGTTGCTGGTGGGAATGAACGCACCGGGGGCGCAGATGATCTCGTCCGTCACTTTCATAGCTATTTTGATGACGATAATCATACAGGCAACAACCACAAAATGGCTGGCCGGCAAGCTCGGCCTGCTTGTGGAATAACATTAGGTTTCAGGCAGCATATTTCATATAAAAAAAGAGAAGGAGGAGAGGATGGCAGAAGCTAACAAGATTGATGTTTTGATGGAGGAGAAAAGGACATTTCCCCCGTCAAAGGAGTTCAGCGCACAGGCTCATATCAAGAGCTTGGCAGAGTACGAGGCTATGTACAAGCGGTCGGTTGAAGACCCCGAGGGATTCTGGGCCGAGATGGCAGAGAAGAACCTCACATGGTTTAAAAAATGGGATAAGGTTCTTGAGTATGATTTTAACAAGCCTTTTATCAAATGGTTTCAGGGCGGCAAGCTGAATGTATCCTACAACTGCCTCGACAGACACATAAATACAGCCACAAGGAACAAGGCCGCCATAATATGGGAGGCTGACGACGGCTCATACAAGACCTATACATATCAGCAGCTTTTTATGGAGGTCAACAGGTTTGCGAACGTCCTGCATAAAAATGGAATAAAGAGGGGTGACAGGGTAACAATCTATCTACCGATGATTCCTGAACTTGCAATAGCGATGCTTGCCTGCTCCAGAATCGGCGCGATACACAGCATAGTTTTCGGCGGCTTCAGCGCTACAGCGCTCAGGGACAGGATACAGGACTGTCAGTCGAAGCTTTGCATTACGGCTGACAAGGGAGTCAGAGGCGGAAAGTTCGTTCCTCTTAAATCCAACAATGACGAAGCTATCGAAGAATGCCCCACAGTCGAGAAGGTGATAGTTGTAAAGCGCGGCGACGGTGAGGTCGCTATGAAAGCAGGCAGAGATATATGGTGGCATGAAGAAATGAAAGCTGCTGACATAAAGAACGTGTGTGAGCCTGAGCAGATGGATGCAGAAGACCCGCTCTTCATACTGTACACCTCCGGTTCTACAGGAAAACCGAAGGGCGTGCTTCACACCACCGGAGGCTATTCACTTTATGCAAATCTTACGTTCAAATATATCTTCGACTACCATGATGAAGATATACATTTCTGCCACCCCGACATCGGCTGGGTTACCGGCCATAGCTACATCGTTTACGGGCCTCTGTCTGCAGGCGCTACAAGCCTCATGTTTGAGGGCATACCGTCTTATCCTGATGCAGGAAGGTTCTGGGAAATATGTGCAAAGCATAGGGTAAATATTTTCTACACCGCTCCGACAGCGATAAGAGCTCTTATGAGGGAAGGTGAAACATGGCCTGCAAAGCATGACCTCTCATCCCTGAGAGTGCTTGGCTCTGTTGGTGAGCCGATCAATCCCGAGGCATGGATGTGGTATCACAGAAACATAGGAAAAGAGAAGCTTCCGATAGTTGACACATGGTGGCAGACAGAAACCGGAGGCATTCTGATAACCCCGCTTCCGGGCGCAATGACACTGAAGCCAGGCTCTGCTACAAGACCGTTCTTTGGCGTTGTACCGAAAGTTCTTAAGGATGACGGCAGTCCGGCAGCAGCAAACGAAGGCGGAAAGCTTGTTATCGAAAAACCGTGGCCCGGAATGCTCCGTGGTACCTATGGCGATCCTGAGAACAAACGCATCAAGGAAGTATATTTCTCACAGTATGCTGGCAAATACTTCACCGGAGACGGAGCCAGAGTGGATGAGGACGGCGACTACTGGCTTATGGGGCGTATTGATGATGTTATTAATATCTCGGGCCACCGCTTAGGCACTGCCGAAGTAGAGTCGGCGCTGGTAAGCCATGCAAAGGTGGCAGAGGCGGCGGTTGTCGGATATCCGCACGACATAAAAGGCGAAGGCATCTATGTGTATGTAACGCTAAAGCAGGGAATCGATCCTTCAGATGCGCTTAAAAAGGAACTGGTCGGCCATGTCAGGACCGTTATCGGACCTATTGCTACACCTGACAAACTTCAGTTCGCTCCCGGACTGCCAAAGACAAGAAGCGGCAAGATTATGAGAAGAATTCTCAGAAAGATCGCCCATGGACAGACGGACGAGCTTGGGGATACATCCACGCTTGCTGATCCTTCGGTTGTGGAAAGTCTTGTAAAAGGCAAACTATAGAAGCATAATCGTACAAAAGAAAGAGGGCGGTATTTTCCGCCCTCTTTCTTGCATTTTGGGCCTTATAATGTTATAACTAAGCACAGGGAAAGGGGAGGATGCTGACGTGATTTTAGACAATTCATCAATCGCCCGTCATAGCGGAAACAAAATCAGTGATAAGTTTCTGCAATGGTTTTTCCCCAGACACTCAGGGATTTCGCCTCCAGAAGCATCTATCTTAACTGTAGAATAAAAAATATACTTAAGGAGGTTCTTATGGGTTTTTTTAGCAAGCTGTTTGGTGGTGGAGCAGAAAAGGAATATCCTGCACTCGACGCTGCGTCTTCTGCAGGACAGTCTTTAGAAAAGTTTCGTCCCCAGTTGGAGACGTTGATAAAAAAAATTGATGACAAATACGAGGTGGTTCCTTCGGCCAAGGCGCTTTATACCTTTCTCGGCAACCCTCCCGGAATGTTTGGCATGGTCTGGTTTTTAGAAAATGATCCTGCAGAGCATAACATGAAAAGTCTGATGGCAAAAAAGGGTTTTGGACAAAAGAAGATAGACACCATTATGATCAAGCTTAGGGAGGCTTATACCGAAGCCGAAGCTGAGGCACGTTTTTCGGCGGAGGCGGCCGGAAAGAAAATTATTGTTATTCCTTCCGAGGTCTTAGCAGAAAAGCTTTACAAGATACTGCATACGATGGACGAATAAGCTAAAAGATTGTTAGCATAGTTAACACAAAAAAGAAGCGGCGTATGCCGCTTCTTTTTTGTAGAAGTTAGCCGTGCCAAGGAGGTATCTTTTTTAAAATGAATCATTTAAAGCATTTTGCAAAAAAGGTTATAAGCAAAGAGTACAGACAGCTCTGCAAACAGGTTGAAGCGCTTAAAACCCTGCCGATAGACGATGCCTACGACAAGGCCGGTGATATGCTGCATCAGCTTTGCATAAGAAAGGCGGCCGAGTTTGTTAAAGACGCACAGGCGCGTGATGAATCTCCGTTTAGAGACCTGCATGAACATGACTTTTTTCATGAGATGCTTATAGTTGACCTCTGGATGGCTGACAAAGTATTTGCCGGAAAGAGAAAGGCTGTTGCCGACAGCCTTCATAAACAGTATGAGAGAGTCTTTTATCTTTCGGGCCATGCTGATAAATCTCTCGAAGAGATGCGCAGAAAGTTCGAAATGTATTCAGACACATGGTGCGATATTACAGGGCATCAGGATGAATTTGGGCTTGCTGTTTCTAAAAACCTCTTTGGCAATCGTGAGTTTAGGGCACCTCACACTTCGTTCTGGATAGTCTGGCATGCTGATGAAATGAAAAAACTGTTTGTCGAGATTCGCAAGCTTATGAAGGGGCTGAAAAGCAAGGCCTAAAATGCCTGACAACATGCTGATTTACAATGTTTTAATGCGTTCGCTTTTCTGTTGTTCTGGTTGACATTAATAGGGGTATTAAAATAAAATATACCGTTTGTGAAACAAAAACAAAATTTAAAATAAAGAAAAGAGGTGAAGAAAATGAGAAAAGATTTTAAACTGTTTTCCCTGATTGTTTTCGTCTGTATGTTTGCATTCATATTTGTCGGATGCTCCTCAAAACCTGCAGGACCGGATCCGGCCGAAATCATAAAGGCTATCCAGACAACGGTTGAAGGCACTCCAGCAGGGCTGAAAATCAAGTCGCCGATAACAATAGTGGAGCCTGCTAAACCGGTGGGAGACGGCAAAGAATATTCTGTTAAGTCAGAATACACCGTTGTTGACAAAGAGGGCAAAGAGAAGAAAGAAACAGTAACCTATAAACTTACATCCTCCATAAATGATATGGGTGTTGTTGTTTGGATGGCTATGGATATGAAATAAGCTTTTTGTAAGGGTTCGAAGTTTTTGATAAAGAGGGCGATGCAATCGCCCTCTTTTTTTACGCTAAATGTTAGAATTGAACTGAAATGATCGGAACAAAAATATATATTAAAAAAACGCAGGCATATTTTTTTCTCGCCATGTATGCGCTGCTGGCTGTGATAGGCGGTTATCTAAGCATAAAACCTGCATTGAATGATCAGGACCCGAACAATGCGGCCGGGTTTATGCTGGTTTTCGGAACAGGCATGTTCATCTTGACGCTCACAAAAATTATGAAGCCTCAAATATCTTTTGAAGGAGATTTTCTTGAGCTGTCGCAGAAGCGGACAAAACAGATTGTCCGGTATAGAAATATTACGGCGGTGGACAGGCCTAACCCTAACTCCATAGTTGTTACGCTCAGAGAAGATGGCAAAAAGACCGAAGTCACGATTTGGCTGAATGAACTAGAGAAGGCTGATATAGAAAAAATCTACGATTTTTTATCCAACAAAAGATGGAAAAAATAAACTGAAGGGGCCGGTTTTCCCGGCCCCTTCAGTTTTAGAGCGCTGTTTCGCCTTTTTCTCCTGTTCTTATCCTGACCGCTTCAATCAACTCATAGACAAAGATTTTGCCGTCGCCGATCTTTCCTGTATTGGCCTTTTCCTGAATCGTTGAAATGACCTTTTCGACAAGGCTGTCCGACACACAAAGTTCGAGTTTAAGTTTGGGCAGAAAGGCTACATTGTATTCGGCACCCCTGTAAAGCTCCACATGCCCTTTTTGTCTGCCGAATCCTTTAACCTCTGTTACGGTCATGCCCTGCAGACCGATATTGTTTAAAGCATCTTTTACTTCATCCAGCTTAAACGGCTTTATAATCGCTTCTATCTTTTTCATGGCTCCTCCGTTAATTAAAAGTTGTATGCTTTTTCGCCGTGCTGGCTTTCATCAAGGCCTGTGATTTCATCTTCGGCATCTACTCTAAGCCCAACCGTTGCTTTGATGATCATGAAAATAACGAATGTTATAACTGCTGTATAAACAACAGTAACGCCTACGGCTATCAACTGGGTTAAAAGCTGTCCAGGATTTCCGTAAAGCAGTCCTTTGCCGGCCTCGTTTATCGAAGGGTCGGCAAAAATACCTGTCAGTATAGCGCCGAGCGTTCCTGCCACGCCATGAATACCGAACGCATCCAGAGTGTCATCATAGCCTAATTTAGGCTTAATGACCGCTACCGAAAAGAATGCCACCAACCCTGCGAGCAACCCTATTATCAAGGATCCTGTGATGTTAACGAATCCTGCAGCAGGTGTTATTGCAACCAGACCGGCTACCGCACCCGAAGCAAGGCCGAGGACAGTAGGCTTTTTCGAATGCATCCATTCAACAACCATCCAGGCTACCGCTGCCATAGCAGTTGCGGTATTGGTATTGATAAACGCTGCTCCTGCGATGCCGTTTGCGCCGAGAGCAGAGCCTGCGTTAAAGCCGAACCATCCGAACCAGAGAAGTCCAGCGCCCGTAACCACTAATGTCAGGTTGCTGGGCAGCAAAGATTTTTCTCTGCGTTTGCCAAGAACAAGCGCGCCGACAAGCGCCGCAATACCAGCATTGATATGAACGACCGTACCGCCCGCAAAATCTAGCGCGCCCATTTTTGCCAGAAAACCGTTGCCCCATACCCAATGGGCTACAGGCACATATGCCAAAGTCATCCAGAGCACACAGAAAAGAACCCAAGCCGAAAATTTCATTCGTTCGATGTACGCGCCGCTCGCCAAAGCAACCGTTATTGCGGCGAAGGTCAGCTGAAAGACTATAAAGATGTACTCAGGTATTGTTTTTGCCAAGTCGGTTATTGAATTAGCCACCACACCAGACAACATCAGTTTGGAGGTGTCGCCTATAATTCCTCCAATGTCACCGCTGAAAGTAAGGCTGTATCCGTAAACCACCCAAAGTACGCTGACTATGCAGAATGTCACAAATGTCATAGCCATCGTATTCAGGGAATCCTTCTTTTTAGCTATACCGCCGTAGAACAAGGCCAGTCCCGGAATGCTCATCAGCATGACCAGCGCTGTTGCAACTATCATCCAAGCAGTATCCCCGGTATCGATTTTAAGCGGAGCCGGAGCTGCCGGTGCTGGAGCCGGCTGAGCAGCGGGGGACTGCTCAGCCGTGGAGGAAGTTGGAGAATCAATCTTTTTCGCTTCTTCCGCGAAAAGGAGTCCTCCAAAGCCTAGAAAACTCAATGTCAGAATTATGCATAGTATTCGTTTCATCACAGCCTCCTTTAAAAGTTTAGTGTTACGTTCAGCCCATAGACCACTGTTGGGTCAAGGTGTCCGTTAGGGTTGTACTCAAATTTGCGATACGAGTCCCTGCTGCTTACGGGTGTTCCGTTGGCGTCAGCAACTAGCCTGGATGCATTATGCGAAAGCGGGAACCAGTACTGTACGCTAGGCTGTATGGTGAACTTGCCGACAGGTATGTTGACCGCTGCTTTAAGCATTCCGTCATGAAGCCCCTGATACTTTTTGCCGTTATAGTTTGTTGCAATCCCGTTTATAAGCGGGGTAGCCTGCCCGGCCGGTGTTGCATTGTAGGTTCTCCAGTATGCGTCGGTCATAGCAAAATAGCCGCCAGCTGCTGCGCCAAGATCAAGGGTGACAGCCTTGGTAACATTTACCGTGTGCGCAAACGAAAGATTCGCGTAAGTGCCAGCATAGTGCCCTATGTCGCGATAAACCGAGAGCGTCGGCTTTGATATGACATCCAGCGCCGCAGTAAGGAAAAGCTCTTCAGTCTGTCTTACATATCCTGTGCCGTAATAAATCCAGCCTCCGGTAAGAGCCAGCTTGCTGATGTTATAAGTGTAGCTCAGCGTTATATCCGTCTCGTTAAGATTTTTGGAGCCGCCGAGCTGTCCGGGGTCAGCCTGCGTTCCCCCGTTGCCGGTGTTGGATTTCCAATCCGAAGTCATCGAGGACTGCGTCCAGCGCTCTTTGCTGTCTATGTTGCTCCACATGCCGATAGAAAAACCTGAGTAGTTGACCGTAACCGCAGGCTGGACAACTATGCTGCCTCTGCTTATTTCATAGCCTCTGAATATATACTTGTTGAACGCGCCCACCGATGCGCTGCCAGTAACCTTTGCCTCTTCAGCATAGACGCTGCCTAATAATGCCGAAACCAAAACTGCTGTTAATACTAAAACTCTTAACCCTTTCATCTCTCTGTCCTCCTGTTTGATTTTTATTCAGGCCGAATGCCTGTGTTTTATCGGTTCTTCTGATACCTTTAAATCTGTAATCTCCTTTGCCCTCTCCTTCCTTATGCCGTATTTTTTTATTTTGTAGCCAATCATGCGTTCTGTTATCCCGAGATTTCTGGCGGCCTGTGCCATAATCCATTTGCACCCTATAAGCGCGGCCGTTATCTCGGTTTTTTCGATCTCTTTAATTCTGTCTTTCAAGGTTCCCATAAAACCTCCTATAGCTTTAAAGCATTTGCCGTGCCAAAAGGGAACATATTGATTTTTAATGATACTGATGCAAGCATATACGACAAAAAAGTAGATTTGGTGTTTGTATGCTACAATTTTGTAACGAAAGACGATTGGCTATGACTATTCAGGAAAGTTGTTTTCTGCTTATAATGGTAAAATATTTTCATGAAAGATCAACGAAAAATTATCGTCGAAAATGCTTTAAGGATGTCGAAGGAGACAGGGAGCGAAAAAATATTACTGTTTCTTGATACCATTCAGTCTTGCCGCTGGTGGATAACAGCAGATGTTAAAGAAAAGAAGCGGATTATAGTTGTCTTGCCAAAAAAATTAGAACTTAAAAATCTAACTTTAAAAAAAACTTGCTCTGAAATTATCCGGAGCTGGTCAGGCAATCAGACCCGATTTTCAAGGATTAAATATGCTTTTCTTCACGGTGTTATTCACGAAATGATTAATGAGAATAGCAAGGTGGTCTGCGTTCTCGGCCCCTCGGGAAAGAGCCATCTTGATACTATAACGATCCACGACTTGTCTCTTTCCTGGAGCGAGGAATTCCCGTTTGACGTAAAAGGGCTTATCAGGAACAAGGCTTTTTATACAATAATGGCGGTAATTGATATTGCTCTGGATATAGGGGCTTTAGGCAGGGAGGGAAAATCCATAGGCACGATCTTTGTTATAGGGGACTCGCAAAAAGTCCTGAAATTGTCGCATCAGGCGGTTTTTAATCCGTTTAAGGGATATCCTCTAAGAGATAGAAAGATAACCAGGACAGAGGTGGTTGAAAGCTTGAAAGAGTTTGCAAAACTTGATGGGGCAATTGTCATATCAGATGACGGTACTGTTGAAGCAGCCGGCAGACACCTTGATGCAGGAGGATCAACAGCAAAGACTCTGAGAGGCTTGGGGGCAAGGCACAGATCAGCTGCGGGGATCTCCAGAAAAACAATGTCTGTATCTATTGTTGTCTCTGAAAGCACCGGCAAAGTAACCATTTTTGACAAAGGCGCTATAGCTTTAACGCTAGAGCCCTTGATAAGCCGGCGTTTAGTATAAAAGCAGTTTTCTTAGCTTTTCTTTTTTGTTTCATGAATAAAGCAAACAAGATTGATATTGGTACTGTAGCGGAGCCCTCGACCACCAAATGCGATGAGAACAATATGGTATTCTTAAAATCATGGATTTAATTGTCACCCACCTGAATGCCGACTTTGATGCGCTCGCATCGATGATGGCGGCAAAGAAACTTTACCCTGAAGCAGAGATGGTCTTCCCCGGCTCAATCGAAAAGAGGGTAAGGGATTTTATAGAGGCCTACAAACCGCTCGAGATAAAGAGACTGCGCCAGATTCAGTTCGATAAGGTCAGCAGGCTGATTGTTGTGGATACGCGGCATCTGGGCAAGACGGAGCAGCTCAAGAAACTTTTAAACGCAAAAGTTACGGTGCATATTTACGACCACCACCCGGCAACTCCGGATGATATTAAGGGTGAGCTTGAGATTGTTGAGAATGTTGGCGCCGCAGCAACAATTTTTACCGAGATTTTCGAGAAGAAAAAAATTCATCTGACCCCGTTTGAGGCGACGATTCTTTGCCTCGGGATTTATGAAGAGACAGGCTCTCTTACCTTCACATCTACGACGCCCAGAGATCTTATCGCTGTTGCATATCTTTTGAGACGGGGGGCAAATCTGAACATAGTCGCAAATTTTTTGACCTCAGAGATGAGCAGGGAAGAACTTGCATTGATGAACGAGCTCACCCAGTCTCTGCGTGAAGTGATAATAGACGGCGTTCGGATAAAGATAGCCAAAGGATCTCTCGAAGGTTACGGAGACGTAGCACATCTTGCCCACAAAATAATGGATATCAAAGATACCGATGCTGTGTTTTTGTTTATAGGCATCTCAGATAAGATTCTTATTGTTGGAAGAAGCCGGGTTCCGGAATTGAGCGCATCGGAAGTGTTGTCCGATTTTGGCGGCGGCGGCCATGCATATGCAGCGTCTGCCACTATTACCGAATCGCCTTTTGAGATGGTTGAAGAGCGGCTTATTGTTTCTATACACAAGCATGTAAAGCCTCAGAAAACAGCTAGGGGCGTAATGACCGCGCCTGTGGTGGTTGTCTCTTTTGACAAGATGATAAAAGAGGCTGAAGATATGATGACCCGTTACAGTGTGAATGTTCTGCCGCTGGTAAAGAAAGGGAAATACGCAGGTATTATCACAAGAGAGGTTGTGGAGAAGGCGCTGTTTCATGGGTTCGGAAAGAGCAGGTGCATAGATTTTGCTTCAACAGATGCGCATACCGTAACCGTTGATACGCCTGCTCCCGAAATAGAAACATTGATGATAGAGCATAACCAGCGTTTTGTACCTGTACTGGATGGCGACAGCGTCATCGGTGCGATAACCAGAACTGATATTATGAGGTCGCTTTACGAAAATTTTCTGCGCAGAAGCGGAATCTCATTTCAGGAGCCGCACGAGGTTAAGTCATCGGCGGTGTTTGGCAAGAACATAGCTGCGCTTATCAGGGAGCGCCTTCCTGAGCCCTTGTTCGATTTTCTTCGTACGGCAGGGGCGGCGGCTGACAACCTCGGTATCAGTGTTTATATTGTGGGCGGGTGCGTCAGGGATCTGCTGAGGGGTGATGAGAATCTTGATATCGATATCGTTGCTGAGGGCGACGGTATAGCGTTTGCAAAAGAGCTCGGCATGCGTCTAGGCGCGAAGGTTACGGTACACCAAAGGTTCGGCACTGCACAGCTTCTCATCAAAAACTGCCCATGGATGGATGGCCAGAAGGGAAGGATTGACGTGGCCACCGCAAGGACCGAGTATTACGAATCTCCTGCTGCGCTGCCGAAGGTCGAGACCTCTTCTATAAAGAAAGATCTGTACAGGCGTGATTTTACGATAAACACTCTGGCGGTAAAGCTTAATAAAAATGATTTCGGGCGGCTGATAGATTTTTTTGGCGGACAGCGAGACCTGAAGGACAAGGCGATTCGGGTTCTTCACAACCTTAGTTTTGTGGAAGACCCGACCCGCGCATTCAGGGCGATAAGATTTTCGGAGCGGTTTGGATTCAAAATTACCCGGCATACAGAGAATCTTATTAAAACCGCTTTTAAGATGAATATTTTCGGGAAACTTTCGGGAACAAGAATTTATGACGAGATGATGCTGATATTTGCCGAAACAAATCCTCTCAAGGCTATGAAACGCCTTGATGACTACAATCTGCTCAAGGTTATACATCCAACACTTGCCTTTGACCATACCGCAGAGGCGCTTTTTCAATCGGTGCATGACGCGCTTTCTTGGTTTGACCTGCTTTTTCTGGGCGAGGAATATGACAGCAGGTTTGTTTATCTTATGGCGCTGCTTCAACCTCTTTCTGTTTCAGAGCGGGAGAAAGCGCTTGCACGCCTTGCGGTGCCCTCCAAGCCTGCCGAAAAAATAACTGCAGCACTAACACGCACCGCTTTTGTGATCAATAGACTTAAGGGTGATGCGCCTGTTGAAGCCTACCACCTGCTGATAGCGCAGCCGGTGGAAGCGGTTCTTTTCATAATGGCGATAGCTGATAAAAAGCAGAAAAAGGGTGTCTCACGGTTCCTTATAGAATTGAGAAGAACGAAGCCTCTGGTTAACGGCAAAGATCTTAAAGCGTGCGGAGTGGCCGAGGGGCCGGTCTATTCCGTAATATTCGAAAAACTGCTGGATGAAAAACTGCGGGGCAGGCTTCACACAAAGGAAGATGAAATAGAATTTTTGAAAAAGCATAAGTTTTTCTTATAATCACTTTAAATCCCTTGTTTTTTCGTTTTAGAAATGTTTTAGTACTTATAATTAATAATTTCTCGAATCAAGCCTATGAAAAATACAGACAAACCCAAAGACACCCTAAAAGAAGCGATGGCTCTCTACCCTATCGGGATAGTGGCAGAACTTATAGGCATTACGGATCAGACCTTGCGGCTTTATGAAAAGCACGGACTTATTAAGCCGGCAAGACGCAACAAAAACAGATACTATTCAGAAAATGACGTTAAATGGCTGACTTGTGTAAGGGACCTTATACACAGGAAAAAGATCAGCATAGAAGGTATCAAGAAACTTCTTGAGTATGCGCCATGTTGGGAGATAACCGACTGTCCACAAGACAAACGTTCAATATGCTCAGCGTATATCGATAAGGGCAAACCCTGCTGGGAGATGAATAAAACGATCTGCAAAAGAGAGTCGGGCAAGGTGTGTGATGAATGTGTTGTGTATCTTGCCCGCAATTCTAAAAGCAAACAAGAAAAAAAAGCTTAAACCCTAATCGTAAAGAGTATCTGCAGGCAGTTTCTCCTGAGGTTTGTCGCCAATCTTCTTTTCTGCATGTTTTTTGGGTTGGGTGCCGGATTTAAAATATTCGAAGATGGCAGACTTTTCATCTCCCGGCAACAAGCCCGAAACTGGATCTATTTGTATTCTTATTATGTCTTCAGGAGCTTGAAAATCTTCGACCGAATCACCAGCTAAAACATTCCTCATCATATTGGCCCAGACCGGTGCGGCTGCCCTGCCGCCGACCTCTCCGCTTCCAAGGGATTTTCGCATATCATCAAAGCCTACCCATACGCATCCCACAAGCTGCGGTGTGTATCCGACGAACCATGCATCTTTATAGTCGTTGCTTGTGCCTGTTTTGCCTGCAGCAGGCCTGCCAATGGTTGCTCTCATTCCGGTGCCGTAGCGAATGACATCCTGCATCATGGAGGTGATCAGAAAAGATGTCTGAGCGCTTATCGATTCGAGGCCTTCCGGATCATTTTCTTCTATCACCGTGCCTATGGAATCGGCCACGTATTTTATCGCAACGGGCGTCATTCTGGTTCCGTTGTTTGCGAATGTGGAATACGCTGCCGCAAGTTCTAATGGGGTGATGCTTATAGAGCCGAGCGCTATTGTCAGTTCCCTCGGGATTTGTGCCTCTATGCCTAAGTCTTTTGCGAAGGTCAGAACCTTATCTATGCCTACAGCCTCTACAAGCTTTACGGTAACTATGTTTCGGGAATACGCTAACGCCTCGCGGAGTCTTGTGGGGCCGTAATACTTGCGGTCATAGTTTTCCGGTCTCCATTCGCCGTTTGGGCCCCCAGAATAGGAAACGGGCTCATCATTAATTATGGTGGCAGGGGTTAAGCCGTGCTCAAGCGCCGAACCATAAATAACCGGTTTGAATGCCGAACCCGGCTGCCTTTTGGCGTAAGCAGCGCGGTTGAACTCGCTCTTTGCAAAACTGAACCCGCCAACCAAAGCTTTAATATGGCCTGTTTCAGGGTCGATCGCGGTCACAGCCCCTTCAACTTCAGGCTCCTGCTCAAGGCTGAAAGTTACAGCTTTTCCGGCGATGTTCTTAAAACGAACCCAGACAATATCCCCTTTTTTAAGAATGTCCGGTAGCTTAAAGTTTTTTGTTGTCTTTGTTTTGCCTGTTGCCTTGTCAAATACATTTGCTGCCCATGACGCATCGCCCAAATTCAGCTTGCCGGTAATGCCGCGCGCTTTTATTACTGCTTCTTTAGAAGATACCGAATAAACAACTCCGGTAGAAATATCTCCGGCCGATGCGGAAAACGAAACTCTGTTTTCGCTGTTGTTTTCTTTTAATTCTGCTTTGTGGCCTATAGGGCCGCGCCAGCCACGGCGTTTATCAACCTCACGCAGCCCCTCCTGCAGGGCTTTCTGGGCTTCGGCCTGCGTTTTCTTGTCCATAGTCGTATAGACACTCAGGCCGCCTTTATAAACCACATCCACGCCGTATTTTTTTTCGAGATACTGCCTTACATATTCAAGAAAATAGTTGTAGGAGTCGGTCTGCGAACGTAGAGACGAAAGGTTTATCGGCTGATTTTTGGCGGAGGAACGCTGAGAAGGGGTGATATATCCTTCCTCTTCCATACGCGCAAGAACCAGCTCCTGACGCTCTTTTGCTTTTACAAGATCATTATAGGGCGAATATGTGGCCGGCGCTTTAACAAGCGCCGCAAGCAGCGCAGCCTCCGGAAGAGTTATCTGGCCAAGCGATTTGCCGAAATATGTTTTGGCAGCCATTTCTGCTCCGTAAGCGCCATGCCCAAAATAGACCCTGTTAAGGTACAGCTCGAGTATCTCGTTTTTGGTCAGCTCCTTTTCGAGCTTCATCGCCAACTGCGCCTCTTTAAGTTTTCTCGCAAAGGTCTTTTCTGATGAGAGGAAAAGCACTTTGGCGAGCTGCTGCGTGATTGTGCTTCCGCCTTCTTTCAGGCTTGCATGCATGATGTCTTTTACAATCGCACGGGCTATTCCGATATAGTCCAGCCCCTTGTGCTTAAGAAATCTCGAATCTTCCACAGCTACGATCGCATTTTTAAGGTGGGCAGGCAATTTATCAAATGTAATGTATATGCCCTTTTCGATTTTAAACTCGCCGATAAGAGTATCATCGTCCGCGTAAACCTTTGTGCCCGGAACAGAACGGTATTTTTTCAGCTCCGAAATCGAGGGAATCCCCATTGCAACGGCCAGATACCCGCCAACAATAAAACCAATAACAACAACTGATATGATTAAGGCAACCTTTGAACGCATCAGAAAATTATAAACAGGGGGTCATCTTTTTTACAACGCGCTTGACAAGAATCTTCGGGTGCGGTAATTTTCATTTGTGGAACAAAACTTAACAACCTTTTTCTACCCAAGCCCCATCGGCGATATCTACTGCACATTTGCTGGTGATTTTATTGTGGACGTGTCGATAGGGAAAAACGAGTCCGGCAATTCTGTTTCAGAAAAACCATCAAAAACCGCGACACTGTTTTTTAAAGAACTTGACGCTTATTTCAATGGCGATCTGCACAACTTCAAACAGCGTCTGAAATTTCTTATCGGCACCCCGTTTGAGCAGAAGATATGGCTTGCGCTTAAAACCATTCCTTACGGAGAGTTCAGGACTTACAAATGGATTGCGGAGCAGGCAGGGAGCCCTTATGCTGTGAGGGCTGCAGGGCAGGCTTTGAAAAAGAACCCGCTGCCCATTGTTCTGCCTTGTCATAGGATTGTGGCGTCAGGTGGAGGCCTCGGCGGCTTCTCATGCGGGGTTGAAAAAAAGATTTGGCTGTTGAGACATGAAGGAGCGCTAGGCCGCCAGAGTTTGAGGTGGGGCTGAGAACAATGGTAGGATTAAGCAGAGCATCAATAATTTAATGCCGGGAGTTAATAATGAAAGTTACCATTAATGATTTTTTGAAAAAGAAAAATGAGGGCCGGAAGATTACGATTCTTACGGCCTATGATTATCCTACCGCCAAAATGGTTGACGAGGCTGGTTTGGACGCGATACTTGTAGGCGATTCACTCGGCATGGTTGTTCAGGGGCTCGAAAACACGCTGCCGGTTACTATGGACGAGATGATCTACCACACAAAGATGGTTTCGAGAGCTGCTTTGAGGGCCATGGTTATAGGCGATATGCCGTATATGTCGTATCAGGCGAGTATCGAGGAAGCGGTTAGAAATGCTGGCAGATTTATCAAAGAGGCAGGGGCGCAGGCTGTCAAACTCGAAGGCGGGCGGGAGGTTGCCGACCGCGTGGAGGCGATGACAAAGGCCGAAATTCCGGTTATGGCGCATATCGGTCTTACGCCTCAGGCTGTTCACAGGATGGGCGGTTACAAGGTTCAGGGCAAGACCGAGGAGGCTGCAAAGCGGTTGCTTGAAGACGCTAAGATTATGCAGGAAGCAGGGGCTGCTTCATTGATTCTTGAAGCGATTCCGTCGGATCTTGCAAAGCAGATAACGTCAGAGCTTGCTATTCCTACAATCGGTATAGGCGCCGGTGTGTTCTGTGATGGACAGGTTTTGGTAATTCACGATGTTCTTGGATTATTCGAGCGCTTTACGCCGAAGTTCGTTAAGAACATCGCCAACCTTAAAGATTCGGCAATGCAGGCGATAGGTGAATACCGCAAAGAAGTTGAAGAGGGCTTATTTCCTGGCAAGGGACATAGTTTTTGACAGCTTTTCTCCGAAAGTCCAAGCCTGATTGCCATATTTCTTAGAAACAAGATCTACCGCAAGTTCTTCTTCATATCGGCTTGGAGTTTCGGTCTTCAGCGTACATCCCAAAGTTTTTTCGAAAGCAGCTTTAACATTTTGTTTAAACCGGTCATAATCCCAATCGTCCAGGATTTCTTTAATCGCAATCATATGGCTGTCGCTTTTGTTTTTTTGTTTAAATACTGAGCGCTGCAGTTCATAGTTGATCGAATAGGGGATTGACCCTTGCTGAAGAAAGGCATCCTCCCATCGCTTCTGCGCAGATCCGATAAGTTTTTTGCCTCTGCATGAAACTTCGCCGTAGGATGTGGATTCAAAACATACCGGGCTTTTTGTCAGGACCGCACCCGATTCTTTTTCAAGTTTCATGGTTACCGGCAGACCTGATTTTTCAAGAGCCTCAGAAAAGGCAAGGCTGATTGCATGATAAGTTTCAAAAAGGTTTTTTGCGAACACACCCTCGTTTTTGGCCGAAAAACTGTAGGTCAATTCATCGCCGTGAAGTATGGCCCTTCCTCCGGTAGGTCTTCTGACAACAGGGATTTGGTGTGCAAAACAGAAATCCGAATCTATATCCGAGATTTTTTGAAAAGAGCCTAAACTTATTGAAACGAGATTCCAGCCGTATAGTCTGAGTGTGGGAGTGGATTCGCCTTTTCTAACCGCAGCCGCTATGGCCTCATCGAGCGCCATATTGTAGGCTGCTTCGCATGAGCCTGAATCAAGCAGCCGCCAAAGCACAGGCTCTATTTGCTTTCTTCCAGGAGTATCTTGTGTTTAAGGAGAGAGATTTCCTTTACGCTGCCTTCAAAGGTTTTTTGTTCCCCGAAAAGGTTTCTAAGGTAAATCCTGCTACCTTCCGGTACAAGCAGGTCAACATTTTCGAGATAAAGATCTTCTTTGCCGTCTTTTACTATGTAGGCGTTGGCTTCACACATTTGCATCCTCCTTCACAGCTTCTATCAATTTTTCTATCAGATGAGGCAGCGGCTCTTTAAGGGTTCCGATAATTTCTACGCCTTCCTGATTAAGAGGAATAAGCAGCTTGCGTGCTGATGATGAAGTTATAGCCTCCACCATCTTGGGCGTGAGTTCTCCGAGCATACCGTTGGGAAGCACGATGCTCAAGGAACCCGCAATTATATCAACCCTGCCGACATTCCAGATTATCGCGTTTTCTCCTGTGGCGCCCTTGTTTGCCCGCGTCTTCATCATTGCTGTTGTTGCTGTTGAGTTTGTTCCGAGCGCCACAATCTCTACTTTGTCGCCAAAAGCCTCTCGAAGCCTTTTTGTTATCAGGCTTCCGATTCCGCCGCCCTGGCCGTCTATAACCGCTATTTTCTTCATGTTTTTAAGTATAGAGACTGCTTTGAATGGGTGTCAACCGATTATGGACAAATAGTTCTGCCATATTTCATTATAAAAGTAAGGGCTTATGCCTTTAACTTTTCCCGGAGGAATGAAATGCTAAACATGAACGCGGTGGATATGGTCCACCACACAATTGATCATAAATTTAAATTCAGATGTCATAAAGATATTGCTTGCTTCACCAAATGCTGCAGCGGTATAAACATAATGCTTACGCCCTACGACATTCTAAGGTTGAAAAACAGGCTCGGAATATCGTCCGGTGAACTGCTTGGCAAGCACACCTACCTCTATATTGATGAAAAGACCTCGCACCCTTTTATATTCCTGAAAATGAGCAATACGCCTGAACGACTTTGCCCTTTTTTAAAAGAAGGAGGCTGCAGCATATATGAGGACAGGCCTGCGAACTGCCGCTATTATCCTGTTGGACAGGCTTCGATGAAGAAAACGAATGAGGCGACAAATCTGCCTGTGACAGAAGAGTTTTATTTCTTTGTCACAGAACCGCACTGTTTGGGATTTAAAGAGGACAAGGAGTGGACCATAAGAAGCTGGCGGGATGATCAAGGAGTTGATGTTTACGACGAGATGAACAGAGGCTGGAAGGATATTCTTTTCAGGAAAAACCTGCCTGGACATGAGCTTAACGATAAGAAGCAAGAGGTCTTTTATATGGCCTGTTACGACCTGGACCGGTTTAGGGATTTTGTGTTCAAAAGCGGTTTTCTTGATAAATTCGATGTTGATGCTCAAAAGGTCGAAAAGATCAAGAATGATGAAACCGAGCTTATGAAATTTGGTTTCGAATACACGAAGTTTATCTTGATGATGGAGCAGACGCTCAAACTGAAGTAACTTTGCAGAGGAATCTAAATTTTCAGTAAGGCGGGATGATTATCTTTTTTTCGGACCGTCGGATCTCTTCTATCAGCGCAGTCATCTCCTGCAGCGTTGCTGCTTTAAAAGCCTTTTCTTTATAGTGACGTATTTCGGCAAGGCCACGGATGTACCAGACAAAATATTTTCTAAAAAGCATCACGCCTCTTCTTTCGCCTTTTTCTCCTATGCATAAGTTGAGGTGTCTTGTCATTGTATTTGCGGTTTCGTCGAGCGAAGGCCTTTCAGGAACAATACCGTTTTTTAGATATTCCTGAATGTCCCGAAATATCCATGGATTGCCGAGAGCTCCGCGCGCAACAGCAACTCCGTCACAGCCTGTTTCATCAAACATTTTTTTGACCAGCTGAGGGGAAAGACAGTCACCGCTGGCTATCACAGGTATCTGCAGTGCCTGTTTAACCTCTTTTATAACTGCATAATCTACGCGTCCGCGATACCCCTGCACCCTTGTCCTGCCGTGAATAAAGAGGGCATTGATGCCTGCGTCCTGCGCAAGCAGCGCAATATTTTTTGCATTCACAGAACGTTCATCCCATCCTGCTCTTATCTTCAGAGTTACCGGAGCTTCCGCGCCTCTGACCATAATCTTAAGCAGCCGCTCCAATTTTGCAGGGGCTTTTAAAAGAGCTGCGCCGGCGCCTTTGGCCGTTACCTTGCCGACAGGGCAGGCTGCATTAAAATCTATCAGTTCAAAACCGAAACTGTTTGCAAGTTCGAGCGCTTTTCCCAGCGAAACTTCATCCTCTCCCAGCAGCTGAAGGCCGATCGGCCTGTCGGCCGGATTTGAAGGGATCATTCTGAGTGTGTTTTTGCTGCGGTATGCGAGCGCCTTGGCGCTTATCATTTCTGAGAACGCAAAGACGCAGCCTGCTTGGCGCGTAATCAGCCTGAAAGGAAAGTCTGCAACCCCGGCCATTGGGGCTAAGATGCATTTAGAGGGTATATTTAAAACGCCTATTTTAAGCATTTCGATAGTTTTTTGAAATAGCAGCAAACCACAGAGCACTCAGAGAAGCAACCATACAAAAAGAGCTCACAGAGTTTTGAATCTCTAAATTTTTCTCCTCCGTGTTCTCTGTGGTGAATGTTTTTTCTGATTTTTAGCTTCACATTCAAAAACCTTTTCTATTATTATATCCAATTAACAGGAGGCTAAGAGAAAATTGAGAAAATTTGGGAACCTGCAAGCAGTTTACATGTCCTTTTATTCGAAAGAGCTTTATCAGGATATCGCAAAGAACTGGTCAGGTCTTTGCATTTCTTATTTTTTTCTGCTGATAATGCTTTACCTTGTGCCAGAAATGTCACGCTTTCACCAAACAATAGCCGAATATGTGGATGAGCATTCGCCCAAGTTATTAGCTCAGGTTCCTGTCATAAACATACAAAAGGGACAGGTTTCGATGGATATGGATTCTCCTCATGTGATACCTTATCCCAACAAACAGGATCCTTTAGTCATCATTGATGTTTCCGGAACAATCAATTCTCTAGATAATTCTACCGCGTTGGTGCTGTTGACCCAAAACCGGCTGCTGATAAAAAGAGATGCTAATGATGTAAGGATCATAGATCTTAAAGAGGTGGATGGCCTTAGCATAGACAAAAAACGCGTTGGTGATTGGATAGAGCTTTTTAAAAACTGGATCTCGATCATAATCTTTCCTGTTGTTTTCGCAATAACTACTGTGCTTTATTTTCTGCTCGCGATGCTTGCGGTATCGGTGGGCAGGCTTTTTGCCAAACTGCTGAATGCTGACCTAAACTTTCAGGCAATTTTACGGCTCTCTATCGTGTCATTCACACCAGCAACCGCCTTGCAGGCAGCGCATTCGCTTCTGGATATTGATTTCCCAATGGGGATGTCGGTCTCATTTCTGCTCGCCCTAGGCTATCTTTACAACGCAATTTCGGTAAACACAGCGAAAGAAGAATAGTTCAGGATATCTTTATCTCGATTAGATTCGGGAGCGTCTTCAGGCTGCTGTAGAGCTGTTTTAATTGAGCTTGGCTGCTGTATTTAACCGACACCTCAATTTCACAGTTGTTGTCCTTTGCATTATACTTGTGCTTGGTTTCGAGCGCCTTTATTTTAAAAGCGCCGATACGCTCTTTTATATCAAGTTCCTCTATGCCTGAGGTCCTGATAGTGAGGAAAGCATACATCTCTTTAGGCAGAATGGTTTCCATATGCTTCAGGATTATCAGATTCGCTATTACAAGCAGCGTTGCAAAACCTCCGAGCCCGTATTCCCCAAAGCCTACAGCCATACCTATTGCGCTGACCATCCAGAGAGAGGCTGCGGTGGTAAGGCCTCTTATATAATTGCCGTGTTTGAGTATCGCACCTGCGCCCAAGAAACCGATGCCGGTTATTATCTGCGCAGCTATCCTTCCCGGATCGGCCGGTTTGCCGTAAATTTCGAATACTTTGATCGAAATAATAGTGAAAAGACATGAGCCCACGCAAACTATTAGCTGGGTGCGGAAGCCCGCATATTGGCCGCGTATTCGGCGTTCTATGCCTACCAGCCCGCCATAAACAGCCGCCACAAAAAGCTTTGCGAACTCTTCAACCATCGCTTATTTTATGGGAGGGAAAATTTTGACTATGCCCCACGCAAGGGCTATGCAGACGGGCAGTGTAAGCAGCCATGCCATCAGTATCTTGCCTGCTATGCCCCACCTGACTGCCGACAGCCGTTTGGTTGCGCCGACACCGAGTATTGACGAGGATATAACATGAGTTGTGCTCACAGGCATGCCTAAATGGCTTGCGGTGAGTATAGTGAGGGTTGCGGATGTCTCTGCCGCAAAACCATGAATGGGCTCAAGCTTGAGCATCTTGACCCCAAGGGTTTTTATAATTTTCCATCCGCCAAAGAGTGTTCCTACACCCATGGCCAGCGCAGAAACAAGCATAACCCAACCCGGAACTTCCAGTGTCTGGATTGTTCCGGCGCTAAAAAGAGCCATCGTGATTATTCCCATGACCTTCTGGGCATCATTTGAGCCATGGCCCAAGGCCATCATAGCGGAAGAAAGTATCTGGAGTCTTGCAAAATGCTTGCTGATAGTTCCGGGCGCAAGCCGCCCGAAAATGTAGAGTATAAGCTTCATAAACATATATCCAATCGCAAAACCAACTACCGGCGAAATCAGCAGCACAATGACAATCTTGGATATGCCGGCAAAGTTCAGCAGCCCCACTCCGCCGTGAGAAACGGATGCGCCTATAATACCGCCTATTAATGCGTGTGAAGAGCTTACCGGCAGCCCCATCAATATCGTTATAAGGTTCCAGAGAAAGGCGCTTAACAAAGCCGCGATTATTACTACGTCGGTTATGGCTTTTGGATCAACAATGCCTTTGCCCATTGTCTTTGCGACAGCGGTTGTAAGAAACGCGCCTAAAATGTTCATTATCGCCGCAAGGGAAACTGCTACGGTTGGGGAAAGCACCCTCGTCGAAACTACTGTGGCTATTGCGTTGGCGCAATCGTGCCAACCATTGCTTATATCGAAGATAATAGCAAGGACTATAAGAAGAATAAGGATTTCATGCATTTTTGAGGACTATAGCTTCGAGTATGTTGGCGATGTCTTCGCATTTGTCCGAGGCATCTTCGAGATGCTGGTAAACATCTTTCCATTTGATTATGAATATGGGATCGTTGGTTTCATTAACAAGGGTTCCGAGCGCATCCCTGAACTTTCTGTCTATACGGTTTTCGAGCCTGTTTATCTCTATGCAGTATTCCTGCACATGCGAGTACTGTTTGGCGCGCAGGCTGTTGAGCGCCTTTTGGAGCATCTCGGCAGTAAGAAGCAGGTCTTCGGATATCGAGATTGCTGCAACCGTCGGTTTGGTTATCATGTAAACAGACATTCTGTCGGTGCCGCTCCAGATAAGGTCTAATACATCGTCAATGCGTGCTGCGAGGGCATGTATGTCCTCTCTGTCAATTGGGGTCAGAAAGGTTTTGTTCAGTTCCTTCATTATCTCATGTGTGAGTATATCCCCTTCGTGCTCACAGTCGTATATGGCCTTGGTTTTCTTCTCTATGTCCTCATAGTTTTTCATAAGGTCAACGAGAATTGTCGAGGCCTTTAAGAGGTTTGCGAGCGCCTTGTCGAATATTTCGAAAAAGTCTATTTTGTGTGGAAATAAGCCCATGGTTTAATAAGATAAACAAAGGCAGGTTATTTAGTCAATTTAAACATAGAATAAACTCCGGCAACTTTGTTATATTCAAAAATATGTTTGTTACAAGATTGTTTATTATTATTGTTTGCCTGTTTTTTGCTTCTGGCTCGCATGCTTCACAGATCAAAGAATACAGGCTTAAAAATGGCTTAAAGGTGCTGATAATAGAGGATCATAAGGCGCCGCTCGCCACTTTTCAGATATGGTACAGAGTCGGGTCTATGGATGAGCCGACAGGCAAGACAGGCATAAGCCACCTGCTCGAGCATATGATGTTCAAAGGAACCCCGAAATACGGCTCGAAGGTCTTCTCGAACATAATCCAGAAAAACGGCGGTGGCGATAACGCGCATACCAGCAAGGATTATACGATGTATTTTCAGACGCTCTCTTCCGACCGGCTGCATCTTTCGATAAAGCTCGAAGCTGACAGAATGAGAAACCTCCTCTTGAGTCCCAAGGAGGTTGCCTCCGAAAAGAATGTTGTAATGGAAGAGAGGCGCATGAGGTATGAGGATTCGCCGCAGAATCTGCTTTATGAAGAAGTGATAGCAGCCTCGATGAAAACGCATTCCTACCGTTGGCCTGTCATAGGGTGGATGTCGGATATCGCCTCGATAGAAAGAAAAGACCTTTTTGAACATTATAGCAAAATGTATTCTCCGGATAATGCTTTCATAGTGATAGCAGGCGATGTTAATCCGGAAAAAATAATGAAGGATATTAAAAAGAATTTCGGCAAAATTAAGCCTGCGCGGTTAAGCAAAAAAAATACGATTAAAAGTGTTGTCAATTCAGAGCCTAAACAGAACGGCGAACGCAGGATATACCTGAAAAAAGAGGCTGAACTGCCTTATATTGTCATGGCTTACCATACGCCGAGTTTTCCGGACAATGACAGCTTTGCACTTGATGTATTGGCCACGGTGCTGTCGGACGGCAAGAGCTCAAGGCTGTATAAAAGCCTTGTTTACGAAAAAAAGGTGGCGCTTAATTCAGGAGCGGATTATAACGGCTTCCATCGCGCTCCGTTTCTTTTCACTTTCGGTGCGAACGCCGCACCCGCAAAGAGCGTGGAAGAAATAGAAAAGACTATTTATGAAGAAATAGAAAAAATAAAAAAAGAGCCCCCTTCTGAAAGAGAGCTGCAGAAAGCAAAGAATCAGATAGAGTCCTCTTTTGTATTTGCGCAGGATGCTACCTATACAAAAGCTTATTACTCCGGCATGTTCGAAATGCTTGGGGACTGGAGGCTGATGGATAAATATTTAGAGGGTATTCGCAAAGTTACTGCCTATGATTTGCAGACTGTTGCCAAAAAATATTTATACGAATCCAACAGAACGGTCGGAATCCTTATACCGCAGAAAAAGAAAGGCACGCAAAGTGAATAGCAATAAAGTCATCCGACAGTTTTTCACGACAGCCATAATTCTGGCAATACTTTCATTTTCCGCCGAAAGTTTTGCGCTTGATATTGCAAAACAGACCCTTCCGAACGGACTGAAGGTTTTTCATTCTGAGCGTAAAAACCTGCCTATTGTTGTTTTAACTCTTTTAATAAAGACCTCTTCTCTCAATGAGACTGATGAAAAAGCGGGCACCGCATCCTTGACCGCAAAACTGTTGACCGAAGGAACAACAAACCGAAGCTCCATACAGATCAGTGAAGAGATAGATTTCTTGGGCGCATCTATTGGTGCCGGTGCAAATAAAGATTACACAACCGTAAGCCTCGGTGTGCTTAAAAAAGATCTGCAGAAAGGATTTGAGCTTTTTGCTGATATTCTTCTTAAGCCCTCATTCCCGGAAGAAGAGCTTAAGCGGAAAAAAGAACAGCTTAAAGGCATGCTTAAAAGGCAGGAGGATGAGCCGGGGTTTCTCGCTGACAAAGCTTTTATCAGAGAGGTTTTTGGCAGCCATCCCTATGGCAGACTCTCTGAAGGAAGCGTAGAGAGCATCGATAAAATCACACGTAAGGACCTTGCCGATTTTTACAGGGCAAATTACAGGCCGGATAATGCTTTGTTGACCGTTGCGGGCGATATTTCAAAAACCGAGCTGGATGCGCTTATTGATCGATATCTTAAAAGCTGGACTGTAGCTGAAGTTGCCGCTCCTTCTACCCATAAAGCTCCCGAAAACATACAGCGTAATGCTCCGAAAGTGGTCATTATTGACAAAAATATTACTCAGGCAAATATCATCTTGGGACATGCCGGAATATCTAGAGAAAATCCAGATTATTATGCGGTATCGGTGATGAACTATATTTTAGGCGGGGGCGGGTTTGCATCAAGACTTATGAAGATTGTACGCGACGATATGGGGCTAGCGTATTCAATTCATAGCAGTTTTGCGAGCAATAAATAGTCTGGGGCATTCGAAGTTGAGGTTCAGACCAAGAATGAATCGGCTGATGTTGTGGTAAAAGAAATTCTTAAACAGATGCAAAGAATGAGGTCGGAATATGTATCTGAACAGGAGCTTTCGGATGCAAAGGCTTATCTGACAGGCAGCTTCCCGAGAAGGCTCGAAACAACATCTAAGATAGTAGATTTTATATCAGCGGTTCAGTTCTTTAATTTAGGCGACGACTATATTCAAAAATATCCTTCCTACATCAAAAGCATCACAAAAGAAGATGTCCGCAGGGTTGCAGAAAAATATCTCAATCCTGAGGCTTATGTGCTGGTGCTTGTGGGCAGGCAGAGCGAAATGAAGCTGCATCAGCTCCAAGCACCTTGAGCCTTCGGAATATATAGACGAGCTCCGATATCGATATCTGGCCGGGCGCGGTCGGCTGAGAAACATAGCCATAAGTTATCAGAGAACCGCAGAGCGGGCTGCAGATTCTTGAAGGCAAACCTATATCTCCCATAGAAATAGAGACTATCCCATCATCCCTGTGCTTTAGAGTGAATTCTGTCAGTCTGAACATATCCTGCCTGCTTTTCCCGGTTACCGCTATTTTTACTAAATCAGCTCCCAAACTTTTTCCTTTTTGAAAAATATCTTCTAGAAAACTATTGTCAGGCGTGTATTCGAAATTATGATACGAACCCAGAACTATCTTTTCGTGCGTATCACATAGGTGCCGAAGATCCTTGAAGAGTTCCGGCGAGCTTATTTCAACATCAACGATATCTGCCAAATTGATAATATTAGAAAATATCGAGAGCCTGTCCGCAATCTCCTGTCTGCCGCCTTCTGCAACCGAGCGGATAGTTGCAATTATAGGTTTTTTGTATTTATCAACCGCTTTGCAAAAGATATTTTTAACATGCTTAACGGCAACATCTTCGAACATATCAATACGCAGCTCTAGGATGTCCGCAGCGCCTACCGTCGCATTTTCGAGCGTAATAACATCATTGTCCGTAAGGCTGCCGGCTATGAGAGGGAAATCTCCGATTTTTTTTGTGCTGTGGATATAAAGTTCAGGCATGAATCACCTCTAAGTTAAATTTATAATTATTATACTTGACCGCTTTATAAAAAATCCGTTTTCTTCTTCTCAGCTCTGTTTTGTGGTATTTATGGCAGAACGGGCAAGCGCAGCCACACAAACATCGGCAGCACCCTGCTCCAGAAGAGTCCGGGCACACTCGCGGGCTGTGGCTCCTGTTGTGACAACATCATCAACCAAAAGAACGCGCAGCCCCTTTACCTCTTCTGACGAACTGAAAGCCCCTTTGAGGTTTTTTTGCCTCTCGTTTCTGTTCAATGAATATTGGGGCATAGTAGCCCTATTTTTAATAAGCACATTATTCAAAATAGGCATTCCCCCCGCTTTAGAAAGAACGGCCGCAAGCGCAGTCGTCTGGTTAAATCCGCGCTCAATCAGGCTTGCCTTATGAAGAGGCACAGGAACAATGCAATCGGTGTTTTTAAGCATCGCATTCTTTAACGCTGCGTGCAGAAGAAAAGCGCCCAGCGGAGCAGCAAGCTTTCTTGCAGAGCAGAATTTAAATCTGTGAATAGCCTCTTTCAATACCCCCTCATATATGCCGTAAAAGGATACCTTTGTAAATGGCTGCTTGTTTTTAAGGCAAGAATCGCAGACCGAAGCATAATTTGATACTGCTGGTTCTCCACAAACAGGACAGGCGGCGCCTATGTAAGGTTTTATCTTGGCCCAGCAGGCTGTGCAAAAAGGATCATGCAGAAAAATGTCAGAATTGTTTTTGCAGACAGGACATTTTGATGGGAATAAAACGTTTATTATCAATCCAATATTAAACATGTGACACCATAGCAGGAGCTATCAAAAAACATCAACTTTTTATGGATTAAAGGTTTTTTTGCAGACCCCGATAAAGAAAATGTACAATAGTCTTCATTCGAGGAGGGACGCAAAATGCCGGTAAATACAGTTGCTCCATATGTACCACCACAGAACACAGACGACCTTAGAAAAACAATGGATGACCCTCGCAGTAAGGGGCAGCCGGTTAACACAAACGGCGCAAGCGTTCAGGCGCAGACACAGCAAAATGCTACATTAACGCCGCAGGCTATAGGCCCTGCTGTTCGCGTTGATATTTCTAATCAGGCCCGGCAGGTGGCAGGCAGTTCTGCCGAAAAAACCTCAGGTACCAAAAAAGAGGATGATCAAGCCTCGGCCAAGAAGGACGGCGGAGCATCAGTAAAGCGTAAAATAGACGTAGTAGCCTAAGTGGGGGAGTAGAAATGGAAAGCGTATCTGCAGTTAGCATAGCTTCTCAAGCTCCGGCTATTCAGCCTGTTCCGGATGTCTTGAAGGATAATGACAACAAAGCCGCAAAGGCGATGCAGCCTGCTGAACCGAAAGTCGAAAAGCAGAAGCAGGAGTCTGCGTCTGAGCCTAAGCCTAAACCTAAACAGGATACATTACTGGATTCTAACGTAGAAGAAGCTCCGGTTCCGCAGCTGGACAGCCGTTTTTCATTAAAGTTTGAAACTGACCGGGAGTTGAACATTATAGTGGCCAAGATTGTGGACAAAAAAACAGGTGATACGGTAAGCCAGATTCCACCTGAACAGATGTTCAAGACAATGAAATACCTGCGTGATAATCCCGGCAGTCTTTTAGACCGTCAGGCATAAAAAATCTTTAGAATCTGTAGCTGCAGTTCAAATCGTTTGAATCACATATAATAATCTTATGCCTTCGCTGCGGACTATCGTTCAAAATCAGATCAATCTTGTCTCCAAATCGCTGAATGAAAGTGATTGCAAGAGAATTTTCAACTTTCCCATACCGTTTTTTGCGCTTTTCCTTCTTTCTGCAAAAAAACCTTTTATTATAGTCGAGGATTCGGCCGAAGCAGCCGAAGCTCTTTATTCTGACATGCTTTTTTTCGCAGAGTTTGCAGGAAGTAATTCGATATTTCTCTACTTGCCTCCTTTTGCCGGCTCCGGCAGCGCAGGGGAAAGGACAAAGGTTTTAAGCCGTATAACATCAGAAAAGAATGTGAGCATTATCGCCTGCTCCGAAGCATGCAATATCGGCCTGCAAATCACCGAGTTGCCGAAGCGCAACCTAACCCTAACAAAAAAGATGTATTTGTCGAGAAACGCGCTTAGAGATTCGCTTATCAGCCTAGGATACCGCAGTGTAAGTGTTGTGGTGGAGCAGGGTGAGTTTTGCGAGAGAGGATGGCTTTTTGACCTCTATCCTTCAACTGCCGAACTGCCTATCAGAATAGAATTTTTCGGGGATGAGATAGAACTGATAAGAAATTTCGATATAGAAACTCAGAGGTCAGCAGAAGAAATAGAACAGATTGTTTTGTTTCCTGCGGATGAACCGGAACCTTCCTCAAACCTTATCGATGAATTCATAAAAGAGCCCAGCATAGAAATATTTGCGGTTGAAGGTGTACTGAATTTCGAAGAAGAAAAAAACAGGGTAACATTTATTTCACACATGCCGTTTCACGGCGAAGGTGTTGATGCCGGCGGACTTTCTATAAACGGACTGGGCATATTGCCCGCCGAGAGAAAGAGCATAGCGGATATGCCGAAAGCTCTATGCAAAGCCGAAAAAGCAACTATTGTTGTTATGCAGTCTCGGGCGCAGGCAGAGCGGTTGAAAGAAATCATAAGCGATGCAGATATTGCCGCTCCTGTAACCGCAGCAGAAAATATTGGTGATTTTGACGGAAGGCTTTGCCTGACATCCGGCACACTTTCAGGAGGCTTTCGCCTTCCAGGCCTGCTTTTTCTAACAGACAGAGAAATCTTTGGGGAGAGGCCTGCGTACAGGCAGTTAAAAAAATCCAAAACTTCAGGCCTTCTTTTGTCGGTTGACGATATCAAGCCCGGAGATTTTATCGTGCACAAAGACCATGGGATCGGCCGGTTCGTAAAGCTTGCACGCCGCAAAACAGAGGATTTCGAAGAAGATCTTATATCCCTTGAGTATAGCGGCGGCGACCTGGTATATGTTCCTTTTCAGGGCATCTCAAGGCTTAAGCGGTACAGTATCGCCGAAGGCCAGATCCCTGTTCTTGACCGGCTCGGAAGCAAGCGCTGGCAGAAAACCAAACAGCGCGTAAAAGAAGGCGTAAAGGAGATGGCGGACAAACTGCTTAAGCTTTATGCCGAACGTAAAGTGTCTAGAGGTTTTGTGTTTAGTGAAGACACCCATATGCATAAAGAATTCGATGAATTTTTCCCATACGAAGAAACAGCTGATCAGTTGAAAGCGGTTGAAGAAATCAAAAAACATATGACATCAGATACGCCGATGGATATGCTCCTGTGCGGAGATGTGGGCTACGGCAAGACCGAGGTTGCGCTGAGAGCGGTGTTCCGTGCGGTATATGACGGCAAGCAGGTGGCGGTGCTGGTTCCAACAACCCTGCTTGCAGAGCAGCATTTTAAGACATTCAGAGCCCGTTTTTCGGGCTTTCCCATTAATATCTGCCGTCTCGACAGGTTCCGAAGCAAAGCAGAAGTTGAACGCTGTATTGTGGCCGCTTCAAAAGGAGAGAGCGACATAGTAATAGGCACCCATATGCTTTTAAACAAGCGGTTAAATTTTCAGAACCTCGGTCTTCTGGTAATAGATGAGGAGCACAGGTTCGGTGTGGCCCAAAAGGAAAAGCTTAAAGAGCTTAAAAAAGGTGTCGATGTCCTTTCTCTTACCGCAACTCCGATACCGAGGACTCTGCATATGTCGCTTTCTGGCATACGTGAGATGTGTACGATAGAAACTCCTCCTGAACAAAGAATTTCTATTAGAAGCATCGTGACCGCATTCAACGACAAAGTAATAAGAGAGGCGATAAACAGGGAACTTCATCGCAATGGGCAGGTGTTTTTTGTTCATAACCGCATCAACGATATAGAGTCAGTTGGCGCGTATCTGAAAAAAATTGTGCCTGAAGCGAAGATTTCTATAGCACATGGACAGATGACCGAATCTTTGGTCGAAAAAGTAATGCTGAACTTCTTCAATAAAGAAGTCGATATACTGCTGTGCACATCGATAATCGGCTCGGGGCTTGATATAACTAACGCAAATACAATACTAATTGACAGGGCAGACACTTTCGGGCTTTCGGATTTATATCAACTGAAAGGGCGTGTGGGAAGAGGAAACGTTCAGGCCTATGCCTATTTTCTTATGCCTGGAGAAGATATTATCACACCTGAAGCAAAAAAAAGACTGCAGGCGATTCAGGAAATGAGTTATCTGGGTGCGGGTTTCAGGCTTGCGATGCGCGACATGGAAATAAGGGGGGCCGGCAATCTGCTGGGCGCAGAGCAATCAGGGCATATACATAGGGTGGGGTTTGATATGTACATAGAACTTCTCGAAAAAGCTGTGGCTGAACTTAAGGGAGAACAAAGCGGGGATGAGATCGAGCCGCAGATAAATTTAAGAATTTCGGCTTTTATTTCGGAAAGCTATATACCGGACATATCACTTAGACTCAGCATTTATCGCAGGATCTCGGCAGCAGCTTCTATAAATGCATTAGCAGAAATGCATGACGAAATAGCCGACAGATTCGGCAAGCTGCCTGCAGAGGCTTCTGCTTTAATAGGAATAATGCGTATTAAAGTGCTTGCCCAAAAACTGTACGTATCCAAAATCAGCGAGTCTTCAGGAAAATGCAAAATAACATTTGCTGTACATCAGGGCTTAGGTGCTGTAATGCCTGAAGGTTTTACTGATAACCTAATGCGTGCGCTGCTTGGCATGAAATCGGTTTCTTTTTTCCCGGATGGCTTTGAGTTTAGTACACAAAAAATGAGCCCACCTAAAATGCTTGATGCAATTGAACAAAAACTCGCCTACCTTTGCAAAATGCTTTTTCAGACCAAAGTTTGATATGCTATGATTTAAACCGGTTGTTCATCGGGGAGGTTTATGGACAAAAGCTTGTTTTGGAAGATATACGGTTTCCTCGAAAAAAACTTCTTCAACTCTCTCACAAAAAAAATAGCCGGCAATCTGGCGCCTTTTTTGGCGCTGCAGGCTTTAATTCTCGGCTGTTTTTATGCAGCGGCTGCCAATGTTCAGAATATGCTGACACAAAAACAGGCTGCAGCCGACATTAATTCCACACTGAATTGCTATCTTATGATCGGCGCCGGAATCTTTTTGTTTTCGCTCGTTGCGGCCGTCGTTTCTGTGCTGTTTCTCCGCTTTTTAATAGTAAGACCTATAAAAAAGACCGGCGAGTTTTTAAAAGAGGTGGGCGGTTCTTTTGATGCGGCCAACAGCGGCAAAGGTGCGATTACAGACCTAAGCCGAACTATAGAAGTTAATACTGTAGATGAGATAGGCGATATGGTGCAAGCCTACAACAACTTATCCGCAAATCTTGATAAAGTGATCGAACAGTTCCAGAGAATCTCTAATAGCATCTTCGGGAACATAATATCTCTGACCAATGAATCCAATGCCACAGCCAATAACATG
The DNA here is from genome assembly GCA_002753335.1 of Nitrospirae bacterium MYbin3. Classification (GTDB taxonomy): domain Bacteria; phylum Nitrospirota; class Thermodesulfovibrionia; order Thermodesulfovibrionales; family Dissulfurispiraceae; genus MYbin3. Next base: position 58,075 of record PEAD01000001.1, read on the forward strand.
CGGCAGCAGACAAGCCAGTCGGATTCCATAGCAGGCGCTGCGGACAGTATGAACAGAACTATAACCGGAATAGCACAGAATTCTTCGAAAGCTTCAGAAAGCTCGGAAGATGCGGAGACTCTTGCAGAAAAAGGGAAAGTAACGGCGATATCATCCGTAAACACAATAAACCATGTACATGAGGCTACCATGGAGCTTTCTGAGATGATAGACCGTCTAAGCAAGCATATCAGGGAGATAGGCGATATACTCACCGTTATAGAAGATATAGCGGATCAGACAAACCTGTTGGCGCTTAATGCTTCGATTGAAGCTGCACGGGCAGGAGAGCATGGACGAGGCTTTTCTATCGTTGCAGAGGAGGTGCGCAAACTTGCAGAGCGCACGATAAGGGCAACTGCAGAGATTTCTGACAAAATCAAGGCTGTTCAATCAGAGTCTGACGGCACGACCGAATCCATGAAAAGTACTGCTGATGAGGTTACAAAGGCGACCGAATCTATGAAACAGGTAGAAAGCTCGCTTAACCTGATAGTCGGCAGGGTTAACAGTGTAAAGGGGCAGATAACACAAATAGCCGCCTCGGTTGAAGAGCAGTCGGCCGCTTCGTCCGAGATTGTATTAAACGCGGAGCAGTCATCTGCAATAGCAAAAAAGACCTTTGAAATGACCCGGCTGATGGACGAACAGATAAAAGATCTGCGCGACAGCTCTATAAAACTCAACAGGCTTGTAGGCGGCTTCAGAACAGCAAACTACAAAGTTATATCGATCGAAAATGCTGTAACCGATCACAGGGTTTTTGTTTCGAGAATTCATGCGCATTTTTCGGGCATAAAAGAAATGGATGCATCAAAAATTTCTGATCCCAAGCAGGGCAAGTTCGGCAAATGGTATTACGGTGAGGGGGAAAGATTTTTTGCAGGCATAAAGGCCTATCAGGAAATTGGTGAGCAGAACAAAGAGTTTCTGAATGCAGCAGTAAGGGCATTAGGAGCACATAAATCGGGTCAGCATTCAACAGCAGAAAAACTTTTGTCAGAGGCAGAGGGAAAAAGCACAAGATTAATCGAGATTCTGAACCGCTTTAAGGCTGAAGTCGAAAGGATGAACAGCAGGACGTGAAAAAAATTCCGGTAAAAAAGATTTATACCACCGATGTGATAAGCGTATCACCGGCGATGCCGCTAGCAGAGGCTGCTTTGCTTATGGGCAGGCATAAGATAAGCTGCATAATCGCTGTCGAAAACAAAAAACCTGTTGGGATATTCACCGAAAGGGATTTCATCCGCACTATATCCACAAGCCGCGGTATTTCGGGACTGAGAGTTTCTGACATAATGAAATCGTCTCTGATAAAGGCCTCAGCCGATGCAACCCTTTACGAAGCGTATGATCTAATCGAGACCAACGGCATAAGACATCTCGTGATCGTTGATTCAAAAGGCAGACTGGCCGGAGTAGCTACACAGACCGATGTGATGAAGCATTTAGGCATGGAATCGTTTATTGAGGTCAAAGACATATCCAAGATTATGTCAAAGAATGTTGTTACGGTTATGCCCGATGCAACTATTGAGGACATCCTTTCAAAAATGGTTTCCTGTTCGATAAGCTGCGTTGTCGTTGAGGAGAAAATGCGGCCTGTCGGCATACTTACCGAACGTGACATCGTAAGGCTTTACAATGAAAGCGGTGACGTATCAAAGCTGACCGCCGGTGACGTTATGCGCACACCTGTTGAAACCATACCGATCGAAATGCCTGTTCATAAAGCGGTCAGCATAATGAATCACAAAAAAATACGCAGGCTGGTCGTGGCCGACCGCAGAAAAAAAATTATAGGCATTGTAACGCAGACCGATGTAATAAAAAGGGTTGAGGAGCACTATATAGAATTTCTTAAAGAAATAATGTCAAAGAAAGAAGCCCTTCTTCATGAAAATATCAAGATGCTGAGCGAGAAGGTGGTTCTCGATAACCTGCTGCGCTCTTCGACCGAGACCGCAATTTTGGCGCTTGATGCAGACTTCCGGATACTTTACTACAACACCGCTACAGAAAATATTTTTGAATGGAACAAAGGTGGCCTAGCCGGACAAAATATAACAGAACTCTATTTAAATGCAGCGAACGAAAAATTTTCGACCCGCCGAGTGCAGCAAGAAACTGCTGCGGAAGGCATGTTCAGGGATTTTGTTGTCCTGGGGGGAAGGCATATAGAATCAACAATAACCGCCATACGAGATGATAAAAATGAAACTGTCGGCTATATGGTGTTGGCACGAGATATAACAGAGTATAAGCGGTTGGAAGAGGAGTCGGTCAAGGCTCAGAAACTTGAGTCGATAAGCATTTTGGCAGGAGGCCTTGCGCATGATTTTAACAATCTTATAACAGGCATCCTGAGCTGTCTTTCGCTGGCCAAATCAGTTATGGCGCCTCAGCACACAGCTTACGAGAGCTTGCTTATGGCAGAAAAAGCGGCCAATATTGCAAGTGATTTAACGCATCAGCTTACAACATTTTCGAGAATCGGAAATCCGGATATAACATCTGTTAATCTTGCCGAAATTCCGCTTGATGCAGCCTGTGTATTGCCGCAGGACTTTAACAAGGTTAGATGCGATTTTTTAATACCGGACGGCCTATGGACTTTTCGTGCCGACGAAACCCAGATACTCAGGGTTTTTAACAATCTTGTTGTTAATGCGGCAGAAGCTATGCCTGGCGGCGGTTCCGTAACGGTGACAGCCAAAAACATTACGGTAAAACATAGAGACGGGCTGCCTTTGCCGTATGGTCCTTATGTTAAAATTTCGATAAAAGATACAGGCACCGGGATAAAGAAGAAACATCTGCCCAAAATCTTTGACCCATATTTTTCAACTAAGCATAGGGGGAAAACAAAGGGTGCCGGTCTCGGCCTTGCGATATGCTATGCAATAATAAGAAACCACAACGGTTATATTTCGGTTGATTCCGAAGAGGGTAAAGGCTCGACCTTTTACGTCTATCTTCCGGTGGAAGAGATGCAGCCGGAAAATAGTATCAGGAAATAAGCTCCATCTTCACTTTGACATTGAGCTTCTGTTTTGCAGCATCAACAAATGATTTAACAGCCACAGCTTTCTTGTTTGCAAGCGCCGCCTGCTTCAGTTCTTCATTTTTCTTTGCATCGCTAGATGCAGACTTAAGTTCAGATGGGCTAATATCAACGACAGATTCTATAAGGCTTCTCATCTTAAAAAGCATTATCTGCTGACGGAGAGAATTTTCGAATCCCTCAGGGGTCATCCGGTTAAGACTGAGGGTTTTGAAGTAAACATCTTTTCTGAACACCCCATCTCTTAGAAAGCGGGGGTCTCTTACTATTGTGTTTTGAAGTTCTTTGTCTGTCACGGTTATGCCCGATTCTTTGGCACAGATAAGCAGAACCTTTTCTTCTATCAGGTTTGCGAGAATCATTTCTTTAAGCTTAAGTTTTTTTTCGATCTCTTCAGAAAACTGGCCTTTAAATGTTTCGCGATAAGCCTCCCGGATTCTCTCGTAAGCACGCCAGTATTCTTCTACAGATATTTTTTCGCTGCCTATCTGGGCAAGATTTACGGTCGAGGGGTTGTCCTGCGTTCCTACCCCCCAAAAAACAAATGACAGGATTACTATGAAAAATAAAAAATAGAAAAAGCGTGCATGTTTTCTCATTGATTGAAGCATATGTTCATTCCTCCGTTTTTATCTTTGATCGAAATATTATTTTGCCTCATGCCCCTGTTCAGTTAATTCAGGCCTAAGGTCCACATTTTTTTCCGGAACTATTGTTGATATCGCATGCTTGTAAATCAGCTGATCGTTGGAGTCTTTAAGAAGCACTACAAAGCTGTCGAATCCTTTTACCACGCCCTTTAGCCTGACGCCGTTCATAAGGTAGATTACGACAGGTATTTTTTCCTTCCTGATAACGTTCAAAAAATTGTCCTGTAGATTCTGCCCCTTGTTTCCAAGCAAATTGAACCTCCCCCTGCCCTGCCGGATTATCATATATCCACCGGACTTTTTGAACTTTTACCTTAAAAGATTTTGCTCAATAATGCAAGCTGTATGATATTATATCCCAATAAAAGGAGATTTTAATGCCTATTTACGAATACCTTTGCAACAAATGCAACAATGAGTTTGAGAAGCTTGTTTTCGGAAACCAGCAGGTTGTGTGCCCCCAATGCTCTTCTACGGAGCTCAAAAAAAAGTTTTCGGTCTTTGGCACAAGCGGCACCGAGAAAAAAGTTTCATCTGGCTGCTCATCCTGCAGCTCCGGATCCTGCAGTACCTGCAAATAAGCTTACTCCGGATATTTGAAAGGGCTTGTCCGCAAAATATTGTCAACCTTAAGAGGCCTGCCGCTCATCACAAATACGGCAACTCCGCGCTCTTCGGTTTTCTTTGTTCCCCTGAGCCAGCGGCCTTTCCACGAAGAATGCACCATCACCTTGTTCCCGTCTATTTCAACAAGTGTCGGGGCAAACGAAAGCTCGGCGCTGTCAAAAGCCTTGATACTGCTCTTAATTGTCCTGAACCCTTCGCGCGTACAGTTCTTCTCGATAGAAGAATACTCTTTTTTGAGGTAGGCTTCTTTTATTGATTCCAGCACCCCAAATGCTTCTGTAGCCGTTTTTGAATCTTGGGTCGGTTTTGTTGCCTTACCGCAAGCAGCGGTAAATAGGGATAAGACTACAGCAAGCAAGAGAAGACTCCTCATTTTAATCCTCCGAACGTTTCCTGATTTTTGAACTTCTATTATAATCCTGCTATGATAAAATTGTGAAGACAGTTTGTCAGAACCGCAAGGCATACCATGACTACACCATCGAAGAAACCCTTGAAGCCGGCATACAGCTTGTTGGAACAGAGGTTAAGTCTTTGCGCGAAGGGAAGGCAAATCTTAAAGACAGCCATGCAATAATAAAAGGTGACGAAGTATTTCTGCTGAGCTGCCATGTAAGCCCGTACAGCCACGGCAACATAATGAACCACGACCCCTTAAGAACAAGGAAGCTGCTGCTTCACCGCAAAGAGATTGAACGTATGCGCGGAAAGATGCAGCAAAAAGGATACACTTTAGTTCCGCTGAAAATATATTTTAAAGGCCCTTTCGCAAAAGTGGAGCTGGGTCTCGCAAAAGGTAAGCGCACTTATGAGAAGCGCGAGGCAATCAAAGAGCGCGAGGCAAAACGTGATATAGAACGGGTTATGAAGTCCCGTTGATTGTGTTAAACTAAATAGAGAAGTTCTTTGACATTTGGGGGCGATAGGACTCGACGGGGGTTATGAGGCTCAAGTTGCATGCCGTGGCTCCGTCACCACGTAAAAAGATGGAAAAAAACACAAACGCCAATAACGAACTGGCAATCGCTGCTTAGGCAGCACGCTCCTCTGAAGATGTCTGCGCTTTAGAGTACAGCGTCATATAGCAGGCTGCCGCCGGGTGACTCCCTTAAATCCGGCGAAAGATTAAGGGATGGGATGTCGGCAGGCCCGTCAGCCGGCAATCCGGCATTCGAGATTAAATAGGCTGAATACGCATGTAGATGCTTGGGAGTAGTGCTTTCGGACGCGGGTTCGATTCCCGCCGCCTCCACCAAACAACCAACTCCAGAGACAGATAGAATCTTATACGCCTGTTTTGTTATCATTACCGACAAAACGAAATTATCAGGAGGTTATTTATGGGAACACCAACAGTTGATGCCGATCTTTGCATCGGTTGCGGTTCATGCGTTGAAGTTTGTCCTGAGGTTTTTGAACTCAGGGACGACAAGGCATGGGTTGTAGGTTATGACAAATGCAGCACCTGTAATTGCGAAGAAGCTGCTAGCATATGTCCGGTAGAAGCTATTAAATTTGAGTAGTGGTGTTTAGTGATAAGGCGCAGCTTGCTGCGCCTTATCACTAAAGATATCTTTTGGCAAGCTCAACGAATCCGTAGATTTTTAAATCAATCAAATCGCCCCTGCTGCTGTAATCGCTTATTGTCTCAAAAGCTTTTTCAAAAGGCGTCAAAATTATTTCGATATTTTCTGTTTCGTCCGGAGGGTGCAAGGCTTTGACCTTCTCTGATGCCGGATAAACCTCTTTTGCAAGCAGCACATGAAGGGTTTCGGTTGACATCCCGGAAGACACCGGCCCGTCAGCAAGCTTTATGAAATCATCTGCGGTATAGCCGGTTTCTTCAATAAGCTCTCTCTTGGCAGCCACCAACGGACTCTCGTCTTTTTCATTCAGCCCGGCAGGAAATTCGACCACATAGTTGTTAAGAACAGGCCTGAATTGGCGGATTAGCAGGAGCTCGCCTTTGTTTGTAACAGGGACAACAACTGTAACCCCGTCGCAATTTACACGCTCAACAGCCTCCCAGTTGCGAAGATTGCCGCGATGATCTTTGTACGACAGATCCATCATTCTGATAAACCTGCCTTCACATTTTATCTTTTTGCTTATTAGCTCCATTGGCCTGTTATCCCGGAGGCCATGCCATATGCCTGCCGCCCAGGACATGAAAATGGATGTGATACACCGTCTGACCACTTTCGTGATTGCAGTTGTTTACGATCCTGAAACCTCTTTCTGAAACACCTTTTTCTTTAGCGATTTTATTCGCAACACCAAACAAATGGCCAAGCCAGTTTTTGTCCTCATCAGAAACATCAAGTATTGTGGGTACATGTTTTTTAGGGATGATAAGAAAATGGACAGGCGCCTGCGGATTTATATCCTCGAAGGCAAGAACCATATCATCCTCATACACGATCTTCGCAGGAATTTTTTTGTCAATAATTTTGCAGAAAAGGCAATCGCTCATTTTTTTACTTATCCTCCTTTTTAATTTCTCTGAAAAAGCATGTTCTGCTGCCGGTATGACAGGCTGCAGGGCCATGCTGTTTAACCTTGACAAGAAGGGTATCTTCGTCGCAGTCATAGAAAATGGATTTCACCTCCTGAACATTGCCTGAGGTCTCGCCTTTTTTCCAGAACTTCTGCCTCGAACGAGACCAGAAATGCGTAAAGCCGGTTTCGACCGTCATCTTCAGCGAGGCTTCATTCATATACGCCATCATAAGCAGATCGCCATTTTCTATGTCCTGAATGATGGCCGGTATCAAGCCTTTGTCATCGTACTTTAGTTTAGGCAGCATCAACCCTCCTCTTAAAACTGATTATAATACCATTTTGAGCTATTCATGAAAAAAGCTGCAACGCCTCAATGCAAAAGCCACAAAGAATAAAACAAAGTTGATCAATACAATAGAAGCTCCTGCAGGCAGGTTTATGCAAAAAGAAACAAAAATGCCTGTGATTACCGACACAACTCCTGTGGCCGCCGCTATAAAAAGTGTGTGTTTAAAGCCCCTGCCTATCTGAAAAGCGGTTACGGCCGGAAGAATCAACAGAGCGGACGTAAGCATTATGCCGACAAGCCTCATAGTCAGCACAACGGTTATTGAGGTCAGAACAGCCAGGATAAGGTTTATCCGAGCAACGTTTATTCCGGAGGCCTTTGCAAATTCCTCGTCAAAGGTCATAGAAAATATTTCGTCGAAATAAAAACAGATCGTCAGAAGAACAAGTGCAGCAAGAAACATAGAGATATAAACTTCTGCGGCACCTATAGAAAGTATATTCCCGAAAAGGTAGCTTAGGATATCTACATTAAAGCCGCCTGATGCACTTGCTATCACTACTCCAACCGCTATTCCGAGGGAGGAAACAATCCCGATGGCAGCATCTCCGTAGATTCCGGCCCTCTCTATTAGCTTCAAGATTCCTACAGAGCTGATCATTACCAAAGGAATAGAAACATATAGAGGATAGACCTTCAGGGCAAGCCCCAGCGCCACGCTGCCGAAGGTGACGTGAGCGAGCCCGTCGCCCATAAGCGAAAGTCTTCGCAAAACGAGCAGAACTCCGAGCACAGAGCAAAGCACCGCAATAAAAGATCCGGCGACAATCGCCCGTTGGATAAAGCCATAACTTAGAAATTCCAACATATCCATATCAGTTGTGTTTGTGGCATATAATGTGCTGTGAAGACTCGCCGAAAAAATGCGCCATGCTGTCAGAACGGCAGAATTCATCGAAGCTGCCGTAAAAAATTATCCGTTTATCCAGATAAAGCAGTTTTGATGCGTATTTGCCGATTGTTCCCATATCGTGTGTTACAAAGATTACGGTAACTCTTTTTTCTTTGTTCAAGCTGTTTACGAGGGCAAAAAAGTTTTCGCGGGTTTCGGGATCGAGTGCTGTTGTTGGCTCGTCCAGTATAAGAAGCTTAGGCTCGTTCACGAGGGCCCTTGCTATAAAAACCCTTTGCTGCTGTCCTCCGGATAGGTCGCCGATAAGCTTATGCGAAATGCCCGAAATATTTGTCAGCTCAAGCGCCCTGTCTATCGCTTCTATATCAGTTTCTCGGATGCGGCTCGATGATTTTTTTCTTGCAAACAATCCGAGTCCTACGATTTCGCGAACCGTAGAAGGGAAACCCTGATTTAAAGAAAGGTGCTTTTGCGGAAGGTATCCGATTTTTGGCCATTCCTGCTGCTCGTCGGGATGATATCCGAATACACGTATGCAGCCTTTAGCCGACTTTATCAAGCCTAGCATCGCTTTAATCAGGGTGGTTTTGCCAGAACCGTTCGGACCGACAAGCCCAACATAGTCGCCTTCTCCGACCTCAAAATTCAGATCAGAAAGCACCTCTGCCGAGTTATGCCTGCATGAAAAATCCTGCGCCGAAACTACTGTTTGCATTGCAGCCCCACTTTAATATTCTCGAGATTTCTCTCCATAAGAGAGATGAACGTAGTGCCGTTGTCAAGTTCCTGCTTTGATATATTATGCCCTCCATGCAAAAGAATAAGCGAAGCTCCCGTTTCCTTTGCTATGACCTCGGCAATGCGCGGAGTGACAAGCTCCTCATAGAAAATATGCTTTAAGCCTTCGTTTTTCAATATCTTGCTCATCTTCACAAGGTTTTGTGGAGATGGTTCGGCATCCGGAGAAAAACCTGAAGCCGAAACATATCTTAAATTATACCTTTTTGCAAGATGGCCAAAAGCAAAATGTCCCCCATGCACGACAGTATTATGCTTGCAGGTTTTTAAAACAGCAGAAAACTTACGGTCAAGGTCGGCCAAAGTTTCTTTAAGTTTTCTCGCGTTGCTCTGATAGAGTTCTCTTTTTGCCGGTTTTTTAGAAATGAAATTCTCTAGTATGTTGTCGGCTATTTTTTGGGCCTTCTCTAAGTCAAGCCATATATGAGGGTCATGGGAAGCGCGTTCAAACCTATGTTCGGAATGCTCATCAGCCAAAGGAATCCCTTTGCCTGCTTCAACTAGCAGCAGTTTGGGAGACCGCAGGCTTTTTAGCAGAGAGTTGGCCCACGGCTCCATAATATTGTTTGTGTATAAAAAAATTTCGGCACGGTTTGCCGCAATTATATTTTCTGGACGTGGATCAAAGCTGTGAGGCTCTGTGCCCGGAGGAATCAGGAGTGATACATCAGCATCTTCACCGCCTATTTGGCGTGCAAAGTCATAAAGAGGGAAAATAGTTGCGACTACTTTTAACTTGCCGTTCCGGCTAGATTCTATGGTCTGGTTTTTTGTTTCGCACGATGAAAGTAAGGCAAAAACAAAGAATGCAACAAATAAAATCATCAAGAACTTACGCATTTATAAAAATCACCGGTCAGCCCGCTCTGCGCGAGAAAAAGTGTTCTTTATAATTTTTATCTACCTCTAAAATATGATGGGTGAGCCAGTTCTTTAAAAATTCGAGAACCTCACTGCCTATGTTGCTGCTCTCCGCTGTATCCATCAGTTCCATAGTTTTTAAGGTCAGATGAAGATGCTCCTCCCTATGTGAAGGGTAGCCCGGATATTCGACCCGCTCCATGGCATCTTCTTCGGCTAAAAAATGATAGACGGTGTAATTATAAAGTTCTGCAAGCACCTCTTTTATGATTTTATCCTCTTTTTTTTCGGACACAGCATCGTTGAGCTTGTTTATGATGTCGCATAACTTGCGATGATGAGCATCAAACTCTTCAATGCCGACGCTCATGTTTTCGGTCCATTCTATAAACCCCATACCTGCTCCTTCCGGATTGTTATGTCTGATAAGCGAAACAATTTTAGCAAAAATCAAGTCGGTGCTTCAATTTGACTAGAGCCTGCAAAGCTTATTAATTTCGAATGTTCTTCTGCATCCTTAAACGAATTATTACCAAGCCTGCTGCGATCATTACTGCACACAAAACCTGCCCCATAGTTAAGAACCCCAAAATAAAGCCAACCTGCGCATCCGGCTCTCTGAAGAACTCAACAATGAATCTAAACACCCCGTAAAAGATCAAAAACAGCCCTGAAATAACGCCGTTGCTAAAGTTTTTATTCTTTAAAAACCACATTATTACGAAAAGCAGAATCCCTTCCAAAAAGAGCTCATAAAGCTGTGACGGATGGCGTGGCAATGGGCCTCCTGAAGGGAATAACACAGCCCACGGGACATCTGTAATCCTGCCATAAAGCTCGGCATTAATAAAGTTGCCGAGCCTGCCGAGCCCTATGCCTATAGGTGCCGTTGCTACAATCAAATCCGACAAAATCCAGAAATCGGAAAATGTCTTTCGGCTAAAAAGAAGTCCTGCCACAATAACGCCTATTAACCCACCGTGAAAAGACATCCCGCCCTGCCAGACCGCAAATATTTCGATAGGGTGGCTAACATAGTAGGTGGGGTTGTAGAAAACCACATATCCGAGCCTTGCCCCCAAAATCAGCCCCAAGATAAGATATGAAAAAAGAGACTCTACAAATTCTGCACCGAAAGCAAGCCCTTTTTTCTTGATCTGTGCCTTGATTAGCAGATAGGACGCAAGAAATCCAAGAAGGTACATCATGCCATACCATCTTACTGCAAAGGGTCCGATATTAATTATTTCTGGGCTTATGTTCGGAAAAGGTATCATGCTTTTTATTTCAAACAACTTTTAATTATACCTTAAAGTTGCGGATATTTAAGCTGAATACATGCCTTTTTGCAGGCTCATTGGTTATCATAATAAACTGCATGAATAATGGACAGCGTTTTTCAGCTTTATACGTAAGGGATTTCCGGCTTTTTTGGTTCGGACAGGTTATATCGCTTTCTGGCACATGGATGCACTCGGTTGCTCAAAGCTGGCTGGTATATTCCCTCACAAAGTCTCCTCTATATTTAGGCATAATAGCTTCATTATCCGCTTTGCCGATTTTGCTGTTTGCACTTTTTGGGGGGATAGTGGCGGACAGATATCCCAAAAGAAACATCCTTATCATTACTCAGATTCTTTCGGTGCAGGCGGCATTGATAGTCGGGGTTCTTGCCGACAAACAGCTTGTGACCATCTGGCATATGGGCATAATAGCCTTCTTTCTCGGAACGGTTAACGCCTTTGATATTCCTGCAAGGCAGGCGTTTCTTGCTGAAGTGGTGAACAAGGCCGACATAACAAACGCAATAGCTTTGAATTCGGCAGCTTTCAACGGCGCCAGAATAATAGGCCCCATACTAGCCGGATTTATTATTGCAGCCTATGGGATACCCACATGTTTTTATCTTAATGCTGCGAGTTTTATACCGGTCATAATTTTCATGTGGATGATACGCGCAAAAGGACAGCTAAAAGCTTACAGCACAGGAATGTACGAAGGAATTGTTGACGGATGGAGGTTCGTAAAAAAAGAGCGTCCGATATTCTGCATAATGTCTTTGATAGCGGTGTTCAGTTTATTCGGAGTGCCATACCTGACCTTAATGCCGGTTCTTGCAGAAGAGATATTTCATAAAGGCGCGGCAGGTCTGAGCTATCTTATAGCATCTGCCGGCACAGGTTCATTTATAGCCGCAATGACGCTTGCGTTCAGGGGAGATGTTGAGAGAAAAGACTTTTATATACCTTTTGCCGGCATTGTGTTTTCGCTCGCGGTGCTTGGCATAGCTTTTTCGCCAAACTTTTATCTTTCTATGGCTCTCGTTTTCATCGCAGGCTGGGGGGTAGTCAGCTTTTTAGCAACAGGCAACAGCTTTATACAAAATACTGTGCCGGATGCCTTGAGGGGCAGGGTTATGAGCCTCTACACTATTGTATTTCTAGGCTTTGCGCCTCTCGGCAACTCTATGGTCGGCTTTATGGCGGATATTTTCGGAGCGATGGAATCGCTGAGAATATTCGCTGTTTTATGTCTTGGCGGAAGCTTAATTTTTGCACAACGCTTCAGGAGGCTTTTATGCTAATTCTTGCGCTTGATACATCCACAATGCTTGGAGGCGCGGCGCTTATCAGGGATGACGTTTTAATAGCCGAATCACGGCTCAATGTAAAGATAACTCATTCCGAAAGAATAATGACCGAAATAAACGGAATCCTGCTGCGCTCAGGTCTTTCATTGCAGGATGTTGATGTATTTGGCATTGCGGCAGGCCCCGGCTCTTTCACAGGACTGCGTGTAGGACTTAGCACTATAAAAGGGCTTGTGTATGCAACAGGCAAGAAAATGGTTTCGGCATCAACTTTGCGGTCGCTAGCATGGAACTTTCCGTTCAGCGCCTATGATGTCTGCCCGATTTTAGATGCACGCAGAAAAGAGGTTTATGCAGGAATCTTTTCGTGGAGAGATGCAGATTTTTTAACCTTGATGCCTGAGCAGGCTGTTCCGTTAGAGGTTCTTCTTGAAAATATAAAATCTCCCACAGTTTTTCTCGGCGACGGCGTTCCGATATACAGAACCCAAATCGATCAACGACTTGGAGATAACGCTATCTTTGCACCTCCGCATAAGTCTGTACCATCCCCTGCCAACACAGCCTATCTGTGCCTTCAAAAGGCGCTGAGGGGGGAGTTTGAAGATCCTATAGCCTTGATGCCAACATACTTGAGAAGGTCGGAAGCAGAAATTAAGCTAAAGGAGCAGTAGCATCAGCAAGTCTGTGCTAAGAGAGATTAAGGAAGAGGATCTGCCTGCCGTGCTTGCCATAGAAAGGCTGTGTTTCAGTATGCCTTGGTCCGAGGCCTCTTTTTTAAGCGAGCTTTACAGTCCTCGATCTATCGGGCTGTTGGCCGAAACTAACAACAGGATTGCTGGTTATATCTGCGTAAGTTATTTTGAAGAAGAGGCGCAGCTTCTTGACCTTGCTGTACACCCTGAATTCAGGAGATGCGGCGTCGGACGAATGCTTTTAAACTCAGTGCTTGGTGATGTAAAAAAGACCGGATGCAAAAATATATTTCTCGAGGTGAGAAAATCCAATTCCGACTCGATAAGGTTTTACGAAAAAGCTGGCTTCAGCCAAACAGGGGAGAGGAAGAATTACTATATCAACCCAGTCGAAAATGCAGTAATCATGCGGCTTGAACTCTGACTTAAATCAACCATACTTTTGCATACAGGCCTGCGCTACGACTGAGCCTCTTTCGTTCAGGGCTGCGTTTGGAAAGTTCTAAATGCTCTATTCGCTACAGAACCCCAGCCATATCACAGGCTTTTACACGGCCATAACTCGAATTGACTAAGAATTTCTGGGTATGCGATTATAAAAATATAGACTATTACAGTATATCCAAAGGAGGAATTGAGAATGCCTATATACGAATACAACTGCGAAAAATGCCGCGAAACCTTTTCGGTTTTGCAAAGCATAAGCACAAAAGAGGGTGAAACAAAATGTCCGAAATGCGGGAACGCAAAGGTAAAAAAGATGCTTTCGACATTTAGCTGCTGTTCTGTTGGGGGTGGGGGAGAGTCATTCAGTCCCTCAGGAGGCATGCCGGGCTTTGGCGGTGGCTGAGCAGCTGCCTGCTGAGCCGGTCGGCTCTAATACAAAGAACTTAACCACAGAGGGCACAGAGTCGATTTTTTCTCCGTGTTCTCTGTGGTTTTCTGTTTTTAGATCTATTTCAGTAAGTTTATTTTGTGTGCAAGGCATCCGGCCCCGAAGCCGTTGTCAATATTCATAACAGCAATTCCGGGCACGCATGAGTTGAGCATAGCAAACAGGGCGGTAAGTCCGCCAAAACTTGTTCCATATCCCACAGAGGTTGGTACCGCAATTACGGGTTTATCCGTAATGCCTCCGACAACAGATGGCAATGCGCCTTCCATTCCAGCAACAACTATGATTACGCGGGCTTTTGCCAACTTCTCTCTGTTATCGAACAAGCGGTGTATGCCGGCAACCCCTATGTCATAAATAAATTCGGTTTTGCTTCCTAAAAATGATCCGGTTACGGCCGCCTCTTCAGCTACCGGAATATCCGATGTGCCTGCCGAAACAACCAGCACAAGCCCTTTTTTATTCTTGTCTTCTCCGCATGATATGAGACAGGAATCAGGATGGAATTTCGCTTCTTTGATTTTTAGATTATCATGAATATACTGTGAAGCCTTGGTAATTAAGAATCTGCCAGATTTTTTGTGCATGGCACGGGCAATTGCTATTACATTCTCAGGCTTTTTGTCCTTGGCATAAACTACTTCAGGAATGCTGTTTCTTACACCCCTGTGGTGGTCCACCTTTGCAAAACCCAAATCCTCAAAGGGAAGATTCTTAAGGCTTTCGAGCGCGGCATCAACCTGAATCTCTCCTGAGCTTAATTTGTTAAGAAGCTGGCGGAGCCTGTTTTTATCCATCGAACTCAGACTTTGGAGAGCGGTTCATCAAACCTTTTACAGCTTCTGCAGGAGATTTGTCTTCATAAAGAACCCTATAAACCTGCTCGGTAATCGGCATCTCTATCGAGAGCTTATTAGAAAGTTCAAAGGCCGAACGAGTAGTGGCTACGCCTTCGGCTATTGTCTTAACCTGCCCTGTAATATCAGAAAGCTTCTGTCCCTGACCAAGCTTAAACCCAACCGTATAATTTCTCGAAAGAGAACCTGTGCAGGTAAGAACAAGGTCTCCAAGACCGCTAAGACCCGCAAATGTTTTTTCTTTAGCTCCCATGCTTGTTCCGAGGCGAGCAAGCTCTGACAATCCCCGCGTTATTAGTGCAGCACGAGCGTCATGGCCTAATCCCAGCCCGCTGCATATCCCGGAAGCGATAGCAATAACATTTTTCAGCGCCCCTCCGACTTCAACGCCAATGGTGTCATCATGGGTATATACTCTAAAGTAATCGGTGTTGAACATCTCTTGAAGAAGAAGCCCTGCTTTTAAGTCTTCGGTCCCCAAAGTTACGGCAGTAGGCATTTTGCGTATAACCTCATCCGCAAAACTCGGCCCCGAAAGCACCGAAATTTTTTTGCCTAAAATATTTTTTAGGATCATCGACGGTGTCATATGGCTCGAAACCTCGATGCCTTTAGATGCGCTTATAATGATCGCTTCATCTCGCATGCCTGAAGCGGCTGTACTGAAAACGCTCCGGATGTGTTGTGTTGGCACGACATTTACTATGTAGCGCGCTTTTGCAACCGCCTCTATAGGGTTAGTGACCGCTTTAATATTATGAGGGAGAACTATGTCAGGAAAAAAAACGCAGTTGACGCTATCTTTGTTTATAGAATCTGCGATTTCCTGCTCATACGCAAAAATAGTTACATCATAACCCTTTTCAGCAAGCAGTTTGGCCAAGGTTGTGCCCCAACTGCCTGCTCCCATAACAGAAATATAACCGGTAGGATAACTCATGGTATTAGAAAATATAACAGAAAACCGGCCTAGCTGTCAGCAAGCCGATAAAT
This sequence comes from Nitrospirae bacterium MYbin3, assembly GCA_002753335.1. GTDB lineage: Bacteria > Nitrospirota > Thermodesulfovibrionia > Thermodesulfovibrionales > Dissulfurispiraceae > MYbin3. The sequence goes on from PEAD01000001.1 coordinate 73,851, forward strand.
ACCGGCGGTCTTGCCTTCAAGCTTTATAGAGAATGCTCCGCCTGTAATTTGTATCCTTGAATCTGACGTATCAAATAGGTTTATAAGGGTTTTATCCTTCATTAACCCCTTTATTCTCGGCGCTATTTCGCTATGTGTGTCTATCGCGATTGTCAGAGGCACTTTCATCGGCTGATGGCCATTGTTTATAACGGTTATGACAACATTGCCTCTGAATTCCCGCAGATAGGCATAAATAAAACTGTCAACATAAAGCGTAATAAGAGAGCCATATGACAAGCACTCATTGGCACGCCTTATTTCGATAAGCCTTTTGGTATGGTTAAATATGTCTCTCTCTATCGGATATTCCTGTTTGAGTTCAAAGCTTTCGTCAAAAAGATGCCACGGCATATCACGTCTGTTGTCCGGGTCTTCATGCCCTTCAAGTGCAATTTCGTTGCCGTAAAATATCTGGGGCACGCCTCGCGTGGTCATCATAAAGGACATCGAAAGCTTGTAGATTTTAGCGGCATAGGCCCTGTCACCGTTAAAGTGATCCATAGCTGTCGAAATGAATCTTTTGGGCAGGTCGTGGTTATCCAGCAGGGTTACGAGTCTGTTGTGGTTTGTGTAATGCGTATCCTTATCCAGCACGCCTAGAGTTGCGCTGCTGCTTAGATGCGGATACGCGAATGTTACAAGGCTTTTATCGTTTATGAAAACTTCTGTCATTGCTTGCTGCAAAGGAAAATCAAAAAGAAAGTCGAAGGCATAATATTTCTGGAATTCGGATATTCTGTCGATGTCCCATTCAAGAACCTCACCCAATAGCGAGACATTCGAGTGCTTTCCTTTTACGTAAGTTTTAAAATGGTACCAGAACGCCTTCTCAACATGTTTTGCGGTGTCCATGCGTATGCAGTCTATTCCGGTCTCTTGTATCCAGTCAATTATCGTATTTATAAAATAATCCACCACATCGATGTTGTCCTGATCAAGATCAGGCAGGCCCATCAAACGGCCTTCCTCAACCGATTCGAGGCAGGCTTGATTGTACCAATATGGCCTAACCGGAGTATCCGGTCCGCTTTTAAGCCCAGGATGATTGTAGCCTGTGTGATTTACAACCATGTCTAACACAACCTTGATGCCGTTCTCATGCAACGCATCGACAAGTTGCTTCAAATATATTTTACTTCCGTCCGGAACCCCATCTTGTTTTGAGTAAAGGTGCGGATCGATTTTTTCAAAGTCGAGCGGCCAGTAGCCGTGATAGCCCCACATGCCACGATTTTCAAGATGTATATTTATATAAACAGGCGTGATCCATAGCGCTGTTATGCCAAGTTTTTTAAGGTAGGGGATTCTTTTTATTATGCCCGCAAAATCACCGCCGTGATAAGCGTTGGGGTTTGATTTGTCAACGTCAAAATTATTTGAGGGATCTCCATCGCAGAACCTGTCGGTAATAACAAAATAGATGATATCGCCCTGAGTCAGCATAGATGTCTTTAATTGCCTCCCTTGATTTTAAGTCCATACAAAAAAAGGCAGCCCTGTTTAAATGAGCTGCCTTTTTCTGTTCGTTATATAATTACTGCTGCGGTGGTATTTCTACGAAACTGCCGCCGAAATATGTGTAGATAAGCTTACCTTCATCAACAAGATCCCTCAATGCATCTTTTACTTCATCCCTCGTAATGCCTGCATCTGCAGAGACGGCCTTTTGGATATCGCTGGATTTCAGCTTTTTCTTTCCCGTAGATTTTTCTACTAATTCGTAGATCTTCTTCTTGACTTCTTCTTTTTCCATCTCGCACCCCTTTGTTGATAGTAGGGGCGTATGGAAATACGCCCCTCTGTTGTTATATTACCACTTAAAGGTTGCTGCTGTCCTGAATGTCTCCCTCGCAATTGTAAAGTCGTCAATATGCTGGAAGGTAAACGGAATATTTGTGACTTTAAAGAACTTCTCCCAGCCGATTCTCTCTATCCATTCACCTACACGCTCGTGCTTATTAGCGCCGGCAATGTATGCTTCGAGAATATTTTTTACGGCTGCTGTGACTTCAGGCCATCTCGGAGGATTGTTCTTGATGAAAGGTATCGCCAGCTTAGAGAACTTAGGAGTGGTTCTGAGGTTTCCGACCTTGCCGCCTACAACTATAGCCACGCCGTCGAACTCAGGATCATGAATCTCGATCGGCGGACATACTGTGAAGCAGTTGCCGCAATACATGCATTTGTCGGCATTGATCTTCACGCTTTTCTTTGAAGGCTCGGGGCTGATAGCTCCGGTTGGGCATGCGCCGATTGTGGACGGAACTTCGCACATATTTTTTACCTTGTCATGATCTATTGTCGGCACTTTTCTGTGAATCGCAACAACAGCGATATCTGAGCAGTGAACCGCGCCGCACATATTAACGCAGCATGCAACCGCAAGCCTGACCTTGTTGGGCAGGGTCTTCGTGGTGCAATATTCAGCAAACTCATCCATCAAGCACTTAACAATACCGGATGCGTCTGTAGCAGCTGAGTGGCAATGTACCCAGCCCTGAGTGTGAACCACGTTGCTTATCATGGCGCCGATGCCGCCGACCATCTGTTTTTTGTCTTTCAACTCTTTCTGAAGCGGCTCAATGTTTTTCTCCTCAGATACAAGAAACTCCACATTGTTTCTTGAGGTGAACCTGATGTATCCGCCGCAGTATTTTTCTGCAAGAGCTGCATACACCCTGATAGTGTCGGTGCTGAGAAGCCTAGGCGACTGTACTCTGACAGACCATATTTTGTCCCCGCTGTTGGCTACATGAACCATAACGCCGGGGTTGATAATTTCGTGATGCTTCCAGTCTCCATAGTTCTTCTGAATAACTGGAGGCAGGAACTGCTTATAATGGGGTGGTCCTATATCTGTTTTTCTCTGTGGTGCTGACATATATTTCCTCCTTAATTTTATAGTTTATTATTTCTGCAGGTCGGCTTCGGTCCAGAAGAAGAACGGGTCTCTTCTCGGCTCTTTTACCTGCTGAGGCTGAGGCTCTACTCCGATAAACTCAAGGAATTCGCGCATGCCTTTCCTGATTATGAGTTCGCCGATTCTTTCCCTGTTCTTTCCGTACTCATCCCAGAACTCCCACATTTTCCTGATCAAGTCTTTGAATTCATCATATGGTGCGTCCATCTTTATAAAAGGAACGATTACCCATGAGAGGGTTGCTCCTATAACGAATGGAGCTTTACTTCCGATGAGTATGGATGCTCCCTTTTCACCGGTAGGTTTAAGTGCCTTTGTCATCTTTGCTATGCAGTGCATGCAGCGGATGCAATCAGCATCAGCAATTTTAAGCTCTTTGCCGTCATAGCTCATGCATTTGCTGGGGCACATATTCACTATTTCTGCAGATATATTCATGCCCTTCTTTGCATAGTTTGCAACTTCAGCCTGATCAACCGCAATATTACCCTTCCAGGTGCCGATTATAGAGCAGTCTGCTCTGGCAATGGAAGCTATGCAGTCAACAGCACATCCTGCTGTCTTGAATTTAAATTTATAGGGGAATGCCGGACGGTGCATCTCATCCTGCCACTCCTGTGTTATTGAATAGTTAATGTCGAGGGTATCAATGCAAGCCCATTCGCAGCGAGCCGGGCCTACGCAGCAGCTCGGGGTTCTCATGGCAGAGCCAGAACCGCCAAGGTCCCATCCACGAGAGGAGAATTCAGCAAAAATCGGTTCGAGGTTTGCTGTGTCTGTTCCCAAAAGAACGAGGTCGCCGGTTGATCCGTGCAGGTTGGTCATACCGCTTCCGTGCTTGTCCCAGATATCGCACATTTCGTTCAAAAACTTGGATGTGTAGAAAAATCCGGATGTGGAGTTAATCCTGACAGTATGGAAATTGGCAACATTCGGGAACTCTTCAGGAAGTGACGAATATCTTCCGATAACTCCGGAACCATATCCGCGAACTCCAACTATTCCTCCATGCTTCCAGTAACCGCGCTTGTCCCTGTAGGATTTTTCGAGCTGACCGAGCTCATCGGCAGCCATATCGCTTCGCACAGCAGCCTTTTTAAT
>PEAD01000001.1:77932-210780 GCA_002753335.1 Nitrospirae bacterium MYbin3
AAGCTAGGGAATGGCCCCTTTTCCAGCTCGTCTAACAACGGTGTGTCATACTTCTTCGGCATAAAATCCTCCTCTTTTATATGAGTTTTAAGACGTTGGTCGCTTTTGCAAGCTATCAAGGCTAATATAACATACAGATAAGGGTCAAATAAAAAAAACTTATCTAATTATTACCATTTTTTAAGCTTGACCCTTTTGCCCGCTAAAGAATAAAATGTACGACTTATGAAGATAAAACAGATAGAGCTTATAGGGTTTAAATCCTTTGCAGAAAGAACGCTTTTATATCTGCATGACGGAATAACCTGCTTTGTCGGCCCAAACGGCTGCGGAAAAAGCAATGTTTCGGACGCCTTTCGATGGGTGTTGGGAGAGCAGAGCGCAAAGAGTCTGCGCGGTGACAAGATGGAAGACGTTATCTTCCATGGAACCGATGCAAAAAAATCAAAGGGTATGGCTGATGTAACCCTAACCTTTTCAAAATCTGTGGGCGGCAAGTCAGAAAACGGCAATGGCGGCTCAAAAGAGGACCCTGATGCCGATGAAATCATAGTGTCAAGAAGACTTTATCGTTCGGGCGAGAGTGAATACCTGTTGAACAAACGGCAGTGCCGGTTAAAAGACATACGCGATATTTTCTTGGATACCGGACTTGATGTAAAAAGCTATTCGATACTTGATCAGGGCAAAATCGCGGATATAGTTAACGCAAAGCCTATTGACAGACGCTTTCTTATTGAAGAAGTGGCCGGTGTTATGAAGTATAAGGTCAGAAAGGCCGAGGCGCTCTCCAAACTCGAATCCTCAAAGCAAAACCTGCAGCGCATAAATGACATCGTTTATGAGGTCAAACGCCAGATAAACAGTCTTGACAGACAGGTTAAAAAAGCTGAGCGTTATAAAAGACTTATCGAAGAGCTTAAGGAGCTTGAGCTTAGGGTTTTTAAGCGTGAATTCCTTGGTTTTAGCGCTATATTGAAGGATCTGATGTCCGATATCGAGCGACTTAGGGAACTGGATTCCTCTAAAAGAAGTGGGCTTTCGGACATAGAAAACCGGCTTGAAGCAAGGCGGCTTGCTCTTGTTGAAAGGGAAAAAACGCTTGAGGATATAGAAAAACGCTTTCACGAAAAAGAGCGCCAACTTGCGGACTCAGAGACACGCGGCGCTGTTTTGAAAAAAGGACTCGAAAGTTACCGTGCGGACATAGAAAGGCTTTCGCGCCAGAAAGACGAAGCTGTTTCCAGACGGGAAGAATTAGAGAAAAAGACAGCAGAACTTAGCGAATTAGAAATATCGATGACAGCAAACGCTGCAGAGATCTCGGGCAAGCTCGAATCAAGAAAACGCTATTCTGCCGAAAAAGAAGAAAACATAAAAAACAGGGAACAATCTTTAAATAACAAGCGAAAAGACCTATTTAAAGCCTCTGAAACCGTAAGTGAACGCAAAAATGAGCTTCAGAGACTTCACGCAGCCAACGACAACCTCGCATATCAGGAGGGGGTGTCTCTGCGCGATATCGACACCATAAGCGCCGAGCTTGCAGAAATGAAGGTGTCGATTGCGGATGCCGAGACTTTTATACAGACAAAAACCATAGAACACAGACAGTTGCAGGAGCAGCGTGATACCCTGCGTGTTGATATCGACAGGACCGCCGCAGGGATAGAGGATAGAAAAACACGCCTTTCGCTTATTAGGGAAGAGCTTGCATCAGCAACCGCCAGAATGAATTCACTCAAAGAGCTTATCGTTGACAGGACGTTGTCCGATTTCCTTGCCGAATCCCAAAGCTCAGAAGGTCACGGTTATGAGGTGCTTTCGGATATTTTGAGCGCTAATAAAGAGTACGAAAAAGCTATAGAGGCGGTTCTTTCAGAAAAGGTCAACTCCCTTATCATAGAAAACCTTGATGAGCTTTTGAATGCTGTAAGCATAATAAAGGAAAAAAAGCTGGGCAAAACCGCTTTGCTGTTTACAGGATGCCTGAATAGCGAAGCTTCTTTAAACGAAGTCGCAGCCGGGGATGGCGTGCTAGGCCGGACGAGCGACTTTATTTCGTTCGAAAAAGAGGAATCCCGCAAAAAGGCTGTCGGGCTTCTCGAAAATACATACATAATACAAGACCTGCGCTCGGCCGTAGCACTAAGAGCGAACGATAAGTTCCGCAATAAAATTCTTGTAACGCTAGACGGAGAAGTTATTGATACTGATGGAATAATCTTTGCTGGCCAGGGCAGGGAGATACTTAAAAAGAAGCGGGAAATTAAAGAACTGCAGCAGCTTATTGCGGAGCAGCAGCAGCAGATATCGGATACAGAAAATGATCTCGCATCTCTTGCATCAACCTTGAACGAAAAGAAAGAAACCCTGCTCACATTGGAAAACCGGATAGTTGAAATCGAGAAAGACCTTTCTCTCGCCAAACACTCTTTCACAGGACAGCGTGAAGAGTACGAACGCAGAGAGAGAAAACTGTCCCTGCTTCAAACAGACTTAACCAGAATTGCGGGCGAAAAAGAATCCCTTAATCTTCTTTTGGCATCAAAATCTTCCGAGATTTCGGCCCTCGAATCAGAGGTAAAAGATATAAACGAAGCGGTTGAATTCCTGCAGCAGCAGCTTGCAGAAACGCGCAAAGAACACGAGGCTGTTCAGGCCGAAATTAACGAGCTTAACGTATCGGTTGCAACAATCCGTGAAAGACTCAATGCGCTTAAAAATGAGATTAGCGGAATACAAAGCACCATAGCAGATCTCGAAAAGATAAAAGAAAGCGCTATGCAGGAAGTATTGCGTGCCGAGTCGCATATTAAGTCATCGCTTGAGGAGTTGGGCAATATAGAAAACGCCATGAAAGTCATAGCCTCAGAGGCTGCAGTTCTGTCAACCGAGCTTTTGTCGAGGCGTGAAGGCATCGATGCCGAAAAACAGGCCTTGGCGGATGAGGCAACCGTACTAAAGGCTATGCGTATGGATATTGATGCGGTAACGCAGGAGCTTAACGAAGCCAATACAAATGCGGTCACAAACAAGTTGAAAATCGAGAACATAGAAAATGCGGTAGCGCAAAGGTATGGATTGAAGATTGCGGAAGAAGAGATTTTGACAGAAGGCTTCGAGCCTGCTGCAGATCAGGAAAAGATAGATCAGCTCAACGAGAAGATTCGCGATTTGGGCCCACAAAATCTCGGAACCATTGAAGAATACGAGGAACATAAAACCCGTTACGACTTCCTCAGCAAGCAGCAGCAGGACCTTACCATGTCCATTGCCGAACTCGAAGAGGCAATCAGCAGGATAAACGCCACCACCAAGAAAAAATTGCGCGAGGCTTATGATACTCTTAGAACCAAGTTTGGTGAGGTTTTTGCAAATCTATTTTCGGGCGGCAGGGCAGATATAATTCTTACGGATGAAGAGAACATACTCGAATCAGGAATCGAGATAATCGCGCAGCCTCCGGGCAAAAAGCTTCAAAACCTCAATCTGCTTTCGGGCGGAGAAAAAGCCCTAACCTCGCTCTCTCTGCTGTTTGCCGGGTTCCTCATAAAACCGAGCCCTCTCTGCATTCTTGACGAAGCGGACGCACCGCTCGATGAATCCAACACCGTAAGGTTTGCGCAGATGATAAAAGACCTATCGAACGAAACGCAGTTTATAGTCATAACCCATAACAGAATGACTATGGAAAAGGCCGATTACCTTTACGGCGTGACTATGGAAGAAAAGGGCGTATCAAAGACTTTATCGCTGCAGTTCTCCGAAATCGAAGACGTTGTTCAGAATTAACAATCAAAAAAGCATCTTCTGGCCTTTTACTTCTTTACGCTGAACATCTTCAAATATTTTAACCTTACCGTATTCGCCGTCATATCCGGGCGCTATATGAACATTCCCGGAGCGAACCCGTGATATAGCATCTCTAAGAAGCGGCGTGGATGCGCGTTCAATTTCATCAAGCGGAGTGTGCATCAATATTTTGAATTCGCTGCCTAATTTTTCTAAGAGTTCTGAATAGATTTTCCCAACCGCTTTACTGCTTGGGCCTACTTTTATGGTTTCGGCAATTATTTCGGGCAGTGGTATTATCGAGGTGAATGGCTGACTATTCTCAGGCATAAATCCTTCATCTCTGTCTGCCAGCTTTTCGACCCGGTGCATAACACCCACAGTAACCTTCTTGCCGCAGACCGGACATAGATAAAAGTGCGACATAGTCTCCTTAGGCGTAAGGCTTACACCGCAGTTGCGATGACCGTCATAGTGATATTTGCCCTCTTCGGGGAAAAACTCGATTGTGCCTTCAAAGCCTTTGCGGGACTTTATTGCCCTAATAATAGCCTCGTATGAAATATCGGTATCGAATATGTTGGCCTCTCGCCCTATCTTTTGCGGAGAATGGCAGTCCGAATTAGATATAAGAGTGACCCTGTCGAGCGCCGACAACCGCCGGTTCATTAACGGGTCTGAAGATAGGCCTGTTTCGATAGCGTAGATATGGCTTGTCAGCTCATCAAAGCATTCTTCAAGAGAATCGAATCCGGATTCGGAGCCGAGCACAGAAAAATGCGGGGTCCATGCGTGTGCAGGCACCACAAGAACATTTGGGCAGGAATCGAGCGCTATTTTCAAAAGTTCTTTTGCGTCCAGCCCCAATATCGGCCTGCCATCCGAATTAATGTTGCCTATTTTAGAAAGCGCGATATTTATCTTTGCCGCATCCTTGAAATCGGGGCAATAAAGCAGGACATGCACTTTTCTTGTTTTGCCGCTTTTTTTGTAGATGCAGCTTATCTCTGCCGATAGCATAAAAAAAACATCCGCGCTGCAACTGCTGGGAACATCGGCTGAGCAAAAATCTTTTTTTAATCTAAAGAGGCCATTCCCGGTATCGTTCAGTTTTTCGCTCAACTCCTTAAACCACTGCGGATGGGTAAAGTCACCCGTACCGATAACCGTAATTCCCTTGAGCTGCGCCCATTTCCAGATGCTTTCGGGCGACATGTCCTTGCTCGTTGCACGCGAGTATTTCGAATGAATGTGCAGATCGGCTATAAAACGCATTCCGGATTATACCACGAAGAAAATTAGTTGAGTTTCGACTATTGTTTTTCAGGCAACGATAGGGATAAATTCCTTCCGTTCAGGGCTGCGTTTTGACAGCTCTGAATGCTCAGTCAGCTACAGCCGTGCAACTCGGCCTTCGGCCTCAAACACGCGCGGCTGTTTAACGCTTCTTTTCGCAAAGAGCTGTTGCCAAAACTCCGCATTAACTTCAGGAACTTATCCCTATCATTGAACTGGTGGACAATTACGCAGCCTGATTTTTTATGTTTCAGAAAGGTATATTAGAACTTATGCGAATGACGAAAATATTGCTTATTATTACAGCGATTGCAGCATGCGGTTTTGCGCTCTACATCTTATCAGCCTTTATCTATCCTGATGTTTCACGCTTGGCAAAAGAGGCTCCGCAAAAATCGGCTTTTATGGAACACCGAGAAAAACAGTGGGCGGCAAAGGGCATAAAGATTAAAATCCGCAAGGCATGGGCGCCCCTTTCAATCGTTTCGCCTTACCTTATAAAGGCTGTGCTTATTGCTGAAGACGACAAGTTCTGGTCGCATGAAGGCTTTGATTTCGAGGCGATGCAAAAAGCGGTCGAAAAAGATCTTAAAGAAAAAAAGTTTAAGTTTGGCGGGAGCACTATAAGCCAGCAGCTTGCCAAAAATCTTTATCTGTCGCCGTCCAAAAACCCTGCGAGAAAATTAAGAGAGGCGATTCTTACTTGGCGCATAGAAAGAAACCTGACTAAAAAACGGATACTAGAACTTTATCTTAATATTGCGGAATGGGGTGACGGCCTATTCGGAATAGAAGCGGCGGCGAGACATTACTATGCTAAACCGGCTTCAGCCTTATCTCCGCAGGAATCGGCACGTCTTGCATCTGTGCTGCCGAATCCTCTTAAATACAATCCGTTGTCTTCATCCGGCTATGTACAAAACCGGTCGCAAATCATTTACAACATCATGCTAAGGCGTGGCATAGTGATACCTGAATATTCAGAAATAATGTCTGGAGGAGAGGCTGTAACGGACAATGCATCGTTGCCGACGCAAACTACTTCATCAGAAATTCGGTAAAATAAACATTCTGCACAGCCTTATCCCCAATCATCTGGCTCGACAGCTCATTAATCTCGTCTTTCAGCTGCATCTTTCCTTCGGGGGATAAAAGCATGTCAAATGTCTTCTGAGTTACAAGCGTTATAACAATATCCCTCAATATCGCAGATTTAACCTTGGCCTTCTCTGCTACAACGGGGTCTGCAAATTCAAAGCTGACCGCAAGCTTGATAAATTTCTTTGCAGTGTATGCTCCCGCGTTCATTATGAACGGATCGAGGGTTAGCATCACCGGTTCCGGTTTTAAAACTTTCTTATCCGGCTCTTTTCCGTCGCTTGTGGAGCTGCACGAAGAAAAAAGGGCTAAGATAAACAGAACCGAAACGATAACACCTAACTGTTTAAATGCTTTTAAAAAGATATTCACAAAGCTAAACTCCTGATTAGGCCAAAGTATATACTTACAGTTTATAGGAGACGAAGAATTCCGGTCAATAATCTGCTAAGGCTTGATACCATTGGGTTTTAAGGCGAGTAGGGCATTAAATCCATGCCAGAAGCTGTGCTGCAAAAAGTATGGTGAGAAGCTTGATTAAGCCTCTCACCATACTTTAATTGAACTTCATTTTGCTGTCTTCTCTTTTTCGGTTGCAGCCGCAGATTTAACCAGCTTGATATCCCTGAACCAGACCTTAAAAACACCGTGCTCCTTGCTCAAAAAACCGACCTCAAGAATATTAATAGTTTTGGGTTCGGGATTAATGCCAGAAAAACTGAGCGTAACTTTTGTGGGCACTGTTTTCAAAAGAAGCGTCTGCGGCTTAATAGACTCTTTTGCTCCAAAACGTATTCTCTTCGCATAATACTCATTGCCAAGGTTGTCGAAAATTCTTGATGTATAGGTGTCACGTTCGGTGAAAAGACTTTTCTCTTCGGCGGTGGCTATAAGGGTTCTCTCTTCCCCTTTATTTGTTACCATAACATCACAGCTAATTTTGTCTTTAATCATCCGGCATTCCGAGAATTTGAACAAGAAACCTAAGTACTCCACGCTGTGCGGGTCGGGCTTAGCTTCTTTTTTCTCGGCATCTGCTGTATAGGCGCGCGGTGCGCAGCCAACAAGAACAGCAAAGCATGCGATTATCAAAATTTTTCGAATCATCAAAACACCTCCCAATAAATTATCTTTTCTTTGCCGGTTCCAAAGAATCTTTTTTAAGTCTTTTTAAATATTTTACTAGTGACTCAGGAGAGTCGTTTTTATGATAATGACAAAGGTTGCATGAGTTTGGCTGCTTGTCTGTGCCTCCTTTGTTAATACTCTCTTGTGGCAATATGACTCTGAACGAATGATCGGATATGTCGTTAGGAACTGCGCTCTGCGCGGTCCTCGGCATATGGCAGGTGGCGCAGCCGATTACACCATGAAGCGAATGAATGCTGCGCTCACTTTTATCGGTCTCCCCCGAATGGCAGCTAAGACAGACAGACCAGCCGGAAGATTTGAGCGAATACCTTTCGGTGACTCCTTTTCTGTGCACTTCATGACAGGTCCAACAGTTTACACCGTAGTTTGCGTGGCCGCTTTTTTTCCAGTCGGAGTATTGCTGACCGTTGCATTTTGAGCTTCCGTTGGGCCAAAGCACCGGCTTTTCCACAAAGTATTCTGTCAGCATCTTGCCGGGCTTAAAGCCTTTCGGATATTCATATTTACTATCGGTAGAAATGCCTCTTGCATGGCATTGTCCGCATATCATTGCGCCCACAAAAGTTGGCAGCTTCCGGGGATTTATTATCGCTTCGCGCTTCTCGGCTTCGGTTGCAGCCTCTATATGCTTGCTGCCCGGTCCATGGCAAGCCTCGCAGCCGGCACCGTTGTCCGCCCATTTTGTGTCTTTGAATGTATCATTCTTCTCGTCATACTCAAACTCAAGATTAGTCACATGGCATGAACCGCATTGTGTTTGCCATGTATTGACTTTATCGCTCCAGTACTTTCCGCTTCCGGGTGTAGCTGTTTTAAGCCCTCTGTAATCAACCCATTCACTCGTTTTTACATTCCATTGCACCGGCAAAACCTTATATGCCCCATTTGAGAATTTTGTCATATAGCGCTGCTGCCATGTGCCGCCAATTGTATATCCAACAAGATATTCTTGGGCTTTGCCGTCAGGACCGTAAGTGTTGATGTAGAATTTCCCGTCTTTCTTTTTCATGGTGGTTACAAACTTCTTGCCGTCCTTTTCAACGGTCAGCTTGTTGTTGTTTGTAAAATCGCCCACTACCGTATATTCGTTTGCCAGCTGAATCTTTTTTGTGTGCAGGGTTTCTGTCCAGCCGGTATAAATTCTCACGTGGCATTTTTCACAAGCCTTGGACCCAACATACTGCGCCTTTTCTACAGCATCAATATTGAGAGGAAATGCGATTTGAGCCGAAAAAAATATTGCCAGAAAAACAATTCCGGTTACAAACTTAACCTTTGACATATCTTGTATCCTTTCCTTGCTCGTATTTTCAGATATTATATACCATAACAGCGTGACATGTTCTAATAATGTCTATCCAAATTGGAACAGCATAGATTATGATAACTAGGCAAAAATGCAAGATAAAGAAGATTTAATCAAAGAGCTTTCTGAACTCTGCGGCATCCTGCCCGAATACTGGGATATGGGCGGCACGCGGCATGAGGCCTCAATCGAAACACAAAAGGCAATACTTTGCGCCATGGGGATAAGACCCGAATCGGACGAAGTTTTGGTTGAAGAAATTAAAAAACGTAAAAGGTATCCGTGGGACTCTTTTTTGGCGCCTGTTACGGTGCTTTCATGCAGCATAAACCTCTTATCCGTAGCAATATATCTGCCTTTGATGCCCGGCGAAGAAAATGGTCTTTCTCTTTCTTGGATTATCACAAATGAAAAAGGCAACAGCGATGAAGGCGTGTTTTCAGGCAGCGCTATAGTCATAGCTGAAGAACGTGTTTTTGAAGATGAGAAGCGCTTTGTAAAAATAGTTATACCTTGCGAATCTGCGCGCGAGCCCGGATATTACACCATCTCTGTCAGGGCAGAGCATTCCGCAGGCTTTCCGGGCGGCCAACCCACAATAAAAAAAACCGGCCGCCTTATAGTCGCGCCTGATGCATGTTACATTCCTCCAAAACTCGAGGAAGGCAGGACTTGGGGGCTGTCGGTAAATCTTTATTCAATAAAGTCCGCTCAGAACTGGGGTGTCGGAGATTTCGGAGACCTAAAAGAGCTTGTCAGGCTTTCATCAAAAGAGGGCGCCGGTTTTGTGGGAATAAATCCGCTGCATGCGATACCGAACAAAAGCCCATTAGGCATCAGCCCTTATTCGCCTGTCAGCAGGCTGTTTAAAAATTTTATTTATATCGACATGAGGGCTTTGCCGGGAGTCGAAAAGTGCAAGAAACTCAAAAACCTTATGGTGTCCAAAAAGTTTTTATCAGCGCTAAATAAGCTTCGCTCACAGGAGTTTATCAACTATGAGCCTGTTGCGTCTCTAAAGTTTGAAGCGCTCAACGTTGCTTTTGAGTATTTTTATAAAAATGATTTTCTTGCCGGAACCAGTAACGGCAACAGTTTTAAGAAATTTGTCAGGAACGGCGACAGAGAACTAGATGCTTTTGCAGCGTATATGACAATTGCCGAAAAGGCAGGATGCGGTTTGAATTGGCAGTCTTGGCCAGAAAAATATAAGACAAACCGCAGCAAGGCAACAACAGCTTTCAAAACCAAAAACAAAAAAAGAATACTTTTCTATAAATACATCCAATGGGTGATTGAACTGCAACAGGCAGAGATTGCAAAGCTTGCTCATAATTCAGAAATGAGTATAGGCCTTTATCACGACCTTGCGATAGGCTCATCAGGCGGAGGCAGCGATGATTGGGCGCATCAGGATGTAATTGCATTTGATGCTGATGTTGGCGCGCCGCCTGACGGGTTTAATCCAAAAGGCCAGAACTGGGGATTCCCCCCCATCCGCCCCGAATCTTTGGTTGAAACTGGATATGAGTTTTTGGTGCAGACCCTGCGCAGAAATATGCAGCATGCCGGTGCGATTCGCATAGACCATGCGCTCAGCATATTCAGGCTCTTCTGGATTCCAAGGGGGCTTGAGGCTTCAGCTGGAGCTTACGTTCGATATCCTTCGGAAGACATTCTGAAAATTATTGCCTTAGAAAGCATAAGAAACAAAACTGCTGTTATTGCCGAAGACTTGGGAACTGTAGGTGATGACATAAAAGAAAGGCTTATGAATTATAAAATGCTTTCGTACCGTCTGCTTTATTTTGAACGGAACTATCCTGATCCGTCTTTCAGGCAGCCCGACGCATACCCGCAGATGGCCCTTTGTGCGGTTACCACACATGACCTGCCAACGCTGTCCGGCTATTGGCAGGGCCGGGACATAATGCTGAGAAACAAACTTGGCCTATATAAAGACGAAGACGCGATGAAAGCCGAACTGCTTGACAGAGAAAGAACCCGCGAACTTTTGCTAGAGGCTTTAAAATCAAAAGATATTTTTATAACAGAGACCGATGAGATGACCGAAGAGCTTTGTCTTGCGGTTTATGAATACCTTTCAAAGGCTCCATGCAAATTACTGTCTGTGAGCCTCGACGACATAACCGGCTCGCGCGACCAGCAGAATATGCCCGGAGTGACCACCGCTTACCCGAGCTGGATGCGCAAGACCTTGCTGACCATAGATGAGCTTAAAAGCATAGGTGTTGTCCAGCGGTTGGCGCAGATTTTCAAGAAAGATGGCCGCAGCGCTTAAAGCTTATACGCTGGTTAATCTAGCTACCCGAAACAATTTTAGGTGGAGGCAAACATGACAGAATTCAGTTGCAATCTATGCGGTGCTGTTTGGCAAAAACATGGAAGCACCAACTGTTGGAGCGCCAATCCAGATACAGCACCCCCAAAGCCCGGCTACTGCCCATCGCAAGATAAGATGGGACTGATAAAAGAAAGCTTTGATTTGTATAAAGGTGACAGCGAGGATGCACGGATAGCACAAACGGCAACGCGTGTTGAAGGCCTTTGCTATGAGCATATCCCTGGCAGCAATGCGGTTCATGCGCGCTGGACACGAGTTGAAGATACGATAGCTTTTGCAAAGCTTATGGGGTACAAAAAAATAGGCATCGCAACATGTATAGGGCTTCTCTACGAAACCAATCGCCTTGCGCTGATTCTTAAAGCTCAAGAATTTGAGCCTCTGTCTGTATGCTGCAAAAGCGGCAGTCTGGACAAGCTTGAACTTGGCGTAGGCGAAAACGACAAGGTTCGGCCCGGAACTTTTGAGCCGGCATGCAATCCTGTTGCGCAAGCGCGGCTGCTAAATGAGGCCAAAACAGATATGAACATAATAGTCGGCCTATGTGTTGGACACGATATGCTTTTTAGTAAATATTCCAATGCACCGGTCACAACACTCGTAGTAAAAGATCGTGTTGCCGGCCACAATCCGGTAAGCGTCCTCTACGGTCAAAACTTTTACTACAAGAGGCTTCAGAATCAGAAAGTGGATGTTGAACGGAAAAATAAGTATTGATGGTATGAATTGGTCTTGCTGTTCGTTATTGGGTTGCTTCTACAAACACGCATTTTTTTATAGACTGGAAAGTGCTAATTTCTGGTTGAACTTGTTACGGCAAGTTAATCAATTTCTTTGCAAGTTCAGGCATGTCAGATAACAATTTTTCTTCATTCCCCGCAATACATTTAGAAGAACCTATTGATTCTGTTTCCATTGTTACCATATTAAAGCGTTTAGCTTGAAGAACTACAGACTGGCCAAGGGTTGAGAGTTTTCCTGTTATGGCATTCTTAGCTGACAGCCAACCGCTCATCTGTAAAACCTGTTTGTCATCCATTAAAACAGCGTCCTGAAGTTTAAGCTCATTCAATACTTGCAATAAGTTTTCCCTGTTTATGAGTTGGAATTTGCCGAATTTCAGTAACTCCTCACGAAGGGCATCCGCCAGAATGAGCGCTGCGACCTTATATGCCTCTGTTGCTTCAAAATCATAAACAATAATTCTTGTCTTGTTTGTTTCATCAGGCTGCTTCTCGGTTATTTCTTTTATTTTTACTTTTTGAACATTAGTTAATGTAAGAGTTAGTTTGCTTTCTTCTCTCACCTGCTTTTCACGCTCGGCCTTTTCCTGTGCTTCTCTTAGCTTGGCGATTCTGATCTGTTCAGCTCGTTCTTTCTCAAGCCGCTGCTGTTCAGCCTGTTCACGCTCTAAGCGTTCCCGTTCCTCTCTTAGCTTGGCGATTCTGATCTGTTCAGCTCGTTCTTTCTCAAGCCGTTGCTGTTCAGCCTGTTCACGCTCTAAGCGTTCCCGTTCCTCTCTTAGCTTGGCGATTCTGATCTGTTCAGCTCGTTCTTTCTCAAGCCGCTGCTGTTCAGCCTGTTCACGCTCTAAGCGTTCCCGTTCCTCTCTTAGCTTGGCGATGCGTTCAGCTTTATCTTTCTCTGTAGTGTCTTTTTGGCCTAAAAATTTACCCTTACGGAGCGCTAAAGAAAGCAACTTTCCTTTTGCATTATCAAAAAAATAACGATATGAAGCTTTGCTAATATCTTCAATATCAGACTTCGAATTAAAACTAGTTTTGGGATAGTCGCTGTACTGAAGCTTTTCTCCTGTTTCAATATTTATAAATGTATAGGAATAAGCACTTGTTATAGTATTATATGAAAATTTCCGGTCTGCTATCATAGCAAAATCTGCGTATAATGCCTTACCTACCCGTCTTGTTAAGGCATAATGATCTTTTTCTACATCATATAGAGATAGAGTCTTTCCATTCAGTACTGCTTTGACTTCTTTTTCAGGAACTATTTCATATATGCCGGTAGTATTTAGCAATTCTCCGGTACGTTTGTATGTATCTTCCTTAAATGTTTCTTCAGAATCCCATGCCCATCCTCTAGGACCAAGAGTGGTTCTTGTATAATCTGAAAAGGTCATAATAAAGACTGTAATCTTTGGGGTCATCGGCGGATTTTGAGTGGTTCTTACTTCGATTTCAGCACAGGAAGTTAATAAAAATACGGACAACAGGAATAAGCAGAGATAATACCTTTTAAAAACGTAAGATTTGTTAGTCATTACCATCCTCTTTAAATATTGACCATTGATTACAGCCACTATTAGCAAATTCCAGTACTGGCTGGCTTTAAAAGATAAATGCAGAATAGCATATTATTGCTATAAAAATATCTCAACTAGCAGGCACGACTACCGAATTGGGATTGAACAACAATTTGCAGCAAAATACTTTTAAAGATTTCCACTTACTATAGTGATGATTATCAGTAAGCCCATCACGCTCTATTTCAGGAAGCAAGTTTTTAAGAGCAGCGATCAATATCATCATTCAATTCTTTTCAATGTAGTACTGCAAGGCGCGGGGCAACCACCCCAATACTCATCAATAGAAACTTTTTCAATTCTGATACTATTCCACTCCGCACACAGTCTTTTCTGCTGTCCATTGAATACTTTTTCGTTTGGTTTATTAATATCAAAAATATATACTGTGTCATTACGACCAACTAATTCTTTTGCTACCTCTCTTGTCAACGTTACATTCTTAAACGAATCCAAAACCTCATCTAATGATTCGAGTCTATATTGGATACTAAGTTTGTTCCCATCATAATAACCTGAAAACTTATAACCGTTGCTGTTAATACCAGATATATTTGAGTTAACCTGTTTTATGTCAAGTTTGACATATTTGCCAGTACCACAATTATACACCTCCCACTTTCCAGTAAAATTAATTCCAGTGGTAAAATCCGATTGAGGTATTGATTTCATGGTGAGTTCCCGTTTCTCTTTTTCAAGTTTCTGTCTTTCTTCCTCAAGGCTCTTTTTTTCTGCCATTAGAGCCTTTGTCTGTTCCAACTCTTCTCGCTCTTTTTTTAGCTTTTCTTTTTCTTCCTGCAACTTCTTGCTCTCTTCGCTGACTTCTGTTGAAATAGATAATCTTTCGGCATAGGTAACACTCGACTTTGCCAATTGGAACACAAAGTCACCACCTTCGTCCCCAGAGTTTTTTATGCCTTGGTATTGCGGAGTCTGGTCAGCTTTTCCTATTACTCGATTGCGTATATGTTTTCTGAATAAATCATCCGCTGTAATTTTGCTCTGGTTAGCTTCTTTAAGTCCTTTGATAAAGGCATCAGCAAAAACCGAATGTTTGCCGCCTCCAATATCAGACACAGGCTCATTGCCGCCGCTTGCCATAAGTGTTCGTGAAGGTTTTTCAAGCATTCTTGATATATATTTTTCAATATCTGTTTTGCTTCCAAGGTCAACTCCTGTGTCTCTGGCAAAAGTTCCTGAGTAGCAACTATCAGAAACAATGAGGATATGATTAGAAGATATACGTTTAAGGTATGCTGTTATGTCATCAGCTATAATCCAGTTGGCAGGATTGTCGCTCTCTGCATCAACCGGTAGCCAATACGCCTTATCCGAAGACTTGTCGAACTGTCCATGACCAGCATAATAAACAAGAAAATGGTCATCCGCCCTAAGCTGATTTTTGAATTTGTTTATAGAGGTTATTATCTCTGCCCTCGTAGCATTGAGCAGGAGTTTGGTTTTGAATCCGAATTTGTCGGCAAGGACTTTTTCTATAACTTTCGCATCTTCTACGGCTGTGGACAGTTTGTTAAGGTGTTTATAGTTGTTGTTGCCGATAATGAGGGCGTAGTAGTTTCCACTTACGGCAGATGTGGTCTCAGCGAATTTCTCTTTGCCCTTAACCTTGACAGCCCTGTCTGCTTCAGAATAAGTCGATGCCGAGAACATCAGAACAGCTATTAGCAGAATAGAGAGTTTCTTCATTCTTCCCCTCACTTGCAGGATAATAAAATTATACTACAAACAGTATGAAGATAAAGGCAGGACGTTTATTCCCAATAGAAATATTGACTGTCACCCATCTTAACAAAAATGAAGATTTCAGGAAGTTATTTTTACACATTCAACGCCTTTTATAGCTAACAACATTTCTCATTTGATTATTTTCCCTTGCTCGCTTCCAGAAAACCCCTCACGGAGGTTAGATGCTTGGTGTCAGTTGGTTAGCCGTCCGCCGTTCATGATATATAGCAGTAAAAAGCTTATAAGCAGCAAGAAAGCCCAGTTCTCTTTGAGGAAACTCTTCACTTAACTTCGCTCCCGATTATCAGCGATCCAAGCCTTTTTTTATATAGGCCAAACATTATCTTTTCATCATGGTTCCGATGCCCATAAGAGCGATACCATTGGACATGAATGCGAGATTCAACACCGAGTTGACTGCATGAAGCCTTCTGAATTTAGCTCGCATGGGATGGTCTTCGGCAGTGGTTTCAAAGGACGGCACTGAACGCTTTACATCCTGTATTTGCGGATAGAGACCGAGAGTTACATAGAGTGCGATGCATATGGACATAACCGCTAAACCAAGAGACACTCTGAAGGCCGTAATAGTAAGCAATTGACATACACCCCAAAGAAGCAGCAAGGCCAGCACGGACATTCCTATAGTGAAGATGAAATATGAAGGGAAAAGGCTCCCTACAATTTCTCCGGCTTTATCCCTTGCGTAAGTCTTGAATATTACTGGAGTAACTACAAAGGTAAATATGAAAACTCCGCCCGTCCATAAGCCGAGAGTTAGAATATAAAAAAAGTATCCCCAGTTCCTCATTAGTAAATTATAACCTTAATCAGACGATAAAAAATTATTTCATTAAAAGTCCATAACAAATACAATACAAGGCAAGGCAAATAATCTGATATCATATATGAAACATTAATAGGAGCAAATAATGCATTTTACTTTAATCGATTACTCCGAGCAATATTTCACAACTCTTGATAAGGACAAAATACCCGAAGAACGGACAGGGAAGTTCATACAAGTGATTAACCACAATATAGGCATGGAGTATTTAATCATGTCGCCAATAGAACTCTCCTTTTTCCACGCAAACATAGCCGAGAAGTTTCTGTCGGAGCAGGGAATTCAAGGTTATTACAACGCCAAGAAAGACAAATATTATATCAACAATCCAGAATGGGAGATTGTGGGTGGCGGCATGTGGACATTGGACTCAGATAACAAAACACTTAGCTTTTCAGGCAAATCGCTTGCCTACGGAGATTTCTCACCTGATCGACTTAAAGAAAAAATCCTTGCTGCGGGAATGTTTTCTGACTACGCTTTGTTTGTTAATGGACGTTGACCGCAAACTTTATGCAACTCATATAAAATTCAGGATAAGATTATGATTCCTGATGCATTCAGATATTTCGGTGAGTTCATTGGAGTGATTGCATGCGGCTTTGTATTGATTCACATGTATAATGAGGGGATTAAATATTTGCTGTATGTGCTTGTTACGGTTATTATTGATTCTGCTATTTCATATGCTGTGCAGATAAAACAACTATTTTCTCTCCCGCTTTTTTCACAAGGGATTATGGTATTTAGCCAAATATATGTTCTGTATTACATCCTTACCAAGTATAAAAAAGAAAGCAGAATATGGATTTTAGGGACGTTTATAGTAGGGGCAGTTATTCATAATATAGGCATCATGTTCAAAAAATAATATTAGCAGTATGTAAGGATGCTTTTGCGTGAATATATCCATTGAATACTGGGTTGTATGAAACTTTTTTTCCCAGGCTTCTCGTGTAGAAGCAGAACTAAATGCAAAATATCCTGATCCGACCATTAAGATAGTTGAAGGCTCAGGTGGCATTTTTGAAGTGAAGTATGACGACAAGATAATATTCTCTAAGCTCGGGAACTCTTACCATTGGTGATTATTGATTGTAACGTGCATAAGTTTGCATAGAGCCAGCCCGCAAGATTTTAGGAAGCTTTCCATATCTATAACACACTGCTAGGCACAGGAAATTGGTTGTAAGAAATCTCTTATTCGGATTTTCTTTTTTTCTCTATGATTTTCACTGTTATTTCGATACGCTCGTCTGGATTGTCATTTAGGTCCCGTGGCTGGCTTACAATTTTATCAGCCACTTCCATTCCTGAAACAACCTCACCAAAAACTGTGTACTGCCTGTCGAGGGAAAAAGCGTCTCCTACGCATATAAAAAATTGTGAACCAGCACCGTCAGGATTATTCGTTCTCGCCATCGAGAGTATGCCGCGTTTGTGAGGAGTAGAACTGAACTCCGCTTTCACAGTATATCCCGGACCACCAAGACCGTGTCGTGCTTTGTTGGTATCTTTGGAATTTGGATCTCCGCCCTGTATCATAAAACCGGGGATGACACGGTGGAAAATAGTGCCGTCGTAAAAGCCTTTAGTTGCAAGTCCAATAAAATTATTCACATGGTTAGGTGCCAATTCAGGAAAAAATTTCAGCTCAATATTGCCGAACTTCGTCTCGATGACTGCTCTTGTTTCGGACATTTTTTTAGTTTCTTCTTTAGTAAACTGTTTGTTTTTCATTTCGGAATAGGCTGAAAGAGCCCAAACCATACTTGCTATCAAAATTGTTAAACGCAATATTTTCATTTTGGTACCTCCATATAATGCTATTTGAATTGGTTTTGAACCAGCAGGCAGACAGCCTGCGCTGCAATGCCTTCGCCCCGGCCCACAAATCCCATACCCTCGTTGGTCTTTGCTTTTATGTTTACAAGCGATGCTGAAATCCCGGCCTCCGAAAGTTTTTGCTTCATGTCAGAAATGTAAGGGCCGATTTTCGGCCTCTCTGTTATTATCACCGAATCTATCCATGAGATGCCGAAGCCCTTGGAGCAAGCCATATCAACGGTTTGTTTAAGAAGTATTATGCTTGAAGCCCCTTTGAAACGCTCGTCGCTGTCAGGAAAATGCCTTCCGATATCGCCTTCACCGAGAGCTCCGATTATGGCGTCAATTATGGCATGGCAAAGCACATCCCCATCGGAATGGCTTACAAGGCCTTTCTCAAAATGGATCTCGACGCCGCCAAGCACAAGTTTTCTGCCCTCAACGAGTATATGCGAATCGTATCCTATGCCTATTCGCATTGTTTCAATAAGGCCTCTGCCAGAGGGATGTCCTCGGCAGTGGTAATCTTTATGTTTTTATAGGAGCCCATAACTATTCTGACCTTTCCCCCGTACCTCTCCAACAACGCTGCGTCGTCAGTAGCATAGAAACCTTCGTCAAAGGCTTTTTTATAGGCCTCTTTAATGCTGCCGCTCACAAATACCTGCGGCGTCTGAACCGACCATAAAACGCTGCGATTAACGGTCTTATCAACAAAGAAAATATCGCCCGAAACAGTATGGCGCTTTATAGTATCTTTAACCGGAACCGCTGCGATAACCCCATCGCATTCTGCAAGACCGGAGAGGCAGCGCCCTATCACTTCTTGAGTTATCAAGGGTCTTGCTCCGTCATGAATCGCAACAACTGCGTTGTCATTTGTTATTGTTTTTAATGCGTTGCAAACCGAGTCCTGTCTTTCTTTGCCGCCAGCCACAACTGATTTAGCTTTAGTGATATTAAACATTCTTAGGATTTCCTGTCCTTCTGTTAATTCATCCGCTTTGAACACAGGAATAATTTCATCTACTGCACCACATTTTTGAAATGCCTCCAGCACATGCGCTACTACAGGCTTGCCCGAAAGTATATAAAAAGTTTTTTTAAGATCCTGTCCGAACCTCTTGCCCAAGCCCGCTGCAGGAATTACCGCTATTACTTTAGTCATCATCCTTGGGTTTTGCAAAGATCATTCGGCCCGCAGTGGTCTGAAGCACGCTCGTTACGGTAACGATAACGCTTTTGCCTATAAGCCTTCTTGCGTTTTCGACCACAACCATCGTGCCGTCATCAAGATAGGCCACTCCCTGATTCTGCTCCTTGCCTTCCTTGACCACAAAAAGAGTCATTGATTCGCCGGGCAGAACAACGGGCTTCAGCACATTGGAAAGCTCATTGATGTTCAGTATCTCTACGCCCTGAAGCTGCGCCACCTTATTGAGGTTGAAGTCATTGGTGATAATTTTTGCGTTCATCACTCTGGCTAGAGCCACAAGCTTGGAGTCAACCTCTTTAATCTTTGGGAAATCTTCTTCGACAATTTTAACGTCTATTCCTGACATCTTTTGGATGCGCTGAAGCATGTCGAGGCCTCGTCTTCCCTTTGCCCTTCTCATAGGGTCTGGAGAATCAGCCACATACTGAAGCTCATGCAGAATAAACTGAGGAATTATAAGCGTGCCTTCTATAAAACCGACTTCGAGTATGTCGGCAATGCGTCCGTCTATTATTACACTAGTATCAAGAAGCTTAAGACCTGTTTCTGTTTCCTGCCCCTTGAACAGTCGCATTATGCCGGGGATGGTGAAGCTCCTGCCTCTTTCAACGCCGACAAAAAGCGCGCCGTATCCGAAGATTGCGTTTAAAATAAAAAAATATTCCGGCCAGTATTGATCATGTATAATGTAGCGGAACGGCAGAAGAAGAAGGTTTGCGGTTACTATTCCTGCTGCAAGCCCTACAAGCCCCCCTATAATAGAGCCTATCGAAATCTGCTTCAGGCGAGCCTTGATAAGAATTGCGAGTACGCCGAGCAGGCTGCCGATTAAAACACCCTGTACAAGATACCCCTGATGAAGACCGTAAAGAAGTCCTGAAAGCAAAAATATAAGGAACATGATTATTTTTGCCATATGCTGTGAAAGCATTTTTTACCCCCTCTTTTATCCGGACGGCTCAAGCGTCACATAAAAGCGCTTGCCCTGCCGGTTCACAAAAAGCAGCACAGTATCGGTCTGTCTAAGTTTGGCCTAAACCCTGTTAAAGTCCGAAAGGTTGTTTATCTTCTGCCTATCTATCTCCTGAATAATGTCGCCCTTCTTTATTCCGGCGTCATCAGCGGGCGAGCCCGAATCCACCTTTACTATTATCACACCCTTTTCGCCGCTCTCGACCCTCAGCTGTTTTGCGATGGCTGCTGTAATATCTATCACCGCAATCCCGGAAAGAGAATTTTGTGTAACCTCGGGTGCTGAAGATGAACTCGGCATAGCATCCTTCATTTCTGACGGCAGTTCCTGAATTGTAACGGTTGTTGTAAATTCCTTGTCTTTGCGCAAAACTTTTATTTTTACCTGCGCCCCGATCGCAGATTGCGCAACAATGTTTCTTAACGAAGATACATCTCTGACGCCCTTTCCATTGAACTCTGCGATTATGTCTCCACGCGTTATTCCTGCTTTATATGCGGGGCTTCCCTTCAACACATCGTTGACCAGAGCGCCTTCGGAGGTTTTTATCCCGAACTTTGCGGCTATCTCCGGGGTGAGTTCCTGAATGGTAACGCCTATCCATCCCCTCGTCACCTTTCCTGATTTTATAAGCTGGTCCATAACAAGCCGCACCATGTTTGTCGGAACGCTGAAGCCTATTCCCTGATAACCGCCGGTCTTAGAAAATATAGCGGTATTTATGCCGATAAGCTGGCCTTTTATGTTCACAAGCGGGCCTCCTGAATTGCCCGGATTGATGGCAGCATCGGTCTGTATGAAGTCTTCGTAATCGGCTATGCCCACATCAGCCCTGCCTACCGCGCTTATTATTCCCATGGTAACCGTGTTGTTCAATCCAAATGGGTTTCCGATGGCAAGCACAAACTCTCCCACCTGCAGCTTGTCCGAATCTCCCCAGTTCGCAGCGGGGATGCCTTTCGCATCTATCTTGATAACCGCTATATCTGTCTTGGGATCTGAGCCGATGACCTTAGCCCTGAAGCTTCTTTTGTCAAAAATCGTAACCTTTATCTCATCAGCATGCTCTACCACATGGTTGTTAGTCACTATATATCCTTCAGGAGAAACCACCACCCCAGAGCCTAAACTCTGCTCCTTCCACCTTTTGCCGCGGCTGTTCTGAAACGGATAGAGGAAATCAAAAAACTCGTCAAACGGCGTAGGCTGACGCTTCAGGGTCTTTATGCTCGATATGTTTACGACCGACGGGGAAACCGCTTTTACGATTTCTGAAAAGGCCCTGCTCGCCTCTTCTATCTGTTTGGGTATTCTCGGTGTAATTGTGGTGTATGACTGCGTTGACCGGCTGAGAAAGTAATATGTTACACCGCCCAGAAGGAACCCAAGCATCAAGGTAAGCGGAAGCAGAAACCAGCGTTTGTTCATTATTTTTTATTTTAACATGAACTTGCGTACATCCCCAACACGAAGGGTTATTCTGTTTGTGTCGAGGTATTCGAGGAATGGCAGTGCGTATTTGCGAGTTGTGTTTAGGATGTCTCTGAATTCGGCCACGGTCATCTCCTGCTTTTTCGCAAAGAAATTTTTAAGCAGCA
The DNA here is from genome assembly GCA_002753335.1 of Nitrospirae bacterium MYbin3. Taxonomy (GTDB): domain Bacteria; phylum Nitrospirota; class Thermodesulfovibrionia; order Thermodesulfovibrionales; family Dissulfurispiraceae; genus MYbin3. The sequence goes on from PEAD01000001.1 coordinate 99,475, forward strand.
AAAGCATTTTGTCATGCAGCTCTTTTGTTATATATATCGAATCGTTGATCCTCACGAGCGTGGCTTCCTTAGCGAGCAGTTTCAGGATGTCGGCCAGCTCTTTTTCGTTCATCCCTAGCTTTGCGGCCAGCTCCTGTCTGGTCGGCGGCTGAAATTCTTCCTTGTCGAGCGCAGGCAATATTTTGTCTTTAATTCCTGAGCCGGTCTGGACAGCAGATGCTTTATAGCTGCTAAGCCGCACCAACTCTTTTTCTATCGCGATCTCTCCTATAATTTCTGTAAGGCTGTCGAAGGCGGTTATATTTTTCAATTGGATAAGCGCCTTGGCTCGAAGCTCTTCTTTTGTTATTCCTGCTTTAAGAGGATTCTCTTTATGGAATACTCTGAGTGTTGATAGTACAAATTCCTTGAATGTATTAAATGCTTCTTTATGGAAAAACAGCTCTCCGCATTTTACCAGTCTGCTATTTTTCACAAGGTTGTCAACCGTCAGCTTTATTTCTGGCATGTCACCCTTAAGCCATCCTTCTATCTGGGGCAATCTGCAGCCCGCAAGACCGGAGCGCTTTATTTTGGTTTCTATTTTTTCGCTCATCGATCCTTTCTCAAAAACCATAAGGTCTTCTGTTCCCATCGAGCGTTTTCTTTTTACAGGATATGGATCGAGCACTTCGCCGCCGCCTATTGTTTCGAGTGGGGAGAATCTGCGTATGATGTATCTGTCTCCCGAAAGAACCACGACAGGCTCTTCAAGCCTAAACTGGCAATAACAGGCCTCTTCGGCCTTTGCTTCATCTGTGCCGTAAAGTACTATTCTTGCAACTGTTTCTGAAGTGCCTGTATAAAAATGGACAAGGCTTCTGGTCTTTATAGAAGGCGCACCTTTAAGCAATTCGAGCTGTGCATCTATGGATTTAGTTGGCGTCAGCCTTTCTGATGATACAACCGTATCTCCCCTTCTCAGCAATTCTTTGTCAACACCTTGCAGATTCAACCCTATGCGCTGTCCTGCAAAGGCTTTCTGCACACCTTTGCCATGGCTCTGCAGGCCTCTTACCTTGCTGGTAATCTTTGATGGAAGTATTTCGACAGGAGTGTCTATAGAGATGCTTCCGGCAAGGGCGGTGCCGGTCACAACAGTGCCAAAACCTTTAAGTGTAAAAACCCTGTCTATGGGAAGCCTGAAAAGCCCGTTCATAAGCTTAGGTTTTACATTTGCGGCCGCTTGCTTTATTTTGTCCCGCAAGAGCTCGATATTCATTCCTGTCTTGGCAGAAACAGCCACAATCTCGGCATTTTCGAGAAATGTGTTCTTGATGAAATTTTTCAGATCATCCTGAACAAGGGCAAGCCAATCGGCATCCACGAGATCAGCCTTTGTGACAACAACAATGCCGTTTTTAATCTTGAGCAGCTCGCAGATCGCCAAATGTTCTCTGCTTTGGGGCATGATGCCTTCGTCGGCAGCAATAACCATAGCGACTATATCTATACCGCCTGCCCCGGCCAGCATGTTTTTTATGAGGCGTTCGTGGCCCGGCACATCAACAATACCTACGGTCAGGCCATCAGGGTAAGAGAGGTTGGCAAACCCGAGGTCTATGGTAATTCCCCGTTCTTTTTCTTCTTTTAGCCTGTCGGGGTCAACCCCGGTCAAAGCCTTGACCAGAGAGCTTTTGCCGTGGTCTATGTGTCCGGCGGTGCCGAGTATTACATTCTTGGGCTGCTCAATGCTCATGCCTTATCAACAAAGCTGCTGAAGTTTTTTAATATCTTCAACCCAAGCTCCTGACTTTTTTCTGGATGAAACTGAGTAGCAAAAACATTGTCTTTCCAAACCATAGGCACAAAATCCATACCGTAGTTTGTGACGCCGGCAATGATGCTCTTGTCTTCAGGAACAACATGGTAAGAGTGCACAAAATAAAAATAAGAATTATCCGGGATGCCTTCAAAAATAGGCGGTCTATTCACAAATCTGACGGTATTCCATCCCATGTGCGGTATTTTCAATTTCTGGGAATCTTTAAAATCAAAACGAATAACCTTTCCTTTGAAGATATCCATGCCCATGCATTTTCCGAACTCCTCAGATTCACTGAAAAGAAGCTGCAGGCCAAGACATATGCCGAAAAAGGGTTTGCCTTTTTGTATCTCTTTTATGAGCGTATCGATTAATTCGAGCTTCCCGAGGTTGGCCATGCAGTCCCTGAACGCGCCCACACCCGGCAGTACAATCCCTGCCGAGCCCTCGATAGTCTTTGGGTCTGATGTTATCTGTGCATCAGCGCCTATTTTCAGAAACCCTTTTTCAACGCTTCTTATGTTGCCCATTCCGTAATCAACAATTGCTATCATGATTGCTCCATATCAGAATTGTTTTGCAAACGACCATTAATATAGTCTTCCCACTCGAGGGGAAGCATATGCTTTTTTTTGTTATTGCATTCTTTGCAGGAGGTTACTACATTGTTTTTTTGTGTTTTGCCGCCTCTTATGATCGGGACGATATGGTCCATTGTGAGGTCTTTGGGGCTTATTCTGGAGTTGCAGTACCGGCATTTGCCTTCAGCGCACTTTCTTTTCCACCATGAAGTTTTTCTCAGTTCTCGCGCTGCACTGCGCTCCCGTTTGATAAAATCTTCCGAAACCGCTGGGACAAAAAAGGTTATTTTCTGCCTCTCCTTAATTCTTCTTCAGCAAAAAACTTTTTGTAAAGCACTTCCCACTCAGGGCTTCCCTCTACGAGTTTTTTAGAGAAGGAATGAAGTTTTTTCTGTACCATCACATCCATGTCTTCGCCTATTTTAAGTTCATTGACGAGGGTTCTTTTTATCTCTTTTCTGATTGTGCTTTCTTCCTCTTTGGGAATGATCAGCCTCTTTTCGAGCAGCCCTTTCAGAAGCACATGGGTTGTATGCGATATTTTGTCGTCAGAGAGCATCATAGGATAATGTTCCTCTCTTTTACCAGCTTCTGTTTTGTCATGTCAAAAAGCTTGCGGTAGTCCAGTTTGCCTTTGGCTATTTCCTGCTCATGCTTTTTGAGCATTTCTCTGATTTCTTCATGAAGCTTGTCTTCGACCATAAGCTCTTCCATCAGCAAATGGCCGGTCTGTTCAATTAACGCATCTTTTGACACGGCCGGTTCGATCAATTCCTTAGCAACCAGATTGTCAATCATGCGTTTTGAGAGCGACGGAATCCAGCTTTTCGGAATCCGCATTTTATCGTTCCATAAAAGGTATCAGGGCGATAGTGCGCGCTCTTTTTATCGCAACGGTGAGCTCCCTTTGGTGCGAAGCGCATGTGCCTGTTACTTTTCGGGAGAGCATTTTGCCTCTCTCGGTCAAATAACTGCGCAGTGTCTTTATGTCCTTGTAGTCTATGAAAGGCGCCTTGTCAGCACAGAACCGGCAGAACTTTCTTCTTTGAAATCTTTTAGGCTGCATCTTTTCTCCTTTCTTATACATATCTTTAGAATGGTTCTAAATCGGTGATTTCGTCCGGCGGCGGTCCATCCGCATGGCTTCCGGAAGGGGCGGATGAGGATGATCCTTCTTTCTTAGAAAGAAACCTCACATTGTTGGCCAATACTTCCATTTTGCTTTTCTTTTGGCCTTCGTATTCCCAGCGACGCTCTCTAAGTCTTCCCTCGATAAGCACCGGCCGGCCTTTTGCAAGATACTGGCCGCAGGCTTCGGCCTGTTTGCCGAATACGCTCGCATCTATGAAAAGGACTTCTTCTTTTGCATCATCTCCCTGCTTGTAGCGCGAGTTTACCGCTATCGAGATTGTGGTGACCGCGTTGCCGCTCGGGGTATATCTCACCTCGGGGTCTTTGGTCAGGTTTCCTATAAGAATAACTCTGTTAAACATGGCGGATACCTACGCTTGAGCTTCAGCGGTCTGCGGTTCCTGTGTTCCTGCTGCCGCAAAAACATCCTTTGGAAGAGCTGCTATCTGTTTTTTCCCGAGCTTTATGACCATGAACTTGATAACCGGATCAAAAACCTTAAAATAGTTCTCGATTTTTTTGATCGACAACGGAGGGGTTTTCATTATAAACATAATGTAATGCCCGATCTTCTGCTTGTTCAGTTCATAAGCGAGCTTTCTTTTTCCCCAGTTGTCGATTTTAAGCACTTCTCCGCCGTTGTTTTTTACCTGGTCGCTGATTTTGTCCAAGGCGGTTTTAAGTTCCTCTTCGCTGAGGGAAGGGTTGAGGATAACAACATTTTCGTAAATATTCATTCACTACCTCCACATGGATATAAAGCCCTACCTCAAAGAGAAGGGCATGGAGCCTTTATATATAACATATCCTGCTTTTCAAAATCAAATCAGTTTGTATTCTTTTGCCTTCTTGCTTAGGGTGTTTCTGTTTATGCCGAGTATTTTGGCCGTACGCACCTGATTGCGGTCGGTTTCGTTCAGGACTATGCTGATAAGCGCTTTTTCGACCTCGGATACTACAGTTTCGTAAAGATTTGCGTTGTCCAGCTTTGCCATGCCCTGCAGATAACCCGAAAGCTTGGTCTCCAAAAACTCCTTTATTGAGTAAGAAGTGAAATCGTTTATAAAAACATCGCGCTTTTCTATTAGACTTCCTTTTGACAAAATGGAAGCTCTTTTTATGCTGTTTTCGAGCTCTCTTACGTTGCCGGGCCAGTCATATTTAAGCATCGCTTTCTCGACATCCTTAGACAGCTCTTTTGGCTGAAGATCGAAGGCATTAACGGATTCTGCAAGAAAATGCTTTGTGAGCAGCATTATATCTTCTTTTCTGTCTCTTAGAGGCGGCAGCTTTAGTTCGATCACATTGAATCGGTAATAGAGATCTTCGCGGAACTGTCCAGCCTGCACAGCCGCCTTTAAATTTTTGTTTGTTGCACCTATTATGCGCACGTCCGCCTTTATGACCTTGCTGCTTCCGAGCGGAGAATATTCGCGATCTTGAATAAAGCGCAACAGCTTTGCTTGAAGGTCTATGTTGAGCTCCGAAATCTCATCAAGGAAAAGGGTTCCGCCTTGTGCAGACTGAATCTTGCCGTCCGTCTTCTCTGTTGCACCTGTGAACGCGCCCTTTTCCCATCCAAAAAGCTCCGCCTCGAGAAGCTCTTTCGGAATCGAGGCCGAGTTTATCGCAACAAACTGGCCGTATTTTCTTTTGCTGTTATTGTGGATTGCCCTTGCCACAAGCTCTTTGCCTGTACCGCTTTCGCCCGATATCAACACCGTTACATCTTTCGGTGCCACGCGGCCGATCTCCTTAAACAGCTTCAGCATACTCCTGCTCTTCCCTATTATTTCGAAGGGGATGCTCTCGTCTCTGCTCTGGCGCAGCTCCATAAGCTCTTCTCTTAGTGCTATGTCCCTGAAGGCCTTTTCAACAACTATTTTGAGCTCTTCTATATCAAAAGGTTTTTCGAGATAGTCATAGGCGCCTTCGCGCATCGCATCGATCGCGCTCTCCATCCTGCCGTGGGCGGTCACCATAATAACCATGATATCCGGATTAAAAACCCGTATCTCCTTGAGGGCATCGATGCCGTTACCGTCAGGGAGCATAAGGTCCAGAATCACCACCTTGAAGTGATCAATTGCTTTTGTCCCGGCCTTTATTGTTCCCCTATCGTGGACTTCGCAGCCCAGCGGCTCAAGAGCTTTTTTAACAACCCAGACTACGCTTTCGTCATCGTCTATAACAAGCACTTTTTTATTCATTACACGCCTCTCACGCTTTAATTTCTCTGACCGGCAGGTAAACATTTATAGAGGTGCCTTCCCCTGTTTTGCTTTTAAGTTTCAGCAACCCGCCGTGGTCTTTTATTATTTTTTTTGATACCGCAAGGCCGAAGCCGCTTCCCCCCTCTTTATTCGTATAATAAGGCAGAAAGACTTTTTTAATTTCACCTTCGGGTATGCCACTGCCTGTATCCTTAAGGCTAACAACAACCCAACGCTGTTTTTTTGATTCCTGCGGCAGCCCTTTGTGGTCAGAGTATATTACCATGTATTCGTTGGACAGCCTTGTTGATGCCTCCAGCTTCCGGACACTTGATGAGGACATAGCCTCAACCGCATTTTTTATCAGGTTGATAAAAACCTGAAGAAGCTTGCTTTCGTCCCCCGAAATCATCGGCAGACTCGGATCATAAAACCTTACCGTCTGCACCTTTTTCGCTTTTATTGCTGCACCCATAATTTTAAATGCATGCTCCAGCACCTCATGGACATTAACAGCGTTGAAAACAGGTTTTCTTGTCATAGCCAGATAACTCGAAAGCACCGAGTTGAGTCTCTCGGTTTCCTTGAGTATCATGGTTATGCATTCGCTTTCACCTTCATCCCGTGCGGTCTTTTTCAGTAGCTGCGCCGCACCCTTTATGCCGCTCAAAGGATTTTTTATCTCATGGGCCACAGAGCCTATCAGGTAAAGGAGTGAATCGAACTGGTAATCTTCCTTCTCGCTCAGCTCAAGATTTTCTCTTATGGAAAGCACAGCGCCTTCAAGCTTGTCGGTGCTGTAATAAGGTGTAACACGTATTTCAGAATTTGTGCTTCTGCCTGTGCCTGCATCCGTTTCTCCCAGATCGAAAAACCTCCCCTCATCAAGAGTTTTTTTAATAAGCGCCGGAATAACGCGGGATTCAGGGAATAACTCTGCCGCTTTTTTGTCCTTAAGCTCCTTGAGGCTTTTGCCCAAAAACTCTTCGCCTGCTTTATTCACAAACACAAGCCTCGCTTTTATGTTAAAAAGCATAATCGCTTCGCTTAGATTGCTTATTAGAAGTTCGTAGGAGAACATAGGATTAGTAACATACAGCAAAACCGAGGGAGTAGGCAAGGCAGCCGGATTTTCTATAAGTATGTTTTTATCTTAACTGTTCTGTACAAATACGGCTTGCCATTTTTTCTTGAACTGCCCGAAACCACCTGCTTTTATAGCCTCCCGCATGCCCTCCATGAAATGAAGATAAAAATGCAGATTGTGTATTGTATTAAGCCGCATAGAAAGAATCTCTCTTGCCAAAAACAGATGCCTGAGATATGCCCTAGAATAGTTTCTACATGTATAACAACCGCATTGCGGATCTAGAGGGTCGGGGTCTGATTTAAACTCGGTTCGTTTAATGCTTACCCTGCCGAGGCTTGTAAATAATGTGCCATTTCTAGCGTTTCTGGTCGGCATAACGCAGTCGAACATATCGAAGCCTTGCTCTACAGCTTCAAGCATATCAAGCAGATCGCCCACTCCCATAAGGTACCGCGGCTTTTCATCAGGCATTTTCGGGGCTATGAACCTGATGACATCATACATCTCATTTTTCGGCTCTCCCACACTGAGGCCGCCTACCGCATAACCTTCAAAATCCATTTCGAGAAGCCCTAGAAGGCTTTTTTCTCTTAGGTCTTTGTACATGCCGCCCTGCACTATGCCGAATAGTGCTGCATTGTTTTCGCCTTCGGATTTCCTCAAATACTCTTTGCAGCGGCCGGCCCATCTGGTTGTCAACTCAAGAGAGTTCAGCGCATAGTCGTACTCGGCAGGATATGGCGTGCATTCATCGAAAGCCATGGCTATGTCCGAGCCGAGCGCCGTCTGTATCTCCATAGCCTTTTCGGGGCCTATAAAATGGAGTGAGCCGTCAAGATGCGAGCGGAACTCAACTCCGTCTTCACAAATTTTTCTCAGGGAGGAAAGACTATACACCTGAAATCCTCCACTGTCAGTAAGGATCGGCTTTTGCCAATGCATGAACTTATGAAGGCCGCCTATCCGGCTGATTATTTCATGTCCCGGACGCAGATATAAATGATAGGTGTTTGAGAGGATTATGTCGGCGCCTGCCAGAACAAGCTCTTCCGGAGACATAGCCTTTACTGTGGCCTGTGTGCCGACCGGCATGAAGGCCGGAGTGCCTATGCTGCCGCGTAAAGTTTTTATAATCCCTGTTCGCGCAGAACCGTCTTTTGCATGAATTTCGAACTTCATTTTCAATCAGAATTATAGCAGATTGCTTTTTCACATTTTTTCAACACATATTTCACAGGAAAAAATACAGAAAAACAGCCTGTTGCCGGAAACGCTATTTTATCCTTGACATACACAAGATGTTGTGGTTAAATGTCTGTTACCATACAAAATAAAGCATTGGCGCCAGATATTCTTAGCCGGTTCGGACGCTTAATGAGGGAAAAACGAGGGGGACAGCAAATGAGCGAGGCGACAAAAATCCTGAGTCTTACATCAAACGCAAGGACGGTGCTCGAAAAGAGGTATCTTGCCAGAAATGAAGAAGGGAAAGTAACAGAAACCCCCGAAGAGCTTTTCATGCGAGTGGCCGGCCATGTTGCCTCGGCCGATGCCATCTATGGAAAAAGCGAAGGCGATGTCAGTGCGCTTGCGGATGAGTTTTACGATCTCATGACCTCTCTGTATTTTCTGCCGAACAGCCCGACGCTTATGAACGCAGGAAAAAAACTTGGCCAGCTCTCTGCCTGCTTTGTCATCCCTGTTGACGATTCTATGGACTCTATATTCGATGCTGTAAAATGCGCCGCAATAATACATAAATCGGGCGGAGGAACAGGCTTCAGTTTCTCACGCCTAAGGCCGAACGGCGACGTGGTCGGCTCCACAAAAGGCGTATCCTCAGGCCCTATATCGTTCATGACGGTTTTTGATACCGCCACAGAGGCTGTCAAGCAGGGCGGCACCCGCAGAGGCGCCAATATGGGCATTCTAAGGGTTGACCATCCGGACATAATGGAGTTCATAACCTGCAAAGACCACAACCAGAAACTTAACAACTTTAATATATCGGTCGGACTGACCGAAGCATTTATGGCTGCGGTAGAAACCAACGGCGAGTATGAACTGCTTAACCCGAGGACCAGAAAGGTAATAAAAAAGATCAAGGCCCGAGAGGTCTTTGAAACCATAGTCAAACAGGCATGGAAGAACGGCGAGCCAGGCATAGTATTTCTCGACAGGATAAACGCATCTAACCCCACGCCTTCGCTTGGAGACATAGAATCCACAAATCCCTGCGGAGAGCAGCCGCTTATGGCTTTTGAGTCCTGCAATCTCGGATCAATCAACCTTGCGATGATGGTCGAGAATGGCGAGCCTGCGTGGCAGTTGCTCAAGGATACGGTTTGGAAGGCGGTGCATTTTCTCGATAACGTAATCGAGGTAAACAAGTACCCGCTAGAGCAGATAGAAAAGACGACCAAGGCGAACAGAAAGATAGGCCTCGGAGTTATGGGGTGGGCAGATATGCTTATTCAGATGAAAATACCTTACAACTCCGACAAAGCACTTAAGCTTGCCGAAGAGGTTATGGGTTTTATCCAAACAGAAGGACGTCTTGCCTCAAGCGCACTTGCAGAAGAGCGCGGTCCGTTCCCGAACTATGACAACAGCATTTATTACGGTGAGATGATGGTTAGAAACGCCACCGTAACGACCATTGCACCCACAGGCACGCTCTCGATAATCGCAGGCTGTTCATCAGGCATCGAGCCCCTGTTTGCGGTTTCGTATGTTAGAAACGTGATGGAAGGCACCAAGCTTATCGAGGTCAACCCTCATTTTGAAGGCTATGCTAAAGCGGCTGACATGTGGAGCAGAGAGCTTATGGAGAAAATAGCGGAAAAGGGCACGCTGCACGATTTCAAGGAATTTAGCGAAGAGGTCAAATCTATATTCCTCACAGCCCATGATATTACCCCTACAGACCACGTTAAGATGCAGGCAGCGTTTCAGAAGCATGTTGACAATGCTGTTTCAAAGACGGTCAACTTCTCTCACAGCGCAACAACCAAAGACGTTGAAGAGGTTTATATGCTGGCCCACAAGACCGGCTGTAAAGGCGTTACTGTTTACAGGGACGGGTCAAGGGATTCTCAGGTGCTTTCGACCAGCAAAAAAGAGGCCCCTGCCCAGCAGGAAGCTCATCACAAATCCAAGCTGCTGCCCAAGAAAAGGCCTTCGGTAATAAAAGGCGTAACAAGGCTTATGAAAACGGGCTGCGGCAATCTTTATATCACGATAAACGAGGATGAAAACGGAAGGCCTTTTGAGGTGTTCACAAATATCGGCAAGGCAGGCGGCTGCGCTTCGAGCCAGGCCGAGGCGATAGGAAGACTCATCTCTCTGGCCTTCAGGTCGGGCATCGAACAGGACGAAATAGTGAAACATTTAAAAGGCATATCATGCCACCAGCCTTCATGGCATGACGGCGGACGCGTCATGTCATGCTCCGACGCAATAGCCAAGGCCATAGAAAAATACCACCCGCATCCGCACACCTCAGAAAAAGGGGACAAAGGCAACGGCAAATCCAAAAACAGCGTTGATATGCTTATAGGCGCATGTCCTGAATGCGGCGGCACAGTTGAGCATGAGGGCGGCTGCGCAGTATGCCATGCCTGTGGTTTTACCAAATGTGGTTAAGAGCCGGTGAGTGAAGGGAATGGGAAGAAGCCTTACTGCCGGCCGGCCTGGGACGAGTATTTCATAGAGATAGCAAAGGTTGTTTCTTCACGCTCAACTTGTCTCAGAAGACGTTATGGCGCTGTGATAGTAAAAGACTCGGTCATCGTAAGTACCGGATACAACGGCGCTCCTAGAGGTTCCACAAACTGCATCGACCGCGGCATCTGCCGTAGACAAGAGCTGAATGTGCCTGCAGGCGAACGCTACGAACTCTGCGAAGCGGTTCATGCCGAGCAGAACGCTATCGTAAACGGCGCTCCTGAAAGAATGAAAGATTCAACCATCTACATTGCCGGGTTTGAAGAAAATGGTGAGTTTGCAGAAGGAAGACCCTGTCTGCTCTGCAAAAGAATGATCCAGAACGCCATGATAAAGGAAGTTGTCTTTCTCAAAAAAGATGGAACCATTACCAGGGTCAGAGATGTTATGGAACTAAACACAGCTGCTAAATAAACACCTCCTATAATAAAAGTCGTGGACAAGCTTTTTGAACTCACCAATAAATATTTTGCAGAGTCCTACGAGTTCAGCGTAGCGGATGAAGAAACAGAAGCAGCGAAAAGAGGCCTGGGCATGCCAGTTTCGGGTGCTGTTCTCTTTGTTGAGGCGCAGGCTGGGCACAAAGCTTTTCTTGTAAAAAACAGGCCTCTTTTTCTGAAATACTCGTACATATACAAATCTCTTTTGGCAGAAATTTTATCAACACTTGGAGCAAAAAAAGAGTGGACTATGTTTTCGGGCAATGCGATAACCGCTTTTTTTACGGCTGATGGGGCGTCAAACAATGTCTGGAACGCGCTTTTATCAGCCATGTATGTCAGGACAGGAGTTGAAAAGATGCTTCCCGAAATCTCGCCTGCTTTTGATGTCCTTGATATAAGCCTGAAAACAACTGTGCATTTCGACTCTTTTATTGTTGCCGACATAGGGAGGAACAGTGCAGGAACAGTGCAGCCTGTTGATGCGCCTTTTTATATAATGGCCCGAATGGAGAGCAAAAACAGTGATAAAGAAATTCTTATAACAGGCCCTGCTGCGGAACGTCTCGATTTTTCGGCGATATTCGGCACTGCATCTACAACCGAAAACCTGAAATATAGGAAACTTCTTTTAAAGCCTGTGTCGGAGCTTAAAACAAAGGATGATAAAATTCCTATATACAGTTTTGAGGAAGCAAAGTTCGAAAAAATTCTATCTTTATCAGCCGGATAATTTGTGTGCAGTATTCGACTTTTTAGCCGCCTAAGTATGCTTTTTTAACTCTTTCATCAGACAGCAGTTCGGCTCCGGAGCCGCTTTTCACAAGGACCCCCGACTCAAGCACAAACGCATGGTGCGAAAGCTTAAGCGCGGCGCGCGCGTTCTGTTCTATAAGAAAAATGCTTACACCTTCCTCATTCAGCCGCTTAATAACATTCAGTATATCTTTTACCAAAAGCGGCGCCAGCCCCATCGAGGGTTCATCCAGCATCAGAAGCTGCGGCTCGGACATTAATGCCCTGCCTATTGCGAGCATCTGCTGCTGTCCTCCGCTTAAGGTGCCAGCGAGTTGCGTTGTTCTTTCTTTGAGGATTGGGAAAAGTTCGTAAACGTGTCCCAATCTTTTTTCTATATCTTTTTTGCCAAGCTGCTTCATGAAAGCATATGCGCCTAAAACAAGATTGTCCAACACTGTCAGATGCGTAAAAAGCATCCTCCCCTCCGGCACAAGGCTTATGCCCTTTGCTGCAAGCTGATGTGCAGGAAGTCCGGTAATCTTTTCGCCGTTAAAATAAACTTCGCCCGAAACAACAGGCTGGATGTTCATTACAGCATTCAGCAGGGTGGTTTTCCCTGCGCCGTTGGCCCCGATGATGCTGACGATGCTTTTGCCTTCAAAAGATATGCTCACATCACGCAGGGCTTTGATGCCGCCATAAGACACATTGAGATTTCTGATATCAAGCAGCATAACTAAATATCCTCATCCCCGAGGTATGCATCTATCACAAGCTTGTTGTTCCTTATATCCTCGGGCAGTCCTTCTGCAAGTTTCTCGCCAAAATCGAGCACCACTATGCTGTCCGAAATATTCATAACAAGCCCCATGTCGTGCTCCACAAGCATAATGGTCAGGTTTAAATTTGTTTTTAAATTTGTGATAAAGACCGAAAGTGCATTCGTCTCTGCCTCATTTAATCCGGAGGCAGGCTCATCGAGCAAAAGAAGCTGTGGCTCAGTGGCCAAAGCCCTTGCAATCTCGAGCATCCTTTCTTCTCCAATCGGAAGCGTTGAAGCAAGCTCATACTCTTTATTCCGTAGCCCTACTAAATCGAGTATCTCTTCACTCTTTGCCTTAATCTTTCGTTCCTCTCTGCCCACAAAAGGCAGCTTCAGTCCTGAAGCGATGAACCCTGCTTTAGTTCTCATGTGTCTGCCTATCATCACATTTTCAAGAACAGTCAGATGCCCAAAGAGTTCAACATGCTGAAACGTCCTCGATATGCCTTTTCTCGCGATATTAACCGAAGACATCCCGCTTATTTTATTTCCGGACCAAATAACCTCTCCCCCATCAGGCGGATAGATGCCGCTGATTATATGCAGAAGCGTAGTTTTCCCTGCGCCGTTGGGGCCGATCACCGCTTTAATTTCACGTTCATTCGCATTAAAGCTGACATCAGAAAGTGCCGAAATTCCGCCAAAGCTTTTGTTGATATTCTTTATCTCAAGCACGGCCGGAGCCCTTCCTTTGCTGCAGCTTGTCGATTATAAGAGGAACTAGCCCTTTCCTGAAAAACATAAGGGACAAGGTGAGGATAAGACCGTAAACAAGGATGTCGAACTCTTCGAATTTTTTCAGAAGCTCAGGCAGAACCGTAATTACAACAGCTCCAACGATGGCTCCCCATATATTTGTTATTCCGCCGACTATCACCATCATAAGAAGCAAAACAGAATGAAAAAGCGAGAAGCTGGCAGGGCTGATAAAGGTGACATAATGCGCGTATAGACTGCCTGCAAACGCAGCATACACCGCGCTCAGGATGAAAACCTTTATTTTCAAAACCGAAACATCAACGCCCATGGCATTGCTGGCTGTTTCGCTGTCATGTATCGCCCGCAACGCCCTGCCGTTTCTTGAGTTTATAAGGTTGAATGAGAAGACGGCCGTAACCGCAACAACGCCCCAGACAAGATAGAAGAAAGAGCTTGCGGATTCGACTGTAATGCCGAACAGGCTGAAATTAGGAATATCGCCAAAGCCGGAAGGGCCGCCGAGTCCCCATTCATTTAGAATCACATGTATTATTTCGCCAAAGCCGAGAGTGGCAACAGCAAGGTAATGCCCTTTAAGCCTGAGGGCTGGAATAGCCAATACTACTGCCGCTCCAGCAGCTACTGCCATTCCGGCAGCCATGCATACTATCACCGGCAGGCCGAATTTTACACTGATAACAGCAGACACATAAGCCCCGATCCCGTAAAACCCTGCCTGTCCCAAAGAAACCTGTCCTGCATATCCCATCAAAATGCAAAGGCCTATTGCCACGAGCGCATTAATTCCCGAAAAAATTCCGACGGTCAGAACATAGCTTCCGCTGCCTATAAACGGGAATAGGGATATTGCTGTTATAAAAACAAGCAGGGTTGTAAAGTTGCCGCGGCCCATAGCCTAAAACCTTCTCATCTGCAGGGCGGTCTTGCTTCCGAAAATACCTGCGGGTTTGAAAAAAAGTATCGCGAGAAGTATAAGCAGTGCAACAGCATCCTTCAAGCCCGAATGGATATAGCCTGCTGTCATCGATTCGAGAATTCCTATTATAAACCCTCCTGCAACAGAGCCGCGTCCTCTGCCGAGCCCTCCCATTATTGCTGCGCAGAAGCCTTTAACCGCAAGCATCGGTCCTTTGTCATACTCCATTAGAGAGATAGGGGTTACCGCAATGCCTCCTATCGCCCCAACCATGGCGCTCAACACGAACGAGAGCATTATCATCTTTTCAACATCAATTCCTACAAGCATTGCAGCGGTCGGATTTACGGCACATGCCCGCATCGCCTTTCCGATCAAGGTTCTATTAAAAAAAAGATAGATGAGGATTATACATGAGAATGTAATGCCTATGACCCAAAGCGTCTGCTGCTGTATCACAGCTCCGGCGATTATAAACGGCTCGCCTTCGGTGAAGGGCGGATAGACATATGGGTTCTTGCCGAACTTGAACATCAGGAGGCCGCGCAGAAGTATCGAAACCGCAACAGTTATCATTATCATCAGAAGAAGATCGGTTTTAGGCAAAGGCTTTATTGTAAGCCTTTCCATAAGCAGCGCAAGCAGGCCTGAAACTAAAATAGTGAGCACAGCAGATACAAGAAATGGCAGCTTAAAAGATTCCGAAAAAAGCCACATCAGAAGGCCGCCAACGACCACAAACTCGCCTTGGGCAAGGTTTATTATCGAGGTGGCATTATAGATTATATTGAAGCCGAGCCCTACTAAAGCGTAAACCGCGCCCGTAGTCAGCCCAGAAAAAAGAAACTGCAAAAAAACCGTAAACAACTAACCCTTCTCCTTCGGACAAAATAAGAGGCAATGGGTTATCAGGAAATCCTGCAGCCCATTGCCTCAGGTTTGTTACTTTAAAATTTCCCAATCCCCATTTTTTACAACAACCATCTCAAGCGCATCTTTGTCCAGCCCGCAATGGTCTTTTGAAGACATATTAAATATGCCGCCGGTTCCGGGCCATTTATTTATTTTTGTCTCTATGTAGTTGCGAATCTTGGCTTTGTCAGGCCCCACTTTTTTAATAGCCTCAACCACCATCATCAAAGAGTCATAAGCATGGCCGCCGAATGTGCCAGGCTCGCTCTTGTATTTTGCCTCATAGTCGGCAGAATACTTTTTAAGAAGAGCTTTCTGCGGATGCTTGTCCGCAAGCTTATCCCAGACAACGAGCCTGCCGAGAGGCGCTATCACGCCTTCGGCCGCTTTGCCGGCTAGCTCTATGTTTTTCTTGCTGCCCCATCCATGGCTCTGGAAAAGCGGCATTCCCATCTTAAGCGCATGCCAGTTTTTTGTAACAACAACCTGAGTCGGGCCTATGGACCAGTTTATGACAGCCTGCGCTCCGGCAGCCTTTATCTTTGTGAGCTGTGTTGACATGTCCGAATCTTTTGGGCCGTAACGTTCATCCGCAGCTATTGTTATTCCGTATTTTGGAGCCAGCTCCTGAAGCGCCTTCTTGCCTGAATCGCCAAAGCCGGTAGATACGGTCATAATCCCAACCTTTGCTATTCCTTTGCTTTTCATATAGGCGTAGATGGCCTCAACCACGCTGAAGTCATACTGCGGGGTTTTGAATATCCAATGCCTTTCGTTTACAGGCTGGGTTATAGGTGCTCCGGCCGCACACGAAACAAGCGGGGTTTTGGCGGTGTTCATTATCGGCACAAGTGCCATTGATTCACCTGTTGTGGATGGTCCGATTATGGCCAAAACCTTATCGCTTTCAAGAAGCTTTTTTGATGCGAGCACAGATTGAGTTTCGTCGCTTTTGGAATCCTCAATTATGACTTCAATGGGATGTCCATTTATGCCGCCCGCTTTGTTTATCTGCTCCTGAAGCATTATTACTGTGTTTTTTTCTGGCTCACCGAGGAATGAAGCCGGCCCGGTTACCGAAAAAATTGCGCCTATTTTGTAAGGCTCCTTGCCTGCCGAGTTTGCAACAGACATCGAAAGCCCCAACACGATAAAAACCGCCAATAAAATTTTGAATACCTTCATTCCTACCTCCTCGATTTTTAAGTCCCGGCAGTAAAAATTTTCCGGATGTTCATTATACAACAAACACAAAATCTTTTAAAAATGATGTTTTGGTACCGGACAAAAACAATCCAAGCGATTTTTAATTGGTACGAAAGTCTTATGCAGGAACACGCCCTACAGATAAGCCTATGGTATAATTAAGCTTTCCTTTTGAGGGGAAAAGAGAGGTTCGCCGGCAAATTGACCAGATACACACAACCACTACTTTTTTATCGTCTGATTTTCACATTATTGTTCGTTATCATTGCATCGGATTCGGTATTATCGGCCGAAATATCGGATTTAACTGTAAAGATTGCGGGCAACGAGTTATATGTTTCGGCCTTGCTGAGCCTTGATAACAAGACATTGGAAGATATCGACAGGGGTATTTCGAAAGATCTGGTATTTTATATTGACCTGTTCAGGGTTTGGGATGCATGGCCGGACGAATTTGTGACCGGAAGAAAGGTAGTAAAAAAATTGAAGATAAATCCTATCAAAAGAGAATTTACAGGCTCAAGCATTGACGGCAGCCTGCATGCAGAAAAGCGTTTCAGGGACATAGACTCTATGATTGCTTGGGCCACCCACATCAGCGAGCTTAAATTGACAAACTTTAAAGAGTTGGAGCCCGGAATATATTTTATAAAGCTCACTGCCGAATCATTCCTGCGCAAAATGCCTCCGGTCATCAACTACATGGTGTTTTTTATCCCGGAAAAAGAGTTCAGCGTTTCTAAAAACTCTCAGAACTTTTCACTGAACAAGGCGGCTCGATGAAAGTGTTAAAGCCGATAGCTATCATTGCGGTCCTGCTATTGTTTGCCGCCACACTTATAGGGCTTGAATTTCATTTCATAAAGATGCCGAATGTTGATATAACCACAAAACTGCTGCTCATATTCTTGATGACAGTCAACCTGATAGCATTTTTTACGCTGACGTTCTTCGTCTGTAAAAGCCTTTTCCTCTTATATATGGAGCGTCGCCATAAGGTGCTGGGATACAAGTTCAGAACAAAGCTCATGGCTATTTTCGTAGTGCTGACGCTGATCCCTTCAGCCTTTCTCTTCTTTGCTGCGAGCGGTCTTGCGGCAAATTATCTGAACAAAATATTTTCTCCTCAGATGAAGGAGCCGTTCGACAAGTCGGTAGAGTTTGCGAGAGCGTTCTATGACCGTGAAAGAGACAGGGCTCTGAAAACAGCACGCGCAGCACTGTCAGGCAAAGATGTCTGGGCGCCGGATATTTCTGTAAAAAGGTATGCGTCACCGCCGCCAAATGCAAGTGAAGTATTAAATGATGCCTTCTCGGGCAAAGAAGGGGCCGAGGTTATCTCTCAGGCTTCGGGCGATATTGTGAGAGCGGCGGTGCCAGAAACACATAAAAACAGAGGCGGGGTCTTGGTTGTAGATATCAGGCTTCCGCAAGTAATAGCCGAAAAAACAGAAAACCTTAAAACGCTTTATGAAGACTACCAGAAACTGCAATCATTCAAAGAGCCGCTCAGGCTAAACTACATACTGATACTAGGCTTTCTTACGCTGATGCTGGTTTTCAGCGGTCTTTGGGTCTCATTAAAAATATCCCGCGGCATAACCATACCTATTCAGCGGCTTGCAATGGCTACCGAAGAGGTCGCATCTGGAAATCTCGACATAAGCGTTGACATAACAACTCAGGACGAAATCGGCATCCTGATAAAATCATTCAACCAGATGGTGCATCAGATTAAGGACGGCAAATCTTCACTCGATAGAGCGTATCTTGAATCCGACAGGCGCAGGCTTTACCTCGAAAACATACTCGAAAACATAAATTCGGGTGTTCTGTTCCTCGACACCGACGGCAAGATAAGGACTATGAACAGGGCTGCCTGCTCTATTCTGAACTTCTCAGTTGAGGATATAATAGGCAGGGACTACAATGAGTTTATACAGCGCCTTAATTCTGATGAACTTAACATGATGGTCAAAGATATTGAGGGTACAAGAATTAACGAGGTCTCGAAGGAAGTCAAGATAAACATCGATGGACGTGTGCTGATATGCAGGATTTACATTGCAGGGATAAGGGATTCTAGGGACTCAGGCTCTCTCGGCATGCTCGTGGTCTTTAATGATCTGACCGATGTTATAAAGGCGCAAAAGGCTATCGCGTGGCAGGAGGTCGCGCAGCGGATGGCGCACGAGATAAAGAATCCGCTCACGCCGATAAAGCTGTCAACAGAAAGACTGATAAAAAAATGGCAGCAGAAAGACGAGGATTTCGGGGCTGTCATAGAGAAATCGACCAGGACAATAATAAATGAAGTTGAAGGCCTGAAAAGGCTTGTTGACGAGTTTGCAAAATACGGACGCCTGCCCGAAATTAAAAAAGGTCCGCTGAATTTTGCGGAGTTCCTTGAGTCCGTAACCGCTCTTTATAAAGGCTTTAAAGATATAGAAATAAAAACACATTTGCAGGAGGCTATGCCGCAGATAAACCTTGACAGAGACCAGTTCAAGCGCGTTTTGATAAATATAATAGACAACGCAATAAAGGCTATGGATGACAAAGGGCTGATTACTGTGTCGGCGGCTGTTGACCGCAACACCTTAAAAATCGAGATTGCTGATATGGGCCCGGGCATAAGCCTTGCTGAGAAAGAAAAACTTTTTATGCCCTACTTCTCGAACAGAAAAGGCGGGACAGGGCTTGGCCTTGCAATCGCGCATAAGATAGTGGCAGACCATGGCGGGCATATTATCGTGAGAGACAACCATCCTAAAGGCGCTGTCTTTTGCGTTGAAATGCCTAAAGCATAATAGAGGAGTTTAATAGAGGAGTTTAAATGTCTAAAAAAACTATTTTGATCGTGGATGACGAAGAGGGAATCAGAGATACTCTATCCGGTATTTTTGAGGATGAAGGATACGAGGTGCTTACCGCAAAGTCTGGCGAAGAGGCTCTAGAAATAATTAATGAGCAGGCTGCCGACCTTGCGCTCCTTGATATCTGGATGCCCGGAATTGACGGAATAGAAACGCTTACACAGATAAAGTCTATAGCGCCTAACATGCCTGTGATAATGATATCCGGCCACGGGAATATTGATCTTGCGGTCAATGCGACAAGACTCGGCGCGTATGATTTTCTCGAAAAGCCGCTTTCGCTCGACAAGGTTCTGATAGTTGCAAAACGAGCGCTCGAAAGCCGAAAGCTTCAGGAAGAAAACAGGCAGCTGAAAATCAACATCGAGAGAAAGTCGAGCCTGATAGGAAATTCTTCTGTGATGGTGCAGCTGAGACAACAGATAGAGCTCGCGGCCCAGAGCAGCAGCAGGGTGCTGATTTTGGGCGAAAGTGGTACCGGCAAAGAGCTTGCTGCCAAGCTCCTTCACGAGAAAAGTCCGCGCGCTTCTGAGTCTTTTGTGGAGGTGAACTGTGCGGCAATCCCGCAGGAGCTTATAGAGAGCGAGCTTTTCGGCCACGAGAAGGGATCGTTTACAGGAGCTGCCGAAAGGAAAACCGGCAAGTTCGAGCTTGCTGACAGAGGCACTCTCTTTCTTGATGAGATAGGAGACATGACGCTCTCCACTCAGGCCAAGGTGCTGAGGGTAATCGAGACGCAGGTTTTTCAGCGCGTCGGCGGGAACAAAAGCATAAAGGTGGATGTACGTATAGTGGCTGCTACAAACAAAAACCTGACCGAAGAGGTGAAGGCCGGCAATTTCAGGGAGGATCTCTTCTTTCGCTTGAATGTGATCCCTATATCCCTGCCCCCGCTCAGGGAAAGACGCGAAGACCTTCCGATGCTGATCGAACATTTTATATCTATGTTTTCATCAGAATACGGATTAAAACCGAAAACCCTTAATCCGGATGTGCTGAAAATATTCAAAGACCATGACTGGCCAGGAAATATCAGAGAACTAAAAAACATCGTTGAGCGATTGATGATAATGATTCCATCATCAGCCATTGATAAAAGCAGCATCGAGGGACTGGCTCTCTTTAAAGGCCAGCAGGCAACGCAGGAAAGCGATTATTTTTCTTCAACCACGCTGCGTGATGCGAGAGATGCATTCGAGAAAGAGTTCTTGATCAGGAAGCTTGCAGAAAACAACTGGAATGTATCTAAAACAGCAGAGGCGATAGAAATAGAGCGAAGCAATCTTCATAAAAAGATAAAGGCTTTTGATATTATGGAGCCAAAAGAACTATAAACCCTGAAAATGCTTTTAACCACAGAGCACACAGAGAAAGATTCAGATAAAAAAGAAAAGACAGTTGTTTCTCTGCGTATATTTTTATACAAGAACACTAATAGGAACACAGAGCAAAGATATCTTTTTTCAATGCCTTGTTTCCTCTCTGTGACCTCTGTGGTTTGCCTTAATGCATTATTTAGGTAAACCGATATTCGGTAAAGGATAAAATATGAGCGCAATCGTAGCGATAGTAGGAAGGCCTAACTCAGGCAAATCAACACTTTTCAACCGTATGCGGTCGCGAACCGGCAGCCGCAGGCTTTCGGCTATAACAGAGGAGATGCCGGGCGTTACACGCGACAGAAACTACGGCGATGCTGTATGGGAAGACCACCGCTTTGTTGTGATCGATACCGGTGGTTTTTACCTTGAGGGAGAAGGCGACATAGGCAGGCAGGTTGAAGAAAAAGCTTTATTCGCGATAGATGAGGCGGACCTTATAATACATCTTTTGGATGCCAGGGAAGGGCTTAATCCATCAGACAGAGAGCTTGCGGATATGATCCGCAAATCTGGCAAAAAGGCTCTCTGGGTTGCCAATAAAATAGATATTCATGCACATGCAACAAAAGCCCTCGAATTTTTTGGTGTTGGAGTAGAAGAAATATTGCCAGTTTCCGCGGTAAATGGTTATGGGTTTGATGACTTGATGGAGCGTGTAATAACGTCTTTAAAAGAGGTCTGCGGCGAAGATTTCTCCAGTGATACCCCGGATCCTGAGACAAGCGGAATCCCGAGGATTGCGGTGGTGGGCAAGCCGAATGTGGGCAAATCAACTCTTGTAAACGCCTTTTTGGGCAAGAACAGACATATAGTAAGTCCGATCGCCGGAACAACAAGAGACTCTGTGGATTCGGTATGCACATATTACGGCCGAAAATATCTTTTCATAGACACGGCTGGCATCAGAAAAAAAGTCGAGCGCTACTCGATAGAGCGCTTTTCTGTCGTCAGAGCGATGAAAAGCATAGAGAAGGCTGATGTGGCGATCATAGTAATAGATTCGACGCTCGGAATAACCGAGCAGGACCAGAAGATAGCCGGCATAATTCAGGAATATGGCAAGAGTGCAATATTTATGTTTAATAAATGGGACCTGATGCAGGAACCTGAGCTTGATTACAAAAGGCTCTCTGCTGACCTGCCTAGGAAAATATGGTTTCTGGGACACGCTCCAATCCTCACAGCATCCGGATTGTCAAAGAAAAGAATCACACGCATATTCCCTATGATCGATGATGTTATGGCAGAAAGGAAAAAGAAGATACCAACACCCGAACTTAATAAATTCCTTTCGGCCACCCTCGCAAAAAAACCTTTTCCCCTTTATAAAGGCAGGGAGGTAAAATTCTTTTATGTGGCGCAGACCGGCGTTGAACCGCCTGCATTCACGCTTTTCGTCAATTATCAGCCGGCGGTAAGAGAGCAGCATCTCCGTTTTTTAGAAAAAGCGCTCAGGGCGGCTTACTCGTTCAGCGGTGCACCCATACGAATTTCTGTGAAAGCACGTAGAAATGTGCTAAAATAGAAGACGTTAGCCGTATAAGACAAGGAGGAATAAAATGCTCAAAATACTTGTAGCCCACGACGGTTCCAAGTCTTCAGATAAGGCGCTTAAAAAAGCGGTTGAAATGTCGGTCAGCATGAGCGGTGCTCTGACCGTTGTTTCGGTGGTTCCGGAGCTTTATCTTACCCAGTTGACCGACGTGGACAGAAACCGTATAGCAAAGGCCCTTACAGAAGAAACAGGCGACGCACTAGAAAAGATCAGGAAGTCGCTCGCAGGCAGATCCATAGATGTAAAGACAGTTATAAGACAGGGCGATCCTGCAGAGAAGATACTCGAAACCGCCCAGAAGATGAAGGTTGATCTGATCATTACCGGTTCTCACGGCAGGCACGGCGCAAAGAAGTTTCTGCTCGGAAGCGTTTCTGCTAAGGTTGTAGATTATTCAAAATGTCCTGTGATGGTGGTTAAATAGCGGTTAATTTTTTATCAAATAATACGGAAGCCCGCATTCTGCGGGCTTTTTTTATGATCGGTTCTTATTTTCCTTAACCTTGTTTATCAATCCGCAAAAGCCCTTAACCGCATTTTCTACCGGATAAAGTTCGGCCGTAGCTCTAGCGTTCTTGCCCATTTCAGAGCTGTTTTTAAAGGCGGCATCCATTTTTTCGGCAAGTTCGGCCGCATCACTGATTGATTCTGTTACAAAGCCATTCTGTCCATTAACAACCAATTCGGAAGCGCCATTGTTGCGCGTGGTTATAACAGCAACGCCCGAAGCCATAGCCTCTATAGTGGCATTGCTGAACGGATCGTACAATGTAGGAAGAACAAACAGGTCGGCTGCAGCATAAATCTTTTCGATATTCTTCTGTGTGTCGAGAAAAACAAACCTTTCGCCTATTACTGCATCCGCCGCCTGCTTTGCATACTTTTGAGTGTTGCCTTTGCCTATAACGATTAAGCGCACATTTTTTTCTCTGAGCAGTGCAGCAGCGTTAATCAAAGTCTTCAGGCCTTTTCTTTCGAACCCTGTACCCACAAAAAGAACAACCTTTGCATTTTCGGATATAGCAAGGCTTTGCCTTAATTCATTGCGCATGCTGTCTCTGTTTTGTAGAGAGAACCTCTCCAAGTCCACACCGTTATAAATCACGGTTATTCTGTCCTCTTCAACCCCATAATGTTTGATTATCTGGTCTTTCACCATCTTTGAGTTGGCAACGATCAAAGGCGTATTCTGAAAAAGTTTTTTTTCGATATTAAGCAGAGTGCGGTGAAGAGGGTTTAAATTAAACGAGGCTCTTTTAAACGCAGGTTCGAATCGCGACCTTATTTCGAGCCATTCGGCGTGACAGCCCTCGCCGGCCCTGTAAATATCCTGACAGACGGTGCGTTCAAGGCTTATGACGCAGTCGTCTTTCCATCCGCCCTCAATCAATCTGCATACATTTTTGTTAAATGAGGTTATTGAAAGATATGAGTTGAAAGAAATAGCAGGTATTTTATGGAAAATAACATCCTGAGCCTCTGTCCATTTGTTTGCAAAGATATGAATTTCATGGCCGTTTTTTTTGAATGCGTCAATCAGGGTTTCGAGATACCTTTCTGCGCCGCCATGAAGCGAGAACCTTTTTTTGACGAAAGCTATGCGCAATGCTTCCGTTCCCAAACTTTCAAATACTTGAGGAAGGTGTAAAAACTATAAAGAGCAGCAAGCACAAAACCATGCAGTCCGTCCCTGAAACCCTGCTGCAAAAAATACATCCTGAAAAAAGCGGCCGGAGGGTTGATAAATATTGACAACACAGCCTTTGCAGCTTTTTTGTCATATATCTCTTTTGCGGACATAGTAGAGTACCGCTCCATCTTTGCTATATATTCAGAAACTGTCCTGTAGGTGTAATGCTCAAAAGGCTCTTTAAGATGAGCTGTTAGCCCATTCACAAGAACCCTCTCATGCACTTCGCGCGGTTCGAGATGAGAGACGCTTTTTCTGAAAAGCCGCATTGAATAATCGGGCCACCAGCCGCTGTGGCGTATCCATCTGCCGAGAAAATAGTTTTTACGCGGGGCAAAATAGCCGCTTATCTTTTCGTCCTTTATGCGTGACACAATCTCGGCTTTAAGCGCAGGAGTTGCTCGTTCATCGGCATCGAGAATAAAAACCCATTCGTTTTTGGCGTAATCAACCGCTATCTGTTTGTGTTTTGAGAAGTTGACCCATTCATGCTGATACACCCTGTCGGTGTACTTCCTGCAAAGCTCAACGGTCCTGTCATCGCTGAAAGAATCCACTACAACGATATCGTCAAAATCCCTTACGCTTTCGAGCGCTTCAGCGATATTGCGTTCTTCATTTTTAACGATTATTGCGATAGAAACCGGTATTTTTTTTTGCATGGGAGGGTTTGTTGACGCGCCAATATTATCCGCCGATTCTGGACATCGGCTTCAGATAAGCAAAATCCTGCTGCTGATTAATCGCATGCGCCTCAGGTTTTATCTCGACCGCAAGCCTTAGAAGCCTTTCTATTTCGCTGTCATCAGAGCCCATCCTGATTGATGATTTCAGGTCTATTTCGGTTTCCGAAAAAAGACAGGGCCTAAGTTTGCCGTCAGCTGTCAACCTGAGCCTGTTGCAGCTTCCGCAGAAATGGTGGGTTATGGGGCTTATAAAGCCTATTACGCCTGCTGCACCGCTGAACCTGAAATACCGCGCAGGACCGGCACGTCTAAGCTTGACCGGCTCGAGCGGAGCTATCTGTGAAACTCGCTCTTTTATCTCTTCTGTTGATATGTATTTTTCGCGGCTCCATGCATCCTTTGCTCCAATCGGCATAAACTCTATAAATCTTACATGGCATGGCTTCTCTATGGTCAGCCGCGCAAAGTGCTGAATCTCGTCATCATTGACACTCTTAACCGGGACCATGTTTATCTTTACAGGAGAAAGCCCTGCATTTTCTGCCTCCTGAATCCCGTGAAGCACAGTGTCAAGGCTACCGCCTCTTGTTATCTCTTTGTATCTTTCAGGGATGAACGAATCAAGGCTCACATTAACCCTGCGCAACCCGGCTGCTGCAAGTGCAAAAGCCTTTTCTGCCAGTAAAACGCCGTTGGTGGTGAGGCTTATATCTTCTATACCATAGATTCCGTTCAGAGAAGATATAAGGTATTCGAGGTTTTTTCTGACAAGCGGCTCACCGCCCGTAATCCTGACTTTGCGGACTCCTAGTCCGGCAGCAACTTTTACAATCCTGATAATCTCTTCATAGCTGAGAATATCTTTGTGGCTAAACGGGCTTATGCCTGATGACGGCATGCAGTAAACGCATCGCAGGTTGCAGCGGTCAATGACCGATATTCGCATATAGTCAATGACACGCTCGTACCTGTCGAAGATAAGACTCATCTTTTCTTTTTCTTGCTTTTGGGTGAAGCGGCGGTGTTTCTCGACAGCATCTCGCCTATCTTTTTTTCGGCCAGATCCGCCTCTGATGAGCGAGGGTATTTTTCTATGAGTTTTTCCAGAACGATCTTAGCGGTCTTTTTATCCCCAATTTCGATAAAAGAATATCCCTGTTTAAGCATAGCACCCCTCGCCTTATCATGCTGAGGATGTTTTTTGAGAAGAGACTCGTAGGCCAGAATCGCATCATCAAATTTTTTCTCGCCGTAATAGGTCTCTCCAATCCAGAAAAGTGCGTTGGGCGCAAGCTCATGTTTCGGATTGTCTTTTGCGAACTTTTCGAATTTCTGCCTCGCTTCCGGGAATTTCTTTTCTTTTAAATCCACATGAGCATCGTCATACAACTGCCTTACTACATCCTTAGAGGTGGAAGGCTGCGTAGCGTTGTCCTGCGGCTTGTCTACGGGCTTTTCTGCAGGCTTCTGGGCCTCTTCCTGAACAGGAGCGCTGTTTGCTTTTGCCTTAAGCTCTTTAACGCTGTTTTCGAGCGCAGCTATTTTTGCCTGCTGCAGCTCTTTTTCGGCTATAAGGTCTTTTATCGTCTTGTCCGAATAATATTTGTTTTCGTCAAACCGGCCTTTTAAAACCTGCACCTCTTTTGAAAGGTCTGAGGTCTGGCTCACGATAGAAGACTGGCTGTCTTTTACAGCGCTGAGAGAATACTCTTTAAGGGTCATTACGTCTTTAGAAAGATCAGAAACACGCTCCTTCTGAGCAGCCATATCCTTTTTCTGGTTTATCATATCGGCTTGAAGATTGATAAGAGTGTTCTTCATAGCATCCATATCCGAGGAACTGGCACAACCTCCAACCAACAGCACACACAAAAGGCAACCCCCAAAAAAACTGGTCTTTCTGATAAACGCCGCCATTACTTCTTATCCTCTGTCAGAACAAAGTGTGCTCTTCGGTTTCTTGCCCAGCATTCTTCGGCAGCCTCGCTGCAAACAGGCTTTTCTTCGCCGTAGCTTACGGTTTCTATTTTGCTCGAAGGAATTCCTAGAGAGAGCAGGAAGTTTTTAACCGCATTAGCTCTTTTATCTCCAAGCCCCAAGTTATATTCGTTGGTGCCGCGTTCATCGCAATGGCCTTCGATTATTATTTTTATGCCTCTGTTTTTCACAAGCCCGGCCGAAGCATCTTTGAGCACAGGCTTTGCGTCATCGCGGATATCATATCTGTCAAAATCGAAATATACATCTTTAAGTCTGCTTTGCAGTTCGGACATGGCTGTTTTGGAATCGGACATCTGAGCCTTTTGCCTCTGGGTCTCAACAATTGTGTCGGGTTCTGTACGCTTTGGCGACTGCTGCTCTTGCGCTTTAGATTTGTCGGACAGGGATTCTTTTTCTACAGGTTTTACATCTGTCTGCTGCTCCGGTCCCTTTGTGGCTGCCTTTTTACCGCAGCCTGCAAAAATAAAAGTACCGCACAAAATAATCAAAATCAAAAATGAGAGCTTTTTCATAGCTTCCCTCCAGCAGTATTAGTAATTGTTAATTTAGCAAATATTATGTTTCTATGCAAGGAAGCCGTAAAGATAAGTTGTTCTTCATGATAAGTTACAGTGCAGAGATTGACTTTATCAAAAAACCTGAGCGATACTCACTAAATGAATTTAAGGGTTAGGCAATATGGCCTTACTCAGAGGTCCAATAAGCTCCGGTTCTGTTTGTGCAGCAGCCGTTTCTATTCTTCACAAGGTGCACCTCATTGAAAAATCTTGTCCCTCGTTTCATTCTGCAGCGTTATGCCCAAAAAGAGTATCAGGGCAGTTTTTCTGCAGTAGGACTGTTTGTAGATCTGACCGGATTTACAAAAACCACCGAGACCCTTATGCAGCATGGCAAGGACGGCGCCGAGGCCCTTGCCGGAATTATGCATAATGTATTTGCTCCGCTGATTCAGACAATATACGAGCATGGCGGCATGATCAGCGGGTTTGCTGGCGATGCTTTCACCGCGCTCTTCCGCGAAGATGCTTATGGGCAGAGTGGTGGCGCGCGTCTGAACGCACTTGCCGCTGCTTGGAAAATACGTCAAATAATGTCCAGCGATTTTAAACAAGCGGCATTGGGTAATTCGTTTTCTTTTGCGGTCAGGCTCGGTATGGCAGAAGGCCCTGTGGAATGGGGAATCTTGTTGTCCGAATATGAGAATGTGCACCATGCGTATTATTTCAGCGGCGACGCTGTTATAGGCGCTGCCATCGCCGAAAAATATGCAGGGCAAGGTGACATCATAATATCACCCGAACTTGCAGCGGCCTATGGGAGCATTATCGGAATCGAACCGCAGGAAGAATTCCGGCGTGTGGCTTCTGTTCTTAGGGATCTTCCCGTCTCTTCAGCGGTTAATCTGCCACAAATAGATGACGAGCATAGAAAACCCTTTCAGGCCCGTGAGCTGCTAAACATCGAGAATATTGGAGAGTTCCGCTATGTTTTTACGGTATTTCTGTCCATCGAATCAGGGCTTGCGCATAAGGAGCTCGAAGAGGTGCTAAGGTTTTTCTTTGGGCTTCAAAGCCGATACGGAGGCCATTTGAATGGCATTGACTTTGGGGACAAGGGATGCAATCTGCTTTTTTTCTGGGGAGCCCCGACCGCATACGAAAACGATGCTGCGCATGTTATGAATTTTTTGCTGCACCTTAAAAGGGAGGCTTTCTTCCTTTATCGTTGTGGAGTCACGTATCAATTTATGTATGCAGGGCAGGTGGGCGCTGACCTGCGGCATGAATACGGCTGCTATGGAAGGGGCATTAATCTTGCGGCGCGGCAGATGGTGGAGGCGCCGTGGGGAGAGATTTGGACGGATGAAAAGACATACGAAAAAGCAGGAAATCATTTTCGTTTGGACCTTATAGATAATTTTTGCTTCAAAGGGTTTGACGAAAAAATGAACGTATATTCTTTTGTCGGAGAAAAAGAGAACGATAACCTCCCCTTGTACTGCGGAGAGATGTTTGGCCGCAGTGCCGATCTGGAAGAGCTGGAAAAAGCGCTCAGGCCTGTAAGACAGGGCAAATTTGCCGGCGCTATCTGTGTGTTTGGAGAGGCCGGAATGGGGAAAAGCCGACTGACCGAAACCTTGCGGGATATGCTTCAAACGATATACGGCAGCACATTTAATTGGATCGTTTGCCGCTCGGATGAGATAGCTCAAGGCCCGTTCAGCCCAATAAAATATTTTTTAAGGCGTTATTTCGATCAGTCCGAAGCTGCAAGCGATGCTGACAGAAAAGCAGCTTTTAATGCCCGGCTGGATACCCTTATAGACAAGATAGATAATGATGGGTTGAAGTTTGAGATTGATAGAACCCGCTCCATTCTGGGCGCGCTGGTTGAACTTTACTGGGATGACTCATTATACGAGAGGCTCGAGCCAAAGCTAAAATTTGAGAATACGCTTTCATCCTTAAAAAGTCTTTTTCTCGCCCAAAGCATGATAATGCCATTGATAATCGAGATGGAAGACGCACACTGGCTGGACAGCGATTCTATTCAATGCCTCAGATTTTTAACGCGCAATATTATTGATTACCCCATTGCGGTGCTGATCGTTTCCCGCAATACCGAAGATGCATCAATGTTCGATCCAGAAATTCCGGTGCGTATGTTTCATCTCCAAAGGTTTGATTTGGCATGCACTAAGGCTTTTGCAGAGGATTTCTTGGGTTCAAAGGCTAATGAATCCCTTGTGGACATGCTCACACAAAAGACCGGCGGCAATCCTCTTTTTATTGAGCAGATGACCCGCTACCTGATAGAAAAAGACATGCTAGTAAACACAGGCGAAGGCCTTGCACCAAAAGAAGACAACATGTCCATCCCTGACGATGTGCGAGCCATGATAATTGCCCGTCTCGACCACTTGCCGCAACAGGGCAAACAACTTGTGCAGACCGCATCGGTTCTTGGGCGCGAATTTGACAGGCAGATTCTGCTCTCGATGTGGAGAAGGCGCAATGCCGGCGCGGATTTCGAGATTGATATGGATAAGCTTGATCAGATATGGAAGCCTCTGGAAGGAACGCGATATATTTTTCAGCATGACCTTGTTCGTGATTCCGCGTATCATATGCAGCTTTCAACCGAACTTAAAAAACTGCATGCAATTGCTGCTGAAGAGATAGAGGCATTCTACAGTGATAATTTGCTGCCTCATTACGGAAACATCGCTTACCAATACGGCATGGCTGACATCAGGCATAAGGCGGTCGAATACTATGAAAAGGCCGGGGATTTGGCAAAAGCAAACTACCAGAATGAGCAGGCGATCACTTATTACGACAATATGCTCCACCGCTTAGATGGAGATGAAATGGGTAGGCGGTTTGATGTGCTCCTTAAAAAAGGCGGCATACTGGAACTTATCGGCCTTTGGCAGAATGCCGAAGATATCTATCGTGATGCGCTTGACCTTGCAGCAACACTCCGGGATGAGATAAGGATTGCCCAATCAACACGCAGACTGGCCTGGAGATATTACCAAAAAGGCGATCTCCTCAATGCGATGGATTATTTGAACAGGGCTCTGAAGTCATGCAGGTCGGTAAATGATGAAAAAGGCATCTCGATAATAATAGGAAGGATCGGCAGCATTCATATGAGAAATGGCGACTATGCAAAAGCCAAAGAATGCTTTAGGGAAGATCTCATGCTAAGCAGAAAACTTGCCCACGAAAAAGGCATTGCATTTGCTATGGGCAACATCGGCAACATTCATTTTCGGAAGGGCGATTTTGATCTTGCCATGGAATATTACACAGAGCGCCTCGAAATATTCAGAAAAATAAATGAATTGCCCTGCATCACCGTAGCGTATGGAGGATTAGGCGATGTGTATTGGAGACAGGGCAATTACGACCAAGCAATGGCATATTACACAGAAAAGCTTAAGATATCTGAGGAACTGGGAGATCTCCAGACCATCTCGAACACCTTGTCTCATATGGGTGCGATTTTCTCAGAAAAAGGTGATTATGAAAATGCACTTTCTCATTTGGTGAAGGCCAAAGATGCGGCCACCAAACTAGGCGACAAGGAAGGAATTGCAAAAAGCGCAAGGTTAATCGGGGCCGCATATCGTAGGCGTGGGAATTACAGCAATGCGATTTCGTGGCTGAATAAGGCCGAAGAGTTTCAGAAAGAATTGAATGACATGGAGGAGATTTCTATTATTTATTATAACCTTGGCTGCGTTTATCAGATGTTGGAAGATTGCGACAAGGCTCTGGCATATATAAAGCGCGCTCTCAGTATCAGCGAGGAGATCAGCAATAAAACCGGAATATGCATCAACTTGGGCCGGCTGGGATCGCTGTATCATGCTGTCGGCAAAAAGAATGTTGCTATTGAGTGCTTTAACCGTTCTATACGGATGTGCAGAGAGCTTGGACTGAAGTTTTGGCTGTCAAGCTATCTTATTTTAATGGCCGAGTTTATGTGTGAAGAAAAAAAATATACGGAGGCAAGGTCTCTGAACTCTGAAGGATTGAGGATTGCCGAGGCGTTGGGTAATCAGCGCAACATACAGCAAAGCAGGAAGTTGGCAGTAAAGATAGATCTTGGATTTAAAAAACAGAAACTTAACCGAACATGCGTATGCTGAGCTTCAAGAGAATCTATAGTAGCAGACGCTTCACCGCTTCAAAAACCTCATCGACGGTTATTGCCTCCATGCAGCGCTGGTAAGAGCAGCGTTTGCTCACGCAAGGGTCGCAGGTTTTTTCCTTTTGGATGATTGCATGTTTTTCGATGTCGTAATAGGGGCCTGATTTTTTTGCATCCGCAACCGCAAATAAAGCAACAACAGGCGTTCCCACAGCAACCGCTATATGCATGGTCCCTGTATCGCCGGTAATAAGCGCTTTGAACCTGCCCACCAATGCAGGAATATGTTTCAGGGGAACCTTTTTGGCAGAAACTATGGCACTGTCGCCTATCTGTTTTGCTATCAGGCTGCACTGCGCAGATTCATCAGGAGAACCGGTTATAATAATTTTCAGATTAGGTGTGTCTGCTGCAAGACGTTTTCCGAGTTCGACAAACCTTTCGGGAAACCACCTTCTGCTCAATGTGGAAGCCCCTATCTGAAAACCTATCAGAATAGCGTTTTCAGACACACCGTTGTCGCTCAGAAATTTCTGTGCTGCTGCTTCACTATCTTTTGAAACAGGCAAAACCATACGCGTATCATTAACGTTGCAGGCTGCAAGTTCGGCAACCGCAAGGCGTTGATTAACTCCATGCTCAAAATCCTTCCATGAAAAACGTTTCTGATTATTCGAAAGCAGAAATCTGTATCTGCTTTCGTTAGGCAGCTTAAAAACAAACCCGGCGCCTGACAAATACGCCATAGGCGTTGCCTGCGGCTCATTGCCGTGGAGGATCAGCACAAGATCAAATTTATATTTGCGTAGCTCTGTGATTGTTTTAAAAAAATGCTTGTAGCCGCCGTAATAGGGCACAATCCCGTCAATGTGAGGATTGTCCTTAAAAAGCTCCATGTTCTGGCTGTTGAACTGTGCTATTATGCGCGCATCAGGATATCTTTCCCGAACCGCTCTTATGGCCGGGGTTGAAAGGAGAGTGTCCCCTATTGCGGTGGAAGAAACAACAAGGATGTTTTTTATTGCGGAGGGATCAAAATATTGCGGTTCGCTTTTCCTTGAATCCAAAGATTTCGCGAGACGCAGAAGAACAAACAGCAGTTCATCGATCGGACTTATTCTCATTCAGATTTTATCCTCAAATAAAAATCGGACAGCATAGAGCTTGTGTAGACAAGCATTCTTTTTCTGAACCAAGAAATACTGTCTTTAACAACTATGCGCTTTATTTCGTAAGGATTGTCGCCGGCTTTGACAACGCCGTGCTTGGTTGTGAACAATGCTTTATACCCCGCCTGTTTTGCCGTTTCCATAGCCTTGTCAGTGTATTTGCCGTAGGGCCAGCAGAGATGCGGGCAGAGAATTCCGAGCCTCTCCTCAATCTTATGCTTAGAACCGGTGAGTTCATTTAAAAGCCGGTCTTCGTCAAGCTCATTGCACCTTGCATGACTTTTTGTATGCGAATAAAATTCTACCAGTCCGCTTTTTTTCATTTCATTCACGAGCGTCCAGTTGAGCACAACCCTGCGGTCCTCTCTTCCCTGAATCAAGCTTTTTGATTCAGCGTGATTCGGAATTGTAAGCGGCATTTCACAGCAGGATGAAGATGCGCTGTCAACCCTGTCGGTCACAAGAAAGATAGCGGCTTTAATTCCGTATTTTATCAGCGAAGGGAACGCGTAAACATAGTTGTCGAGCCAACCGTCATCAAATGTAACCACCACAGCCTTTTCTCTTAAAACAATATCCCCTCGAATAACATCCATGAGTTCATCCAAGGTGAGCGTTCTGATACCCTTTTTATAAAGGTGCTCCATCTGTCCGGCAAACACCTCAGGAGTAACAGTTACAATATCCCCTTTATGCGGGTTTATGTGGTGGTACATCAGGACAGGCACAGGTCTCAAGAAGCGCTTCTCCCTAAAAGTGAACTATAAAGCCGGTACATCCGCTCGTACATTTTTTCGGCGCTGAACTCCTGCTCCGCTATTTTTCTGCCTTCCAACCCCATTTTCAGAGCCTTCTGCTTGTCTTCAAGAATTTTAATAATAGCATTAGCAAGCGCTTCAGAATCTTCGGACGGCACAAGATATCCGTTGACACCTTCCCTTATCACCTCGCCTACCCCGCCTATGTTTGAACCTATCACCGGCTTCTCCATAGCCATCGCCTCTATGAACGAAGTGCCGAGCGCTTCCTGCAATGTGGGGAGAACAAAAACATCTAAAGCTTTGAGCACATTCGGGATGTCTTTTCTCATTCCAAGCATTATTACCTTTTCTTGCAATCCCAGTTCTTTTATCTTTTCCTCTAAATTTTGTTTTTGAGGACCGTCGCCCGCAAACACAAACCGCGCTTCAGGAAATTTTTCGATCACCCTCTGCAGAGCATCCAGCAGGATGTGATGCCCTTTTCTGCGTCTTAAGATTGCGACCGTACCGACAAGTGGTGCCGTTGCATCAAGACCAAGTTCCTGCCTTAAAGTTTCTTGAACTTCAGAGGGATTGAATACCGAAAGGTCTATGCCGGTCGGCACAGAAACAATATTTTCGAAACAAACCCCGCAGCTTATCAGATATCTCCTTACATGCTCGCTTACCGTCACAACCTTGTGCGGCAGGAAGCTGTAGGTGAATCTTGATGTGATCGGCATCTCAAGATGGCGGGTTCTGACTATCTTAAGGCTGCGTGACGACAATCTGCCGGCAATGCCTGCAACAAGACTGTCCCTGCCGCTGTGTGTGTTTACTATGTCAACGCCCTCTTTT
Organism: Nitrospirae bacterium MYbin3; assembly: GCA_002753335.1. GTDB lineage: Bacteria > Nitrospirota > Thermodesulfovibrionia > Thermodesulfovibrionales > Dissulfurispiraceae > MYbin3. The sequence continues at coordinate 133,394 of PEAD01000001.1, forward strand.
TTTATCACACGAAGAATTTTGAAAATTGCAGAGAGGTCGTAGCTCTTTTCCATAACACATTCCCTGATTTCAAAACCTGCTGCTGCTGCTTTTTTTGCGAGTTCGCTGTCAGGCTGGCAGAGAAAAATTATTTTAACTCCGTATCCGCGCAGGCCGACAGCTTCCCTGAGAGTCCTGTTTTCCTGCCCTCCCCAGCCTTTTGACGATTCAGTATGAAGCAGCGTGAACATTTATTTTCTTGCCTCAAAAAGTTTTTTATCGAGAACATTTATCACTGTGTCCGGGGTAATCGCGTAAAGGCAGTCGCTTATTTTGCTGCTTTTACAGCCGTCCTTGCCGCAGGGAATGCAGTCCCAATCGAGCTGCAACACTTCATGCCTGCCCGTTTTTTGTGTCCCGTTTTTTTGATTATAAATAAAATCTGAAGCGAGCCAGCCATTGTCCCACGGCCCCCAGTGAAAAGCGCCGCTCGGACCGAAAAGCGCCACCACCGGCGTTCCTACGGCAGCGGCAATATGCATCGGCGCAGAATCAACGCCAAAAAACAGATCTGCCATTTTAGATATTGCGCCAAGCTGTTTTATCGAGGTCTTGCCGCAAAGGTCTATAAGGTTTTTGTGAACGCCTGCCAGCGAAAGAATATTTCTGGCCTTTTCCAGCTCTTTCTTTTCGGGCGATGAGGTAAAAACCACCGTACAATCTTTCGACAACAACCATCTTACAACCTGCGCCATGTATTCATCCTTCCAGCATTTGAACAGCCATCGGGATGTGGGATGGATATGAATTTCTTTTGTATGGCTCTCTGCACCGGCCTCTTCGAAAACCCTTTTGGCAAAGGCCATGTCAGCATCGGAAACATAAAAATCAACAGAAAGGTTCCCTGTAATTATGCCCCACCGCTTAACCACATCAAGGTTCTGCAATACTGTATGCCGTTTGTGTTCAGGCTCCGAGAGATGCGTATAGAACCGCTGCTTTCCGGCAAAACCTTTTTTATCTTTCCATCCGAGCCTGAACCTTGCACCCGAAACCAGAGAAATGACCGCTGCCCTGTCCCCTCCTGTCAAATCAACCGTCATATCAAAGCCCACATCCCTTAGTTTCTTCAAAAACAACGCTTCTTGCAGATAGCGTTTCACCTTGGGCAGCTTTTTAATGTTCCGGTCGAGCACAATGATCTCATCAAGCAACGGATTGCCCCTAAGCACATCCTCTGTGCCGGAATTTACAAGTGCAGAAATCTGTGCTTCCGGAAAGCTCTCTTTGAGCGGCCGAAACACCGGCGCAGCCAAAAGCACATCTCCTATATTTCTGAGCTTTATGACCAGAATCTTTTTAATATCGTGGAAGCCGCAGTTTTTCACAGGTTTATTTTATAAGGTATACGTCTATATTTTCACACCGATTTTTAGAATTGCATCTTTTAGCTTTTTAATCCTATCTCTTATCACCGCCGCCTTCTCGAAATCGAGGACCTTTGCCGCTTCTTTCATTTCTGCTTCAAGCTTTTTTATCGTTGCTTCATCAGCATTGTATACGTCGGTCTCTTCGGCTGCGAGCGGTACCGTAAAGTAGTCCGATTCATAGATCGAGCCGAGAATATCTTTAATATGGCTTTTTATGGATTCTGGCGTTATGTTCATTTTTTTGTTGTATTTTTCCTGTATCTCGCGCCTTCTATTTGTTTCACTAAGGGCTCTTTCCATAGATCCGGTTATTTTGTCGGCATACAGAATCACCTCGCCGTTCAGATTCCTTGCAGCCCTGCCTGCAGTCTGAATAAGTGAGCGCTCCGAACGCAGAAAGCCTTCTTTATCCGCATCAAAAATTGCTACCAAAGAAACCTCTGGAAGATCGAGTCCCTCTCTGAGAAGGTTAACTCCTATCAGCACATCAAAAACACCTAGCCTTAAATCTCTCAAAATCTCGATACGTTCAAGGGTGTCTATATCCGAATGCAGATATCTCGCCTTTACGCCGAGTTCCGTGTAATAATCGGTGAGGTCTTCGGCCATTTTCTTAGTCAGTGTTGTAACTAGAACCCTCTCTTTTATTGCTGCTCTATTTCGTATTTCACCCAGCAGATCATCAACCTGACCGCTTACAGGCCTCACAATCATCGGAGGATCCATCAATCCTGTCGGCCTTATTACCTGCTCAACCACCTTTCGGTTTGATTTTTCTATTTCGTAAGTTGCCGGAGTTGCCGAAACATAGATCGCCTGATTAACACGCTTCTCGAATTCTTCAAATCTCAGCGGCCTGTTGTCGAGCGCTGAGGGAAGCCTGAAACCATAGTTCACAAGGTTCTGTTTTCTTGAATAGTCGCCCGCATACATTCCTCCGATTTGGGGGACGGTTGCGTGCGATTCATCTATCACAACAAGAAAATCTCCCTGTGAAGGCCCGCTTATCAGGTAGTCCATGAGAGTATAAGGCGGCTCTCCCGGCAGTCTTCCGCTGAGATGGCGCGAATAGTTTTCTATGCCGTGGCAATATCCGAACTCCTTCAACATTTCGATATCGAAGCGTGTGCGTTGTTCGATGCGTTTTGCAAATAGGACTTCTCCCTCATTTCGCAGGTCGCGCATTCTTTCCTCAAGTTCTTCGGCTATGGATTTAAAGGCACGGTCTATTTTGTCTTTTGGGGTTATCCAATGGCTGTTTGGATAAAGAGTAACTTTATCCAGCCTTCTTAGGCGCTCTCCTGTAAGGGGATCAAATTCATGCAAAGCTTCTATGTCGTCTCCGAAAAATTCGACTCTTATTGCTTTGTCGCTCGAAAAGGCCGGGTAAATCTCGATGCTGTCTCCGCGCACCCTGAAATGTCCGCGTTTAAAATCTTTGTCGCTGCGCTCGTAAAGAATCTCTACAAGCTTGCGAAGAAAATCGTCCCGCTTGGTTCGCATGCCTTCCTCAATAAAAAGGTGCATTCCTAAATAATCTTCGGGAGAGCCTATGCCGTATATGCATGAAACCGAGGCAACCACGATGACATCCTTTCTTTCGAGGATTGACATTGTGGCAGAGTGGCGCAGCCTGTCTATGTCGTCATTGACCATGGCATCTTTTTCGATATAGGTATCGGTGGTTGGGATATAAGCTTCGGGCTGGTAGTAGTCATAATAGCTTACGAAAAACTCTACCGCGTTGTCAGGAAAAAGCTCTTTGAACTCGCCGTAAAGCTGTGCGGCTAAAGCTTTGTTGTGTGCGATTATCAAGGCCGGTTTGTTTGTATTTTGAATTACATTTGCAATCGTGAAAGTCTTGCCCGAGCCGGTGACTCCGAGCAGCGTTTGATGTTTTAGACCTTTGCGCACGCCTTTGGTCAGGCTTTCTATTGCTTTAGGCTGATCCCCCTTAGGGAGAAATGGTGATTTGAGAGAGAAACCTGTCATAGAGTCTTTCTATTCAAAAATAAGATAGTCCGCAATTTCTGGCGATATGGTTTTCCTGTGAATGCCTCTAGATAGTTCCGGCAGGATTACCCTGTACACAAAATCGGAGTTCTTTCGCAGTTGAAGAGGGATGCCTCTTTTCCAGGCATGCCCAACCCCCGCAAAAACAACCATCTGTTTCCCTGGGTTTTGTTTCAGTGCATCCATTGTGTGCCATGCCATCGCTTTATCCCACAAAACCATCGCTTCACAGAAATAAATAAAGCTTCTTTCTTCCTGACCGTGAGACATCAACGATGTCCTCAAAAAATCCATATATCCAGAGCCGTCAACTTCACAGAAAATATCGGGGGGAACCGTTGCCGTCTCTTCCGGCGTAAGCGCAGCAACTCCTTGGTATCCGACTTTGCGAGATACTGACTTCGAAACATTAAGTCCTATTACAGGCAATTTTGCGCTTTTTGCAAAGAAGAAAATATCTTTGTACAAGGACCATTCATGCTTCCAGTAGTCTTCAAATATTTTCTGAAAGACGTCCGGCTTCATTGCGCCTGAGAGGAAAGCATCAATTTGGGTCTGTGCTGAGGCAGGCAGCATTTCGATCCCGATCGCAAAGTTAATCCCGGCTTTGTTCAGCGCCTTGATTATCGCAAGCTGAGCAGCGTGGTGTTTTTTGTTGTCATGGAGTTCTCCAACCAATATTGCATCAACGCCTTTCAATTCCGGAACCAATTGTTCTAATGATGTGACAGTATTGTCGCCGACACGAAAAACTTTCTCGGCCGCCTCGGTCTGTGCCGCAAAAATGAGAGGAAAAAATAGCGTGGTTTGTAGAAAAGCTTTTATTGAGATGGACATAAAATATTTTATGGTCGGGGCGAGAGGATTTGAACCTCCGACTTCACGGTCCCGAACCGTGCGCGCTACCAGACTGCGCTACGCCCCGAAGTGTTTATATATTAACACATTACAACAACAGGATTTGCAAAAATAAAATTGGCATAAAAAAACTGGAAAAAAATATCTAATATTTGTAATATATCAAACTTAACAAAAAATATAGGGGGAAATATGGGCAAAAAGTTTGTAGTAGCAACATTATTTATTATTTCCTGCGTAATCTTCGCCTCTGAAGTATTGGCAGAAGTAAAGACCGATGCAGGGGCTTCATTCAGGCTCAGGCAGGAGATCTGGGACAATGTCGTGGATCTTGGGACTATCGGCAATGCAGCTCCTCCAGGGAATATGGACAGGAACTATTTTCGTTTCAGGTCTTCGGTGTGGGGGAAAGTGGATTTCAACAAAGATTTCGGTGTGTACATGAGGCTGACCAACGAGCCTAGATACCATCTTGGCCCTAACAGGTTCTTGAATTATGGTCGTGAGAATGTGGCTCCACTTGCAAATAGATATGGTGACAACGATAAATTTGAGATAGATGAGCTCTTTATCGACAACCTTTATCTTGATGCTAAAGATATATTCGGACTGCCTGTTGACCTCAGGATAGGCAGACAGGATTTTATCGGACCAACAGGCTATGGTGAAGGTTTTCTGATTCTCGACGGCAACCCCGGTGATGGCTCAAGATCGTTTTATTTCAATGCTGTCAAGACGTCAATCAAGTTTGCGAAGACCAACACTCTTGATTTTATTTATATCAGCGATAGGGAAACTGATAACTGGCCTACGGCGCACGAAGCTATTCACAATATCCAGACCGCTAACTATCGTTATGGAAAGCGCATACTGAACAATACGGCTGAAAAAGCGTATGTTGTTTACAGTAAGAATAAGTTTTTCGAAAAGTTGGATGTTGAACCGTACTATATTTACAAAACCGAAGCACCAACTCCCGGCACCGGCACTGCGGGTACTACTTATGCCAGCAAGCTTCGTTTAAACACTGTCGGCGCAAGGGTGGCGTATAAGGATGGTGGGCTTAAAACTGGCGTTGAGTATGCTCACCAGTACGGCAGCTATACTCAGGCAAGGACAACAACTACTGATGACGGAAGGAAAAGGCGTGGCAATGGCGGTTATGCTTATGCCGGCTACCAGTATGCAAATATGACTTTTAAACCCGAAGTTGAGCTGCGGTATGTTTATCTTTCGGGCGAGGATAACACAAGTAATACAAATGAAGGCAATACCCACACCGGATGGAACCCACTTTTTTCGAGGGCTCCTATGTGGAATGAACTGATTATTTATACTCTTCTCCCTGAAACTGCTAAGGACCACAGTCCTGTTCCGGGCTACTGGTCAAACATGCAGATATACAAAGGCTCGGTAAAGCTTAATGTCAGCGCCGATACCAACTTGAATGTCGGGTACAGCTATCTCAGGGCAAACAAGACGGATGTTGGACTCTCGACAGCGATGTACTCTATGAGAGGAAAAGACAGGGGCAATCTCTATCAGGGCGTGTTAAGCCACAAGTTCAACAAGAGTCTTGACGGTTTTTTACAGTATGAATATTTCAGTCCAGGTAGCTACTATGTGGGTGCAGCAAAGAACGCACAGTTTATCAGGTGGCAGTTAATGTACAAAATATAGTTTCGCGTAAAAAGAACCTTAACAGCCCTCCTCTCAAAGGAGGGCTGTTTGTTTATTGAGGTATGATGACAGGAAAAAAAATATTTTTTGAGAAAGTTGCGATTCTCGGCGTCGGTCTTATTGGCGGCTCATTAGCCTTATCTTTAAAACAGCGCGGATTATGCGGAACCATTGTGGGTTTTGGTCGCAGGGAAGAATCTCTTTACAGGGCTAAAGAACTTAACCTGATAGATGAGTATAGCCTTGATGCGGCGCACGCCTGCACAGACGCAGACCTTATTGTTTTTGCGGTGCCTGTCGGGCTTTTCAAAGAACTTGCTCTTAAAGCAACTACTGGCTTTAAAAGAGGCGCTATTGTAACTGATGTCGGAAGCGTTAAAGGAATGCTTGTTTTTGAGATGGAATCGCTTATGCCGCAAGAGGTTTTTTATGTTGGATCACATCCCATAACAGGCAGCGAAAATTCCGGAATAGAAGATGCGAGGGCGGATATGTTTGAAGGCGCGCATTGCATACTTACTCCCACCGAGAGCACCGACAGAAGTTCCTTGTTTACCGTTGCAGATCTTTGGAAGACTGTAGGTTGCAGGACAGAAGAGATCGACCCATCAAGGCATGATGAGATTTATGCTGCGGTTAGCCATTTCCCGCACATCCTTGCTTATGCTCTTGTTAATTCGGTTGACAGGATCGATTCTAATTTCATTCAATATGCAGGGCAGGGATTCAAAGATACTACAAGGATAGCTATGAGCTCTCCCGAGATGTGGAGGGATATTTCTCTTCTTAATAGAGAGAATCTGCTAAAGCTGTCGAAGCTTTTTAGAGAGAGGCTTGATCTTTTTGATAAACTTTTGAAGAGCGGCGATGCTGTGGGTTTAGAAAAAGAGTTCAGGAGCGCAAGGGAATCAAGGACGCGTCTTAAATAACCGCATTATGAATAGTATCGAGCTTTTTAAATCAAAGGGATTAAGAGGCGAAATTACGCCTCCTTCCGACAAATCGATTTCGCACCGTGCGGTTATGTTCAGCGCACTTGCTGACGGCAAAAGCAGGGTCAGAAATTTTCTGCGTGCCGAAGACCCTATAAGCACTATGAATGTGTTCAGGCGTCTCGGCATAAGCATTGATGACAATGGCGATGAACTGATTATCGAAGGCAAAGGTTTGACAGGCCTCTCAGAACCGTTTGATATTCTTGACTGCGGCAACTCAGGCACAACAATGAGGCTTGTCTCGGGAGTTCTTGCAGGCAGTCCGTTTTTCTCTGTGCTTACGGGCGACGATTCATTGCGGCAGCGGCCCATGGCGAGGGTAATAGAACCGCTCAGGCTGATGGGCGCAGCGATAGCGGGACGCGGAGGGGATAAATATTCACCGCTTGCGATTAGCGGCTGCAGACTTAAGGCTATTAAATACAAAATGCCTGTTGCTTCGGCTCAGGTTAAATCCTGCCTGATACTGGCTGGACTGTATGCAGAAGGCACCACCGAAATTTCTGAGCCATTTAAATCACGGGACCACACCGAAAGAATGCTTAAGGCTATGGGGGCAAATATAGATGTTGAACAGCTTTCGATTAAGGTTGCCAGCCACGAACTGAAAGCTATGGATGTTACGGTGCCCGGAGATTTTTCGTCAGCAGCTTTTTTTATTGCGGCTGCGTTGATGCTTCCGGACTCCGAGATAATGATAAGAAACGTGGGCATGAATCCTACGCGTACAGGTTTTCTTGATGTCATAATGAGAATGGGCGCGGTCATTACGATAGAAAACAAAAGAGAAGTTTCTGGTGAGCCGGTTGCTGATTTGCTGTGCAAAAGCTGCGATGCTCTTAAGGCGGTCAGCATCGGTGCAGAGCTTATGCCGTCGCTTATTGACGAGTTTCCGATTCTCTGTGTGCTTGCCACCCAGGCTGACGGCACTACCGAGATACGAGGTGCGGAAGAACTAAGGGTTAAAGAGTCGGACAGGATAAAGGCGGTTGCTGAAGAACTCAGGAGGTTCGGGGTTTCTCTTGAAGAGTTTCCTGATGGTATATCTATAAAGGGCAGAACAGATCTTAAGGGATGCATTGCAGAGAGTTATCATGACCACAGGATCGCGATGTCTATGTCGATAGCTGCTTTGGCTGCGAGCGGCAAGACTGTGATAAATAACGCGTCTTGCGTTGATATTTCATTTCCGGGGTTTTTTGACAGGCTCCGGGGTTTATCGAGGTGAAATGAATGGGAAAGGTAATAGCGATAGACGGACCTTCGGGCGCAGGCAAAAGCAGTGTTTCAAAGGCGATAGCAGAAAAGCTGGGCTTTCAGTTTCTGGATACAGGGGCCCTTTACAGGGCTATAGCATTGCATCTAAGACGAAAAGAGCTTTCTGATGATGCTTTATATGACGAAACATCAAATGCAATAAAGGGGATAACCATTGCGTTCAGTAATGACCGAGTTTTTTTAAATGGCAAGGATGTATCTGATGCGATACGCACCACCGAAGCAGGACATTATGCATCCATTTTTTCGGCAAAGAAAGCGGTGAGAGATGCACTTTTAAGCATTCAGCGAGATGCTGCAGTTAACCATGATGTTGTCGCTGAGGGACGTGACATGGGAACTGTGGTTTTCCCGGATGCATGGAAAAAGTTTTACCTCGATGCTTCTGAGGAGGGGCGGGCTAAAAGGCGCTACGACCAGCTGCAAGGCAAAGGAGTAGAGATAACAATAGAAGAGGCGCTTAACGATGTTAGAGAGCGGGACTTAAGAGACAGCAAAAGAGATATCGCACCGTTGAAAAAAGCGGACGATGCGATTTGTATAGATTCCACCTTTTTAAGTTTGGACGAGGTTGTTGAAAAAATACTCAGCTGCATAGATGAATAGTCAATAGATTACAGTTGCTCTTGTTATAATTAATCATCATGAAAAAATTTCCGAGGTTGGTTGTTGCGGGTATCCGCGGCGGGAGCGGCAAGACCACGCTATCGTTATCGCTGATAGCTGCGTTTAGAAGAAGAAAAGGGCTTAAGGTGGGTCCTTTTAAAAAAGGCCCCGATTATATAGACGCCGGATGGATGTCTGTTGCAGCAGGCGGTCCATGCTATAACCTCGATACTTTTCTTGTGCCGCAGGAGCGCATTATACCTTCTTTTACCGGTCATTTTTCGGGAGGCATTGCGATTATTGAGGGCAACCGGGGGCTTTATGACGGAATGGATGCCGAGGGCTCATACAGCACCGCAGAACTCTCAAAACTGCTAAAAAGCCCGGTGCTTCTTATTCTTGACTGTACAAAGATGACTAGAACCGCTGCCGCTATTGTGCTTGGGTGCATGAATCTCGACAGTGATGTAAATATAGGCGGTATTGTTCTGAATCAGGTTTCGAGCAGCCGACATGAGTCGGTGGTAAGGGTTTCTATCGAAAAATATTGTTCTGTGCCTGTTCTCGGTGCATTTCCACGGCTTAAGGCAGAGGAGCTTCCTGAGCGCCACATGGGGTTAACGCCTTGCTATGAGCATCCGGATACCGAAACCGCTATAACACTGCTTGAGCAGATGGCAGAAAAATATCTGGATCTGGATAAAATTTTAGATCTGGCATTATCCGCGCCGCCGCTTGATTTTCACATAGATAAGACAGTTGTGCGGACAAGGCCGGAGCCGGATGTGAGAATAGGGATAATAAAGGATTCTGCCTTTCAGTTTTATTATCAGGAAAACCTCGAAGCTCTTGAAGATTGCGGGGCCGAACTTGTTCCTGTGAATGCCCTGTCTGATGCTGTGCTTCCGGACATAGACGGCCTTTACATAGGCGGGGGCTTCCCCGAAACCAATGCTATAAAACTTGCGGAAAACGAGAGATTTAGAAATTCGGTGAGGGATGCTGCCGAAAAAGGCCTTCCTATTTATGCTGAATGCGGCGGGTTGATGTTCCTTGGCGAATCTATAGAGGTTGCAGGAAGCACATACCCAATGGCAGGGGTTTTGCCTGTAAAGTTTGCGATGCACAAAAAACCGCAGGCGCATGGCTATGCGATTGTGGAGGTTGAAGCCGACAATCCATTTCATAAGCAGGGAACAGTGCTTCACGGCCATGAGTTCCACTATTCTTCGGTTGTGGAAACGACCGGCCGAAAAGGCTGCTCAACAGCGCTTAAGATGAAAAGAGGCCACGGAATAAAAGACAAGAAAGACGGACTATGCTATAAAAATGTTTTTGCCGCATACACGCACATTCATGCGCATGGAGCGCCTGATTGGGCCGGGGCTTTTACGGCAAAGGCGCGTGAATTCAGGGAGGGAAGATGAACAAATACACGCCGGAATGTCCATTCTGCGCAAAACATATAGAGCGGCCTGCAGATATCAAGACCGAGTTTGGCCCTGTACTCGCTGGCCGTTGCGGGTGTGGTGGGGTATATGTCTGCGACACCACAGGACACAATACAGGCGAGGCCTATATGGAATGTCTTGCTCTTGCAAAGGGCGACTGGGAAATGGGCTCAATGCAGGATACGGACTATCATACTGACGAAATGGACTATGACATCAAAAGGCATGCGAGGATTTATTCCAAAAGTCTTGCGGGCGGAGCAGGGAAGCTGATCTTTGTAAAAATGGGGCAACCTCAGTCTGAAGAAATCAAAATCGCCGAACCTGATAAAGAGAGTGCGGGTGTAGTCCCCCAAGGCAGAATTAAGACAAAAGACCGCATACACGAATGGCTGAAGGTCAACGATTTGGAGCCGATAGGATTATTGGCGCTTACTGATAAAAGCGTTATCAAGTCACTTATCTCTTTATCATACGACAAGGATAGCGTGTTGAGCTGGAGGGCTATGGAAGCTCTCGGCGTTGTTGCAAAACAGCTTTCAAGGGATAAGGTAGAGGTTATCAGGGATGCTATCCGCAGGCTGCTCTGGTCTATGGGCGAAGAGTCTGGCGGCATAGGTTGGAGCGCAGCAGAGATGCTGGGCGAGATTATAATGAACAATCCCGAGGCCTTCAGCGATATTGTGCCCATAGTCTGGTCGTTTAAGGATGAGGAGATGTTCAGGGCCGGTGTTGTCAGGGCTTTGGGAAGGGTCGGCAGTGTCAGGCCCGATTTAGTGCGGTTTGCGGTTTCGGAGATGAGGCAGATGTTGAACGACCCCAATCCGAATGTGAGGGCGCAGGCTGCATGGGCGCTGGGTGTGCTTAAGGATAAGGATTCTGTTCAAACGCTGGCAGACCTTTGCAAGGAAGAGGCAGAAGTTGATTTTTATCAGGGAGGAGAGTTGTACAAGAGCACTGTAGGCCGGATTTCGGCTGATGCAAAGGATAAATGCGCTCAATAAAACTATAAGATTAATTTATTTGACCTTGCATGCAGTCCTGTATTAATTTGAAGAACTTTTTTTACAGGCCCAATCGACTTGTAAATAGCGAAAATTGCTGATAGAATAGAAAACTTAATTTTAGGGAACACAACAAAAGGAGGTAGTATAATGGCAACAGTTGATTTTGAGGGAAAGCAGATTGAAGTTGACGAAGATGGTTATCTTGTAAGTCTTGATGACTGGGCACCGGGTCTTGCTACTCAGCTCGCAAAAGGTGATGATCTGGAGCTTACGGAAGCTCATTGGGAGGTAATCAACTTTCTGAGAGATTACTATCAGAAGTACCAGATTGCTCCGATGATCAAGATTCTTGTTAAAGAAATAGCGAAGGTCATGGGGCCGGAAAAAGGCAACACCAAGTACCTTTACGAGCTTTATCCGGACGGACCGGCAAAGCAGGCCTGCAGATACGCCGGACTGCCCAAGCCTACCGGCTGCGTATAATTCAATCAATAAATCCGCATGAGGCGGCATTAGCCGCCTCATGCATTTCTTTAAGCTGTTTTCAGGGGAAATTTTTGCGGGGGTGGGAGCATCTGCATGAAGCTGTATGAGTTTCTGTCAGAAAACAAAACGGCAATAGTATCTGCATGGTTCAACGAGATACTGGCATCTTATCCGTCTGATACTTCCAATTTTCTTAAGAACAAAAAAGACCGCTTCGCCAATCCGGTAGGCCAGACTATCCTCGATGGCATGGAAGGCTTAATCTCCCAAATTATTGCAGCGCTTAAAAACAGAGAGGGGCTTGACAACGGCAGGACAGACCCACTGCTTGACGGCATAGTCAGGATTAGGGCGATTCAGGAGTTCACGCCTTCGGAGGCTGTGGGATTTATTTTGGGGTTGAAGCAGGTGGTTTCTGGTCATATTAATAATTCCTCAAACGGCGCATCCGAGTTTTCGGGAAATGAATTGATAGAAATGGGAAGCATCATAGACACCCTGTCGCTCAGGGCCTTCGATATTTACATGAGCTGCAGGGAAAAAATCTATGAGCTTAAGGCGAACGAGGCGAAGAAACTGACTTTCAGGCTGCTCCAACAGGCAAACCTGATAAATGAGAGCAGGATGTCCGACCCTTGTTTTTTGAATTTCAAAAATACTGACAAAGAAAGGAAAGAGGTTTTGAAATGAAAATGTTATTACCCTTTGTCGCAGTGATGGCGTTGGCAGCAGCAGCGCTCATGGCGGTAAATGTGGCGAACCTGCATTTTCTGTTCGGTGTAATCATCCCTTATATCGCCTTTGCGGTGTTTGTGGGAGGATTCGTTTACCGGATAGTAAAGTGGGCTTCTTCACCCGTACCGTTCCGCATACCTACAACGTGCGGACAAGAGTTTTCTCTCCCATGGGTCAAGCAGAACAAGATCGAGAACCCTTCCACAGCAGCAGGAGTTATTATAAGGATGGCGCTCGAGATATTTTTATTCCGTTCACTTTTCAGGAATATCAAGGCGGAGCTGAGGGACGGCCAAAAGATAGTTTATGGTTCGGACAAGTGGCTTTGGCTTGCCGGTCTTGCGTTCCACTGGACCTTTCTTGTAATACTCGTCAGGCACCTCAGGTTTTTTGTGGGGGATGTGCCTATGTGCATTGCAGCTCTCGAACATCTTGACGGATTCCTGCAGATAGGGGTTCCGATGCTTTATATCACCGATGGCGTTATCCTTGCCGCTATTGGCTATCTTTTTATAAGAAGAGTTTTGCTGCCGCAGATTCGCTACATCTCTTTGCCTGCGGACTACTTCCCGCTTTTTCTTATAGCAGCGGTTGTGATTTCGGGCATATTAATGAGATACATCACCAAGGTTGATGTAGTCGGGGTTAAGAACTTTACTATGGGACTGGTAACTTTCAACCCTGTCATACCTGCAACGTTGATGCAGGGCAATGGAGCGTTTTTTTTCCTGCATGTATTTTTGATTTCGGCTCTTTTCGCCTATTTCCCGTTCAGCAAGCTGATGCATATGGGCGGTGTATTTATGAGTCCGACGAGGAATATGATAAACAACAGCCGTATGGTAAGGCATGTAAACCCATGGAACTATCCTGTTCATGTTCATACTTATGAAGAATATGAGAATGATTTCAGGGCAAAGATGAAAGATGCCGGCATACCGGTCGAAAAGGAGTAGCCCATGGCAAAATTCACAGCTAAACCAAAAGACCTTATAAATATCGACTACACTCCGCCGAAGACCGAGTGGATGGACACCCCGACCGAAATTCGGGAGCATATGTTCTGCCATGCTACAAAGGCAAAGGACCTCGAGACCGTAGAGTTTCCGAACATCCATGAATGGAGGCCTCAGGACGAAGATTGGAACCTTCCTGCGAACTGGGAGCAGATTGTCCTTCAGGGCATGCAGGATCTGCTGAAAAAATACAGGTCATTCCAGCTTTTTATGGATATCTGTGTAAGGTGCGGAGCCTGCGCAGACAAATGCCATTTTTTCATCGGCTCCGGCGATCCGAAAAATATGCCGGTTTTAAGGGCAGAGCTTCTTAGATCTGTTTACAGGGGCAACTTCACCCTCGCAGGAAAGATACTTAAAAAAATAGCCGGGGCAAGAGAACTTACCCCGAGTGTTATTAAAGAGTGGTGGTACTATTTTTATCAGTGTACAGAATGCCGCCGCTGCTCGGTCTTCTGTCCTTACGGAATAGACACCGCAGAGATAACCATGATGGCGAGAGAGCTGCTGAATCTCTTGGGATTGCAGTTGGGATGGATAGGCGGCCCTGTTGCGAACTGTTACATGAAGGGCAACCATTTAGGCCTCGAGCCGCATACCATTAAATCGAGCGTTGAATTCTTCCTCGACGACATAAAAGAGATAACAGGTATAACTATCGAGCCCACCTTTAACAGGAAGGGAGCAGAAATACTCTTTGTCACACCTTCAGGAGATTTGTTTGCAAACCCCGGCACATATACGGCTATGGGCTACCTGATGCTCTTTCATGAACTAGGCCTCGACTACACATGGAGCACATACGCATCCGAAGGCGGCAACTTCGGCTTCTTCACATCCAATGAGATGGCAAAGAGGCTCAATTCCAAAATTTATGCAGAGGCCAAAAGGCTCGGCGTAAAATGGATACTGGGCGGCGAGTGCGGCCACATGTGGAGGGTTATCCACCAGTATATGGACACATGGCAGGGACCGGCCGATTTTCTTCAGGAGCCGGTGTCTCCTATCACAGGCACCAAGTTCGAGAATGCCAAAGCCACAAAGATGGTGCATATCGCGGAGTTCACAGCAGACCTTATCAAGCACAACAAGCTGAAGCTCGACAAGAGCAGGAACGACCACCTCGTCGTTACTTATCACGACTCCTGCAACACTTCAAGGGGAATGGGCATGCTTGAGGAGCCGAGATATATCATTAACAATGTTTGCAACCATTTCCATGAGATGCCTGAAGACACTATCAAGGAAAAGACCTTCTGTTGCGGCAGCGGCACAGGCTTGAACGCATCAGAAAATATGGAGCTAAGGATGCGGGGCGGTCTGCCGAGGGCGAATGCGGTCAAATACGTCAAAGAAAAACACGGGGTTAATATGTTGGCCAATGTATGTGCCATAGACAGGGCTACGCTTTCGGCCTCGGTCGATTACTGGGTGCCCGGCACTGCAGTATGCGGCACTCACGAGCTTGTGGCAAACGCCCTCGTTATGAAGGGTGAAAAGGAGAGGACCCTAGATATAAGACTCGAACCTCTTCCGGGAAAGGAGGCCAGTGAATAATGTATAACAGCGGCAAGATAATTCCGGGGATAATAATCTTTTTGGCGATAGTGCTATTCCCTTTCTGGTCAAATCTAGGGAAGGCAAATGTAAAGCCCGAGCCGAAGATAGACACTCCTGTCATTCAGCAGATGCCGGTTGAAGAGCGCAAATGCATAGAGCCTAAGGAGTTTATGAAAGCCGGCCATATGCAGATGCTCAATGACTGGCGCGACTCGGTAATACGAGACGGCAACAGGGTTTTTGTAAGCTCAACAGGCAAGCATTACAACATGAGCCTTCAGAACGAATGCTTGAGGTGCCATTCCAACAAGAAGGACTTTTGCGACAAGTGCCACAACTACCTTGCCGTAAAACCTTACTGTTTCGACTGCCATATTGAACCGAAGGAGAACAAGTCATGAGCATGGACAGAAGAGACTTTTTAAAAATAGCTGGAATAACGGGACTCTTGGGCGCGGGCGTGGCTGCTGTTTCAGGCAAAATGCCCGGAATTTTAGAGGCTGCAGTGACCTCCCCCAACTCGAATGCCCTTAAAGCAAAACAGTGGGCTATGGTTATCGACATGAGGAAATTCAAGACGCAGGATGACTATAAAAAGGTCATCCATGCCTGCCACAGCATCCACAATATACCTGAGTTCGGCAATCCGAAGGACGAGATTAAATGGATATGGACCGACAAATTCGAGCATACCTTTGTAGGTCAGGAGCATGAGCATATCAGCGAAGCGGTCAAGGAGAAGCCTTTTGTTCTTCTGTGCAATCATTGCGAAAAGCCTGCCTGCGTAAGGGTTTGTCCGACAAAGGCGACTTTTAAAAGAAATGACGGCATAGTTATGATGGACTATCACCGCTGCATCGGATGCAGGTTCTGCATGGCAGCATGCCCGTTCGGAGCAAGAAGCTTCAACTACAGAGACCCGAGGCCGTTTATCAAAGACAACAATCCCAAATACCCGACAAGGATGAAGGGTGTTGTCGAGAAATGCACCTTCTGTGTCGAGAGGCTTGACGAGGGGCTTATGCCTGCCTGTGTCGAGGCCTGCAAAGACACCAAGGCGCTTGTTTTCGGCGACGTAGGCGACCCGGCCTCTGAGGTAAGAAAAGTGCTTAAAGATAATTTCACCATAAGGCGCAAGCCTGAACTCGGCACCAGTCCGAGCGTCTATTACATAGTAGGAGGTGGCGAGAATGCTGGATAAGGCATTAGACGGAAGCAAAAAATACTGGACATGGATCCTCTTCCTCTTAGCCGTAATAGGCGTGGGCATGGCCAATTACATGAAGCAGTACGAGTACGGGCTTGGGGTTACAGGCATGAGCAGGGACATCTCATGGGGAGTTTATATTGCGCAGTTCACCTATCTTGTCGGCGTGGCAGCCTCTGCTGTGATGCTGATAATTCCGAAATACCTTCATGATTATAAAAAATTCGGAAAGATAGTTATACTGGGCGAGTTCCTGGCGATATCAGCAGTTACCATGTGCCTGCTTTTTATCGTGGCCGACCTTGGCCAGCCGATGAGGCTTATGAATGTAATACTTTATCCGACACCAGGCTCGATCCTGTTCTGGGACATGATAGTGCTCAACGGATATTTGTTCATCAATCTTTTGGTGGGGTGGACAACGCTTGCGGCAGAGCGGAAACAGGTGCCGCCTCCAGCATGGATAAAGCCGTTTATTTATCTTTCTATACCTTGGGCGGTCAGCATCCATACCGTAACCGCGTTTCTGTACGCAGGCCTTCCGGGCAGGCATCTCTGGCTGACCGCGATTATGGCGCCTAGATTCCTGGCTTCGGCTTTTGCTTCGGGTCCATCGCTGCTGATACTTCTCTGTCTGCTGGTCAGGAAAATCTCAAAATTCGATCCGGGCAAAGAAGCGATACAGACCCTTGCCAAGATCGTCACCTACGCGATGATAATCAACATATTCTTCCTGGCGATGGAGTTCTTCACAGCCTTTTACAGCAACATTCCGGGCCACATGGCGCCGCTTCAGTACCTGTTCTTCGGATTCCATGGGCATGGCAATCTGGTGCCTTTCATGTGGGCGTCCGTAATAATTGGAATTGCATCCGTAGGCCTGCTTATCAATCCTGCTACCCGCCAGAATGAGAAGATACTTGCATTTGCGGCCGCAGGCATCTTTATCGCAACATGGATAGACAAGGGCATAGGGCTGGTTATCGGAGGCTTTATCCCTAATATGTTTGAGACGGTGACCGAATATTCCGCTACAGGAACCGAGATATCCATAGCCCTCGGCATCTGGGCCATCGGCGCGCTGGTGCTTACCGTGCTGTACAAAATAGCTATATCAGTAAAAGAAGAGACCGGCGGAGAAGAAGTTCACTAACCGCTTGCTGATTTCAGAAATGGGCAATCCCGAAGAGGGGTTGCCCATTTGTTTTTTGGATAAAATAAACGCTATAGTTGCAGCATTTAAATTGATAGTTATCGGAAAATGAGCCCATCTACGATTAAAAATATTGATTTTTATTTAGGCAGGCCTCTTTGCTTTATTCTTACGGCATACGATCGCCTGAAAAGATTTGTTTTTGGAAAGCCCTCGAAAAAAGAAGTCCGCAAAATTGTTTTTATAAAGCTAGTGGAGCAGGGCGCTACGGTTCTCGCATATCCTTCTTTAAAAAGGGCTGTTGATGCTGTCGGAAGTGATAATGTTTATTTTTGTGTTTTTAAAGAAAACCGTCCGATTCTTGATATCCTTGACATTATTCCGGCCAAGAATATTTTTGAAATAAGCAACGACAATCCGCTGGTTTTTGCCCGTGATATGCTCTGCTTTTTCTTCAGAAGCAGACGGCTTAAGATCGACACCTCCATCGACATGGAGTTTTTTTCCCGAGCCTCTGCCATTATAAGTTATCTTTGCGGAGCCTCAAACAGAATAGGCTATCATAGGTACACAAGCGAATATCCATATCGTGGGAATCTTATGACTCAGAGGGTTCAGTATAATCCGTATATTCATGTGGCCAAGGCATACATGATACTGACCGAGGCCGCGTTTATGTCTCCTGATGAAATCCCGGTTGCTAAAATCAAAACAGATACACTGAAACTCTATTTTGCAAAACTAGCGTCTTTGCAAGAGAATTTGCAAAAGGTCAAGGATATGCTTCAGGAGCATGGGTTAAGCGAGTTTGGGAATCATCTGGTTATACTTAATCCGAACGCGGGCGATATGCTGCCACTCAGGAAATGGGCGGCCGAAAATTTTGTCAGGCTTGCGAAGCGTCTTCTTGAATCGGATCCTAATATTGCGATTGTGCTTACAGGGGCATTGTCAGAACAGGCTGCGGTCGAAAGCATCCGCAGAGAGATTGGATCCGACAGGACCGTGAATCTTGCTGGGAAAACAACTTTGAAAGAGCTTCTAACTCTTTATTCTATAGCGGATGTTCTTGTAACAAACGACAGCGGGCCGGGCCATTTTGCGACGCTTACGGATATTGCGGAAGTAATCTTGTTCGGGCCTGAGACACCGGATTTGTTTGGGCCTATAGGACGGAATGTTGAGTATGTTTGCGTCGAATTATCCTGCAGCCCATGCGTTAATGTTTTCAATCACCGCTTTTCTCCCTGTAAGGATAATGTCTGCATGAAAAGCATTAGTGCTGATTCGGTCTTCGAAAAAGTTACACATCTGCTCAGTGTTAAACACAGGAGTTAGGTTGTTTACTAAAACGCTTAAACACAGCAAAAAATTAACCGGCTATATCCTTTTGATTGCCATAGCTCTTGTTTTAAGTTCGGTCATGATGTTTGGCCACATTTTTCCGCTGGACTCAATTTTTAAAGGACATAAGCCTTATGATCCGGGCATTATGGTATGGAATCTTTATACGGTTAATGAAGCGGTTAAAACAGGCGCACAACTGTTTCATACTAATATGATTTTTTATCCAAATGGAACAAGCCTTGGCAATCACACGCTCGGAATAGGCTACTTCCCGCTGACTTTTTTTGTTGATATGATTTCGGGCGGAAGTCCGCTGTATCCGGTATATGCGCTTAATCTCTGCATTTTATGTTGTTTTGCCGGTCTTTTTCTTTTTTCATACCTGACCTTAACAGAGCTAGGATATAAACCTCTTGAGTCGGCTGCGCCGGCTATAGCCTTTTCTTTTTGCAACTTCCTTACTCTGCACAGCTTTGCGTTGAACCTTATAGGGGCTTTTGTTCTACCGCTTACAGCATATCTTGCGCTGCGCTTTTATAAAACCAAGTCATTCGGTTATGGACTTGCTCTTTCATTCAGTCTTGGCGGTATGATCTACTTCACAGAATTTTCTTTTTTTGTATTTATCTCATCTGTTTTGTTGTTGATTGTTTTATTGGTTTTTCCGGCACAAAGAAGCCTAATTCTTAATTTTATTCGGTCTATTAAAATGACCCATATTGTTTTTTTTGGGTGCGTTACATTGGGCATAATGTTCCCATATCTGTTTGCATGGTTTAGCGCTGAATCTGCAAAGCCGCTGGCAATAGAAAGAGTGGCTTATTCAGCTAATTTTATCGATTTTGTTTTGCCGAGAGAGCACAACCATTTTTTTTATGCCAAATTGTTTGGTGGCATATATTCGTTTCTCACCAACACGCTTACGACCGAAGAGTCATTTATAGGCTATCCATTAATTTTATTTAGTGTTATCGCGCTGCTGGTTGGGGACAGGTCTCGGATTAAAACCCCGTGTATTATGGCGTTTGTTTTCTTTGTCTTAAGCCTTGGCCCCAAACTAAAGCTGTTAAATGGAGTCACCGAGATACCGATGCCGTATTCATTATTTGAATCGTTGCCTTTTTTTAGTCAATTCCGGACACCGGTGCGTTTGATTGTATTCGGAATGTTCTTTTTGATGATAGCAAGCGCTGAAGGAATATCGGTTGTTGTTAATAAATTGAGGCATAAGGCAGGAGGCCTTGCAGGAACAATTATTATCTGCTTTTTTATTTTTTGGACCGTTGCTGAGGTTTATCCCGGCACCCCTTCAAAGGAACCGGTATCTCAGTCAATTATCGATTTGCATAATAAGGTTTTGGGTCCGGTCATAAATCTTCCTATTGTTTTTCGCGACGGGCATGCATTGTTGCTGCAAATATTTCATCGTAAGCCTATGGCAACAGGAGATGTGTCGAGATTTTCTCAGGACACATTAACACATTTCAAAACCCTTAAAGATATGTTTGCCGAAATGCCGGACAATTTGTGCAGCAGGCTCGAAAACTATGGATACAAAACCGCAATTATTTCTCAGGAGTTGCCTGAGAGCGCATCGCAAACAGTCCAAAAATGCAATTTGCAGATAATAGATATTTCAACCAAGACCTTCAAAAATTAAAAATATCAATGCTGACAGTAGCTTGTTGGTTGTGTTATTTTAATTAACTTTACTTATAGAGGAGCATTATGCAGGGAAAGATAGTGTCAATCAATATCAGCGACAAAAAGGGCGTCAGGAAAACTCCGGTTAAAACGGCTGTGATTATTGAAAATAAAGGCATTGAAGGCGATGCGCACGCATCCGGAGACTGGCACAGGCAGGTTAGCCTGCTTGCTATAGAAAGCGTTAGGAAGATGCAAGCGCTCGGACTTGATGTTAAGCCCGGAGATTTTGCCGAAAACATTACAACCGAAGGCATCGATCTGATTTCTCTTCCGCTCGAAACACGGATGAAAATCGGTGAAGAAGTGCTCGGAGAAGTCACTCAAATAGGCAAGGAATGCCACACCCGCTGCGCTATTTACGATCAGGCGGGCGACTGCGTAATGCCTAAAGAGGGGATTTTTATCAGGATATTAAAGGGCGGCACCATCCGCGTCGGCGATGAGATTATCGCCAAGCTTAGATTGTCGCCTGAAGCGTACGGCTAAAAACGATGATAAAGATCGCTGTGCTCACACTTAGTGACAAAGGGGCGCGCGGTGAACGGCAAGACGAGAGCGGACCTGCGATAAAAACGGCGCTTCAGGATTTTGGTGATGTAGTTAACTACGATATGCTCCCCGATGAAATGGAGCTCATTAAAGAAAAACTCATAGAATACTCTGGAAAGGTTGATTTGATAATAACAACCGGAGGCACAGGATTGTCGCCACGGGATGTAACTCCGGAGGCCACTCTTGCTGTGATAGAGAGGCAGATTCCGGGGATAGCGGAGACTATGCGAAACGAAAGCCTTAAGAAAACTAGGCGGGCGATGCTTTCGCGGGCGGTTGCCGGAGTTAGAGGCGGTACGCTTATAATAAATATGCCGGGCAGTCCGGCAGCGGTAAGGGAGCAGTTGGAGATTATCGCTGATGTGCTGCCGCACGCGATAGAAAAAATCAAAGGCGACCCTGCGGATTGCGCCCGCACTTAATGAGAAGACAGGTTAAAAAATGACAACAACGGTTTCTTTCCCGCTCGCATTTTTGGCAGGCATCCTTTCTTTTCTCTCGCCCTGCGTTCTTCCGCTCGTTCCGGCTTATGTTTCGTTCATAACCGGGCTTTCTCTCGATGAACTGAAGCACACCCCTAAAGCCTCAAAGACTATGGGCAACACACTTGCGTTCGTAGGAGGTTTTTCGGCCGTGTTCATATCTCTCGGCGCTTCTTCTTCGATGCTCGGCGGACTTTTAATGCAGTATCAGGATTATCTGAGAATAGGCGGCGGAATACTCACGATTATATTCGGACTTTTTATAGCAGGTTTTCTAAAGCTTGATTTTTTGATGAGGGAAAAAAGATTTCATATCAAAGAAGGCCCCACCGGATACGTAGGCGCGTTTCTTATCGGGATGAGCTTTGCAGCCGGATGGACGCCCTGCATAGGCCCGATTCTCGGCACCATATTGATTTATGCAAGCTCTCAGGCCTCGGCCTTTTATGGGATGCAGCTGCTGACAGTTTATTCTCTCGGTTTTGCCATCCCTTTTATACTCTCCACTTTGGCGATAAATTTTTTCTTCACATATACCAGAAAAATCCATCAGTTCATGCGCGTCATAATGATTATGAGCGGATTAATTTTAATCGTTTTCGGTGTGATACTTTTGACCGACAACCTTCGCCAGCTTACGGCGATATTCCCGGACTTCGGGATCAAAATTTAGAATATGAAAGAGCGTTTCGACTTTAACGAAATAGAGCCGAAGTGGCAGAAATACTGGGCTGAAGAGGCCGCAGCCAAATCATCTGCTGATGCCTCGAAAAAGAAGTTCTACTGCCTTGAGATGTTCCCGTACCCTTCCGGCAAGATTCATATGGGCCATGTGAGGAATTATGCTATAGGCGATGTTATAGCCCGATATAAACGCATGCGCGGTTTCAATGTGCTTCACCCTATGGGCTGGGACGCTTTTGGAATGCCAGCAGAAAACGCCGCTATAAAAAATAAGGTACATCCTTCAAAATGGACATATGAAAATGTTGCCTCTATGAAACAGCAGCTCGACAGGCTTGGTCTGAGCTATGACTGGGACAGGGAAGTCACAACCTGCAATCCTGAATACTATCGCTGGAACCAGTGGTTTTTTCTTAAGATGCTCGAAAAAGGGCTTGCCTACAGGAAAACTTCATTTGTAAACTGGTGTCCCTCTTGCGCCACTGTGCTGGCCAATGAGCAGGTGGTTGACAACGGCTGCTGGCGCTGCGATTCTGTTGTTGTTCAGAAAGAGCTTGAGCAGTGGTTTTTCCGGATAACCCGCTATGCCGAAGAACTGCTTCAGGGTTGTGATGACTTAAGCGGCTGGCCCGAACGGGTTGCGGTGATGCAGAAAAACTGGATAGGCAAGAGCGAAGGCGCAGAAGTGGATTTTGCGATAGAGGGCAGGAGCGAGAAACTAAAGATTTTTACCACCCGTCCCGACACTCTTTTTGGCGTTACCTTTATGTGCATTGCTGCTGCTCATCCGCTTGCAGAAACGCTTACAAAAGATAAAACCGCCTTAGAAGTGGTCAAGGCCAAATACGGCAAAGAAGATGATAAGGTTGGACACTTTACCGGACAATATGCGATAAACCCGCTCAACAATGAGCGGGTGCCGATTTATATTGCAAACTTTGTTCTCATGGAATACGGAACCGGCGCGATAATGTCGGTGCCTGCGCATGACCAGAGAGATTTTGAGTTTGCAAAAAAATACGGCCTGCCCATAAAAACAGTGATTCAGTCAACAGTCGGCAGTCGGCAGTCGGACGAATCTCTTACAGAAGCTTTCGAAGGCGAAGGCGTTCTAATTAATTCAGGAAAATTCAGCGGCGCTAAAAACAGCGAAGCAAAAGGTGCGATAGCAGCTTTTGTAGAGGCGCAGGGATTAGGCAAAAAGACTATCAAATATAAACTCAGGGATTGGGGAATATCCCGTCAGCGCTATTGGGGCACGCCGATACCGATAATCTATTGCGAAAAATGCGGAGCAGTGCCTGTACCAGAAAAAGATCTGCCCGTAATCCTGCCCGAAGCAGTGCAGTTCAGCGGCACCGGCGGCTCGCCGCTTCTCGATATAAAAGATTTTGTGAATGCCGAATGCCCTAAATGCAAAGTACCTGCACGCAGAGAAACCGATACTATGGATACATTTGTGGATTCTTCTTGGTATTTTATACGCTACTGTTCCAAGAAAGGCGAAGAGCCTTTGAATAAAAACAACATCGCTTATTGGATGCCTGTTGATCAGTATATTGGCGGCATAGAGCATGCTGTGCTTCATCTCCTCTATTCCCGATTTTTCACCAGATGCCTGCGTGACCTTGGCATAATCACTCAAAGCGAACCATTCGGCAATCTTCTAACGCAGGGGATGGTCTGCAAAGAAACATGGAAATGTCCTGAACACGGCTGGCTTTTTCCTGAAGAAGTTTCTAACGGCCAATGCCCGCAATGCGGAAATGCTGTTGACAAAGGCCGGGTCGAGAAGATGTCGAAGTCCAAGAAGAATGTTATCGATCCGGACGCACTTATAAAAAGGTACGGCGCCGATACTATGCGGCTGTTCTCGCTGTTTGCCGCGCCTCCAGAGAGAGACCTTGAGTGGGCTGATCAGGGGGTTGAGGGCGCATACAGATTTTTGCATAAAATCTGGAGTCTTGTTTTCAGGTGCAGGCAGGACATTTTAAAAGGAAAAGAGATTGCATCTAAAAATGGTTATTCCCCTGCAGTTACGCCGCTGCTCAGAAAAACTCACCAGACAATTAAAAAGGTAACCACTGACATAGAAAAAGATTATCATTTCAACACCGCAATCGCGGCTATGATGGAGCTTGTGAACGAGATGGCATCTTTTAAAACCGAAAAGGACGAGGATAGGGCAGTTTTTTTCGTCGCAATAAAAAATCTGGTTCTTATGCTTTCTCCGTTCGCGCCCCACTTTTCGGAAGAGTTGTGGCTCGAAATTGGAGAACTCCCCGGCATCTATAAGCATGCGTGGCCTGAATGGAACAAAGAATTTGCTGAGGATGAAGATGTTGAGCTGGTGGTTCAGGTCAATGGAAAATTGAAGGCAAAACTGCTCGTTCCTGCCGGGCTTTCTGATGAAGAGGCAAAAGACAGGGCTCTAAATGATGCTAAGATAAAAGAGGCTACGGAAGGGAAGACCATAAAAAAAGTGATTGTAGTCAAAGGCAGCTTGGTAAACATAGTGGTAGGGGGCGGTGCGTGAACAGGAAATATATTTGTGTTTTTCTTTTTAGTGCGCTTCTTTTGGTTAATGCCTGCGGCTATGCGGTGCGCGGCAAGGCAGAGCTTCCATTTGATTCTATTGCGTTTGGGAGCATACAAAATCATACACTTGAACCTAAGCTGCAGGACAAACTCAACAGGGCTCTTGCAGAAACTTTTGCCTCCTATGGGTTTAGGCTTAGTTCCTCCGCAAAATACAGGATAGAGGCGGACGTAACAAAATTTACACTGACAGCACTTTCTGAACAGGAGCTGACAGCCTCTGAGTATGAAATATCGATACTTGCCGACTTCAGGTTGATAGATATCGAGAAAAACACAACTAAAAAGATTGAGGGCACAGATCCCTTCAGAACATCGTTTGCTGCCGTAAGCCCTCTCGAAAACTTGACCGCCCAAAAAGAGCTGGCTATGGATCGTGCGGTCAAAAATCTGGCCGAAGAGCTTGCACGAAGCATTGTCTATGGCCTGTCCACCACGCCTGAATTCAAGAAAAAATGAGCATTAAACAGTTTCAGCAGGAGCTTGCAAATCGTATGCCGGCGCCAGTTTACCTTATTCATTCAGAAGAATATTTTTTGCTTCATGAGGCGATGGTTTCTATAAAACAGGTCTTCGCGGATGCAGGAGATTTCGGTCTGGATGTTTTTGATGCAGCATCATCCGATGACAGCAGGCCTGTAGAAGGGATTGTGGATGTCCTTAACACAATGCCGTTTATGTCCGAAAGGCGCATCGTGCTTCTTTTCAGCGCCCAGAAAATCAAAAAGAAGGAGATTGGACCTATAGAGAAATATCTTGCCAACCCCTCAGCCTCCACTCTTTTTGTGATTTTTTATGAGGGCAAATCAAAAGATATGAACAAGCTTTTTGATTCGGGTGTTTTGAATTCTGTTAAATCAATTCCGATGACGCTTTACGAAAAAGACCTTCCGGTCTGGGTAGCGTCTATTGCAAAAAAGAAAGGCATAAGCTTTACCAGCGATGCGATAAATTATCTGATAATGCATGCGGGGAACGATCTGGGTATGCTGCATTCCGAGATAGAAAAATTTGCGAGCTGGGGCTCCGGCCGGCCTGTGGATACCGGAGATATAAGGGCCGCCGTATATGCGAGCGCAGAGTATGATGCTTTTACCCTATGCAAAGCTATCGAAAAAGGGGATACTCGTGCGGCTTTTAAGATTTACGAAAAGCTGGGCAAGGGCATTGAGGACCAGATGCTTTTGGGCGCGATTAACTACTCAGTTTCCCCAAAGCCTTTCAAGCCGGCCGGCCCTACAGACGATAAAAAACTCTCAGGGGTTTATAAGCTGCTGCATGAAGCGGATATAGCGGTTAAACAGTCCAAAAGCTTTGTCATAGACGAGCTGATAATAAAACTTTCCAAGCTGCAAAAGGCATAGTACGGAGGCTTCATGTACATAGCTGTAATTGGCACAGGATACGTCGGCCTTGTAACCGGGGCATGTTTCGCAGAGTTCGGAGTTTCTGTAACCTGTGTGGACAACGACGCAAAGAAAATAAACAATCTAAAGGAGCATAAGATTCCTTTCTACGAGCCGGGGCTTGAGGATGTTGTAAAAAGGAATGCAACTAAGGGCAGGCTTAACTTTACTACCGATTTAGCTGATGCGGTTAAAAAATCACTGATAATCTTTATTGCTGTCGGCACTCCTCCTCGTGAGGACGGTTCCGCAGATCTCAGTTATATCGATGCGGTTGCAAAGGAAATAGCCGGCAGCATTGACGAATACAAAGTAATTGTTACGAAAAGCACGGTGCCTGTTGGCACCGGCAAGAGGGTTAGAAAAATCATCAAAGAAAATTTGAAGGCAGCGGTTGATTTTGACGTAGTCTCCAATCCTGAGTTTCTGCGCGAAGGTGCGGCCATAGATGATTTTATGCGGCCCAACAGGGTGGTGATAGGCGCAGACACAGAAAAATCGGCAGCCATAATGAAAGATCTTTACAGGCCGTTGTATCTTCTTGAAACCCCTTTTGTGCTTACGAATGTCGAAACTGCAGAACTAATAAAATATGCCGCCAACTCGTTTTTAGCAGTAAAGATTTCGTTTATAAACGAGATATCAGCGCTTTGTGAAAAGGTGGGCGGTGATGTGAATGTTGTGGCAAAGGGAATGGGGTTGGACGGCAGAATCGGCTCGAAGTTCCTTCATGCAGGGCCGGGTTTTGGTGGCTCCTGTTTTCCCAAAGATACAAGGGCGTTGGTTAAGATAGCTGACGAAAATGAAGTGCCGCTTGGCATAGTGAAGGCGGCGGTGGCAGCAAACGAGAGGCAGCTTCAGAGGGCGATAGACAAGGTCCGGAATGCTTTAACTCCTTTGCAGGGCCGGACTTTGGCTATTTTGGGGCTTTCGTTCAAGCCGAACACCGACGATATAAGAGAAGCGCCCGCTATTGCGATTATTCAGTCGCTGCAAAAAGAGGGCGTAACCATAAGGGTATACGATCCAATCGCGATGTACAATGCAAGAGAAATTTTTTCGGACGTATCTTTTTGCAAAGATCCTTATAATGCCTGCGAATCCGCAGATGGGGTTATTATTGTTACGGAATGGAACGAGTTTAGAAACCTGCATATGCAAAAAATCTTAACAGCCCTTAAGCAGCCCTATTTTTTCGATCTGCGGAATATTTATGACCCGCATAAGATGAAAGCTGCTGGTTTTAAATATTTCTCGGTGGGGAGGTAAGGCAGCGGTTAGCGTCAAATTTGCAACAGTTTTAGCCCCGTATTCACAGCTTGTTGCAATTGAGCCACAGCACACTAGTCCAAAATAAAAACTAACTGCTTGAAAAATAATAATTTTGCTCGGGTATGTTTCTTGCAATAAAATCTATTGGTTGTTGTTTGACATAGTGTGTCTGTTAATGATATAACATGACACTTTATGAAAAGCCCCGGACGGGGCTCAAGTCACACAAAAAGGGGGTAATAAGCGGAAAAAAACAGAATGATTTTGGCAGCACAATGTTTTTCAAGCCTGCCCTTGGCGGGCTAAACTGAACTAACCATGGAGGTTAGGAAGTGAGAAAATACTTATCAATAGCATTAGCAGTAGCAATGGTTCTCGGCCTTGCGGTCAGCTCCTTTGCAGCAGAAACTGTAGCAGCCGGCGACACCAAGATCACCATAGGTGGAGAGATCAGGGTCAGAGGCGAATACAGACAGAACAATGAGAACTGGACAGACAACGGCACAAAGCATTATGCAGCTTATGACCAGAGGGTTAAGCTTGCCATAAAGGCTGAAGTGAACAAAAACACAACCGGTATGTTGGAGTTTATGACCGGCGCTAACACCAATGATATTTACAATTGGAATAACACAGCTGGCGGTGGCATGGGTGTATTCCAGGCAGGCAACAGCCAGTATGCTGCCCTCGGAATCTATCAGGCATGGCTTCAGCATGTAAACAGCAGCCTTCTCGGCTTCCCTGTTGGTATAAAGGTCGGTCATATGCCTTTAAAGCTCGGCCGCGGTCTTTTCTTTGATCATACCAAGCAGGGCGACGACGCGATTGTTGTTTTTGCTGATCCGACCAAAGAACTACACATCGGCTTGGTAAACATCAAGTTTGACGAAGGCACGGCAAGTAATGTTAACGCAGTAACAAACAGCTCTACTGATGCTGATGCCTATGCATTGGTTACAACTTACAAACTCGACAAGACCAATTCCTTAGGCCTGAACTTTACCTTTGTAAAGGACAGAAACTTCTATGGAATTAATGTTCCAAACGCAACCGGCTTCGCAGGTGGCGCTACTACACAGGCACAGGCTGATGTTTACAACTTGGGCTTCAACGCAGACATGAATTTCTTTGGCGTTGACTTCTATGCTGACATCGAAAAGCAGTGGGGTACTTGCAAGAACTGTGACAACGGCTCAACCACAGCAGGAACCAACTCCCCGCGTAATTTGAAGTTCGGTGGTCTTGCATATATGGTTGGCGCAGGCTACAAACTTGATCCTGTGAAGCTTACCCTTGAGTATGCTTATGGCTCGGGCGACGATTTCAATCAGGACCAGAACGGCGACGGCGTAAGGGACAACACCAAGTTCAAGGGCTTCATAACAGCTCTTGGAACAGACAAGCACTACACCTATACTTATGAGTATCGCACAAGGTCTGCTGCAAACTCTGGTCTTGGTACCGGCGGCAAGCTTGAAGCAGCAGGACTGACCTCAGGGTCTGCTGGCCTTAACAACACCAAGTATATCAAGTTGGCTGCTGACATTCAGGCAACAAAAGACCTTACAGCAAACCTCTCTTTTTACAACCTTAAGTCTGTAAAAGGCACAAACATGACGCATGGAATGGCAACCAGCGCTGCGTTCAATTTCAGAGCAGCAAGAATCAACACTGCTCAAGCAGCAGGAATTGCAAACACGAAGCTTTCCACAGAGATTGGTAACGAAGTTGACTGGAATATCACTTACCAGATCGACAAGAACCTGAAGTATTGGGTTGAGGGCGGTTACCTGTGGGTTGGTTCAGCATGGGATTATTACGATACTGTCTCCGCTACAAACAAGGGTGCAGACAACATCTGGACCGCAAGACACGGCATACAGCTTAACTTCTAATAACCCTCGCGCTTAAAGCGCAAAAAGGGGCGAATCTTTCGATTCGCCCCTTTTTTTGTTCTTAAAAATCTTTAGACTATTCTTTGGCTGTGCGTGTAAACATTAAACCTGTCAGCTCTTATAAAGCCAACTACAGTCACACCGCTCTGTTCGGCTAATGTTAGGGCAAGGCTTGTGGCAGATGTTCTGCTTGCGACCATAGGTATTCCCCATTTTGCGCATTTAGAAACTATTTCGGAAGACAGCCTGCCGCTTGCCAGCATTATTTTGCCCGCAAACGGTATCTGCTCTATAATCGCATAACCGATAACCTTGTCAACCGCGTTGTGTCTGCCTATATCTTCTGCAAGGCAGATTATGTTGGCGCCGTCGCTCAAGGCTGCGCTGTGCATGCATCCTGTTTTTTTGTAAAGCTCCTCGGCATTTTGAAACTTTCTGAAAAGTTCTTTCAGGTCTTTTGCATTTAATGTAAAATCATCCTCTATTTTTTCAAGCGAAAGCCTCTTGGGAAATGTTATTCCGCCGATGCATCCTGAGGTTATTACAGCCCCTTCTGTTGAAGCCTCGCCTTCAGCAGGAATATCAACAAGAACATCATCAGCGTATTCTATTGACATTCGCTCGGCGCACCATCCACCGTTTATTATGCCTTCGGACATGAACATTCCTACAACAAGCTCTCTTACCATAAGCGGCGTGCAGTACAGGCTCAAAACCTCTTTGCCGTTTACCGAAACCCGCAGCCTTTTCTCAACAGCTATTTCATCTTCTGTTTCTGCAAATGTGCCGTTGTCGCTTCTGATAATGGTTCTTTTAAGCAGAACGCTCATCTGGGATTATTTATTTGAAAACTGCTGGTACATGCGGGCGTTTTCTATCGCGGTTCCGCAAACTTCGGCAAGCGAGGCTGAAAAAGCTATATCTTCTTCCGAAAACATACGCGGTTTGTCTGTGAATAGCCGCAGTATGCCTATAACTTTTTCTTTCACAATAATCGGCAGTGTTAGCATGCTTTTAATGCCTTCTTCAACCGCTTCTTTCTGATAGAGGATTCTCTGATCGTTGCTAACATCAAAGATCGCAACAGGCCCCTTTTGCAGTGCAACCCGTATATTCTCTTCCATATCAACAGGGCCTTTGCTCAGATACTTTTTGCTAAGACCAAAGGCTGCTACCGGTTCTAGAAGCTTCGACTCTTCATCAAGCAGTCTTATTGTTGCTCCTTTTAAATCCATAGCCTCCGGTAACTTGCGGACTATCAGGTAAAGCACCTCATCAAGCTTGAGAGTAGAGCTTACAACTTTTGTAACCTCTTCAAAAACGCGCAGATACTCTTTTGCGTGAGAAACGGTTTTTTCAAAAGTGCGGGCATTCACAATCGCAATCGCGGACTGTTCAGCGATTGCGGCCATGAACTTCAAGTCTTCGTCTTTGTACTTTACAGGCTCGGAAGTGTACATCCTCAGTATGCCTATAACCTCTTTTTTGAAGCGTACAGGTATAGAAAGTATGCTCCGTATGCCTTCTGATTCAGCCTCCTCACGATACTTCGCATCGGTATCAGAGGTTATATCATAAACCGATACCGCTTTGCCGGTCATTGCGTCCTCTATGCTTTTGTCATAATCAACAGGCCCCTTGTTAACATATTTATCGGACAGTCCATAATGGGCCGCAACTTCAAGTTTTTGCGTCTCTTTGTTCAAAAGCCTAAGCATGCTGGCCTTTACGCTCATGACCTTCACAACGTTTGTTACCACCAGATTCAATACTTCATCCAGAGATATGCTCGAACTTATGGCCTTGCATATATTCTGGTAGCTCTCAAGATACACCTTCTTTTCGAATATCTTGTCTGCGCAGTCAGGGCACATGCTGTGCGTGAATACTCCAAAGCCTTCGTCTGTGAGATACTTCTCTATCTGCTCCCAAGACTCGTCGTCCATTCGTATCTTTTTGCACCACGCGCAGATAGGAATAAGTCGGTCTTTGCGCTGATTGCGAATAAATTTTTCGACCGCCTGAAAGACCCGTGCATTGTCGCGCATAACAGAAACAACCCCGTCCGTCTTTCCGTTTTTAAGAATAGGAGAACTTTGTTCTTCAATATAAAACTTTTCCCGGTTTTTGTGTGTTATGAAAAGGTTTTTTACAACAGGCGCTAAAGACTGCAGGCAGAGAGCTGCCGGGTATTCGTAGGCAGGGAGAGCGGTTCCTGCCTCATCAGTATAAGAGAATACCTGATCTATGTTTTTATTTTTAACATCGTCAAATGAGAGCCCTGTGAGTCTTTCGGCGCCACGATTCCAAAAAATAATTCGCCTGTCAGCGTCTATAGCATATACGCCGTCCGAAATGCCTTCTAAAATATCGCGATGAATGTTTTTGAATATCATTTGAACAGTTTTAGTTTACCCCAAAGAGAGTGGCTAAAACCAGATAATCGTACTAACAGCAATAGGGATAAATTTCTTTCGTTCAGAGCTGCGTTTTGACAGCTCTAAATGCTTGTTACGCTACAGCCGCAAAACTCGCCCTGCAGGCTCAAACACTTGCGGCTGCTTAACGCTTCACTTCGCAAAGAGCTGTCACCAAAACTCCGCATTCACTTCAGAAACTTATCCCTATTGCTTAACGGTATTTTTTGCTGTGTGTGGTTTTCATTGCGTTGGACTTGCAGTCATCTGTCATGAGATACTACCCAATCTGGTTTTATAGTTCGTTTTAGGAGGATTGTGGTGTGAGTTTTTTTAAAGAAGATATTAAAACACGATGGAGCATATCCGATCTTTTGTCTTCGCATGACGATGCCGGCATAGAGCCGATAGTGTCTGCGCTCGATGCGACTGTCAAAGAAATTGAAGCATTAAGGCCGATGCTGTTGCCTGATATCAAAGAGGATGTTTTTGCATCAATGCTTTCAAAGATAGAGATGGTCGCAAGGCTCTCTCTAAAACTCGGCGGATACAGCCAGCTCTGGTTTTCGGAAGACACTCAGGATCAAAACGCGCTTGCTTTTATGGGCCGGATGGAGCAGATAATTGCCGAAGCATATAACAAGATACTTTTCTTCAACCTCTGGTGGAAAGCGCTTGAGGATGAAGCAGCAGAAAGGCTTATGCTAAACTCCGGCGACCTGAGATACTATCTGGAGCAGCAGCGGCTTTTCAAAAAACATGCCCTGAGCGAGCCTGAAGAAAAAATCATTAATCTGAAAGACATCAACGGCAGCAGCGCCTTGCTTACGATCTACGACATGATAACCAGCAAGTTCACATTCAACATAGAAATCGACGGTGAAATAAAGTGTTTAACGCGTGACAGCCTGATGGCATACATAAGGAGCCCCTTGGCTGCTGTTCGCGAAGCCGCATATAAAGAACAGTTCAGGGTTTATGGGCAGGAGGAATCGGTTTTAGGACAGATTTACATTTATAGGGTTCGTGACTGGGCTTCAGAAAACATCCGCGTAAGAAATTTTTCATCACCAGTTAATGTTAGAAACCTGCTGAATGATATCCCTGACAAGGTGGTGGACACCTTGCTTGATGTATGCTCCGGTCAGGCAGGGGTGTTCCAAAGGTATTTTAAACTTAAGGCAAAATGGCTGGGATTCAAAGATAATCCGCTGCAGCGTTACGATATCTATACACCTTTGAAAAAAGAGTCGGACAAAAATATTCCTTACAAAGAAGCTGTGGAGATGGTGCTCGACAGCCTTAATCATTTTTCGCCCATTTTCAGCGAACATGCTATTAAAATTTTTGAAAGCGGGCATATAGACTCAGAAATCAGGCAGGGCAAGCGGGGCGGAGCATTTTGCTTCAGCGTTCTTCCTGAACTGACGCCGTGGGTATTATTGAACTATACTGGAGAGTTGAGGCAGGTTGTAACTCTCGCGCATGAATTGGGACATGCGATACATTCCCTGCTTGCTGCCGAACATTCTCTTCTCACATTTCAGCCTGCGCTGCCGCTTGCCGAAACAGCCTCGGTTTTTTCTGAGATGCTCCTTACCGACAGGATATTGGCTTATGAGAATGACCATGCTATAAGGCGTGACATACTTGCATCCGCTGTTGATGACATATACGCTACTGTGATGAGGCAGGCTTTTTTCGTGATTTTTGAGCGCGAGGCGCACAAGCTTGTAGCTGACGGAAAGCCTCTTGAGGAGCTTCATAATCTCTATATGAAAACGCTTTTACAACAGTTTGGAGATTCGGTTGAAGTCAGCGAAGATTTCAGCAGGGAGTGGCTCTGCATTCCGCATATTTTCCATACGCCTTTTTATTGCTATGCTTACAGTTTTGGCCAGCTCCTTTCGTTGTCTCTTTATCGTCAGTACAAAGAGGAAGGAGAATCTTTTAAACCTAGGCTTATAAAAATACTCTCGCATGGAGGCGCTGCAAGCCCTTCGGCAATACTCACCGAGGCTGGTATAGACATGTTCGACGAGGCCTTCTGGATGGGCGGGTTTAAGGTTATCGAGGGGATGATTGACGAACTGGAGCAGCTCTAAAAAGCTTGATGTCTTTTAGAGGACAGCTCTCGCAGCGCGGTTTGGGTTTGCAGTAATCTTTTCCGGTCATAACAAAAAGAGCATGGAATTCATTGTATAGCTGAAGGTTTTGATTGAGTCCTTGATGAAAGAGTTGCTGATATTCGTCATACGATGCCTTGTATTCAAGAATCCCATGGCGTGAAAGAACTCTTTTTGTGTAGGCATCAATTACGAAACTCGGTTTTTCTAGGGCATAAAGCAGTATTGAATCTGCTGTTTCGGGGCCGATGCCTTTTACTGCGAGAAGCTCTTCCCTAAGCAGTCCGGTCGTCTTTTTTTGCATGCGCTTCATGCTGCCATCGTATTGCGTCATAAAAAAATCAAGAAAACAGCGGAGTCTCTGAGCTTTGATATTAAAATAACCGGCAGGTCGGATGAGTCCAGCAAGCTTTTCTATGGGTAGTGCATGCATTGTGCGTGCAGAAAGCATTCCTGCCGCCTTGAGGTTGCGAATCGCTTTTTCTACATTCGTCCAGTTGGTGTTTTGTGTTAGAATGGCTCCAACAGCCACTTCGAACGGTGTGTCTCCAGGCCACCAGTTTTGCGGGCCATAAAATGAGCAGAGTTTATGATAAATTTTCAGGAGCGGTTTCATCGAAGTGTTATATTGCAATATTAGCACAAATGTTAAACTAAAAATCGAAATTATGAAGACTGATAAAATTCTGGTAAGAGCGGTAAACTGGGTGGGTGATTCGGTAATGACCCTTCCTGCTATAAAGGCGTTGAGAGCCGCATATCCAAAAGCCGAAATCACTTTGCTGGCAAGGCCTTTTGTTGCTCCGGTGTTCGAGAAAAATCTTTGCATCGATCATATTCTTGAATACGATGATGCATACAAAGGCCTGAGCGGAAAATTGAAGCTCGCAAACGCCTTGAAGAAGAAAAACTTTAACAAGGCTGTGCTCCTTCAAAACGCCTTTGATGCTGCCCTTTTAGTTTTTCTTGCGGCAATACCGGAGCGTATCGGATATGGAAGAGACGCTAGAAGCCCTTTGCTGACAAACGCCGTGCCTTGCGGTGCTGCCGTAAAAAAGCTGCATCATATCGATTATTACCTTCACTTATTGGATGAAATCGGCATAAAGGTTTCTGACAGGCAGCCTTTTATAAAACTTGCGCTTGAAGAACGTGTTGCGGCAAGACAGGTTTTTGAAGGTTTGAATAGGCCGTTGCTCGGCATAAATCCGGGGGCTGCATACGGCTCGGCTAAGCGCTGGCTTCCTGAACGCTTTGCGGATGTGGCGCAGAGGTTTATAAAAGAAACCGGCGGAAGCATAGTAGTTTTTGGGGGCAAGGCTGAAGCTGTAATCGCTGATGATATCTTTAAACGGATTCATGGACAAAAAATTCTTGCTGCAGGGAAAAACTCGCTTAGAGAGCTTATAGCCCAAATATCAGAGTGCGATATCCTGCTTTCTAACGACTCCGGGCCGATGCATATTGGCTATGCCGTAGGCACGCCTTTGACAGCAATATTCGGTTCAACCTCGCCCGAGCTTACAGGGCCTCAGGGCAAGGCAAGCATTGTTATAAGGTCTGATGCTGAATGCAGTCCCTGTTTTAAGCGGACATGCAATGATCGAAATCTTAAATGCATGGACAGCATAACCGCCGATATGGTTTATGAAGGTGTTAAATCTTTAATCCCGCAAAGAAAGGCTGTTTTTTTTGACAGGGACGGCACGCTCTGCAAAGACGCCCATTATCTAAACCGATGGGAGGACTTTGAGGTATTTCCTGATGCTGCGCATCTGGGGGAGCTGAAAAAAAAGGGCTGCATGTTGATAGGTGTGAGCAACCAATCAGGGATTGCGCGGGGCCTTGTTGATGAAGGTTTTACAAAGGCGGTCAACAACATTTTTCTCGAGAAATATGGCTTCGATGATTTTTATTATTGCCCGCACGGGCCTCACGACGGGTGCGGATGCAGAAAACCCGAACCGGGCATGATTTTGGATGCAAGGGCTCGACATCAGATATCCGTAAAAGATTCATATGTTATCGGTGATAAAGATGTTGATATGCTTTTAGCAAAGTCTGTCGGTGCAAAAGGAATCCTTGTGCTTACCGGCCAGCATAAAGAATCGAGGCATGCGGATTTAGTAGTGAAAGACCTTAAGGAAGCGGTGAAGGTTATACTTAAAGATGGAGCAGATTAAACTTAAGCGTATTCCCAAGAAGATCCTGATAATCAAACCGAGTTCGCTCGGCGATATCGTTCATAGCCTGCCGTTTCTTGATGCGCTTAAAACATGTTTTCCTAAAGCCAAAATTGATTGGGTGGTTGCAAAGGGGCTTGAAGATCTGATCGAAGGTCATACTATGATCGATAAACTTTGGGTCATAAATAAAGACCGGTGGAAAAGCGCGCGAAAACTGCCCGAAAATTTAAATGAATTTAAAGCCTTGTACAGAGGACTGCGCAAGGAATCTTACGATATAGCTATTGATTTGCAGGGGCTTCTTCGCAGCGGACTGCTTATGAAGGCCACTAATGCGCCGTTCCGCATCGGCTTCAAAGAGGCAAAAGAGGGCAGCTCATTCTTTTATACGCACAGAGTTGCCGGGGAGCGGAACATACATGCGGTTGACAGGTATTTAAAAATCGCCGAGGCCTTAGGCTGTGTTGTCGAAGAGGTAAGGTTTCCCATGATTCTCGTGAAAGAAAACGAAAATGTGGGGAGTATAAAATCCGCTTTTTCAGAATAC
This sequence comes from Nitrospirae bacterium MYbin3, assembly GCA_002753335.1. Classification (GTDB taxonomy): domain Bacteria; phylum Nitrospirota; class Thermodesulfovibrionia; order Thermodesulfovibrionales; family Dissulfurispiraceae; genus MYbin3. The sequence goes on from PEAD01000001.1 coordinate 170,067, forward strand.
GCTGTGCTTGTTCCGGGCGCACGTAAAATTGCGAACCGCTGGCCTGCCGAGAAATATGGCCGGCTTGCATCTATGCTTCCTGTAAAGAGCCTTATTGTCGGAAGCCAATCTGATGCGGCAATAGCGGATGAAATTGTTAAAACTTCGGAAGGCAAAGCGATATCTTTGGCCGGCAAAACAGATCTCAGAGAGATGATTTCTATAATCAGGGGAGCAAGGTATGTGGTCAGCAACGATACAGGGCCTATGCATATTGCTGCAGCTTTCGGTATTCCGGTAATCGCGATATTCGGGCCTGCAAATCCTGTTCGCACCGGGCCGTACGGCCGCAATAACGTAATCGTTAAGGCTGATGTTCCGTGTTCGCCCTGCTACAAAAGGAGCTGCAAAAAAACTATTTGTATGGACGCTGTTTCTGTGGATATGGTTTATAACGCGATACCAAAACATTTAAAGGGGGCTTGATGAAATACCAGACAGGAAGCACAGGCAGGGTGGTTGTGGCGAAGTTTGAAGACAATGACAACATACTTCAGGGGCTATCCGATATAGCAAAGAAAGAGAATATCAGGGCCGGTGTGGCCTATCTAATCGGCGGCATGAAGGCCGGCAGGTTTGTTGTGGGGCCTGACAAGGAGGAGATGCCGCCTGTGCCGGTTTGGCGCGAGCTGACCGAAAGCCATGAGATAGTAGGGATAGGCACTATCTTTTGGCATGGCGACGAACCGAAGATACATTTTCACGGCGCTTATGCAAAGAAAGACAGCGTTAAGGCGGGCTGCATGAGGGAGAACTCTAAGGCTTTTCTTGTGCTCGAAGCTATTATAGTCGAAATAAATGGGATTACTGCGACGAGGGAACTTGACCCTGTATCAGGCATGGTGCTGCTCAGGGTTTAATTTGGAAAAACACATACAGTTTTGATAAACTTATAATTCTTATTTTTTATGGAGGGGTGGCTGAGCGGTTGAAAGCGGCGGTCTTGAAAACCGTTGTGGGGGTGACTCCACCCAGGGTTCGAATCCCTGCCCCTCCGCCATTGCAATAAGTTAGCTGTGATGGTCATTTGGGGTTACCATCTGGCAAAAATTATCCGCTCGCAGCTCAATGGGAACAAAAACAAAATGAAACTAAATCCGCTCTGCCATTCCTCCTAAAAATATCTTGACAAAGGTTAACTTTCAAGTTAACCTAACAATGTGGCTAAAACGATAATCTTTTACAGAACAACAGAAGGCAAGTGCCCTGTGAAGGAGTTTCTTGATTCTCTTTCTGCAAAGGCAGCGCAAAAAACAACATGGGTATTAAGCCTGATTGAAGAGCTCGACATAGTGCCGGCATCATATTTCAAGAAGCTTATCAGCACCGAGAATATCTGGGAATGCAGGATACAGTCAGGCTCCAACGCGTATAGAATATTCTGCTTTTTTGATGGAAGCTCTGTTGTTGTGCTGACGCATGGCATGATTAAAAAAACGCAGAAGACACCTCAGCGTGAAATTGAAAGAGCCGAGGCATACAGGAAAGATTATTCACAGAGGAGGGTAAGGAAATGAGTGATCTAAGAAAATACATTACCGAAAGAAAAAAGAGGGACAAGGGTTTTGCCGGAGGCTATGACGAGGGCTACGAACAGTTCAAGATTGGCGTGGTTTTGAAGCAGGCCCGCGAGACCTCAGGAATAACACAGGAAGAACTCGCCCGAAGGCTGAAAACAAAGAAGACCGCCATATCACGGATCGAAAACCATGCAGAAGATATTAAACTGTCCACCTTGGAGAAGGTCGCTCACGCTCTAGGGAAAAGGCTTGAAGTGAAAATCGCATAGAATGCCGATAAGATGTGGCTGCTACGCCTGCGCTCCATTTTGCAACCACAAGGTTTGTCATAGACATCACTTGAAAAGATTTGAAAGATTCGAAAAAAGATTCAAAAAGTTGACACAGAAAAACATATATGCTAATCTTTTTACTCGGGGAAAATGGGGAGAAAGTGAGTTATACACAGCGAGCCTCACATCGCTTGTGTAAGAAAAAATATGCATGATACACCCAAAAACTACACCCAAAAACTACACCCAAAAACTACACCCAAAAACTACACCCAAAAACTGACGATATCCTAATCGTCAACCTTCCAAGGCTTAAGGTTTTATACCCGGTTCTTATATCCGGCGTTGCCCTTATAGCGTGGCTCCTTATATTTTTTCTGGATGATTTTATAAAAAGCCTTATTCCTATCGCTGATACCGCTACTAAAGATGCCTTCAGCCATGCCTTATTTGTAATTGCGGAAGGCTTGGTCTTTTTGGTGGTTACAATCTACTTTCTCGGCAGACCTCTTACCCAAATCGTAGGATTAGAAAAAGAAATTCTTGATAAATACGCACTGCTTAATATTCTTGACAAGACAAGAGAAAACAAAATCAAACATTTCTTTTCTTCTCAAAACAAGGTGCATGAACTGACAAAAGCCCACCTTGATAACATCGTTTCTACGACGGACGATGCTGCAAACGGCATCATAAATCAGGCGCAGAGCGTGGATGAATCGATGACCAGCCTTATTACAAAGGTTAATGGCCTTAAAAAGAGCAGTATCGAATTTGCAGAAGAAACCAAGGCTACCGTAATGGACAACGAAAAGACTATCGTGAGCCTTAGGCAGTATATAAACGAAAGGATGAGCGATCTTGATGATGACGCAAGAATGATAAAGACTCTTACAGAGGACGCCACCAATATGGCCAGACTGGTACAGCTTATGAAGGACATAAGTGACCAGACCAACCTGCTTGCTCTGAATGCGGCCATAGAAGCGGCAAGGGCGGGCGAACAAGGCAGGGGGTTTGCTGTCGTGGCATCGGAAGTCAGAAAACTTTCTGTTCAATCTGAACATGCTGCGGGAGAAATAGGCAAGGCCATAACCAGCATGGCAAATAATATCAAGAACGAGCTGGGCAAAAAGATTTCTACTGCGAACACCGAAAAAGAAAAGGCTATTCTTCACCGTCTTGAGGGGCAGTTATCGGCGCTTGCGGACAGTTACCGGTGTTTGGACCATATGAACACCGAGATACTTGAGCAGGTGGGCTCCAGTACTGGTGATGTTGCGAATGAGATTCTTCTAATGCTCGCAAACATTCAGTTTCAGGACATAACCCGCCAGCAGATAGAGCAGGTGGTTGCTGTTTTGCAGGAGATTGACCAGTATTCAGGCAGGCTTGTTGAGTGGATCGAAAAAGAGCATAACTGCGCCACTGATACATGCGAACTGCCTGACATGGATGTAGATGAGATACACAACAGGCATTACAAGATGGAAAAGCAGCGCACTATTCATAATGAAGTTATTAAATCCCAGAAAAAATCAGCAGGCAGTCAAACCAAAGCAAACAAAGATGAAGGCGCGCTCGAATTTTTTTAAGATGCACGGAGGAATTGAATGGGCAAAATGATAATGATAATTGACGATTCCGCATCAATAAGGTCGGTGGTCGGCATAACACTTAAAAAATCGGGCTATGATGTGCTTGAGGCCTCAGACGGCAAGGATGCGCTGGCCAAGCTTACCGGCCAGAAGGTAAACCTGATGGTCTGCGATGTGAACATGCCGAATATGGACGGCATATCTTTTTTAAAGGCGGTAAAGCAAAACCCCACCTACAAATTCACGCCTGTGATAATGCTTACGACCGAATCACAAGAATCTCTGAAGCAGGAAGGCAAAGCGGCCGGAGCAAAGGCATGGATGGTCAAGCCTTTTAAGCCGGATATGCTGCTGGATGCTGTTGTTCAACTGATTCTTCCTTAATCTCAAGCCGGAGGATATATGAACTTTAATGCCGAAAAAAGTGAAGGCTTTTGCAAAATGACGATAGAGGGTGAAATGAACATCTACCACGCGGCAGAACTGAAAAAAGCTATCTTCGAAAACTTTGCTGACAGCACCGCTATTGAACTGGACCTTTTGCAGGTAACAGAGATGGACACCTCCGGTTTCCAGATTATATATCTTCTCAAGAGAGAGTCTGATGCCTCTAACAAACAGTTCAGGATAACGAAGCAGAGCGAAGCCGTAACTGCTGTAATAAATCTTTACAATCTGGCTTCTCATTTCAACTAACACAGGAGACCAAATGGAAGAAGTCGATCTCATAAGACAAGTTTTTCTGACAGAAAGCGTTGAGCATCTTCAAAACATCGAGGACTGCCTGCTCGCTATGGAAACCAATCCTGACGACACAGACACTATAAATGCGCTGTTCAGGGCTGCACACACCATCAAGGGCTCTTCCGGAATCGTGGGACTCGAAATCGTCGAAAAGTTCACACATAATGTCGAAAGCCTGCTCGATAAAGTAAGAAGGGGCGAACTCAGGATAAACGCCGATATTACCGAGGTTCTGCTTAAATGCCGTGACCATATAGCCTCTCTTATAGAGATCGAGACGGACGGCAGGCTCCTTGAGGGCGAGCTGAAGGCAACCGGGGAAGCATTGAAGAGCGAACTTCTGAAGCTGCTTGGCGCAAAACAGGAAGAGGATAAAAAAATCGAAGCGTCTGCGGTTGTGGAAGCTGCCCCCTCATATAATGCCTCAGAAACCTCGAACTGGCACCTGTCTTTGAGGTTTTCGCAAAACGTGCTTCAGGACGGCATGGACCCTATATCTTTCATAAATTACCTTTCGCGTATCGGCGAGATCGTATATCTGGCTACTTTGACAGACACTATGCCATCGCTTGAGGAGATGAATCCAGAAAACTGCTATTTGGGCTTTGAGCTTGAGTTCAAGACCGATTTTGACAAAAAGACGATAGACGATGTTTTTGAGTTTGTTCGCGAAGACAGTCAGATAAGGATTCTTCCTCCGCACAGTTCTGTTTCATCCTATGTTGAATTAATCAGAAGCCTTCCTGAAGACCCGCTTAGGTTGGGCGAATTGCTTGTTAAGGGCGGCGCACTTACCCAGTCCGAACTTGACGCGGCCCTGCAGGAGCAGGATGAGTCTAAAGGCCGGCTCGGAGAAATCCTTGTAAAAGACAGCGTTGTTCATCCCGAGGTTGTTGAAGCAGCGGTTGAAAAGCAGAAGCGGGCGCGTGAGGTGAAGTCTCTGGAGAGCCAGACCATAAGAGTGGATATAAACAAACTTGATCAGCTTGTGAATATGGTGGGAGAGCTTGTGATAACAGGGGCCAACATCAACCAGCAGGCGCAGAGGCTTCAGGACGGCAGTCTGCTGGAATCGGCCTCGGCCATGTCCCGTCTTGTGGAAGCAATACGGGAGAGGTCGATGCAGGTGCGCATGGTACCTATCAATGAGGTATTTACCCGCTTCAACAGGGTGGTGCGCGACATCTGCCACGACAGCGGCAAAGAGATCGAGCTTGTGATAAACGGCGGAGACACCGAAGTGGACAAGACGGTTGTAGAGAAGATAAGCGATCCGCTTATGCATCTGGTGCGCAATGCGGCTGACCACGGCCTTGAAATGCCGGAGGCAAGAGCCGCAAAAGGCAAGCGGGCAAAGGGTGTTTTAAAGTTAAACGCCTTTCATGACGCAGGCTGCATAGTTATCGAGGTTGTGGATGACGGCGCCGGGCTGAACAAAGAAAAAATAATCAAGAAAGCTCTCGAAAGGGGCATGCTTAACCAGTCACAGATACAGACAATGACCGACGGCGAGATATACAGGCTTATATTCGAAGCCGGTCTTTCGACCGCAGAACAGATTACCAAACTGTCAGGCAGAGGCGTGGGCATGGATGTTGTGCGGAAAAATATCGAGGCTTTGAGAGGCACTGTAGAGGTTTCGAGTCAGGAAAATCAGGGCACGACCGTAAGCATAAGACTGCCTCTCACCCTTGCTATCATCGACGGCTTTCTTGTCGGCATCGGCGATTCTTCTTTCGTTATACCTCTTGATATGGTTGTGGAGTGCGTTGAACTTTCAGAGGCCTACCGCGAATCAAAGGACAGACGCAGCTACATAAATCTGCGCGGTGAGGTGCTGCCGTACCTTAGATTGAAAGACCTTTTTGAGGAATCTTCAGAGGTGAGCAAGTACGAAAATATAGTGGTGGTTAAATATCTAGGTTTTAAAGTCGGCCTTGTGGTTGACAACCTGTTCGGAGAGGTTCAGGCGGTTATCAAGTCTCTCGGAAGACTTTATAAAGACATAGAGGGAGTCTCGGGCGCAACGATACTGGGCGACGGAACAGTAGCACTGATTCTGGATATACCGAGGCTTGTGAGCATTGCAGAGAAAATGGAACATCTTGTAACAGATTCTCAATAAAAAATACCAGAAAGGAGGGTTTTGCTCAGGCAGGTTAATAGCATACGGGTAATCGGGAGAGAAATTAATCTTAACAAACAAGAGGAGGAACAACATGCAGTGGTACCTGAATCTTAAAATAGGCGTGAAGTTATTGTCAGGTTTTATGCTTGTGGCTTTAATAGCGGGCATTATCGGTTTTGTGGGCATAAAAGGCATAAAGGATATAGATGAGGCTGATACTCTTATGTATGAAAAGGTTGTAGTTCCGCTTAATGATGCGGGCGATTTATCCATAGCATTTCAGCGCATGCGGGTGAATCTGAGAGATTTGATAACGGCCACTAAGGATGAGGATATCCAGAGATTTGCCAACAGAATAAAAGAGCTTAGAGAAATTATTGATAAAAATGCGGCTGCTGTTGAGAAGAGCATGGTAACGGAAGAAGGTAAAAAACTCTATGCCACTTTTGCTGAAACAAGAAAAGTATATGGCCCACTTGTTGATAAGATGGTAGTGCTGGCAAAAGAAAACAAGGATGCAGAGGCTCTTGCCTTAATGCAAGGAGAGGGGGGAAAGGCTTCTCGGGCTGAGCAGGAGGCTATAGAAAAAATGCTGGATGCCAAAGTTGCGCTTGGAAAGAAGACCGCTGCAGACAATACGGCGCTTGCAAATAATGCAACCAGAATTATGATTGGATTAGTAATAGGCGGAGTAGTTATCTCTATAATCCTTGGCATATTCATATCGCGCATAATCAGCAGGGCTTTGAGCGAGGGTGTAACAGTCGCCAACACTCTTGCTGATGGGGATTTGAGAATAAACATTGATGTTAAGAGCAAAGATGAAACGGGACAACTCCTTGAAGCGCTTAGAAATATGTTAGCTAAGTTGAAGAGCATAGTTGGAGAAGTAAAGACGGCGGCCGACAATGTGGCGTCGGGCTCGCAGGAATTAAGTTCAGGCGCACAGCAGATATCTCAGGGCGCAACAGAGCAGGCAGCATCTGTTGAAGAGACCTCATCCGCAATGGAGGAGATGACCTCAAACATCAAACAGAATTCTGACAATGCGCAGCAGACAGAGAAGATTGCGCAGAAATCGGCGGTTGATGCGCGTGAAGGCGGCAAAGCGGTTGCTGAAACCGTAACCGCAATGAAAGAAATAGCGAGCAAGATATCGATAATAGAAGAGATAGCCAGACAAACCAACCTGCTTGCGCTGAATGCGGCGATAGAGGCGGCAAGGGCAGGAGAGCATGGCAAGGGCTTTGCTGTGGTTGCATCTGAGGTCAGAAAGCTAGCTGAAAGAAGCCAGACCGCAGCAGGCGAGATAAGCCATCTGTCATCATCTAGCGTGCAGATAGCGGAGAAAGCCGGAGAGATGCTGACCAAGATAGTGCCGGACATCCAGCGGACGGCAGAACTGGTGCAGGAGATAAGCGCATCCAGCAAAGAGCAGGACACAGGGGCGGAGCAGATAAACCAGTCTATACAGCAACTGGATCAGGTAATACAGCAGAATGCCGGGGCAGCAGAAGAGTTGGCCTCCACATCAGAGGAGCTTTCATCTCAGGCCGAACAGCTTCAAAGCACAATATCGTTTTTCAAAACTGACGATACCGGAACCGCAGCAAGAAGGGTTGTTGCAAAGAAACCAGCACACAAGATTCAGGTGGCCCACACAGCCAAAAAGATCGAAGGGCCTAAAGCGGCTAAAGCCATTACAGGCAGAGGCGTAGCTCTTGATATGAATGAGGGGGCAAAGGCCGGAGACGACGACAAGGAATTTGAGAAATACTAAAGTCGGCTGGATAAAGGCCAGATAAACCTTAAACTTTACAGATAAGAAAGGAGTTTATTTATGAGCGTAGCCGGCGTAACAGAAACAACGCAATACCTCACCTTCAAATTAGATGATGAAGTATTCGCGCTTGATATAGCAAAGGTAAGAGAGGTATTGGATTTTACCACAGTAACAAAGGTGCCGAGGACGCCCGATTTTATGAGAGGCGTGATAAATCTGCGGGGCAGTGTGGTGCCTGTAGTTGACATGAAGCTGAAGTTTGGCATGTCAACAACCCAAAAGACGGTCAACACCTGCATAATCATCGTTGAGGTGGTGGTGGAAGGGGAATCAGCCATTCTTGGCGCCCTTGCCGATTCAGTGCAGGAGGTTATAGACCTTGAGCCGAACCAGATAGAGCCTTCACCCAAGATAGGCACAAGGCTGAAGACCGAATTCATCAAGGGCATGGGCAAGAGGGACAATAACTTTATCATCATCTTGGACATAAACAAGGTCTTTTCTGCTGACGAGCTTTCGCTTGTTCAGGGAGCTAATGGCCTGCCTGCAGCCTCTGACCAGTAACAATCATTTATTAAGGCATAGGCGGCATTACGCTGCCTATGCCTTAAATCTTAAAGAACACAGAAGGGCTTAGATGGATTATGTAGGCACAATGAAGCTCAAGGATTTTGAGCGGCTCAGCCGCTTCATAGAGACGGAGCTCGGCATAAAAATGCCGACGACCAAAAAGACTATGATCGAATCACGCCTGCAAAAAAGGCTCCGTATTCTCGGGCTGAAATCTTTTGATGAATACTGTGAATATCTATTCAGCGGCGACGGCATGGAAGAGGAGCTGGTGCATATGATAGACATGGTTACCACAAACAAAACCGATTTCTTCCGCGAGTCGTCACATTTTGATTATCTTGTGCAGAAGGTGCTTCCGGAGATGATAAAAGAGTCTGGATCGGGAGTAATGAATACCTTTATGGCGTGGAGCGCCGGCTGTTCAACAGGCGAGGAGCCTTACACGCTTGCTATGGTTTTAAGTGAGTTCGGCCTTAGATATCCCGGTCTTTCTTTTCAATACATGATCCTTGCGACCGACATTTCAACGAGGGTGCTTCAGGCCGCAAGCAAAGCTACATACGCTGAAGACCGTATCAGTCCTATTTCTCTAGAGCTCAGGAAAAAGTATTTGCTAAGGAGCAGGGACAGGGAGCAGGGTCTTGTGAGGTTCGTTCCTGAGCTTAGGTCCCATGTAAGGTTTCGCAGGCTGAATTTTCTTGAAGGAGACTTCGGAATGCGCGAGCAGTTTGATGTGATTTTCTGCAGAAATGTTTTCATTTATTTCGACAAGCAGACTCAGGAGGACATTATGAGCAAGTTCTGCAGGCATCTTAAACCCGGAGGATATATATTCATAGGCCAGTCCGAAAGCTTCACAGGAACGGATCTTCCTCTCAAAAGGGTCAATCCCTCTGTATATAAAAAGGTGGCATGAAAAAAATAAGGGTTTTGATAGTTGACGATTCGGCTGTTGTAAGACAGACCCTTACCAACATTATTACATCCGACCCGGAACTCGAAATCATGGCGACCGCGGCAGACCCTTTTATAGCGGCCGAACGGATTGCTGAAGAGGTTCCTGATGTTATAACTCTTGATGTGGAAATGCCGAGAATGGACGGCATCACCTTTTTAACCAAGATAATGAGCCAGCATCCTATTCCGATAGTAATCGTCTCAAGTCTTGCTGACGAGGGATCCGAGACGGCGATGAAGGCGTTGGAAAACGGGGCTGTGGATATAATCACAAAACCGAAGATGGGCACAAAGCAGTTCCTTGAGGAATCCAGAACCTTGGTCTGCGATACCATCAAAGCAGCGGCCGCGACAAAGGCCAAGATAAAAGTTGTCAGGCCACGCAGTTCTCTGGTAGCGCCTAAACTAACAGCGGATGCTGTTCTTGCCAAGCCTACAAAGGCAATGGCACAGACAACAGAAAAAGTTATCGCGGTGGGAGCCTCCACCGGAGGTACAGAGGCGCTCAGGGAATTCCTCGAGTCCTTGCCGCTTGATTCTCCCGGTATTGTAATAGTTCAGCACATGCCCGAAAACTTTACGGCCGCTTTCGCAAAACGTCTTGACGGCATTTGCAGGATATCGGTTAAAGAGGCCGAAAATAACGACACTGTTATCAGGGGTAGGGCATTGATAGCACCCGGCAACAAGCACATGCTCTTAAAAAGAAGCGGTGCGAGATATTATGTCGAGGTCAAAGACGGACCTCTGGTTTCGCGTCACAGACCTTCTGTGGATGTCCTGTTTCGTTCAGCAGCGCAGTACGGCGGCAAAAATGTTATGGGCGTAATCATGACAGGCATGGGTGATGACGGGCGCGGGGTATGAAGGAAATGAAAGACGCCGGAGCTTTCAATATTGCACAGGACGAAGAATCCTGTGTTGTTTTCGGCATGCCTAAAAAGGCGATAGAACACGGCGCAGTTGACGAGATAGTCCCTCTGAAAAACATATCAAAAGTCATATTCGAAAATCTCTGAGCATCTGTTTCTAAGTAAAAACTGGAGGAATGATGTCAAAACTTACAGACAGCGAACTGATAGCAGAGCTTAAAAACCGGTTTGAGGAACAGGGCAGGGCCCTTCATGACTTGATGGTTATGACCCGAAAACTGGAGGATGTAAACAGCAAGCTTCAGGAGTCGGAGACTATGAAAAGCCACTTTATATCAAACATCAAAAACGAAATAAATAATCCGTTGTCAGTAATTTTGGCGATGTCCGAAACCATGTCAGGATTACAGTCCTACGCGGTTGAAGAGATCGCTTCAATGGGAGAGTTGATCTTCACCGAAGCCTTTACACTCGATTTTCAGCTCAAAAACATTTTTGCGGCGGCAGAGATAGAGGCTGGAGAGGCCTCTCCTTACATTTCGAATGTGGACATAGACAGCCTTTTGCGAGGATTGGTGGATGTTTATAAAAAGAGGACGTTGTCTAAAAAACTGACAATAAGTTTTGAATGGATAGGCGATGTGGTTAAAAACAGTTTTAAGACCGATTCAGAAAAGCTGGAACTAATCCTTTCAAACCTTATTTCGAACGCCATAGAATACACCTCCGAAGGCGGCAAGGTGGCGGTAAAAGCATGGCGGCATGACAATAGTCTGAACATCATAGTTGAGGACACAGGCATAGGTATAGGCGAGGATGACAAGCAGGTTATCTTTGAACGCTTCAAGCAGCTTGAGGAAGGCGTACGTAAAAGGCACAAAGGCCACGGCTTGGGACTAAGCGTGACCAAAGCACTTGTGGAGTTGCTTGGAGGAACTATTTCTGTGGTCAGCATTAAAGACAGAGGCAGCATATTCACAGTATTTATTCCCGAGATTTCGGGGAAAGAGGGGATTGATGTTTTTTCTGATGACGGTAATGAATTTTTCTTTGAGGAGGAAACTAAATTTTAGTGCAGACCGCCACAGATATAGAGGTAAATGAGCATTACCTTTATCCCGGACAGCTTTTTGCAGCCCCCGCCCCTTACGTAATTACTACGATACTTGGCTCCTGCGTTTCTGTCTGTTTATGGGACCCGGTTTTAAGAATAGGCGGAATGAACCATTACCTTTTGCCTTTCTGGAACGGAGATGGTCTGCCTTCGCCCAAATACGGAAATATCGCTATCCCCAAGCTTATAGAAAAAATGCTTTCTATCGGCTCCCAAAGATCAAACCTTAAGGCAAAGGTGTTCGGAGGCGGGGCTGTGCTTGAGACATCAGGAGGTCTTCTTAATGTTGGAGAACGAAATATCATGTTATATAAAGATCTGCTTGAAAACGAAAAGATGCCGGTCTTATGCTCAGACACCGGAGGCACGCAGGGAAGAAAGGTGATCTTTCACAGCGACACCGGCGAAGTGTTTGTTAAGAAGATACAAAAGGCAATTAGACCTATTGGATAAGTTAAAAAGACAGGAAAACCACTTAATCTTGAGGAGGGAGATATGGAACTAAAAGAAACAGGTCAGTCTGAGATCACAATTTTGGGAAACATAAGAAATATTGAAGACTATTTGGCGATCAAGAAAATGATTATTACCATGATAGATAAGGGTGAGAAGAACATAACGATAAAAGTTATTGAATCAATGACTATGAACTCCTCAATTATAGGTTTTATGCTAAAGGTGGTGTTTGAGGAAAAAATAATCTTAAACCTTCGGGTAAAAAACGACATTCTTTACAATCTTCTCAAAACTCTGAATCTTGTAAAACCGTTTCATGTAAAGAAGATTAAAGATAAATAAAAAGCAGTCAACACCGGACTCTCAAGTTGCCTTAAATGGGAAATTTAGCTAAGGACTTTTTTAAAAACACAAGGGCTTTATAATTCATCCCCATGAATTGGCTTGCGACTTGGAACCTTAGATAATATTTTTTTAAAATCTGTTTTGTTTGCCCGTTTGGCTCTTTGTTTGAGGTAGTCTTCTGTCATTAAGGCAGAAATTTTTTCTGATACCGCAGAAGATATAAATTGATTGATCGATACACCCTCTTTGGTCGCAATATCTTTAATATGACGATGTATTGAGTTCGGCAAACGCAGACTTAAAGCGCTCATAATAAATCCTCCCATAATTTCTTTGGTGTTATTGCTGTTACATTAAAACGCTCTATGTTTTTAAAGTGTCTGGTATTGTGAGTTACGATAAACTTTGAACCAGAGGCCACGGCTAATTCCAGCAAAAGGTCATCTTTAGCGTCATACAGGCAGGGACGCCACAGAAAATATATCTTTTGATGTTCGCTCTGCATGCAAAAATAATTTAAAATCTTTTCTATTTCCCTAGTTGATAATCCTAACTGTGCTTGGTTTCTCTTAAAGATGTCTTCATACTCAAATATAAGCGTGGTTGATAGCACCATCTGAACTTTGCCTTCTTCTATTGCTTCTAGAATCTTAAACGAAGCGCCTTTAGATGAATAAAGCCCTGAATAAAGCACATTCGTATCAAGAATAATTCTAAACTTATTTCGCTGCATATTATAATACTACATTTGGTATCATTTAGCTGTTAATAAAACAAAGATTTTTATTCAGTGCCCCTCCGCCATTAAAACCCCTCGACTTTGCGCAAGCTTATTCCAAGCTGAGCTTCAAGATCGTATTTTATTCCATGCACAACACCGCCTCCGTTTGCGCAGCAAAGTTTTCTTGCCCTGACATCCTCGATCCAAAGAGGCTCTGAGGCCTCTGCCCGTATGCTGGCTATCATCCGCATTTTCAGAACTTCAAGTTCATCGTACGAGAGTTCATCCGACAGTGACTGGAATTTTTTCATTATTCGCAGCTTGGCCAGATGAGGGATGCTTCCATTCTGTACGATAATGTCGAACATCAAAGCGGCCGCTCTTTCTGACCATAAACCATACTCCCTGCACAGTTCAAGCGCAGCTTTGTACTCCTCAGCCGCATGTTTTACCTGTATTTCTCTGAATTTTTCATCCCGTCCAAGGGCCTTGAACATGCCTCTCCAGGGCTCATAAATTATGTGCTTTGCCGGATGTTGAATCGAATGCGCGAAGGCCATAAGATCTTGCTTGCTCGAAAATAATGCCGTTAATAGTGTTTCGAGCCGGTCATGAAATATAGCTTCGACAACATGCCGCTCCTTCTCTAAGATTTCGAATAGTAGCTGCTGCAGGGTGCCCTTGCCAAAGTTCCACTGCAAAATGCCTAGACTGATTCCCTGCCCGTCAAAGTCGCCGCTCAGACCGGAGAAGCATTCTGGCATAGCAAGTCCAGTTTCGAAGGCTCCGGAGAGGGCCAGGCATCTGTAAGGAAGAGGCTTCGAAACGACTTTAGGTTCAGGAATCTCTTGCTTTTCGAAAAGTTTTGCCCACGTGTTTGGGCCTACGATGCCATCTGCACTAAGACTATTATCTTGCTGAAAATTCATGACAGAAGATTGGGTATGCCCTCCAAAAGCTCCGTCAACGTGGCCTTTGTAATAGCCTAAATCCCAGAGACGGTGCTGTATCTGCCTTACTTCATCGCCTTTAGAGCCGAGTTTATATAGGGGCGTCTGTTTTTTATTTTCTGTATTCATGGTGAAAATTTTTGTCGTAAAGCCGCGATTCCTTGCCGAGCGAAATTTGGGAAGCTTTAAGCGAATCGCCCACGTATATGAGCGCAGTTTTTTTAATGCCTCCGTCATGCACTATTTTTTCTATATCTTTTAAGACCCCACGAAACAGCCGCTGTTCCGGCCATGATGCCTTTTCTATCACCGCTATCGGCGTATCTTCAGAGTATCCCTCCAGAAGCTCTTTTTTTACTTTTTCTATCATGCCGACGCTCAGAAAAATAACCATAGAGGCTTTATGTCTTGCAAGCTCCCGCAGCTGTTCGGCTTCCGGAACCGGAGTGCGGCCTTCCAACCGCGTGAATATTACGGTCTGGCTTATTTCTGGAATAGTCAACTCCTGACCCAAGGCTGCTGCGCCTGCCATGGCCGAAGATACCCCTGGCACAACTTCGTATTGGATGTTTAGAGTCCGCAATCTTTCTATCTGCTCCGAGATGGCGCTGTAAAACGAGGTGTCGCCGGTATGAAGGCGGACTAAGGTTTTCTCTGACAGCGCAGCCTCTTTCATTATCGAGACTATTTCGTCCAGATTCATTTTTGCCGAATCATAAATTACAGCCTTGATATTTTTCAAAAGCTCCGGATTTACAAGGCTTCCGGCGTATATGACCACATCGGCAGCATCAAGCAGCCTTCTTCCTTTCAAGGTAATAAGTTCAGGATCTCCTGGGCCGGCGCCAACAAAATAAATTATGCCCATTTTTATGTCTCCAGTTTTTCTTTTATAAATTTGTTAAGTGCGCTGTGCATCTTTTCGATATCATCATTTTGCGGAAGGGTCGAAACTATCTTTTCTAAATATCCGCCCTCGACGAACATCTTGAAAGAAGGCTTGAAGTTCAAGTCAAATACCCATGTAAGCTGCAGCAGTTTAAAGTCGTTAAGTGTTTTAAGGTCCGCAAGCTTTGCAAGCTGCCTGTTGAGAATACACTCAATGAGCGCTTGCGAATATTCCGGCCCCTCAGGGAATCCAAGACCCACTGCTGACGGCCGTTCGTCTTTTGAAGTTATATAGTATAGGTGGAAAAGGCCCCATATATCGAGCTTGTCTGCATCCCGAACCAGCTTGAGGTAAAAAAGTGCTTCGGGATCATTTATATCAGCAAGCATATATGCGTTATGAAACTTAACAGCGGTAGTTATCCAATTCTGCTCAATTTTAGGAAGTCCGGACAGGGCGTTATTTTTAATAAGTGTTTCTGCTCCAAGCAGGCCGTGATTTATCGAAATGCCGTCCCTGAATGTTTTGTATTCTGCATATTGCGGAAATCTGCCGATGTCATGAAAGAGCGCGGCCGCTTCGGCAATCAGAGAGCGGTTCTCGTCAAGGCCGAGGCTGCTGGTTAGTGCGATCGTTTTTTTGCATACGTTGAATGTATGATTCTCTTTGAGATCGATATTTTTTTGGTCTTCCGTGTTTTCCGAATAGTAGGAGCGGCAAAAACTAGAAAACCATACCTTTAGCCTTGACAGGTCTTCTTTCGTCATTTTTTTACCACAATGAGCGAAAAATAGTTTAGGTCTTCCTCGTTGACTTTTCTCAGATCGTCAAATATCTTTTCGTCTTCCATTCCTGCGCGCACAATGTAGTGTGCCTTGTCGAGGAGTCCTATATCTTTTAGCAGATTGCGTACCATAAAGAAAACCCGATGCACTTTCATAAGTACAACAGTATCAAATTCTTCGATGGTCTGTTTTAGATCTTCGGTATATGTTGCAGGGAGCACAGCAATCTTTTCATCAGCCAGAGCAAGGCAGAGCTTGGCTCTGGAGGCAGCCGCGTTTATGGATGATATGCCCGGAATGAACTCCACATTTAATGAAGGAATACGCTCAAGCAGCCTGTCATAGAGATAAAAAAAGGTGCTGTAAAAAGTCGGGTCGCCTATCGTTATAAAAACTGTATCAATGCCTGTCAAAAGTCTGCTTGAAACCTCCTCGACCGTCTGCTGCCATTTGGCGTCGAGTTCTGTCTCATACCCCTGAAGCTTGGTTTTTCTCATCGGGAAATGCGCCTCTATGATCTCTTTGCCGGTTAAATCAACCGCTTTTTCGACGATGGACATAGCAAGGCTGCTTCCTTCCTCTCGGCCCTTAGGAACGCATATGCAGGATGTCTCTTTCAGCAGCCGCACAGCCTTTAGTGTAAGCAGTTCAGGGTCTCCCGGGCCAACGCCTATTACAGAAAGGGTTCCTGTCATATTTATCCTAAAACCCCCTTAATTACAAATATTGGATTGATGGCAAAAAGATAGTTGCCGTCTCCTATGGGTTTTGATCTCGATACCGAAATTTGAGATACATCCATGCTGAAACCAAAATCACGCAGGGCTGTAGAGGCATCATTCAGTGTTTCGATCTTTGTGGCGTTTAAAACGAGTATGCCTCTGGTCATGCGCTTTGAAATAAACTCTATTATGCTGCGCAACCCTTTTCCTGCACCGCCTATGAAAACCCTTTGCGGCTCCGGCAGGGTGGTCAGCGCTTCCGGTGCCTCTCCTCGAATTATTTCGATGTTTGCTCCGCTGTAACGAAGTTTGTTTTTTGATATGTTTTCTACCTGCTCGCTATCTTTTTCTATGGTGAAAATTTTGAGCTGAGGGCAGAGCCTTGAAGCCTCGATAGAAACAGAACCAGAACCTCCGCCTATATCCCAGAAAATGCCGGTTTGCGGCAGTCTGAGCTTATGAAGCGCCACAGCACGTATCTCATCTTTTGTGATCAAGCCCTTTGAATGGACCAGCTCGCTTTCATCAAGACCAAGTCTTGAAAATTCCTGAGGGGCTTTTTCATCGGATGTTTTTAAAAGTATCGCCACATTAGGCTCTGCGAAGGACATGGCTGCAATTGCGGCAGGTGTTCCAGAAATTATCCTTTCATCAGCGTAGCCAAGCTTTTCGCAGACATGCATAAGCATATTGGCAGTATCAGATTTGATCAGCTCTGAAGCTATAACAGAGGGGTTGTTTTGTTTGTCGGTCAAGATGCCTATTTTTTTATGGATTGCGGCTAAATCTGGAATGTCTGCTATTTCGTATTTCAGCCGCCTGCGCTTTTCGGGATCGGGGCCTCCGTGAAGGCTCATCAACAGGGCGTCATCCCAAGCCTCACCAATTTTCGAGAATGCAAGCTGCATGCTCGATAAATCAGGAAATAGCATGACCGCATCTTTGCCGAACTCTTTTAGTACGCGCCGTCCTATGCCGAAGAAAAGCGGGTCCCCCGAAGCTAACAGACAGATTGTTCGCTTTGCGAGATTATCGCGTATGTATTCTATAGTGGCGTCAACATTGTTGATCACCTTTATCCTGCTGCATACCGTAGCATAATTGTCATAGCGCTCGAAAACTTCAAGCAGCCTGTGTGATGCAAGGATAACTTCGGCCTGAGAAAGCGCTTTCTCAGCGCTTTGGTCGAGGGGCTTGTAGCCTATTCCGATTATAAATATTTTAGACATGAGGTAGTTTTGGGGTAGCTTCGCTTTTGAGGTGTCTAGAAAACTATTAAGAAATCTCCTGTTATTTTTTTGTTTCTATTTTATCACGGACAAGGGATTAAAGGCATATAATACCGTTTTAAAAATGAGGATCATAGGATTCAAAAACTTTAGATGTCTTGACATCCGCATCTTTTTTGGTTAAAAATATCTTTTAGCACTCTCTGTCAGAGAGTGCTAAAAGATAAAAAATTAGGAGGAACAATGACCATAGAAAAACATGAATTTAAAACAGAGGTAAAACAACTACTTGATTTGATGATACATTCGCTTTACTCTCACAAAGAGGTTTTCCTTCGTGAATTAATCTCAAACGCATCCGATGCAATAGACAAAATCCGTTATGAATCCCTGACAAACAAGGATATTGCTGAAGGGGACACTAATTGGAAAATAAAGATAAGTACAGACAAGGATAAAGGCACGATTACCATAAGCGACAACGGCATCGGCATGACCAAAGATGAGGCTGTACAAGCGCTGGGAACCATAGCGCATTCAGGCACAAAAGAGTTTCTGAAACTTCTGCAGAGTAAAGAAGTTAAGGACAATCCGGAATTGATAGGCCAGTTTGGGGTCGGTTTTTATTCCTCTTTCATGATAGCCGACAGCATAACGGTAATTTCGAGAAAAGCTGGGTCTCAGCAAAATGCGGCGGTAAAATGGGTATCTGCAGCGGACGGGGCATATACGGTTGAATACACAGAGAAGACTTCAAGGGGAACGGATGTTATTCTGCATCTTAAGGAGGAAGAAAAGAAATATCTCGAATCTTGGGAAATAAGGGGCATAGTTAAAAAATATTCGGATTTTATCGAGCATCCGGTTGTGATCGAAGTAGAAAAAGAAAAGGACAGCGAAATATCAAAGGGCAGCAAAGTTAAAGTTACAGAGGAAGAGACGCTCAACTCGATGAAGGCGATCTGGCTGAAGGACAAATCCGAAGTGACCAACGAAGAATACAATGAATTTTACAAGCATGTGTCTCATGATTTTGCTGAACCCTTGAGAGTTATTCACTATAAAGCCGAAGGCACTTCGGAGTTCAATTCCCTGCTTTACATTCCGTCAAAGGCTCAGTTCAATCTCTTTTATAAGGACTTTAAAATCGGTCCGACCCTTTATGTCAAGAGGGTCCAGATTATGGAGCACTGCGAGGATCTGATTCCTCAGTACCTTAGGTTTGTGCGTGGCGTTGTTGATTCTTCGGACCTGCCGCTGAATGTTTCGAGAGAGATTTTGCAGAACAACAGGCAGGTTGAAACTATCAAAAAGAGCATTACCAAAAAAGTGCTGGATACGCTCGACGAGATGAAAAAACATGATTATGACAAATACCTTAAATTCTATGCCGAGTTCGGAAGGCTGCTTAAAGAAGGGATTCATTTCGATTTCTCGAGAAAGGAGACTATTGCTGACCTGCTTTTGTTCAAGTCAACAAAAACAGAAATAAATGAGTTTACAACACTTCAAAAGTATGTTGATGGTATGAGGGAAGGACAGGAAGACATATATTACATTATCGCAGAAAACATGGAATCTGCCTTGAAGTCACCATATCTTGAGACATTTAAAGAAAAAGATTACGAAGTTCTGATAATGATGGATGAGGTTGACGAGATAGTGATGAGCAGCCTTGAATACAAAGGCAAACGGTTGAAATCAGCGATAAGGGGCGATATAAAGCTCGACAAGGCAGAGGCAAAAGAGGCTGACAAGGCGGGCAAGAAATACAAAAAACTGATAGACCTGATAAAGGACAAGCTTAAAGATAATGTGAAGGATGTGCGGCTGTCCGGCCGTTTGAAGGATTCTGCCTGCTGTCTTGTGGCTGATGAGGGAGACATGGATCCGCAGATGGAGCGCATAATGAAGGCTATGGGGCAGGATATTCCGCAGACAAAAAGAATACTTGAAATAAACCCAGTGCATCCGCTTTTTGAGGCTATGAACCGTATATTTGAGAAGGATAAAGAAAGCGGGCTTTTAAGTGAATATGTTGAGCTGCTTTATGATCAGGCTATTATAATAGAGGGTGGCAAACCCAAAGACCCTGCAGCTTTTGCAAAGACTATTACAAGGCTTATGGTAGAGCGCGCAGGAAGCTGATTTTTGCAATAGAGCCCGCTAAATGATATTATGTATGACGCTGTTTGAAACAAAAAGAGGGGTGTTCTGTGCAAAAAAACATAAAGATTTTTCAGGAATCGATCATAGAACACCTGACTTACGATCTTGCCAAAGATAAATATTCCGCAACAACCAGAGACAAATATACCGCCCTGTCTCTCTCTGCCAGAGAGCAGCTGGTCAAACGCTGGATAAAAACCCAGCAGCAGTATTACGAGGTCAAAGCAAAAAGAATCTACTACCTGTCTCTTGAATTTCTTCTGGGCAGGCTTCTCAGAAACTACATTCTCAATCAAGGCCTGACGGATGAGTACAGCAAAGCGCTTAACGCTCTCGGCGTTACTTATGAGGAGATTGCTGAGCAGGAATGGGACGCAGGGCTCGGAAACGGAGGCCTAGGAAGGCTTGCGGCCTGTTTTCTTGACTCTCTTGCTACACTTGAATATCCGGGCTACGGCTACGGCATACGTTATGAGTTTGGGATTTTCTCACAAAAAATAATTGATGGATATCAGGTCGAATCACCGGACAACTGGCTTCGCTACGGCAATCCATGGGAATTCCCTCGTCCGGAGCTTATATATCCAGTCCGGTTTTACGGCAGAACCAATACGGTTTCAGCTCCGGGCGGGCGTTACAAGATGCAATGGATTGACTACGATGAGGTTATGGCGATGGCCTATGACTATCCTGTGCCCGGATATAAAAACGAAACCGTTAATACGCTCCGTTTGTGGGCAGCAAAATCGACCAGAGAATTCAACCTTGACTACTTTAACAGCGGTGATTATGTTAAGGCTGTCGAAAGCAAAAGCAACAGCGAGAGCATTTCGAAGGTGCTTTATCCCAACGACCATTCGTTGGCGGGCAAGGAGCTGCGGCTTAAGCAGCAGTATTTTTTTGTGAGCGCTACGATTAGAGACATTATCAGGCGATATAAAAAATTTCATAAAAGCTATCGTGAATTTCCGAGCGAAGTGGCCATCCAGCTGAACGACACGCATCCCTCAATAGCCATCGCCGAACTTATGCATATACTTGTTGATGAGGAGGGCATCGCATGGGATGATGCTTGGGGCATAACAAATAAAACCTTCGGCTATACCAATCATACTGTTCTGCCGGAGGCCCTCGAAACCTGGTCCGAAGGGCTGTTCGCGTATCTGTTGCCTAGGCACCTTCAAATAATACAGGAGATTAACCGGCGCTTTCTGATTCAGGTGGATGAGCGCTTCCCGGGTGATTGGGGCAGGCGGGACGGGCTTGCTATCATTACCAGCAACGGTGAAAATATGATAAATATGGCACGACTGGCCATTGTAGGAAGCCATGCTGTCAACGGGGTTTCGGAGCTGCACAGTACGATACTGAAAGAAAGCGTGTTTAACAGCTTTTACTTGATGACGCCCGAAAAATTCACAAATGTTACCAACGGCATAGCACCGAGAAGATGGCTTATGCATGCTAACCCCAAACTTTCTGCACTAATAACTGATGCAATAGGCGAGGGATGGAAAAAGAACCTTGAGGAGCTGCGCCTGCTTGAGTCATACGCGGATGACAAGGATTTTTGCAAACGCTTCGGCAAAATAAAGCGCGAAAACAAAGACACTCTCAACAACTATCTCAAACTGCACTGCGAGGCATCTCTTAATCCGGAATTCATGCTTGATTGTCAGGCCAAGAGATTTCATGAATACAAGCGACAGCTTTTGAATATCCTGCATGTAATAACCCTTTACAACAGACTGCGTGAAGGCAGGGAAGGCAGTTCATTCACACCAAGAACTGTACTTTTTGCCGGCAAATCAGCGCCCGGATATTATGTGAGCAAATTGATAATTAAACTGATACACAATATCTCTGCAGCAATTGCGGATGATCCAATGGTCAATAAACGGCTCGAAGTGGTCTTTGTGCCTAACTACGGGGTAACTCTTGCGCAGCGCATCATGCCGGCTGCAGAGCTTTCGGAGCAGATATCTACTGCCGGGTACGAGGCATCAGGAACCGGAAACATGAAGTTCACCCTGAACGGTGCTCTGACTATAGGAACTCTTGATGGAGCGAATGTCGAGATACGCGAAGAGGTGGGCGAAGAAAACTTTTTCCTCTTCGGGCTTAAGGCAGAAGAGATAATGCAGATGTCGTCAAGCTATAATGCTCGCTGGTATTATGAGCAAAATAGTGAATTGCGTCAGGCTATAGATCAAATTGCGAGCGGGTACTTTTCGCCCGAGAATTCAAAACTCTTTAACCCCCTCATCGACACGCTGCTTGGCTACGATAGATTCTTTGTTCTGGCCGATTTCGCGCTGTATATTGCCTGCCAGGAAAAGGTTTCAGAAACCTACAAGAATGAGGATGAATGGAATAGGATGGCTGTTTTGAATGTCGCACGCTCCGGCAAGTTCTCGAGTGACAGGGCGATTCGGGAGTATGCCGAAAATATCTGGAATATATCGGCTGTTCATTCTTCTACAGCATAAAGATTGCTCGCGATGAAAAAAAACAAAAATAAGAGCGCCGACTCCATTTCAGTTGAAAGGCGTTCATTTTTCGAAAATGTAGTGAGTTTTCTAAAGCCTGCAGGGAGTTACAATCTAATAATTTTTATTGTTGCGGTAGCGATATGCGTCTCAGTATCGGCCGGTGTCAGGTTTAAACAGTATTCTGTATGGACAGAAAATCCTGCTACGCATTTTGTCGGAAATATTCCTATGATGACCACACTGGACTCTTACCACTGGTTCAAACATGCAAAGGATTATAAAGCCGGAGTTGCGGTTGAGGGCAAGACCGTTCCTATGCTCGGCTATATGCTTGCGAAGCTCTCTGCATTTTTTGACAATAATGTCTATAAGGCAGGCATTTATCTTATACCCGTTCTCGCAAGTCTTTTTATAATTCCGTTATGTCTTTATTTTTACCGGTTAGGCTTTCCTGCCGCCGGAATATTGGGTGGTCTTGTGGGCACATTCAGCTATATGTATCTTGCCCGCTCCTGTATCGGCAGGGTTGACACCGATGCGCTTAACCTGTTTTTCCCCTTTTTATCTTCATATTTTATTTTAGTAGCCGGAGATAAAAAAGATTTAAAAAGTATAAGCCTTTATTCTGGGCTTGCCGGATTCTCGATGCTCTTGTTTTATTGGTGGTATGAGCATCCGGGGTTCACAGTTATTTATATGGCTGTTCTTATCGCGTATCTTTTTTTAAACAGGATTGGGTGGAAAACAGTTGCCTACGCTTCAGGATTCTATATACTTTGTTCCAATCCGCTTTTGTTCTGGGAAGGCATTCAAGGCGTCAAAAGTTTTTTTTCCAGTTATTTTGCCATTACCGAATCAAAAGTTGTGGCCAACGCCATAGCTTTTCCTAATGTGCTCGATACCATTACCGAAACACAAAAGGTTTCTATAAACGCTGTTCTTTCAGGAATTCTCAGCGAGCCGGTACTTGCCGGAGCAGGCCTGTTTTTGTTCGTTTTGTGCGGTCTTTTAAACTGGAAGAAAATAGTTCCCATAATTCCTGTGTTTGTTTTAGGGTTGTGGGCGTTTAGAAGCTCCAACAGATTTGCTATGTTTTTGGGGCCTTTTGTCGGCGCAGGATTAGGCTTTTTGCTTAATATAATTGTTGTCCATTGTATTGATTGGATAAAACAAAAAAAAGGGCAGAATAGTATAAAAGACGTTGTTGTTTATGCCATGTCTTTTGTCATGTTTTTCGTATTTTCATCCCAGACCGGAATTTCTTTTGTTCCATTCCCTTCGATTCCTGTCGGCATTTATGGCACCTTTATAGATTTTAAAAAGGTCTCGCCCGACAATTCGTCAATTTTTACATGGTGGGATTTCGGCCATGCCTTAAAAGATGCCGGATTTGCTGTGTATCACGATGGTGCATCTCACGGTCAGCTGCAAACCTATTTTGTTGGTAGAGGATTAGTTTCTGATAGCCAAAAAGAATTAGGAAATATTATTAGGTGCTACAATAGCGAGTGTGTACATGCTCTTGAAACCGCCGACAGAATAACTCCCAAAGAAATGATAGAAAAAGCTACCACTTATAACGGTCCGATAAAGACCGAAAATGTATATGCCCTTTTTACTTATGATATGATCGCCAAATACGGCGCGATAAGTTTTTTCGGTTTGTGGGACTTTGACAAAAAATCTGGAGGAAATCTTTTTTTTGAAGAGCTTAGATGCACAGGCATACGGGATAACATCCTTGATTGCGGCGATGTAAAAGCAGACCTTACCTCTGGGTTAATCAATAAATCAACACCGTTAAAGAAGGCTGTTTTCTCTAATAACGGAAGTGTAGTGCAGGAGCTATCTTATCATCACGACAGAGGCTTGTACCTTGAACTTATTTTTGATGCAAAAAGTAATATAGTAGGTGTTTTTATTTTAGAAGAAAAAACATTTTATTCGAACTTTAATCAGATGTATCTGCTTGGCAGGTATGACAAGAATCTGTTTGAAGAGGCTTACAATGCTTTTCCCTATGCCAGATATTTCAAGGTTAAATTTTCAAGATAAAAAAAGCAGCAAAAAAATAGCGGCAGGGGATATACCCTGCCGCTATTTTTAAAAAACTCTAAACCTTAAACCCTGCCACAATCTTTTGAAGGTCGGATGCCAGTCTTGCCAGATCCGAGGAAGACTGTGCTATCTGATTTGAGCCCGCAGAAGTCTCATTCGAAACGCTAGCTATAGTTTCAATATCATGGCTGATAGTTTCTGATACGGTTGACATCTCTTCTGTTGCGGATGCTATCTGGTGTATCATCGTCTTAAGCCCTTCGATGCTTGCAACTATTGTATGCAAAGCTTCTCCTGCTTTGGACGCCTCATCAACACCGGCCATTACTTTATCCGATGCCTGTTCCATAGAGCCGAGTGCCTGCTCAACCTCTGTCTGGATCGCGCCTATCATGTTGCTTATTTCTGAAGTGGCCTTAGCGGTTCTTTCGGCCAACTTTCTAACTTCATCCGCCACAACCGCAAACCCGCGGCCCTGCTCTCCTGCTCTTGCAGCTTCTATCGCGGCGTTCAAGGCAAGAAGATTTGTCTGGTCAGCAATATCTTTGATTACGCCCACAATCTCGCCAATCTGCTTGGAGCGGTCTCCCAAAGAAACCATCACTGCCGATAAATCCGAAACTGTCTTTGCTATATCCTGAACCTCGGTAATCGTCTTGTTCACAACCACTTCACCGTTGTGGGCCGAATCAAGTGTATCGTTCGCTGACCCCGAAATTTCTGAGGCATTCTTTGCGATGTCTATAACGGTCTGCGACATTTCCTCGGACGATGTGGCTATCTGGGAGGCCCTGCCCGACTGTTCTGTAACACCTCTGGACATCTGCTCGGAGCTGGAACTGAGCTGCTCGCTTGCTGATGCAACGCTGTTTGCGGAGGTCTTGATGGTGCCTATCATCTGTTTTAAATTGTCAACCATGCTTTTTAGGGCTGACATGAGTTGGCCTACCTCATCGGTGCTTTTTGCTTCAACATTCACGGTCATGTCTTTTTGGGCTATGCGCTCCATAGCGCTGACGCCTTCATGCAGCGGTTTTGTGATGCTGCCTATTATCCACCAAGCAAAAGCAAAAGAAAAGACCACTCCTAAAGCAATTGCTGCTATCGAGATATTTCGGGCCAATTTATAAACGCGGGTATCTTCTTCAAACTCTCTTTTTGCCTCATCAATTATAAACTTCATCAGGTTGTCTGTAGCCTCTGTTACCTTTTGGTAGTGAGGGCTTATGAATTCATTGTTCAGCTTTCTTGCCTCATCAAACTTGCCTTCACGGAATAAAGCCATTATCGGGATGAGTCCCTTGTCTCGCAGTTCTTTTCTGACCTCCGCAAATTTTTCGGCGAGCTTTTTTTCTTCAGGAACCAACGGTATCGACATATATGCCTGCCATTCTTTATTGATGTTTTCGATGTTCTGCTCCATGGCAGGAATTCTTTTTTTAACCTCTTCAGCGGTCGGATTTAAAAGCATTTGCGATATCTCAATGCGGTTGCGCAGGTTCCACCTGATTATGCGGTCAAACTGGCTTAAAGGAATTACACTCTGCTCATACAAACTCTGCAGTCCATGGTTTGCCTTGGATGCGGCATTTAGCCCCAGTCCCCCGACAATAAACAACAGCAAGGCGCTAAAGGCCACAAGCGCATAAAGCCTCGCCCCGATTTTCATGTTTTTAAACATAGTGCCTCCTCAAAAAAATTATTCAGATTCTTTTAAACAAAAAGTGTTTTTTGCGGTTAATATTTTTCTTCGGTCCACATGCTCATGTCAAAGCGCACCACCTTGTTGCGTCCGGTTTCTTTGGCTTTGTATAGAGCGACGTCCGCATATTTTATCGCTTCCCAGAAGTTCTGGGTGTCGATGGGGAACTCGCTGACACCGATGCTGATAGTCTTTTGAATATAGCCGCCTGCCATTTTTATCTTAGAGTCCTGGATTATCTCTCTAATCTTGTCGCCTACTCCAAAAGAATCGCCTGTTTTTATATCCACCAGCAGCACAATAAATTCTTCGCCGCCGAAGCGTATCACGATATCGGAACTTCTTACGCCTTTTCTGATGTTGTTTGCGGTCTCTTTAAGCACCATATCCCCGACATCATGGCCATAAACATCGTTTGTCTGCTTGAAGAAATCGAGGTCGCACATAAGCAGCCCCAAGGTGGTGCCTCTCCTTAAGAGTCCTGCAACGAGGTTTTCGAAGCTCTCTTCAAGGAAGCGCCTGTTGTAAAAACCGGTCAGCACATCTTTTACCGAAGAATCTTTCAGGGTGCGCATAAGCCGCTTTGCTTCCAACACAGGCTGAACTTCTCTGATATACTGCTCAGCCCTCGAAATTTTATTCTTAAGGTCAACAACCTCGCATCTTTCGGGCTTGTCGCACACAATCTGGACCACTCCGCCAACAGCTCCGCCGATTATTATCGGAACACAGACATGGGAGTTTATTCTGTTGTCGTTAAAATATTTGCATACCTGAGGGTAGTCTAATGACGAAACAATATGGCCAGTTCTCTTGGTTCTGCAGAGTTCGCAATCGAGCTGAATATCTCGCTTGCAGTTAAGCTCCAAGCCTTCAGCTTCGGGCGGATAAACGATTCTCATAGCATTTTTGCTGTTGGTCACTTCGTATATCACAAAATTATCTATCTTTAAATATTCTACAAAGACTTTTCCTAAACGCATGTAAATGTCTTCCATCGTCTCGTCCTCTTCTATGACCTTTTTAAAGGACGTAACATTGCTTATGGTGTCCATTAGTCTGTTGAACTCATTAGAAAGTTCGCCAAGCTCATCCTTAGAGCTTACGGCTAGTTTTCTAGTAAGGTCCAGCTCTCCGCTTGCCAGCGATTTTATCTGGTGTATCAAATTGCTTATCGGGTGTGAGAGCGCAGCCGAAATTCTAGCGCCAAAGAAGATCGAAAGCCCAAGAGAGACCGCAAAAACAAACAGCGTAAGGAACATAAAGAACTGGAAAGTAGAGTTGAGTATGTCTTGGAAGCTGCGCCACTCGGCCTCTAAGCTGTTTATATACTCGTTGATTTTTTCGACCGAGTCACGGGTAAGGGCGTCGTATTCTTCCAGTTCAGCTGAAGAAGAGTCGCCTGTTTTGGTTCTAAAACGGGATTCTGCTATCTTGTCGAGCAGTTTTTCGAGTTCACTGACTTTTGATGAAATATCTTTTACAAGCTCGATTTTTGCCGGATCGGTAATAGCAACTACTTTGAATTCGGCATAGAACTGACCTGTTCCGCGCGAGTAGTCTTTTATCTGTCCGCCGGTTAAAAGAACATTTAAATATGACCGGCAATCTTCAATTCTGCTGAAGCCCTTCATCCGGTTGCTGTTAACTTTTTCTGTGTCTTTCGCAAGCAAAATCTTGTGCGCTGATATGCTGGCGCCCCGGATCTTCCTTATAAGAATGTTGCCGACCTTTTGCTGGGGTTCTATTACTTCAACCATCCGCTTCGAAACTTTGTTCACCTGATACATCGTTATCAGGCCGATGGTTGCGATTACCACAAGCCAGAAAGCTGTGCCTACAGAAAAAGAAATAAACTTTTGTCTTATAGGCAGATCCTTAAACGTAAGAAGGTTTAGAAGCTTCATAGACAGATATGTAAGCTTGCTGTGTTTTTTTATCACCATCCGTCTATTATACTTTCACTTATCTTAGCGGTCAATACTTTTTTTCATTTCGCAGGTTCCTTGACTTTAAAAACTGATAAGTGGTAATTTTTTGCTTATGCCTATAGATTACAAAGACACGCTGAACCTTCCTCAGACAGGCTTTCCGATGAAGGCCAACTTAAACCAGAGAGAGCCCGAAATACTGAAGTTATGGGAAGAGCAGAATATTTATCAAAAGCTTCAGGAAAAAAATAAAGGGCAAAACAGCTATATTCTGCATGACGGCCCTCCCTACGCAAACGGCAACATTCATATAGGACACGCTCTGAACAAACTGCTAAAAGACATGATAGTAAAATTCAAGTCTATGCAGGGATTCTATTCTCCTTATGTGCCGGGGTGGGATTGCCACGGACTGCCAATCGAGCTGCAAGTGGACAAAAATCTGGGCGACAAAAAAGAAGGCGTTGATATTTTAACGAAGAGGCGGCTTTGCAGAGAATATGCAGAAAAGTTTGTGGGTATTCAGCGTGAAGAGTTTAAAAGGCTCGGCGTGTTCGGAGATTGGGCGAAACCCTATCTTACAATGTCTTACGATTATGAAGCGTCTATCGTAAGAGAGTTTTTTTCATTCGTGAAAGCCGGGTCTGTATATAAAGGAAAGAAGCCTGTTCACTGGTGCCCTTCATGCGTTACGGCGCTTGCTGAAGCTGAGGTCGAATATGCTGACAAAGAATCGCCTTCCGTGTTTGTTAAATTTCAAATCAATGACGAAGAGCTCGCGAAATATCTGCCTGCGTTGACAGGAAAGAAAACCTTTATTGTAATCTGGACCACTACGCCTTGGACGCTTCCGGCCAATCTTGCCCTCGCAGTAAATCCTGATCTCATTTATGTCGCGGTTGAGGAAGAGGCTGGAACTCTTATCGTAGCCGAAGAAAATCTTGACAGCCTTAAGGACAAGCTTGGTATTAAAGGAGCTGTAGTATCGAAGTTTGAAGGCTCTGCTATTGAAGGCATGAGTGCGTGCCATCCGTTTATAGACAGGGATTCAAAGGTCATTATTGGGGACTTTGTAACTGTGGGAGAAGGCAGCGGCATAGTTCATATCGCTCCCGGACACGGCGAGGACGACTACGAGGCGGGCTTGAAATACGGCCTCGATATATATGCTCCTGTTGACGACAGAGGCAAGTTTACCAAAGCGGTGCCTCAGTTTGAGGGGCAGTTTGTGTTCAAGGCAAACGACAACATAATAGAAACCCTGAAAGAACGGGGCGCACTGCTTGGCACAGAGAAAATCAAACATTCTTATCCGCACTGCTGGCGGTGCAAAAAACCTGTAATATTTCGGGCTACTGCACAGTGGTTTATATCAATGGAAAAGAACGGTCTTAGAAATAAATGCATAGACGAAATCGACAAGACAGAATGGATCCCTTCATGGGGCAGAGACAGGATACACAATATGGTGGCCGGCCGGCCGGATTGGTGCATCTCGCGCCAGCGTTCATGGGGTGTGCCTATTACGCTGATAACCTGTGACGACTGCGGAGCCTATGTCGATGATGCAGCCCTTTTCGAAAAAATAATCGGATTGACAGAGAAGCACGGGGCGGACATCTGGTTTGAAATAGATTTAAAAGAGCTTCTTGGCGAAGACTTTAAATGTCCAAGCTGCGGGGGAGTATCTTTAAAGAAAGAGATGGATATACTCGATGTCTGGTTCGATTCGGGTGTGAGCCATGCTGCGGTGGTTGAGAGGGACAACCGTTTAACCTGGCCCGCCAGTATGTATCTCGAAGGCAGCGACCAGCACAGAGGCTGGTTTCAGAGCTCACTACTAGCCTCTACAGGCACACGGGGCACAGCGCCTTACAAGACTGTTTTGACTCATGGCTTTACTGTTGATGGGCAGGGCAAGAAGATGTCTAAATCTCTCGGTAATGTCATAGCGCCGCAGGAAATCATAAAGGCAAACGGAGCAGAAATAATAAGGCTCTGGGTTTCGGCCGAAGACTACCGTGATGACATAAGACTTTCCAAAGAAATAATAAGCAGGCTCACCGAAGCCTACCGCAAAATACGAAATACCGGCAGATTCCTTCTCGGAACCCTGCATGATTTTGACGGCAAAGATTACAGCAAGAACCTTCTTGAGATTGATATGTGGGCTCTGTCGCGGCTGCATGGGCTGATAAAGCGTGTAACATCTGCATACGAACGGTTTGATTTTCACGAGGCCTTTCACTCCATATACAATTTTTGCATAGTGGATATGAGCTCTTTTTACCTTGATATACTGAAAGACAGGATTTATACCTTCAAAAGCGATTCGATCGAGAGACGTGCGGCACAATGGACTCTTTACAATATACTGATCAACATGACAAAGCTGACAGCTCCGATACTTTCATTTACGGCCGAAGAAATTTGGGGATACATCCCAGGGTTTGCAGGAAAGACCGAAAGTATTTTTCTTTCAGAATTCCCCAAAACCCTTGATGCTTTTATCAGACCGGACCTCGAAGAGAAATGGGGAAAGCTTATACAGATAAGAAACGATGCAAATAAAGCGCTCGAAATAAAAAGAAGAGATAAATTTATAGGCAACGCGTTAGAAGCAAAGCTCGTTTTTTATGCTTCCGATCCCGTGTTTTCACTGCTCGCTGAAAACAAAGATTTTCTGCCTGCACTTTTTATAGTCTCTGAGATCGAACTGAACAGGTTCTCGGATAAAGTTCAAGATGCATATGAGGGAGAAGGGGTAAAAGACCTTTTTATCAAGGTTGAAAAAGCCTCCGGCAATAAGTGTGAGAGGTGTTGGAACTGGAGTAAAACCGTGGGCGATTTCTCAGACCATCCGAGCATATGCTCACGCTGTCATACAGCAATCGCAACTTCCTGATGGAGAGAGATAACAGAAAAATTATTTCTAAAAATTCACCACTTTTTTTCATTATAATAGCTGCGGTCGTATTTGTTCTGGATCAATTTACAAAACAGATTATAAAAACTAATGTAACTCCTTTTGACGTAATCAGAGTGCTGCCTTTCTTTAATATCGTCTATGCCGAGAATGTCGGCTCTGCGTTCGGCATGTTCAAGAGCTTAGGCAATGCGTTTTTTGTTGCGGTCGCAGGTCTTGCAGCCGTTGTGATAACTGTGATGATATGGAAGGATAAAGAAAATCGGTTGGGGCTCTCACTAATACTTGGAGGGGCTGTCGGCAACCTTGCGGACAGAATCATTTATGGGTATGTCATCGATTTTCTAGACTGCCACGCCGCAGGATACCACTGGCCTGCTTTTAACGTGGCTGATTCGGCGCTTACCGTAGGAACAACTCTGATTATAGTTAAAATGTTTCTGCCAAACCCAAGGGTTTCGTAAAGTCATTGCTTGTTTTGCCAAAACAGCCCGAATTCTATAAAATAACCGGATGAATTTAACATTCGAAGAATTCAGGGATCTAACCAAACAGGGAAACCTCATCCCGCTTTTTAAAGAGATTATCGGCGATATAGAAACGCCGGTGAGCGCTTTTTTAAAGCTCGACAAGAAGCCTTCTTTTCTGCTCGAAAGCGTGGTGGGCGGAGAAAAATGGGCAAGGTACTCGTTCTTGGGCATAGAACCTTCGCTTACGCTTGTGAGCAGGGGCAGTCATATTGAGGTTCGCAACGTAAAAGGTGTTGAAACTCTTGATACACCTGACCCTCTTGATGCGGTAAAGACGATAATGTCGAGATACAAGCCGGTTGAGGTCAAGGGTGTTCCGCGTTTTTCTGGCGGGTTTGTGGGCTATCTCGGATACGATATTGTGAAGTTTTTCGAGCGCGTACCTGACAGAAAGAAGCCCGAAATAGATATGCCAGATATTTTCTTGATGTTGGCTGACACGCTTCTGATTTTCGACAATCTGAAACAGACCATAAAGGTTTTGTGCAATCTGCATATTGAAGGCCAGGATTTAAGAAGCGCATATGACAGGGCCGAAACAAAGATAAACAGGATAATCTCGGAGCTCAAGCACGAGTCTATTTCTGCACCGCTCGAAGCAGTATCGCAGCCTAAAGAAAAAACGGAGTTTTCATCCAACTTTAAAAAAGAGGATTTTCTTTCGGCGGTGAGCAAGGCCAAGGAATATGTCATGGCAGGAGATGTTGTTCAGGTGGTGCTTTCGCAGCGCTTTGAAAGAAAGACCGATGCAAGCCCTTTTGACATATACCGGACGCTGAGGGTCATAAATCCTTCGCCCTACATGTACTACATAGATACAGGCGAGGCTCAGATTGCCGGCTCATCACCCGAAATCCTCGTGCGTGTGGAGGACGATAATATAACGCTCCGTCCGATAGCAGGCACTCGCAAAAGGGGTGTCACAGAGCAGGAAGACATCGAGCTTGAACAGGAGCTTAAAAAAGACCCAAAGGAAATAGCGGAACATATAATGCTTGTTGATTTGGGAAGGAACGATGTGGGCAGGGTTGCAGAAACAGGTTCGGTCAGGGTTTCTGATTTGATGACGGTCGAGAGGTACAGCCATGTTATGCATCTTGTTTCTAATGTGGAGGGAAAACTTAAAAAGGGCCTCGATGCCTTTGATGTTTTCAGGGCATGCTTCCCGGCAGGCACCGTATCAGGTGCGCCGAAGGTCAGGGCTATGGAGATAATCGAGGAGCTCGAACCCACAAAGCGCGGGCCTTATGCAGGAGCGATAGGGTACTTCGGTTATTCGGGCAACATGGACACCTGCATCACCATAAGGACGCTTATTATCAAGGATGGCAGGGTTTATGTTCAGGCAGGAGCGGGCATTGTGGCTGATTCGGTGCCGGAATCAGAATATGCAGAAACAGTGAATAAGGCCAAGGCGATGATGAAGGCTGTGGACGGACACCAGCGGATTTTCGGGTGAGGGGGAAGCGATGCTTTTGATGATAGACAACTACGATTCGTTCACCTACAACCTCGTGCAGTATTTGGGCGAGCTTGGAGAGGATGTGCGTGTATACAGGAACGATTGCGTTACAATATCCGAAATAGAAAAGATCACTCCCGACAGAATAGTCGTATCTCCCGGCCCATGCACGCCTAATGAGGCTGGTATCTCGATAGATGTCATCAAATATTTTAAAGGTAAACTGCCTATACTCGGCGTCTGCTTGGGACATCAATCCATAGGCGCGGCTTTTGGCGGCGATATAATAAGGGCACCGAAGATCATGCACGGCAAGACCTCGCTTATCCACCATGACAACAAAACAATTTTTAAGGGGCTGCCCAACCCGTTTGAGGCGACAAGGTACCACTCGCTTATCATAAAAAAAGAGACGATGCCGGACTGTCTTGAGATAAGCGCACAGACAGAAGACGGCGTTATTATGGGCGTCAGGCACAAAGAGTTTCGGGTCGAAGGCGTGCAGTTTCATCCCGAATCGATACTTACCTCTGCCGGCAAAGATCTGCTCGCAAATTTTTTGAAGCTCTAAAAACTTTAAAACGGATGCAAAAAACATCCTCCGCCAAATTTTACGATATTCATTGCCATGCGATGAATCTGAGCCATCCGAACCTTATCGCCTTTATCAGCAGGACCAAACTTCACAAATATCTTTTCTGGAATTCGGTGCCGCTCGTGAACATGCTGTTTTCGGGTGTTCTCAGCAAAAAACTGAACAGTGTGATGAACCTTCTGTCTGTGATGGAAAATGATATGGGAACGATGTTCCGGATTATGGAAGAGGACCTAAAGCCGATTTGTGATAAAGAAGGCAGGCTTGTTGTGGGCGAATATGTTTATGACCAGATAGTGTTGACCCCGCTTATGATGGATTTCGGGATTAAGGATTTCAGGCTGGTTCCGGCTATACATTACCGCAAGCCGCCGCGCAAAACTATTGTAGAGCAGGTTGTGGATTTATTCAACGGCATAAAGGATTATGGAGTACAGCGCGAAAATAGGCTTTTTGAGATTTATCCGTTCTTGGGGCTGAATACGAACAACTACCCTATGTCAGCCGGAGAAGAGGGAACAACACTGCCGGATTTGTTGAACAAATATTTTGGCGGGTTCGAAAAATCGGGAACATCTGAGCGTCCGCAAAAGATTGCGGATGCAATAGGAAGGTTTGACGGCAATATCGACAACTTGGGCGAATATGCGTTTGCGGGCATAAAGCTTTATCCCCCGCTCGGCTATGACCCGTGGCCCGAGAAAAACACCGCTGCATTTGAAAGGGTGAATTTTCTTTACTCTTTTTGTTCGGAAAAGGGAATACCCATCACTACGCATTGCAGCGACGGCGGTTTTATAACCCATCCGCAGGCAGAAGAATATGCATCGCCTAAACGCTGGCAAAAGGCGCTTGAGAGCTATGGCGAATTGAAAATAAATTTTGCGCATTTAGGCAAACAGGAAAAAATTTTTAGGGCTAAAAACTGGCGTGACACGGTGCTCGGATTTATGGCAGAGTATCCTAATATTTATGCCGATTTCTCATACTGCGCTTTTGACGCTGAGTTTTACCGGACGCTCAGAAAGCTTCTCGACAGCCACAATCGGGCGGACAAAATCAGAGAGAGGCTGCTGTTCGGTTCTGACTTTATGATAAATCTGCTTTCGACCGATTCTTATGGTCGTTATGTAAAAGTCTTCAGGGATGCGGATGGGTTGACCGGAAAAGAAAAGAATCTTCTTTGCTCGCTGAATCCTGAGCGTTTTGTGTTTGGCAGCAACAAATAATTTTTATGGGAGGCTAAAATGATAAAAGAAGCTATTAATCTTGTAATTCAAAACATAGGTTTGTCCGAGGCTGAGATGGCCGAGACGATGAACGAAATAATGGAAGGGAAAGCGACAGACGCTCAGATAGGCTCTTTTCTTACCGCCCTGCGTATCAAAGGCGAAACCATCGAAGAGATTACCGGCGCGGCAAGGATTATGCGCGACAAAGCCACTAAAATCAAGGCCCCGCAAGGCGTTATAGATACATGCGGCACCGGCGGAGATATGTCAGGCACTTTCAATATATCCACCACCACTGCGCTTGTGGTTGCAGCGGCAGGCGTGCCGGTTGCAAAGCATGGAAACCGTTCGGTTTCGAGCCAATCGGGCAGCGCGGATGTGTTAGAGGCTCTCGGAGTCAAGATAGACCTTGAACCTCAGAAGGTCGAGCAATGCCTTTTTGAAACCAACTTCGCCTTTTTGTTTGCGCCGCTTTTTCATCCCGCCATGAAATTTGCAATCGGACCTCGGCGTGAAATAGGCATAAGAACGATATTTAATATCTTGGGGCCGATAACCAATCCTGCAGGCGCGAAACGCCAGATGCTTGGCGTGTTCTCGTCCAAACTGACCGAACCGCTTGCATCTGTTTTGGCAAATCTGGGCACAGATGATGCGATGGTTGTGCATGGCGAAGACGGGCTTGATGAGATTACGCTTTGCAATGCCACAAGAGTGTCGCGCACAAGAAACGGAAAGGTCGAATCTTTCTATATAACACCTGAAGAGTTCGGTTTTTCGATAAGGGACAGGAAAGAGCTTGCGGGTGGCGACAAGGCAGCCAACGCTGCGATAACCGTGTCGATACTTCAGGGAGAGCAGGGCGCAAAGCGAGAGACGGTGCTTATGAATGCGGCGGCGGCAATAGTGGTTTCTGGCGTTACTGATGATTTTGTTGTGGCGAGAGATATGGCGGCAGAAGCAATTGATTCAAAGAAGGCGTTCAACAAGCTCGAAGAGATTAAAAGAGTTTCGAACAAACTATAGGTTTAGCAATTACAATAAAGAAATTGTATTTTTCGGCATAAAGGTTTCAATTCAGAATAACTATTTCTGGTTTGTGTCGAAGTCATCCATTCGTTGCGCCAGATGCCTCCACGAACATATCCTCATGGGTTTGGCTTGCGAATCAAGTTGACCGGACTTTATGGCGCTTGAACGTGCTGCGTCGTCAGTTATCCCATAGAAAGGGAGCATTATGAAGAATGCCCGGTCGCGATACTTCCGCTTTGGGGTCAATACATCCTGTCTGCGGGTATAATACGGATCTTCCCCTTCGGCACACGGCTTGTTGAATACATTGAACTGGCGGCAAGCTGCAGGACGTACCGGATGGACAGCGCAGGCATGCTCAATCAGAAATGGACATTGAGGGCCTT
This sequence comes from Nitrospirae bacterium MYbin3, assembly GCA_002753335.1. Classification (GTDB taxonomy): domain Bacteria; phylum Nitrospirota; class Thermodesulfovibrionia; order Thermodesulfovibrionales; family Dissulfurispiraceae; genus MYbin3. The sequence goes on from PEAD01000001.1 coordinate 206,279, forward strand.
TGGTATGAGACAACAGCTGTTTCTTCAAAGTTTCACGGAGCAACTGTCCAATTTTCTCGATAGCGTACCAATATATCCCAACCATTTCGAGGGGATATATCGGGATGTCGTTTTGAGCGCGGCAGCACACATCGCATCCCTTTTGGCATGCAAGTTTTGCCTTTTGTTTTTTTTCATGCTCTTTCAGCGCATCGACAATCCCCTTGTCTATAACCTCATAGGCATCTAGAAGAAGCGGCAGCCAAGGCAGTTTTTTTTCGTCGTCTGGAAAACTGAAACGTTGAGAATCTTTTGTTTTTTTCACTCGGGTCAACTACGCTTAATGTTTATTGTTGTTTTTCCCGCATTCACCGTCAGGCAGTTCTATCCCGAGCTTGGCTAGATGTTTCTTCATAATCTCGCATACTTCAGATACGTCATCAACAACATGAAAGAGCGAACAATCATTTTCGCTGATAGCGTCTTCGGTCACAAGCGTTGATTTCATCCAATCGATCAGGCCTTTCCAGTAATCGCTTCCGAAAAGTATGATCGGGAAGGTGTTTTTTATTTTTCCTGTCTGGACGAGCGTTAGTGCTTCGAACATTTCATCCATGGTTCCGAAGCCGCCGGGGAAGATAATGTATGCTATGGCGTATTTGATGAACATAAGTTTTCTGACAAAGAAATATCTGAAGTTTAGGCTGACATCCTGATAATTGTTTTGATGCTGTTCGTGCGGGAGCAGGATGTTCAACCCCACAGATTTGCCTTTGCCCAGTTTTGCACCTTTATTTGCGGCCTCCATAATTCCGGGGCCGCCGCCGGTGATTACCGAAAAACCTGTATCGGCAAGCATTTTCCCGACACGCACAGCCTGATGATAATAAAAAGAATCCTCTGTCATGCGCGAACCTCCGAAGATGGTTACTGCAGGACCAAGGTCATAAAGGGTTTCGAACCCTTCAACAAGCTCGGACTGAATTCTGAAAACCCTCCACGTTTCGGACTCCCTCAGATCTTCTATCATTTATTCCTCCCGCTTACAGTAGTGATGCGTCATCGAATTTTATTTCTGAATCTAGCGTCAGAGCCTTTTGTTTTCTAAGTTCCTCTATTTTCTTAAGCGGTCTTTCAAGCATATTGCTTCTGGTAGTTGCTATGGCGTCGTACTCTTTTTTTGCCGCATCAAGCCTCTCGCCCATAGTCTTAAATTTGTCTTTATAAGCGCCCCATTGTTTTGAGAATTCCGAAAGAAGCATTAATATCTCTGATGCTGTCCGTTCGAGATTGAAATTTTCGATTGCTTGACGAATCACCGCGATTACCGCATAGAGAGTAAAAGGCGAGCAAAGTATGACCTTTTGCTTGAGCGATTCATCCATCAGGCCCGGGTCGGCCTCATTTATAAAACCGTAGACTTGTTCGTTAGGGATAAAAATTATTACATAATCAACAGTGTTGTCGCCAGGATTTATGTAGTCGCGGGTTGTGACCTGTTTTATCATAATGCGTGTATTTTTGAGAAGCTCGTCCCGGTAATGTTTCCTGTCGTGGTCGGATTGTGCATTTAAGTAATGCATATAGTTGTCCAGCGGGAACTTTACGTCCATGTTTATCTTCATGCTGTTTGGCAGCAAGAAAGTATAGTCAGGTCTGCCCGAAGAGCTTTCCATTGTTTTCTGTTTGATATAGTTGATTCCCTCAATCATGCCGGCGAGGCGGAGAATATCCTCTGCCATACGCTCACCCCATTCTCCGCGCTTTTTGGAACTGGCCAAAGCACGGCTTAGATGCTCGGTGGTGTCTTTTAGTTTGAAGGTGATATCTTCATGCTTTTTTATCAGGGTTGAGATTTCGGAGAATTTCTCGCCGCTCGTTTTACCGACCTCCTCGACCCTTTTCTGCACTTCAGAAAGGGTTTTCCCGATCGCCTCGATATTTTTATCTATAAGCTCTTTTTTGCCCTCAAGCTCTTTTTTGCCCTCTGATGTCTGTGACTTAAGTTTTTCCTCCGCTAAACGCATATAGTCTTCGGCGTACTTTCTGAACTCATCCGAGTTTTTTGTCAGGGCGTCGTGAGATAGCGCCTTGAAGGTTTCGCCCAGATTTTTTTCCATAGCTTCGAGCTGCTCCAGATCTTTTTCAAGATTGCTTTTTGCTTCTTCGAGCCTCACCCTCTGCTGTTTCTCGGACGAAAGCTCAGAGCGGATAAGGTTTAGCTCTGTTTCTTTTGATGAGATTTGCTGTCTGAGTTCTTCAACTCTTGCTTCTGCTGCGCCTGCTCTGCCTTTCAGACTGAAGACTGCGATGAACCAAGCAGCCAGACCGCCTATTATCAGCCCTGCGGATAGATATATGAGTCCTGTCACGAGAGTCTTTCCTGCTCTTCGGTGAATTCGGTGCGCACAAGCGCAAGTATTGCGGATTGGGGGACTATCAGATATTTCTTGCTTTCAAATTCTATCTCGATGGCCGATTCTCTCAGGAATATCGCGTAATCGCCTTCGGCAGCCTGCAAAGGTATGTATTTTATCTCACGTTTTTTTGCGCCTGACCAAGGTTCGTCTGTTGCTCCGGAATCGGGAACAGGATATCCGGGGCCGACTTTAACGACATAGCCTCCCTGCACCTTTTCTTTTTCTCTGACGGTTGGCGGAAGGTAAAGACCTGCATTTGTTTTTTCCATCCGCTCATCAAGGTCTATCAGGACTCTGTCGCCGACTATGATTAAATTCTTTTTTGCCTTCATAAGCTTTTATTCTAAAACATTCATGTCAGGTTTAACACCATAAGTTTTAGTTCTGTCATTTCTTCAATAGCGTATTTTACACCCTCACGTCCGAAGCCTGACTGTTTTACGCCTCCGTATGGCATGCTGTCTGCCCGGAAGGAAGGAACATCGTTGATTATCACTCCGCCGGCTTCTATTGATTCGAAGGCTGCGAATGCTTTTTTGATGTTTCTTGTGAAAACACCTGCCTGAAGACCATAGATGGAATCGTTGATAGCTTCAAGGCCATCTTCAAAACTATCCACCATCGAAACTGTTACAACCGGTGCGAAAGCCTCCATGCAGCATATCTTCATAAACGGCCGTACATTCACAAGAACTGTTGGCTGATATAAATTGCCGTGCGATTCGCCTCCCGCAACGATCTTTGCGCCCTTTGCTTTTGCCTCGCTAATCCATGCATCTATGCGTTTTTTGTTTTCGAGATCTATTATAGGGCCGATGTCTGTATTCTCATTCATCGGGTTGCTTGTTTTGAGTTTTTGGGTAAGGGCAACGAACTGCTTGAGAAAGTCGTGATAGATATTCTGGTGAAGGAATATTCTTTGAACCGAAATGCAGACCTGCCCTGCGAACGAGAATGCGCCTGTCAGACAGCGTTTGACAGCGTAATCGATATCCGTGTCTTCATCAACGTAAACTCCGGCGTTTCCGCCGAGTTCAAGCAATACTTTCTTATAAGGCACCTTGCTTTTGAGATGCCAGCCAACATGTGCGCTGCCTGTAAAACTGACCACTTTTATCCGTCCGTCAACAACGATATTTTCTGCCAGCTTTGAATCGCACGGCAGCACGCTTAAACAGCCATCCGGCAACCCGGCTTCTACTATGGCTTTGCCGAGGAGCAGGGCTGTCAGCGGAGTTTTTGTGGCAGGCTTGATGATAATTGGATTGCCTGCAGCAAGCGCCGGCGCAACTTTGTGCGCCACAAGGTTCAATGGGAAATTGAAAGGGGTTATTCCGAAAACAGTCCCGCACGGAAAGCGGCGTGTAAGCCCCCATCGTTTTTCGGTCAGCAGGCTTCTGTCGAGAGGCATAAATTCTCCACCGATTCTGACCGCTTCTTCTGCCGCAATCATGAAGGTCAGGGCGGCACGTTCAACTTCAATGCGGGATTCTTTTAGCGGCTTTCCTGTTTCGAGAGTTATTGTCTTTGCAAATGCATCTTTCTGCTCCAGGATATTCTCTGCAGTCGCAGTCAATATCTTTGCTCTGGCATGTGCAGGCATAGAACCAAAGCTTTTAGCCGCCTTATGTGCAGATGCCAGAGCATCTTCTATTTCTTCAGCTCCAGCTGTACAAACTGATGCGATTGTTTTGCTGTCGAAAGGGTTGGTCACTTTTATGAGTTTTTTTGTCTCGACCCACCTGCCGCCAACAAGAAGATTTTTATGTTCTTTCATCGGGACACCCCTTTAAGATTTTGGCTTTATTATATCCAACACAGAATATAAATCGTATGGACTTTTTAAGTTTTCAAACATATAATTGAAATGTAAGGAAATATTCTGTGTCCATCTGAAGGGGGGCTAATCGTGAACTCAAAGGCTATGCGAAGAAATTTATTTGTTTTGATTCTCCATATCGCCTTTTTATATTCAACCACGATAGGCCCGTTATTTGCGGAAGAGCGCGCAGAATTTCCTTTGATGCAGGTTGGGGACAAGTATACCGCTACAGACAAGTACCGAACATGGACATGGGAAGTAAAACAGGTAAAGGATGACAA
>PEAD01000051.1 GCA_002753335.1 Nitrospirae bacterium MYbin3
AGTGTCATCGGCATCGCCATACAGTGTGTCATTACCCGCTCCGCCGTCTATGAAATCATTTTTTCCTTCACCGATTACAGTATCATCCCCATCTCCCGCATATACTTCATCGTCGCCGCCGCCCGCATACACATAGTCGCTACCTGTGCCTGCATAGATTGTGTCATCACCTTTGAAGGTGCCTTTTTCATAGATCATTTCGTTCAGGCTGACTCCGCTCGGTGACAGCGCGGCTGTCCAGTTGCGATTAGCTCCCCAACTGTTGTCGTCTCCAAAGATTACGTCTCCTCCGCCACCGCCTATTAGAATGTCGTGTCCGCTGCCCCCGAACAAAGCATCGTTGCCATTTGAGCCTGCTATCTGGTCGTTACCGTCTATACCCGATACGAAATCTCCCTTTGCTCCTGTGCCCTGCGCAAGCTCTCCGTCAGCTATAAGTGTGTCTATTTCTCCGTAGTTTTCGCCGAACAGTCTGCTGTCGTCACTGCCGCCCATGATTACGTCGGTTCCTGTGTTTCCTTCGACTATGCCTGATGTGGTTGTTATCGCATCGCTGCCATCCCCGCCAAACAACCAATCGCTGCCACCATTCAGTCCGCCTATGATGTCGTCGTCTCCAAATCCGCCTTCGATTCTGTCGTTGACTGCAGTGTCTGCAATGCTGTCATTAAGATTCTGAGGGTCTTGATCGCCGATGATGGTGTTGTTGGTTGTTACTTCGGCTGGTTTGTCCAGCAGGCGGATGCCGAAGTCGCGGGGTTGAAAGTCTTTGTTGAGCACTGCTACCTTTGCGCCGGTTACCGCATCGTATATGACTAAATCCGTGCCTTCTATTGTTGCTTTGATTTTGCCTTCAGGGTTTTTATAAGAGCCGTCGGCTTGTTTGATGAGAAGCCCTATTTCTTTGCCGTTGACTACGACTGTATTGCTGCCTTCTTTGTCTTCTATGGTATCTGTGCCGTCTCCGGTATTGATGTGATAGGTGTCGTTGCCGGCCCCGCCTTCAATATAGTCGTCTCCCTGTCCTCCGGTTATTTGGTCGTTGCCAATGCCGCCATAAATGACATCGTTGCCTAACCCACCATCAATCTTATTAAGCCCCTTTACTCCAAAGAGCAGATCGTTTTTGTCTGTACCGAATATATAATCGGCAAAAGATTGCTCTTTATAAGCATAGGTGTCTAATCCTGCCCCTACATAAACTTGACCATCTATGGACTTGCCGATGTTTGTGGCGAAATTGGCGATGAGGTAGTCTTTGGCGTCTTTAAGTATATCCGCATAACCAGCGTTTGTCGGCGGGTATTTGGTTTCATACCTCTCAATTTCGTCTTGGTGCGTTGTATACATCCGCATTATCTCTTTGGCCTGCACAGTTTGCTGTTCTGAAGTCAGTGTTCCATTATCATAAAGACCGAATAAATTAGCCTCCCTGTATCTGCGTTTGGCATGAATGCCTTGAGCATTTGAAGCGTATCGTATCTGAAACCATGCCTCGGCGCGGTTGTCATTGATGATTGCTTGTCTAAGATTTCTATTGTTAGCGACTATGCCTTCGCCGTTGTAATATAAAGACATTACAGCAATATATTCTTTCGAGTTGTGATCAAGACTGCCCGAAAGCAATGCGTCAAGCCTTGGCTGTTTGCCGGGAACAGAAATGCTGCCAACCGTTGTGCCATCTATGATTTCACGGAAAGTGATGTAACCTTGTGTCGTGTTTAGCCGAAATGAAGTAACCCCATACTGGTTGGCGACTTGATTCAGATTTGTTCTTAGCTGTGCGTTTATTTCGTCTATATTGCCAACATACGGCGTATTATTTATTGCGGTTGTAAAGGCATTTCTTATTGCATTGATTTTAGATGTCGTCATTGTATTATTCACGATGCCCATCTGCCTAAGCACAAGCAGTAAATAGTCTGTAACCTCAATGTTAAATCCATAACCTATAGTCGCTCGTGGCGGATTTGCGGTATCAAAATACGGTTCGCCGTTTCTAAATCCCTCTTCAATTCCCAGAAACCTGAATAACTCCGCAAGGTAATCCCCTATCTTATGTAATGTCTCTGTTCTCATAATAGCCCTCTTTATTGGGAAATATATTTATACTGGCAAATCTCAGTTGCCGTTTGGTTTGATATTTTGTAGACGGTTAATGTCCAATCATATGCGTTCCATTTATCAAAATATATTGAACCCTTGTAAGCAAATACATCATAAAGCCTGTAAATACTTTCTATTGCTTTGCTTTTAATATCGACATTTAGCCTATATATATTCTGCAATAACAGCTCTGTCTTTCGAACATGCATTAGTCTTTTCTTTTCATCAAGAACAAACAGCGATCGAGAATAAGGAATGTTATATGATCTGTTCCTCTCAACATCACATCGGGGTTCTCTATAAAGCATAACTACTTCTGATTTGCCATTATTGTTGATATCTACTATGGTTTTCTTTAATGAATCATATTTCAGAATACGATTAAAATATTCTTCAAATTCTTCATCATCGTCAACTATTTTTAATTTGCCAAATTGGTCGCCAACTCCAAAAAACTTATGTATCTTCTTAACCAATTCCTTATTCTCCCTCAAATCCAACTCCTCCCATTTCGGTCTTGTAATACCATTTATTTCCGGATAGGTCTCATCGCGTTGACATACCATTTCATTTAATCCAAGCTCTTCTAGATTTCTTAAATGTGCTTCGCATACAGGAACACCTCTGCCTTTAACCAAGACAAGTTCGTCTGCAAAAACTAACAATGGCAATAAAATTAAAATCAAAACTAAAATCAATTTTCTCTTCATGCCGCCCTCCTCAAAATTGTTCTATATATCCAGTTGTCATATCCGTGCTCTGCAATCGGCACTACAGAGGGGTCATTGTCTCCGCCTAAAACGTCGTTGCCGTCCCCTCCTGCGCCCACAAGCAGATCCCCGCCGTCGCTGCCCATTATCACATCGCTACCCTGACTATTTCGATCCCGTTCATGCCGGATGAGCCAATGGCAAAGGCGTGTTTGATTTGGGCGGCATCAGCCGCCACACCGTTGTACTTGGCTATAAGGACAAGGCAGTGCAGTCCTGTGTCGTAATGTTCAGACTGATCAGCGCTTGCGCCGCCCCCATTTCCCCCTGTTTCGTTCATTCAATACTGCTTCTACGGCGCCCAATACTGAGCAAGCACCTGCTGCGTTTCCTGAGGTTTTTGCTGTATGGCCTCGCTCCAGCTGCTCAGGTTGTTGCTTGCTGTAAACGTGGCCATCGCCTGTATGAGCTGGCTTACCTGTGTATTCATAAGATGGCTGCCATTTGCAGCTTTGAATGTTTCGGTCTGGTACGCTGTTCCTGAATACCAGCTTTGTACACTAACTAGATCTGTTGTGTTATATAGTGATACATTCAGGTTATTGCCAGAAGTAGCGAAGATCAGATCCAAAGGGTTGACGTCAAACTGCACAATATCTGAATTGCCGACTGTCGAATCATTGTCGGTGATGGTGTCTTGCCCGCCGCCTTTGTTGAATATGTACGTGTCGTTGCCGGTACCACCGTTGAGAGTGTCGTTTCCTGTGCCGCCAATAAGCGTATCATTGCCTGCATTGCCTGTCAGGGTATTGTTAGCGCTGTTGCCAGTGAGTATGTTGTCAAGAGTATTTCCTGTTCCATTGATGGCTGCAGTTCCTGTGAGCGTCAAGTTCTCTACATTGGCACCGAGAGTATAGGTTATCGAACTCTGAACCGTATCAGTACCCTCATTGGCATTCTCTGTGACTACGTCACCGGTATTGTCTACAACGTAGATGTCGTTGCCTGTACCGCCTTTCATTGTATCTGCCCCAGCTCCACCGTTAAGCGTATCGTTACCGGCATTGCCTGTAAGTGTATTGATGCCGCTGTTGCCAATCAGTATGTTATCAAGGGTATTGCCGGTTCCGTTTATGGCTGTTGTTCCAGTGAGTGTAAGGTTTTCTACGTTATTTCCAAGCGTATAGGTTATTGAGCTTTGGACAGTATCCGTTCCTTCGTTAGCGTTCTCTGTAACTACGTCACCGGTATTATCTACAACATAGGTGTCGTTGCCTGTCCCCCCGACCATGGTATCAGCGCCAGTTCCACCGCTTAGAGTGTCATTACCGGCCCCGCCTGTTAAAGTGTTTTTGGCAGTATTCCCTGTCAAAACATTATCAAGTGTATTGCCGGTTCCGTTTATGGCTGTCGTTCCGGTGAGTGTGAGGTTCTCTACATTATTTCCTAGTGTATAGGTTATCGAACTCTGAACCGTATCCGTACCTTCATTGGCGTTCTCGGTTACAACATCACCGGTGTTGTCCACAACATATATATCGTTGCCTGCTCCGCCGATCATGGTATCAGCGCCTGTTCCCCCACTTAATGTATTTGCCCCGCTGTTGCCCGTAATGACATTATTCAAAGTATTTCCTGTTCCGTTGATGGCTGCGTTCCCTGTGAGCGTCAGGTTTTCCACGTTGGAACCGAGCGTGTAGGTGATTGAACTCTGAACAGTGTCAGTACCCTCATTGGCATTCTCTGTGATTATGTCACCGGTATTATCTACAACGTATATGTCGTTGCCTGCTCCGCCTTTCATAGTATCCGCGCCAGCGCCACCGTCAAGCGTATCGTTACCGGCATTGCCTGTAAGAGTGTTGATGCCGCTGTTGCCAACCAGTATGTTGTCCAGGGTGTTTCCCGTTCCATTGATGGCTGTCGTTCCAGTGAGTGTCAGGTTTTCTACATTATTGCCAAGTGTGTAGGTTATCGAACTCTGAACAGTGTCTGTGCCTTCATTAGCATTCTCTGTGATTGCATCACTTGCATTGTCCGCAACATAGATGTCGTTGCCTGCACCGCCAATCATCGTATCTACTCCGCCGCCGCCGTTTATCGTATCATTGCCTATATTGCCGGTAAGGGTATTGTTGGCGCTGTTTCCTGTGAGTACGTTGTCAAGTGTATTGCCGGTACCGTTGATGGCCGCAGTGCCTGTAAGCGTCAGGTTCTCTACATTGGCACCAAGCGTATAAGTTACTGAGCTCTGAACGGTGTCTATTCCCTCGCTGACATTCTCTGTGATGATATCTCCGATGTTGTCAATAATGTACGTATCATCACCAAGTCCGCCAATCAGGGTGTCGGCTCCGGCTCCGCCATCCAGAATATTCATTGCAGCATTACCGGTCAGAGTGTTGTTTAAAGTGTTGCCCGTTGCGTTTATTGCAGAAGTTCCGGTAAGGATCAGATTTTCGACGTTAGAGCCAAGTGTGTAGGATACCGTGCTTTGTACTGTGTCCGTGCCTTCGTTAAGGGCTTCCGTCACAATGTCTCCGGCATTATCTACGATATACAGGTCGTCTCCAAGGCCGCCGACCATCGTGTCAACACCAGATCCGCCGTCAAGCGTATCATTACCCGCATTTCCTGTAAGAGTGTTGTTGGCGCTGTTACCGATCAGAACATTGTTCGAGGCGTTGCCGGTGCTATTTATAGTCGAAGAGCCGGTGAGGGTAAGGTTTTCAACATTACTTCCAAGCGTATAAGTTGCAGAGGAATAAACGGTATCAGTTCCTTCATTCGTGTTTTCGATGACAGCGTCGGATGTATTGTCTACGATGTAAGTATCATTGCCTACTCCACCGGTCATTGTATCGGCCCCGGCTCCGCCATCAAGAACATTATCAGATCCGTTGCCGGTCAAAATGTTATTCAAACTATTGCCTGTGCCATTATTTGAAGAGCTGCCCGTAAGTGTAAGATTTTCAATATTTGCCCCGAGCGCATATGAGATTGAGCTTTGAACCGTGTCCGTCCCTTCGTTTGCATTTTCTATAATCGCGTCTGATACGTTGTCCACAATGTATGTGTCATTGCCAAGTCCACCGGTCATTGTGTCGATTCCTGTGCCGCCATCAAGAAGATTGTCGTAACTATTGCCGGTTATTGTGTTGTTTAGTTCATTGCCAGTGCCGTTTATGGCGGCAGTGCCGGTCAGCGTCAGGTTCTCAATGTTAGAACCGAGGGTATAAGTTATCGAACTTTGCACCGTATCAATACCTTCATCACTAGCTTCAGTTACGACATCTCCGACGTTGTCCACTGCATATGTGTCATCTCCCGCTCCGCCAGCCATAGTATCCGCGCCGGTTCCGCCGTTTAAAATATTTGCAGCACTGTTGCCAACCAAAGTATTATTCAGGTCATTGCTGGTGCCGTTTATTGCGGAATTACCTGTCAGGGTCAAATTCTCTATGCTTGCCCCAAGCGTATAAGTGACAGAACTTTGAACGGAATCTGTGCCTTCATTTCCCCATTCGTTAATTATGTCGCCCGCGTTATCGACAATATAGGTGTCATTTCCCCAACCTCCAGCCATCGTATCAGCGCCTGTTCCACCATCCAAAATATCATTTCCGGAGTTTCCATAAAGGTTATCATTTCCACCGAGACCGTTAAGCACAATGCCATCCCCGTATCCTCTGAGCGTATCATCAGCTTCGGTACCGGTCACGTGTCTTGTCATATCTTCAAGAATGCTCGATGTCCATACGGTTCCATCTGCAAACCTTACCTGCTCCACTTTGCTGTTGGCCCAATCGAAGTAGCTTTGTACGGCCAGTGTATCGGTTGTCCCGTTGATGGACAGGTTGAGATTGGAGGCATTTCTCGTTACCGTTATGTCGTTGGGTGTAATGTCCGGTGCCATCTCTATGGTGTCAGTATCCAAGAGTGTTGTGTCGTAGTCCACAATGGTGTCCTGTCCGCTGCCCCTGCCGAAC
>PEAD01000022.1 GCA_002753335.1 Nitrospirae bacterium MYbin3
TTGCATCGCATATGAGGAACCGTGTTTGGCAGAGCAACATTTCACTTTGGGAAGATGTTATCTCCAAAAGTCCTAACAAGGCCAGAGGATATGATTTTTTAGGAACTGCATATTATCAGCGTGAAATATATGACAGGGCGCTTTTAAATTTTGATGCTGCTTTAAAAATGAACCCTAACTTTTATATGGCATACAATAACAGAGGGTTGCTTTTGGCGCGGACAGGCAACTTGATAAACGCAGTAGCTGATTTTGAAAGAGCTTTAAAGCTAAATCCATTATTTGTCGCTGCATATTACAACAGGGCTTTTGTTTATTCTCAGCTCGGAAACAATGATATGTCGATTGCGGATTACACTAATGCGATTTCTCTCAGGCCGAATTTTGCGGATGCCTACAATAACCGGGGCAATGTGTATCTGTTGTCAGGCAACTATGACAAAGCGATTTTGGACTATACTGCTGCTATTAATCTAATGAGGATAACAGGACACGAATTTGCCTTGGCCCACTATAACAGGGGATTAAGTTTTTACAATACAAAAAGATTTGATATGGCCGCGCCGGATTTTGATAAGGCCTGTAAATCAGGCATAAATGAGGGTTGTTTTAAGTTAAGGGAGATTGCAATAAGGCTGTTAAGATAATTTAAAAAAATGTTGAAAGAATTACTAGAATTTGAGGCCACTGAAAAAACCTAGCATTGAGATTGCATAGTAAAAAAGGAGCAATCTGGAAATGTGGAAGGGTAGATGATAAAGAAACACCAAAGCCACATTAAGTGTAATCGCCAGGACTTAATCTGACAGCCCCTCAATTTTTAAGCCGCTGTCTGTAAAGTACAACGTCCAGCATTTTTTCTTTGGCCAAGGGCAACGAATCCTTAAAAGTCTGCATAGGCGTTTTCCCATAGCAGTATTTGCCTGTGTGGGTTCGTTCCTCTTTATACTCATTCAACCACAGATCAAGGTCGCTCTGCAACTCTTCAAGTTTCTTTCTGCAATCGGGCTTTTTAAAATCTTATAAATGGTGTAAATTATTACTGGAACTATGCATGCTGAAAATCAAGGTTAATATGTCCAAGATTTCACTTGACTTGCGTGAGTCTGCACTAAAATTCAAAATTGGAGGATAGATGAACAATAACCATCAAGGTTGTTCATACAATGAGTCATTTCTCAGAAATACCAATTCACGGGACCCTCGTTCCCCGGATCGGTAATGGCGTAGTAGTTTGCTTAAGCGATTCAAAGAACTGGGACAAAAGATGTCGCTTGACCATCATAGCCAAGGGGTGCTGATTGTAGCAACCCTGTTTTTCTTGGTAATCAGGGCTTGGTGGTCACTTCTTGGTCTAATTTTATATGGAATCATGCACTTCCAATATGGTGGAACAGGTACATTTCAGCATCCGTATAGGAATGATAGCCAAGAAGCGACAATTGCTGACGCGGTCTATTTAGTCATTGGTTTTTTTGGTTTAGTCATTATGCTTTGGGGGATAGCAAGACGTATTGCGGAAGTATTTGCATAATCGAACAAAAAGGGTCAATAACGCCCCGTGGTCTTGCCACGGGAACCGTGCGCAGTCGGGGGTGCAGGGCGTCGGAGCAAAGCGAAGACCCTTGCCGACCCACAGGGTCAACGCCCTGTGGTGTCGCCAGCGAGCGAAGCGAGTTTATTTACATCAAGAAATTCGGCATAGATGCGCGCAAATTTGACCCGCCCCACATCAGTGTACCGCACTCAGGTTAGCATTTGAGCGGTTTGATGTCCTACCAGAACAATGGTCCAAATTGAAGTTGATAATTTTGTAAAAATTGACTGAAAGTTTTTAGCGAAAGTCCTTATTTTTTGTTGGAAGCAGATTGTGCGGATTAGTAGAGTATGCCGTGTAAAACGTATGACTAGTCGGTTGAAGTCCGACCGTGGGAGTTCGGTAGCTCACCCACGTAGCTTGAGAAAGGTGCAAGGGGTAACCTGAAGCGCTAAGTTTTCTGACAAAGGCTTCTATAAGGGAGTCGAGCAAACCTGTGGGTCGCAGCGAGAGCGAACCTAGATGTAGCCTCGAAACGTAAAATGGAGTTGTCGACCCTGTTCTACAAAGGGGAAGACCGCCGCATCTATCCTGACCATAACTACCGTAACCGATAGATGGACTTCCGGGGTATCAGGGGTGACACTCAGGGGCAGCCATACGACAATGAACACGGGAGACCCTTGTCGATGCTGTGAGAGCAGCAACTGGTGGATATAAGAAAACGAAGTTTCACTAGGTCTGCAAGGGAGTCGGATTTGCCCATAGTACCGATATAATCCCAAAAGGACAACATAACCTCGGGAGAGGGAAGGGGCAATACCTTCATCATGCTTCTGAAAGAGAGACGGAAAGGAGATTGCGGTAACGCTATAAACTCCAAATGATTCCGAGATTTCTGGTGGGAGATATGCCAGAAGGCCAAGCGATAGCGAATGCCCCTGGAAGAAGATGATTGGAAAGCCGTATTCGGGAAAACTGAACGTACGGTTTGATGAGGGGGAACTGGAGATAGAGCATATTAGCCACTACGCCAGTTCTCTACTCTACAGGCATTCGCATCCAATCAGCAGGAGCCTGAACTCTATCCTTTCCGCTGATAATCAATCAATATTTCTACCAAAAATTTCTAAAGGAAGTTTGGGCCGCAAAATCTTAATCGCTGAAAGACCGGTGCCGATATTTTCCAGAGACTATAAATATTGAAAAGAAATATTGATAGACAGTCACAACCTCACCGTTGCAAACTTCTGAGTTATTTTTTTGCTCATCTTATAACCCATTATAATTGAGTGATGATTACCCTCTATATTATGGAATATTGGGCATTTTTTAGGCCCTGAATTTTGCAATTATCTCCAAACAACTTTATTTAAACTTTGAAAAATAAAGATTTTCATAACATATTGTTTTTATGTATAAATTAAATAATTACTACTATACAACTTTATTTTAAATGCACATTTGGATGCTTCATTCATTTGCTGTCACACCATTCGCGCGCATTTTGGAAAATTTTAAGCCATGGCGATGCTTTAAGGTTAGATTTCATATCTTCCGGCATCCAGCCCCACTGCCATTTAAGAGCAACCCTTTCCGGGTGTGGCATCATTGCAAGATGTCTGCCGTCGGGGCTGCATAATCCGGCGATGCCGAGCGGCGAGCCGTTAGGATTGAATGGATACTTTTCTGTGACCTCTCCATTGTCGTCAACATATCTGATAGGCGCGAGCTTTTTTGATCTGACTTCATTTAGTATGGTTTTGTCCGGGAAGTGAGCGCGGCCTTCACCGTGCGCTGTCCATATTCCAAGAGTAGAGCCTTCCATGCCATGCAGCATAATCGAAGGGCTTTCGAGGATTTTTATTGTTGAAAATCTTGATTCGAACCTGCCTGACTTATTATGTATAAATCTGGGCTGCGACTTGCCGGCAATTCCTTGCCAAGGAACCCATCCGAGCAGCGCCGCAAGCTGGCAGCCGTTGCAAACACCCAGGCTGAAGGTGTCTGTTCTTTGATAAAACTTATGGAACTGTTCGTACAGCTTGTTGTTAAATCGTATTGTGCCTGCCCATCCTTTTGCCGAATCAAAAACATCGGCGTAACTAAACCCGCCTACAAATACAACACCTTTGAAGTCGTTAAGTGAAGCGTGTTCTTCTATAAGATCGGTCATCGTAACATCCCATGAATCAAAGCCGGCCATGAAAAATGATGACGACATTTCCCTGTCACCGTTGCTGCCCTCTTCCCTGATTATCGCCACAGCTGGCTTTGTTTTTTTCTTGATGATTACCTCTGGAGTTTGTTCGGGCTCGAAGGTGACAACGTAATCAGGGCCTTTCCGGTCGTAATTTATCTCCTTCTCTTCAAGGACGCATTCCGGATTTGCCTGAAGCATTTCTAGATGATAGCTTGTCTCCTCCCATAATGCCCTGAGTCGGCGCATATCTTCATCCAAAACAACTTCATCGTTTATGCTGAGTACAATCCTCTTTTGTTGAATAGTGTGGCCTATAATTGTGAAGGGCACAAATAGCTTGTCAAAGGCAGCCATGACATCGCTTTCCTTTTCGGTTTCGTACTCTATTACAAGACCGAGCTCTTCAGCAAAAAGCATGCGTATTGTGTCTTGCATGTTGATAATTTTCTTAGTGTATGAAAGCTCAATTTCGATACCGCAGTTGCCGGCAAAAGCCATTTCGAGCAATGTCGTAACAAGACCGCCGTCGCTCCTGTCATGTCCTGCAAGTATAAGATCCTGATCGATTAAATACTGAACAACATTGAAGGCATCCTTCAACTGCTGCGGGCTGTCCACATCAGGGCAATCATCTCCGACCTGTTTGTAGCAGTGGGCCAAAGAAGAGCCTCCGAGCCTGTTTTTTCCATTGCCTAAATCAACGTATATAAGGCTGCTTTTCCCGGGCATCTTTATATCAGGAGTCACAACTTTGGTTATGTCCGGACAGGAGGCGTATGCCGAAATCACGAGTGTTCCGGGGGATTTTACCGTTTCTGCATCGTCTGCGCCGTGTGCAACTTTCGCCGCCATAGAGAGGCTGTCTTTACCTCCATCAACCGCGATGCCCAGCTCGATCATCAAATCTTTCATAGATACTGCGGCATCATAGAGCTTTGCTCCCTCTCCCGGGAGCTTTGGCGCCCACATCCAGTTTCCGGAACATTTTATATCTCTCAGCGCTGTTATTCTCGCCCATACAATATTGGTCAAAGCCTCGCCAACACTCATCCTTGCCATAGCCGACGGGTCTATCAATCCCTTTATAGGCTGTTCGCCTATTGATATTGCCGCACCAGTATAAGCTTTGTCCGCAATAAAATGGCTTTGCGAAATCACCGCAACATTAGAAAGCGAAAGCTGAAGAGGACCTACGCACTGCTGTCTTGCGATAAGGCCAGTAACCGAGCGGTCCACTTTGTTGGTAAGAAATCTTTTTGAGCCAACAGATACCAGTTTTAACACTCTTTCTAGTGCGTCCATGATGGTTATATTGTCGGGTAGGTGCAGAGGCTGTATGTGGACAAACACTCTTTCGAGGTTGAATGTTTTTCTCGGCATCTCGCCGAGCACCTGATCAAGGTTAAGATTTACCGGGATTGAACTGTCTTCTTCATCAAAAAGAGTGATGTTTCCGTCTCCGGTTATTTTTCCTATAACAGCCACCGGAACCTTTTCTCTTGAACAAAGATCCTTGAACGCCCTTGCCTTGCTTTCATGGATCAAAAGCGCATCCTGTTCCTGATATTCGGCGCCCCAGATTTCAAGCACAGACAGTGTGTTATCGCCTATGATTATTTTTCTTATCTCGATTCTTCCGCCCGCAGGATAAATAATTTCTTTTACCACATTGCAGTTTCCGCCGGCGCCCTGATCATGAATACTGATGATAGGGTTGCTGTCGCCAAGTTCTACGCAGGTTCTTATGACCCTGT
Organism: Nitrospirae bacterium MYbin3; assembly: GCA_002753335.1. Taxonomy (GTDB): domain Bacteria; phylum Nitrospirota; class Thermodesulfovibrionia; order Thermodesulfovibrionales; family Dissulfurispiraceae; genus MYbin3. The sequence continues at coordinate 5,495 of PEAD01000022.1, forward strand.
TGACCTTCTGCTCCATTTCTCGGTCGCCGCGCTGCACCGCATTGAAATCGAGCTCTTCGACATTCTCTCCCTGTATCATGCTTGATGCAGCGCCTCCGCCCATGCCTATCCTGTAGGCAGGACCTCCTATCTTGACCACCGCCATTCCTTTTTCTGGTTCGTTTTTAGCGATATGTCTGGCATCTATCTGCCCAACGCCGCCGGTGAACATTATAGGCTTCAGCCATTCACTGCGCTCTCCATCAGGAAGCCTCAGCCCGAAGGAGCGTGTGAAACCCTGAATAAGCGGCTCCCCGAATTTATTTCCGTAATCAGAGGCCCCATTGCTTGCATCTATAAGTATTTGAAGAGGAAGCGCCAAATTTTTCGGATACATAAGCGAGCCGTGCTCCCACTGCAGTGGGTAGTTGGGGAGAAATAGATTGCCTACGCAATACGCAGCGGTGCCGGCAACAACGAGAGAGCCTTTTCCTGTGGCATGAACATCTCTTATTCTCCCTCCGGTGCCTGTTTCGGCGCCAGGAAACGGAGCTATGCCTGACGGAAAATTATGCGTCTCGGCCGTAAATATCAGGTGATAGTTTAAATCGGTTTTCTTGAAATGCGACGGCCCTCTTGGGTTTGATGGAATTATGGTGCTAATCTTAAAGCCTTTAATGGCGCTGGAATTATCTTTGAACGCGATGATGCTGTTGCCCGGATTGCGTCTGTGGGGTTCTTTGACTATCTGCATAAGGCTGCCGGAAGCTTCTTTGCCGTCTATAAACAGCCTGCCGCTGAAAAACCAGTGGCGTGAATGCTCGCTGTTGGACTGGCTGAGGTCGAAGCATTCCACATTGGTTGGATTCCTTCCGAGCTCTTTTGTAAAAAGATGGAAATAATAGTCTATATCCCAATCATCGAGGCCGAGCCCCATTTTTTTATTAATGCTTATAAGGGCAGACTTGCCCTCTTCTATAACAGGAATGTTGAATACTCGTTCAGGCTTTATGCCGGTTTCGAATGTTGTGATGGGTTCGGGATATTCGCATTCGGTCATCCTGTCATGCACTAAGGCAAGAAACTCAGTCCTTTGGATTTTTATATCCTGAGGGAGGATGACCCTGTATCTGCGCGAGCGCTCAATGCGCTTTATTTTTTTCAATCCGCAGGCATGGCAAATGGATACCGCATTAGTTGACCAAGCCGTAGAAAAGTTCATTCTCGGGCCTACTTCGAAAAGCTCAGTCTTATGTCCTTTAGGGGCTTTTTTGCCGAAAAGGCTGTTTTCCGAAAAGCTTTCTGGTTCGAAGGTTTCTGAAAGCAGCCAGCGCAGGGTTTCTGTTTCTGAATCGCTGAGCGCAGCCGAAACCTCTGCATTAAAACAGTATTCACTTTCTATTTCCTGAACTTCTATTCCGGTGCGCTCTTTCAACGCTTTTGCCAGAATGTTTTTCTTATAGTCCGAAAGTGCTGGCGCACGATAAAAACGAATAATTTTGCTTTGAGGCATTGTTGAGGTTCTCCTTGAGTTTGCGTAAGAGTTCTATAATTTTACCACATCGGCTGGGTTGTGGTGGCGGTTGAGATATGACATAGACATTTCCAGGCAGACAGCAATGCTCTTTCCCCATTCTTATTTCAATAAATCAATCTTTGTTTTTGCCGAGAAATGGTCATTTTTTTGTTTGTTGAATGTTGTATCATTAAGTTTATGGAAAAACGGTTTGTAATATTTCCATTTGGTGTGATAGAAGGATTGCTTTTTGTTGCGGTAGCGTTGTTGTCGAGTTTATTGCTTGCAGGGCCTTATTATATGTTTGCTATTGTTCCGGCGCTTATACCTCTTGCATTGTATTTCTTCAGCAGATTCCCTAATATCGCATATTTCATAGTTGTTTTTATGATCCCGCTTGGGGCATTTAGGGCCCTCGGAGGCGGTGATACTAAGCTTTTAAATATATCGTGGCTGCTCGGTTTATTCTTGATGGGATTTTTGTTTTATAAGGTTATTATCGGGAAGGAGCCTGTTGCAAGCCTTAAATCCAACCTTTGGCCGCTTATAGGGATTTATTTTGTAGTAAACATAATTTCTGCCTTTATGTCTTCGTTTCCAGAAACCTCTTTTGACAATATTCGTCTTTCGGTGGTTGCGTATATTTTTGTACTTTTGAGCGTTTATTTTGCATCTTCCGAAAAGGCATATGTAAGAAATATTCCACTTATACTTATAGCGAGCATAACCTTAAACTCTTTTCTCGGAGTTATAGGAAATCTTTTTAACATCGAGATGTTTGCAATAGAACATGCTAAATTTACGCGTAGTCGCGGCGGCACTATTGATCCAAACAACTTCTCTCTTATGGCTATATTCAGTTTGCCGTTGATAGTGAATGGTTTATCTTTCTGGAAAGGCCGTTTGATAAAAGTTTTTCTTATAGGCGCGTTTATCACTAACATTCTAGGTATTGTTTTTACTTTTTCAAGAGGCGGAGCAATGATGATGTTTTTTGTTGTAGGAGCTCTTTTTATAAATTATATTCGCAAGCTGCCTTCGAGAAAAATCGGGGTTGCTATAGCCATGATCGGGCTGATTTCATCGATTGTGATTGCCGTAATTCCACCGTCATTTTGGGAACGGCAGCAAACGCTCTTTGCCGAGAAGAAGGATTCCTCGCTCGGAAGAAGGACTTCATATATTTATGTGGCTGCCGATGCAATAAAAGAAAATCCTATTCTTGGCTCCGGCCCGGGCTCTTTTAGAGACATATTCTCCGAATCGGATTACGCTGAGATGTATCACCGCGAAGGAGACACTAAAAGGCGTTTTGCGCATAATACATATCTTGAAGTTTTGGTGGGAACAGGAATAGTCGGAGGTGCGATGTTTTTGTGGATTCTACAGCGGGCTATCAGAAATTTCATTGAAGCGATGAAGAATTTTGATATTGCAGGACGTTACGAAATATCGGCAGCAACAAAAGCATATCTTTTTTCTTTTGGCACGCTTCTTTTGTACCTGATGATTTTCAGCGAAATGTACCACAAATATTTTCTTTTGTCACTTGCGTTATCTCAGGCTGCGCTTAATATTTCAAGGGATAAGGCAGTTTCCGGCAAATGACTTTGTTTGAGTCGGCCGGGATATTTTTTTTAGTCCTGTCATTTTTGGGGATCATGCTTCCTCTTGGTGTTAACATGCTGCTTGTTTTTGGGTATTCGATTTTTGCGGTCAAAAAAAGCATTTCTTTCGAACCAACTGCTTTTTCGGTGAGCATTATAACTGTTGTGCATAACGGTGAGAAATTGGTTTCCGAAAAAATAATCAACTCACTTTCACTGAACTTTCCTTCCCCTCAATACGAGGTTGTAATATATTCCGACGGCTCAACCGACAGAACAGAGGAAGCTGTAAAGCCGTTTCTTGATGAGCATGTACGGTTTTATTCATCCGCAGGCCATGAAGGCAAAATCAATGGTATGAACAATGCTGTCGAAAAATGTACAGGAGATGTGCTTGTCTTTTCTGATGCTGATGCACTTCTTGAAAAGGATTCTGTCGCAAAGCTTGTGCGGCATTTTGCTGATCCTGGGATAGGAGGGGTTTGCGGGCAGAGGGAGATATCGGCCGAGAAGCATAAGCTAAAAAAAGCGCAGGGCAGTTATATAAAATTTGACAGTATGATAAAGCTGCTTGAAAGCAGAAGCGGCAGCATATCATCAAATGACGGAAAAATCTATGCGGTAAGACGAAGCCTGTATCGTCCGATTCCTGATGGCGTTACCGATGATTTATATGCATGCTTGTCTGTCATAGCTCAGGGATACCGATTTGTTTTTGAGCCTGAAGCTGTTGCTTATGTGCGTGTTCCTTCGAGGAGTGCGCCGCATGAAGTTGTAAGAAGGCGGAGGATTGTCGGCACAAGCCTTAGAGGTATTTGGATGATGCGTGAATTGTTTAACCCTTTCAGGCATGGGATTTTTTCGCTGAGCCTGTTTATAAATAAAATATTGCGACGACTGCTTCCATTTTCGCTGATTATGTTATTTTTCAGCACTTTGATTCTTTCTTTTTATGGATTTGCGATGAAGATTTTTGTTGTTCTACAGGCAGCCTTTTATTTGACGGCCTGCATTTATCTTCTTTTTATGAATAAGCTTTCGGGAAGGGGCGCTGTTTCAAAGGCCGCTTCGATGATCTTTTATTTTTGCCTTGGGAATTACGGAACTCTTAGAGGTGTTCTCGATTTTATTTCGGGGCGTGTGGTAACAAAATGGAAACCGTTAAAAAATTAAACAATCAGGCAGTTCTTATTGTGAACCTCTCAAAGTGGTTTGGAGGAGCCGAGGTGAGGACTTTTGATCTTGCTGCTTTGCTTGAGGGAAAGGTTAGATATGCTGTTGCTGTGCTTGAAGGCTCTCCACTTCATGAACGATTGAAAAAGGCAGGTTTGCCTTCAATTCCTTTCTCATATGGGCGAGGAGATGTCCGGCTGCTTTTTGCTTTAAGGGAGGCCATACAAAGGAACGGCTTTTCTATTGTTGATGCGCATAATCCTCAGTCTCAATTCTGGGGGTTGCTTGCCGGCATGGCCGAGAGCGCCGAAGTTCTTGTCTCAACTGTTCACAGCTCATACGGCGATACTGATAAAGGGTTGAAAAAACTTGTATATGAACTTGTGTTGCGCATAAATAAGGCAATAGGGTGCAAGTTTATAGCTGTTTCTGAATCTGTTAATGAATATTTGCAGAAGCTTGGAGTTCCATCCGAAATAATTTCTTTAGTGCATAACAGCATAGCGATTCCCGAGGCTCCTTCGCAAAGGCAGTACGAGGGGATAAGGAGAGCGGCAGGATGGGGCAAAGACGATTTTGTTTTTGCTGTTGTCGGTCGCCTCGAACTCGTAAAGGGGCACATATACTTGCTGGAAGCTATATCAAAGGCGATAAAACAAAATCCTGCAATAAGATGCTTGATAGTTGGTACGGGACGTCTTCAGGCAGAGCTTGAAGCAAAGGTGAAAGAGTACAACATTGGGAATCACGTTTTATTTGCAGGATTTAGGGATGATGTGAAAGAACTGCTGATTTCGTGTGATGCTTTTTGCATGCCGTCTCTTTCCGAAGGCATGCCGTATGCGCTGCTTGAGGCATGCGTGTCTGCCCTGCCTATTCTTGCAACCAATGTAGGCGGTATTGTAAAACTGATTGAGCATGGCAAGACAGGCCTGCTTGTACCGCCTCAGGACTCCGGCGCGCTTGCGGATAGTTTAGTTCAGTTGGCAGGTAATCCTGAGTATGCTTCCAGACTTGGAGTCGCAGCTTTTGAGATGGTTCGTGAAAGACTTTCTTCTGAAAAGATGCTGTCAGGCACTCTTCAGGTTTACGGATTTGAAAAATAAAGGGGGTAAAGATGAAAAAAAAGTTAGTGTTAATAATCATGATGCCGATATTATTCTTGGCTCTGCTTTGCTGTCTCAGCTACGCTGGAGAAAAATCTCTTACTAATAAAGGAAATAGCCTGCCCGGCAAATGGAGGCCTTTTTCTGATGATTCATCATGGAATAAATTAATTGCATCAGATGCAAAGACCCATGTTGATTCTGATTCCATAATTGCATATATGTCGGGTGAGGCTAAAAATATCAGGTTTGCGAAGTCATATGCGGTGCCGGTCTGGGTTGTTAATTCTGACGGTATGCAGTTTTTAAAAATCAGAAGCAGCAAGATTTTTGACAGGTGGGATAAGGACAAAGATGGTTGGAGCGACGAAGGTATTCCTATTACTGAAGACATGTGGGGTGAAGGCACAGAGGATGGCCATATAAGCATTATAGATCCGGTAAAAAAGACCGCTTGGGAGCTGTCGGGATATAAAGGCTTTATGACTGCCGAAAACGGAGTTAGGGCTCCGCGTTGTTCCACATTCAACATTTGGGATTTATCAGGCAAAGGTGAGGGGGATTCATCCGAAGGAGAACGCTGGTGGGCAAGGGGCGGTCGTGGTTCAGGTTTTCCTCTGATTGCAGGGCTTGTCAGGCCGGAAGAAATCAAGGAAGGTGCTATAAGGCATGCGCTTGTATTCACTTTTCCGAAGAACCGACGCGCCGACAACGGCAAGAATATATTTATTCCTCCTGCATGCCGGAGCGACGGTAAACATACAGGCAGTCATTATCCGATTGAAGGTATGAGATTTCAGCTTGACCCTTCGCTTACAGAAAAAGACTTTGATGCATTAGGATTGAACAGGGAAGGGAAAATAGTGGCCAGAGCGCTTCAGAAATACGGAATGTTTTTGGGGGATAACGGCGGCGCTATGGCGGTTCAGGTGCAGCTGCTCGCTCCAGCCGGAGATGAAAATCGCAAGAAATGGGACAGCATGTTCCCCGGTTTCTATAAGAGCATCGAGAAGATTCCTACAGCCAAATTTCGTGTGGTTTACACTGGCGAGCCAATAATTAAATAACGGAAGGATGCAGGTTTATTCTACGACTGCGTTTTTTCTAAAAACGCAGTCGTTTATGCCTTTAATCACTCCACGAACTCTGTCAAAATTTCCCTTTTTCGGAGAGAGTATGAGGATAATAGTCCGGGACAGGGTATATCCGAGTAGAGCATAATAAAAAAGCAGCCAATTGAATATGCTTTTTTTTACATATTTGATGAAAAAAATATACGTGAAATTGATAAACATTTGGCCTTCCTTAAAATTGTCAGGACTCATTTTCGGGGATTCCATATGCAGGAGACGGGCTTTAGGCGTATAAATAAGTTTGTATTTGTTTGCAACGCGGTAACTAAATTCCTTGTCTTCACCCATAGCATAATTGCGGAACATTTCGGAATCAAAAGAAAAATCCTGAAATACCTGTTTGCGAAAAGAGCAGACACCGCCTGACAAAAAATCCACTTCTGTCCATTCATGGATGGGAGAGCCTGTTGTTCCGTAGTTTGTGCAAAAACCTGAAGGCAGTACTTTACCTTCGTGAAAGCCCGAGACGAGAAAGATTATATTAAAAATTCTGCGTATTTTCTGGACTGACGTGATCGGTTTGGGGTTTGCTATTTCACCTCCAACACCGCCGACAATTTCTTTCTGGTCACCTTCGTAAACCCGGAGTATTTCTTCGACATAATCAGGGAAGAGAATGACATCGTCATCCAGGAAAAAAATAATATCGCCTGTGGCCAGTTTTATGCCCGAATTTCTTGAGGCCGTAAGGCCGCGTATTTTTTTCTTGTGATATATGTATTTTATCCCTGATTTTCTGCATTCCTCTTCAAAGGGCAGCCTGTCAAGATTGCCGTCATCAACAACTATGACCTCATAAGGAATAACGGTCTGAACAAGTATCGACTCGATGCATTTTTTCAAGTCGTCAGGCCTGTTGTATGTAGGTATTATTATTGATGCAGTAAGCAACTTTTACCTCATAGACAGGATAGATATCCTGAAATTCTCGTGCATTTGTTTTATATCGGAGCTGTAAGGCAACGTCATTTTAAAACAACGGAGATTGTCTGTGTTTCTGTGAATCAGTGCATTCATTTTTGTGTGGTAATCATATCCGTGCAAGGAGAGTAATTTTAAAATATTGTCTATCTCGGGGAATGCCATCCAGTAAAGCGTTTTAGCCCTTTCTGCGAACTCCTCTCTGCTTATTTCCACAAAGCTCTGCTCTTTGGCATTGATGATCATAACAGCAATTTCCGGATGCACAGAATTCAGCACCTGAACATTTGGAAATATATCCCGTATAAGTGCAAATACAGGAGGGTCTATAGCCTGTTTGATTTTTTCATGCAATTGAGCCGGCAGATTGTTTTTTATAAAGGATATCCCCACAAGTTTTTCTATGAATTTTCTCAGCCAAAATTTTGATGTTTTTTTGCTTTGCGAATTGTATATTGAAGTGAGTATTTCGGGGAACATATTCATGTGGTGTTTTCTGATAGGCATGTATGGCCTGAAGATATAGGCTTCTCTATTAAGGAAAATGAACTTGTCTTCACTGAGATAGTCGCATCCGTTATGGAGCATATGCAGCGCTAAAGGCGATTTGCCTATGCCTTCGGGGCCTACAATCAGCATCGGCAGCGTATTATATTTTAGAACAAGGCCGTGATATAAAAGTCCGTTTTTTTTAAGCAGAGCAAACTGTATCCCATGGATAATTGCATAGTACAAGGCTCCGAAATATCCGGGTCTCGGAGTGTATAGAATCTTTATAGGATTCGAGAGAATTATGGCTATATCAGGTCTCTGTTTGTAGCCCAATACAATGCAGGCTCCGTCTTTATGTTCTCTGATCCAGAATTGAGCAGGATCTTTTGATTTGTGCTCTAATACGCCGGCTTCAACGTCCTGTAGTATGGTCATTACTATGTCAGGCTTAGAGCCAGGTTTGTTTTCGGTTAAGAAGAGTCCGAAAAATTTATGGAGTCTTGAAGCTACCTCCTCGTTCAGATCATAAGCCTCAAGGGTGATAATCGAATGAATGTCTAAAAATAGGTTTATTTTTTTGTCCATGGTTTTCTGATTTTGAGGCCTTTTAAGTGAGGGTTTATTTTTGTCGCTGAGATAATTAGCAGAATCATTCCGGTCATGTAAATTACAATGCTTGCGAAGGCCGAAATATAAGGTGAATAGCCTCCGGTTTTTGAGGCATACTCTGAGGCAAGAAAACAGAGGCACATAAAACAAGAAGGCAAACATAACGCAATAGCATTCGATTTTAAGAAAGAGGCAGTGCAAGCATATCTTTTAAGTGCAAAAAACAATAGCGTTGCAAATAGCAAGAAATAGGAGATGCTGCTTACCGCTGCAACAGCAGCTATGCCTATGCCTGAAGACAGGAGAAAAATATTTGTAAGTGTATTTAATAAGCATATGAACAAAACTATAGCAGAGGCTTTTAGCTGCCAGTTGTTTGCTACGATAATTCCACGGGTCAGGTACGACAAAGAGAAAAAATAGCCGCCAATAGTCATAATTTGAGCAGGTACGATGGCCTCAGTATATTTGGGGAACAGCAAGGTTGTCAGTACAGGGATAGCAAAAACAATAGGCCCTATAATGAACGGAAGGTAATAGGCTGTATTTATGAGCGGCTTGAAAAGGTATTCATCAAGCACTGCCTGCTTTGACTTATTGTTGAGTTCTGACATGAGCCGAGGTTCTATTACCTCCCGTGCGGCTCCCGGTATTTGTATCATAAAAGTGAAGACCGTTACGGCAAAGCTATAATAGCCAAGCTGTTTAATGCCGAGGAAGTGAGAAATCACAAACCGGTCTGCAGTACTTATGAGTATATTGCTGAAGTTGAACAGCATTATGGGGAAACCATGGTGCACAAGCTCTTTAAATATGGGGAGCTGAAACCCTTTGTTAATGCTGGGCCGGCAGTTTTTTATGATAAAGGCAAGTATCACTATATACGAGAAAATAATGCTTAGATACAACCCGTATATGCCCCATAAATACAGAAACAAAATACCGGAAAAAACTTTTGCGACCGTCATCAAATAGGTAAGTGAAGTGAGGAGTTTAAAATCCTGATATGCCTTTAGAAGGCTGACGGTGTATTCCTCATACCAAATCAAAATTATCATAACAGACATAACAAGCAAGCCTGATGTTTCGACAATGCTAAAGTTTCCTGCGAGTGCAATGACGGCAACAAAGACCGCAATTATTAGGTTTAAAATGAGTGTTGCATAGAAAACAGTGTCTTTTATTTGATTGCTTTGGGTTTCTTCTCCGGCTCCCAAATGGTATGGTATGCGATATTGCATTGAGGAGCGTGATCCCAGATGGACATATGCGGCATAAGTGGGAATAAGATTTAAAAGATTCCAGAGCCCGTAAAGTTCAGGCGACAGCAGCTTGGGTTTAAGGAAGCTATAAAACACACCAAAAATTTTTGAAAAGATGCTGCTTGCCGAATATCCGGCTATGATTTTTATCAAGGAGCTATCTTTCCTCTGTTCTGCTTCCGCCATTAGAAATCATAACACAAAAGCTGTAAGCCTCTGCGAGCTGTGTGCAGGCTGTTTATTCTATTCTTCTGAAAAAAACTTTTTGTGATATGCTATCTTTTGCTATGCTTGTACTTATCCAGAACGAGCTGAGGAGAGCATAGCAGAGGGTATGGTATGAAGGCACTGAAGAATTATCTTAAAAAGTATCCTAGGGTTAGGCATTGTCTTAAAGATATCAAGGCCACAACTTTCGGTATGCATTGGGGATTAGTCAAGAAAGGAAGTCTTGAATCAGCCTTAACGGTTTTTGTTTACCACGATGTATCTCCAGAGCCGGCGGAGTTCAGCAGAATCTATAACCTTAATGTCAGCCCCAAGGTTTTTGATTTTCAGATGCGTTTTATCAAAGATCACTTTCAGGTCATAGGCCCGGACGAGCTGCTTAACGATAGAATTCCCGAACGAGCCGCTCTAATAACCTTTGACGACGGCCTTAAGGGTGTTTTCAGGTTTGCGGTTCCGGTATTGGCAAAGCACGGTATTCCTGCATTATTTTTTCTCAATATGGCTCCCATAATCAAGAAAGAGATATTCTGGTCAGGGCTGATTACATATCTGTGTGAAAAACAGAAAGACTTTATCAGTTTCATGCAAGCAAGAGGTTCTGTTGTTTCTGAAAAAGCGCCGTTTCTAGCATGTTCACGTGAGGTGGTGCAGGCGTATCTAGAAAAAACTGGTCTGTCCTTAGCAGATGAGGTCATCGCTTTTGTTGGTGACTTTGCGGATGAGAATGATTTAATGGAGTCGTCAGAAATCGATGTTATATATTACGGCAACCACCTCTATAACCATGATGTTGCCCTTCTTCTTGCGGAAGAAGACCTTCTACGTTCATATCGCAATAACGAAGCTGCTTTGCAGGGTTATAAAAATTACAGACCGCTCTTTTCTTTCCCTTTCGGGCAGCCTAGCACTTGTTTTTTATCGCAGCAGGTGGATCTGTTGATGCAGAATGGTGCAAAGAGAGTATTCTCATCTTGGCCGGTGCCTAACAGAGACATATCATCTCCCTGTTTGCACAGGATAGCGCTTACAGATTTCAACGACACACAAGCCAAGGTGTGGTATCAGATTTTTTATCAAGAACTACGTTCAAAATGAAACACCGCTTTATGTTGTTCAACGCTTAATATTTGAATTAGTAAATAATTTTTACCGTCTTCCTGTTGTTGCCTCGTTGTGATTTTAAAAAAGGATAATCTATAATGCATCTATTACGCATATCTGATAAGGGGGAAGGGAAATGAAAAAGGTATGGTGTTTGGGGGTTCTCTGTCTTTTTTTTGCATTTGCAACAATTGGTTTTGCTGCGGATGCAGGAGTTGTGAAAATCGGCCTTAACTATCCAGAAACAGGTCCTTATTCAAAACAGGGGCTTGATCAGCGCAGGGCCGCAGAATTGGCGGTCGAAGAGATAAACGGTGCGGGCGGGATTCTGGGCAAAAAGATACAGCTTGTTTACCGTGACACTAAATCCAACGCAAAGGTAGCGAAAGAAAACGCCATAGACCTTTACGACAAGGAAGGGGTTCCAATGATTTTCGGAGGCTCCTCAAGCGCTGTTGCTATAGCCACAGGCAAGGTGGCTATGCAGAAGAACAAAATATTTTTCGGTACTCTTACCTACTCAACAGAAACCACCGGAGAAGAGGGCCACAGACATGTTTTCAGAGAGTGTTACGATTCCTATATGGCAGCAAAGGTTGTATCCGACTACGTAACCAAAACTATGGCTGCGACACTGCAGGGCTTGGCTCCAAAGTTTTTTTATGTTACTGCTGACTACACATGGGGTTGGACCACAGAGGATTCTATAAGGAAGTTTACCGGGACAACAGACAAGAATGAGCATCGTGGGGTTTTGACGAGGCTCGGTTCTGATGACTTCTCTAAGGTTTTGGGTATTGCCAAAGAGGCAAAGGCTGATGTGCTTGTTCTTGTGCTTTTTGGCCGCGATATGGAAATAGCTGTAAAACAGGCTTATGAGATGGGGCTTAAAAAGACGATGCAGATAATAGTTCCTAACCTTACACTTGACATGGCTGAAGGCGCAGGGCCAGAGGCAATGGAGGGTGTTATAGGCGCTATGCCGTGGACTTGGCGGGTTCCCTTTGCCAACAACTACCAAAAAGGAATAGATTTTGTGAAAAATTTCGAGGCAAAGCACAAGCGTTATCCTTCCACCTCCGGAGCGTCCGCTTATGTAATTCTGCACCAATACAAAGAGGCGGTTGAGCGTGCAAAAACTTTTGACACCAAAGCTGTTATAAAGACGTTGGAAGGCCATAAATATACCGGTCTTAAGGACGAGCAGTATTGGAGGGCGTGGGACCATCAGTCTGTGCAGACGGTATATGCGGTGAAATGCAAACCTGCAGCCGAAGTTAAGAAGGACAAGTACCAGCAGGACTATTTCGAGATAGTAAACAGCATGAAGGGTGAAGCTGCTGCGATTTCGAACAAGGAGTGGACAGAGAATAGGACAAGGGTGGGAATGCCGGCAACTCTTGAGGAATATATTGAAGCAGGACAGTGAAGAATTATAGAACTAATGTTGCGTTTAGTATTTGAAATTGATAGGCCGTAGTTAAACTACGGCTTATCAATTTGTTTGGATTCTGAGAGGGATATTTTGGGAGGGGAAATAAAATGAATATCGGGAAAAAGCTCACTCTGAATGCGGGTGTGGCGTTGCTGCTTTTGATCACTATAGGGGCGGTGGCGGTGCTAGGCATTATCTATATAGATAATAGAGTTGCTGAATTAACACAGAAGTCAACGCCATACCAGATAGCTGTTTTCAACCATCAGGGCGCTATGCAGGCCCATTCGTCAAATCTTCTTAAGGCAGCATCTTCCGAGTCTATAGATGAATTTAAAAAGAATGCGGCCGAGGTTAGCGAGTCTGAAAAAGAACAAATAAAGACCTCTCAGGAAATTATAAAATTAGGCGGTAAGAAAAATGAAGGTGAGGCACAGATTGCAGAGATAACCAAAAGCCTGCTTGAAATTACCGAAAAAAGGATTGCGCTTCAGAAATCTATGGCGCTATCCGTAGATTCGATGAGAAAGAAGCTGGGCGAAGCCTCAAAGAAGCTGAAGATGCTTGACGATAGTGTTCAAGGCCTTCAGCGGGGTGCAACCAAGAGCATGCTTTCGAGCATAGATAAATCGGGAAACACTACCGTAAACGCGAATAATCTTATAGTGGTAAGAGAGGGTTTCAAAGATCTCACGCTTTATGCCACAAAATTTCCGTCTTTAAACGACCGCAGGACCATAGTTGACAACAAAGAGGTATTCGAGGCTATTGCTGCGAAGGTTTTGCAGGCGGTAAAAAACATAAGCTGGGAAGAGAAGGCGAGCGGCGAGGAGCTTTATCAGAGGGTTAAGGATATGTCCGCTAAAATGACAGGCGCCTTCAACCTTAAGCTGAAGTATCTGAAAGAAGAGGATGAAGCGCTCAAGACAAAGGCCGAGAGGCTGGCCAAAGACACGGAATATGAGCTTACTTACCTGATGCCGGCTGTTCTGCAGGAGTTCCAGAAGGCCAATGCGCAACAGAAGCTGAGCGTAAAGAACATGTCCAAGAGTGTAGGTTCTTTTACCGGAACAAACGAAATTTTGCTTGCTTCCTCAACTCTTATGACGCTTACCTCTTCAATAGAATCGAACATAAGCTACAGTTTTTCACTCAAAAGCCTGAACGAATTTGAAAGGGTTGTCGGGACTATCCAGAAGATGTTTGAAGAAGCCATGAAAACGCATAAGAAGCTGCACGAACTCACCGCTAACTATTCGGATGCGAACAAATTGTGTGCGTCATCTTCCGAAACCATTATGTCGGTTCAGAGAGAGTTTCTAGGCAAGGGCGGGACTGCCGAAAATATCAGATCTTCTCTTAAGACAGTAGAGTTGGTTTCTGGGCTTAACCAAAAGATGAAGGACATTATAGCTCATGAAATTAAGGAGACCACAAAAGATATAGCCGAGGCAAAGAAGAAACAGGAAGTTTCTGTGGGAGGAGTAAGGTCGGCCGTCGGGATTACCATTAAGCTTATTATAGGTGTGGCCTTAATTGCTCTGGTATGCTCTATTTTGTTCAGCCGGTGGATAGGGCTTTCGGTTGTAACCCCAATTGCAGAACTCAGCAGCCTTGCAGAGGGTTTCCGCCTTGGTAATTTCAATATGAAACTTGATGAAAAGAGAAAGGACGAATTCGGGCGGCTTGCAGGTCATTTCAATATTGCGGTGGACAAGATAGATGAAATAATCAAAAATCTTGCGGAGGGTATAGATAGGATGTCCAATAGCGCTGCAGGGCTTGCAGAAACTTCGGCAGAGCTTTACCGTGTATCACAGGAGCAGACGGATCAGACAGAGCAGTCGGTGACCGCAACAACAGAGATAGAGCAGACCGTAAGTGGTGTTGCCAGGAACGCTGATGACGCATCCAACGCATCCAAGGAGGCATTGGATAAGGCGGCAAGCGGCAAGGATATAGTTATCAAGACGGTCAGGAAGATGGAGATAATAGCCGATTCTGTTCGGGATGCTGCCTCTAATATAACGAAGCTGAGTGAAAGCTCCAATAAGATAGGCTTGATAGTAAAGACTATTAATGAGATTGCGGATCAGACTAATCTATTGGCTTTGAATGCGGCTATAGAAGCAGCAAGGGCAGGAGAGCAGGGCAGGGGGTTTGCGGTTGTTGCTGATGAGGTGAGAAAACTTGCTGAGCGCACGAGCGAATCAACAAAAGAGATAGGCGCGATTATAAAAGAGATACATGAGGACACGAAACGCTCGGTCATCGCGATGGAGAGCAGTAAGGGTGATGTTGAAGAAGGAGTGAGGTTTGCGACTGACGCTAGCCATTCACTTGAAGAAATTGTGAGCGCTTCGACGCGTGGTGTTGAAATGGCGAATATGATAGCCTCGGCTACGGGCCAGCAGGCATCGGCAGCCGAGCATGTTTCGCTCAGCATGGAAAACATAAGGACTATAACCAGAAAGCTTGAGTCTTCGACAGAGACGATAGCAAAAGAATCCAAGGATCTGTCTTCGCTTGCGGCTTTTCTTAAAGAGACATCCGCATGGTTTAAGATTAAATGAGGGGCAAAGTCTTTATCTTTGCCCCTCATTAATAATAAGCATATAACTCGCTTTTTCCTATCGGCAAAACTTTCCTCTGTTGTTTTCTTAAAACAATCTGTTTTTTAAGTGTTTTTGTTCTATTTTAAACTAGCACGATTTTTGCATTAAAAGTATGGGTTTTTTGCATATACAAAATACGAGCAAGTAGAAAAATGCATAAAAATACTGTGATTTCAAAGAGTTTATTGTATGCAACTTGTAATAAAAATAATATCAGTTAGATTTTTGAGACTTTATAAGACAAAATTTTGACAGGAGTTTATATCTGAATTGATGGAAAAAATGAATATTTCGCAGGGGACACTCTCAGAAAGAGTAAGAGAGATAATCACAAAGAACAGGCGTGAGCTTTCTGAAGTCGAAGGGAATATTCTTAGTCTTGCTGCTAAGGATAAAGATGTTAGAACCATTTTTGTAACAAGCTGCAATAACTCTGAAGGCAAGACTATTTCGGCAATAAGCCTTGCGTATGCTTTGTATAATGAGACTAATCTTAATGTTCTTCTTGTGGATGGGAATCTTCAGCGTCCGAAATTGCATGAGCTTTTTAATGTAGAGCAATCTCCCGGGTTATCTGATTTTGTCCTTGAGGGCTCGGTGAATGTTTTCAGGGAGACCGAGTTTGAGCGGCTGATGGTTATGCCTGCAGGAACAAAGATATCCAACACTCTTGATGTTTTTAGGGCAACGGATTTTGGCGAAAAAATGGCTATGTTGAGGGATAAATTTGATTACGTTATTGTTGACAGCAGCTCTATTCTGGGCTCATCCGATACTTCGGTAGCAGCACAAAAATTTGATGGGGTTGTTTTCGTTCTTGAGTGCGAAAAAACCAAATGGGAGGTGCTCCAGATGGCTGTGGATAAGGTCGTCAAGCTTAGGGGGCATGTGCTCGGAGTGGTGATGAACAAGAGAAAATATTATATACCGAGATTCCTTTATGGGAAAATATAAAATTTATTTGATAAAAATAAGATTTGTCTTGTCTGTGTTGCTCTTTGCAGCACTTATTCTGCCTGGTTGCGGGGTTCGTACCGAATCTATAAAAAGGGGCGAAGAGGTGTCTCTTGAGATGACAACCTTTTCGTTTGACCAGAAAAATCATCCTTATGAAAAATTGCCTGATTACAAAATATCTCCCGGTGATGTTCTGGATGTTTTATACCAGATACGCACATGGGAAAAGAAAGATCAGTTTGAAATGGGCATAGACTACAACATATCGGTCAAATTTGTGCATGTGCCGGAGATGAATGTTGATGAAAAAGTCAGGCCTGATGGGACAATATCTCTTCCTTACATAGGCAAGTACATGATTGCTGGCAAGACGATAGATGCAGTAACAAAGGAATTGAAATCTCGCTACGACAGCATACTGCAGAATTCGGATCTTTTTATTATGGTTCCTGATTACCGCACCGCTATAAAAGAACTGAAAGCAGACCTTCACACCGCACCGAGGGGCTTGAGCAGGCTTGTTACAGTTAGGCCTGACGGGTATGTAACATTTCCTATGCTGGGTGATATATTAGCAGGCGGAAGGACCGTTCCTGAGGTTTCCAAGGAGCTGGACAGCAAATATCCGAAAGTACTTCCTGATCTTCATGTGGATCTGTTTCTTGAAAAACATAGCGGGGCAAGGTTTTATGTGTTAGGACAGGTTCAGCGTTCAGGGGTATATGAGATTCCCAAACCGCTCACTGTTGAGCAGGCCTTGTCAATGGCAGGAAGCTTCACTCCCGGAGCTCAGCTTGACAATATAATCGTTGTAAGAAAGCAGAAAGACAAGATGATCGCTACAAGAGTTAATCTAATGGACACATCGTTTGGAGTTAACCATTCCAGTGCTGATGAAGGACATGCAAAGCGGTCCGAGCAGGAATACACAAAGCTTTGTCACAACGAAGCCTGCGGCAAAGCTTCTGCGGATACTAAAGGTGTCAATACATCAAAGACGGGTTCTGAATACAGCCACAGATTCTTTTTCCTTATGCCTGACGATATTGTTTATGTTCCGAAGAGGCCGCTATGGAGAGCAGCCGAGATTATGCGCGAGATTAGTGATGTTTTGTTATTTAAAGGTTGGAATATTGGTCTGACTTGGGAGTTGCATAATGAGCCTCAAACAAAAGATTCGAGGGTGTTCAAAGATTGAGGGGGATGCGTGAAAGCGGAAGATTATAAAAAAGAATTGGTGACAACGCTTTTTGCTAAGAAAAAACTGATTAGCGAAATCACACTTTTTGTTTTTGTATGCTCCATACTGATTGCATTTTTCTGGCCTCCAACATATGGCTCGTACGGATCTGTTCTTGTCAAGGTGAAGAAACCTGTCAAAAGCCCTGAAGCTGTTGAAGAGGCTACGATTCGTTACGATTCGATAACTAAGGAAGACCTGAATTCAGAAATGACGATGCTTACATCGCCTGATGTAATACAGCGGGCGATAAACTACCTTAAAGAACAGGGTAAATATGAGCCGCCGAAACAGCCTGTGCCGGTTATAGACGATATTAAAGAGGCTGTGAGTCTCATAAAGGACAAGCTGACGATATTATTGTCCGACCGTAAAGAAAAACTAAACAAAGAAGTTTATAAAATGAAAGAAAGCATAAAGACCGAAATGATTCCCAACTCAAATGTGATAGAGGTTACGTTTTTTCATGTTGATGAAAAGTTTGCGGTGCGGTTTTTGGACGCTTTGTTTCAGCAATACATAACTTATCGCATGGAGATTTATTATCCGGAGGAGGCTAAAAAGTTTTTTTCGGATCAAAAGGGGGATTTAAGCGGTGAACTTGAAGGCAAGCGCAAAGACTGGATTAATGTTGTAGAAAAACACCGCATAGCAGATCCGCTTAAAGAGATCGAAAATAACCTTCTTGTAAAAAAAGAGCTCGAAACTCAGCTTAATGCCCTAAACAATCTCGCGATAGAAAAAAAGCATTACATAGAGTATCTGGATAATGCCCTTGCAAGTAAAGATGTACAGTTCTTTTCGTTTATAGACAAGTTGGCGATAACAAACCTCAGCAACTCTCTTCAGCAGATATATTTAGAGTACGGCAAAGTTATTAGGACCTACAAACCTGCAAGTGACAAGGCTAAACCGGTCGAAAAACAGATGAATGATGCGCTTGCTCTTCTTCGGGGAGAGGTTCAGTCTTATAGAAACAGTATTGCGAAAGAGTTGGCCGGCATTAATAAGAAGATAGAGTACATCAAATCTACAATCAAAGAGATAAATGACAGGAATGTGGAGTTGCAGAAACAGAATATTGATACGCAGAAGATTGCGATAGAGATGAACCTGCTGAAGCATTCTTATGAAACTTTTTCTAAGAGGAAAGATGAGGCTGTGCACGGAGAGTTGTCACCCACGAATTCTTATCTTAGCATTCTAAGAAAACCCTTCCCTTCGGATGGGCCGATATTTCCCAAGAAGAGAATAGTTATCCCCTTGGGTCTTATAATTGGGTTTATACTAGGCTGCAGCTTTGCTTTTATTAGCGAGTATCTTGATCATACATTTAAGAAGATAAGCGATGTGGAAAGGATGATGGGATTGAGTGTTATTTTCTCGATTCCCGATTTTCAGGAGCCGGTCAAAAAGAAGAAGCCGGCGGCAGCAACTGTTGGTGCCGCAGCTTTAGCTTTTTCGTCCAGTTGTTTATTGTTAGGCTCCTTTATGTACTATGAACCCGATGTAAGCCTCTTAAGAATAGAAGCAGAAAAGAGCGTGAACATAATTACGGCAGAGGCAAAGAAATATTTTTATTCCAAGAATATTGAGGCCCCCCTAGTTGTTGGCCGAAATGAGCCTGTTAAGTCTGCGCCAAATGGTCAGACCGAAAATGCTGTGCCTTCATACTCATCATTGATTGGTGCAGGCGGACAGCAGCAGGGCAACGGTATAATCGTGGTAAGCCAGTAGTATAGTTTAACCATTGCAAAAAAACGCAAAAAAACTCAAAAAAAGCTGAATATTAGCTCTAAACTCCTTTATTCCTAGTTATCTTGCCTTGTTATTAAACTTATTTTTGCGATATATTAGCACTCAATGGCAGCGAGTGCTAATAGACTGCTAAAAACTGGCCGGGTTTCTGGCCAAAATCAATAAAACCCCAAAGGAGGTTAGGTATGAAGATTAGACCACTCAAGGACAGAGTAGTAGTGAAGTACTCTGAAGAGGAACTGGAAAAGACCGCAGGCGGAATCTATGTTCCTGATGTAGCAAAGGAGAAGCCGCAGAAGGGCACAGTTATAGCCGCAGGTTCGGGCAGGATAACTGATGACGGCAAAAAACAGGCGATGGAAGTTAAGGTCGGCGATGTTGTTTTATTTGACAAATATTCCGGCTCCAAAATTAAACTCGACAACGTCGAGCATCTCATCTTAAAAGAAGAAGACATACTCGGCATCATCGAGTAATCTATACAAAGGAGGAAGAAAAATGGCCGCAAAACAGATATTGTATAACGAAGCAGCAAGGCAGTCTATGTTCAAAGGCGTATCCGCTCTTACCGATGCTGTAAAGGCAACCCTCGGACCAAGGGGCAGAAACGTAATTATCGACAGGAAGTTCGGCGCTCCAAATATAACCAAGGATGGAGTAACCGTTGCAAAAGAGATAGAGCTCAAAGACCCTTATGAAAATATGGGCGCACAGCTCCTGAGGGAAGTGGCTTCAAAGACTTCCGATATCGCAGGTGACGGAACAACCACAGCAACTGTGCTCGCATACGCCATCTACAAAGAAGGCATGAAGCATGTTACCGCAGGCGCCAATTCTATAGACCTTAAGAGGGGCATTGACAGGGCTGTTGAGGTTGTTGTTGAAGAGATTAAGAAAATGTCCAAGACCGTAGCCGACAAGAAGGAGATTGCTCAGGTCGGCACCATATCAGCCAATAACGACCCTTCGATCGGCGAGCTTATCGCAGAGGCTATGGATAAAGTGGGCAAAGACGGAGTTATCACTGTTGAAGAGGCAAAGAGCATGGCCACCAACCTGGATGTTGTAGAGGGCATGCAGTTTGACAGAGGATACGTCTCTCCTTACTTCATCACCGATGCAGACAGAATGGAGTGCATTCTCGACAATCCATTCATCCTTATCCACGACAAGAAGATATCGAGCATGAAGGACATTCTTCCTGTACTCGAGCAGATAGCTAAGATGGGCAAACCCCTTCTCATAATCTCTGAGGATCTCGAAGGCGAGGCTCTCGCAACTCTCGTAGTCAACAAGCTGCGCGGAACCTTGCATATCTGCGCTGTCAAGGCTCCTGGCTTTGGAGACAGAAGAAAGGCGATGCTCGAAGATATCGCTATCCTCACCGGCGGTACCGTTATTTCTGAAGATATCGGACTTAAGCTCGAGAATGTAAAGATAAACGATCTCGGCAAGGCAAGAAAGGTTACTGTTGAGAAAGAAAATACAACAATCGTCGAAGGCGCTGGAGACAACAACAGCATTCAGGGCAGAATCAAGCAGCTTAAGGCCCAGATAGATGAAACCACCTCGGACTACGACAGGGAAAAGCTTCAGGAAAGGCTCGCAAAGCTTGCCGGCGGAGTAGCTGTAATCCATGTCGGCGCGGCAACAGAGGCCGAGATGAAGGAGAAGAAGGCAAGAGTTGAAGATGCTCTCCATGCAACAAGAGCGGCTGTTGAAGAAGGTATTGTTCCGGGCGGAGGCGTTGCGCTGCTCAGGTGTATCAAGGCTATCGACAAGATGAAGTTGGATCACGACCAGCAGCTTGGCGTGTCTATCGTTAAGAAGGCCCTCGAAGAGCCAATTAAGCAGATAATCCAGAATGCCGGTATAGAGAGCGCCATCATCGTAGAAAAGGTGAAGGGCTCCAAAGACCAGAGCTACGGATATGATGCATATAAGGAAGAGTATGTTGATATGATTCAGGCCGGAATCATCGACCCGACAAAGGTTACACGTTCTGCTCTGCAGAACGCTTCATCAGTGGCTGGGCTTATGCTCACCACAGAGGTGATGATAACCGAACTGCCTGAGGAAGATAAGAAGATGCCTCCGATGCCTCACGGCGGCGGCATGGACGGAATGTACTAAAAACGGTTCTACCGTTTAAGTCTTTAGCGGACGGCAATCCAGATGGGTTGCCGTCCGTATTTTTAGGTGTCAAACAAGATGTCCTTTTGGTATTCTAATACTATGCATATCAATCCCAAACTGCTTGCGTTAGGCACAGGTGCTCTCTTTATTCTTTATGTCCTGATTCAGTTGTTTGTGCCTTCGAACATAGGAAGCACGCAGGTCGAGGTGCAGGTGCCGGAAGGTGCGACTTTTAAACAGGCTATTAATGTACTCTATGAAAACTCTCTTATCAGGGACAAGAATCTTTTTTTGCTTATCGGCAAGTTCAGCGGACAGGACAGGAGAATACGGGCCGGCTATTACGCTTTTTGGGGGCATATGAGCCCTATTGATGTTTATAGAAGGCTTTTAAGCGGAAAGATAATAGAGTATGATTTTACGGTAATCGAAGGTGACAGCCTGCCCGAGATAGGTAAAAAACTTGCTGCGACAAAGATAATGACTTTGGAAAAATTTGAGCGTCTTGCCACAGATAAAAACTTTATGTCTTCGCTGAAAATAGATGCGCCTAGTCTTGAAGGTTATCTTTATCCGCAGACCTACAAGTTCCCCAAAGGTGCACAGCCCGAATCTGTTGTAAAGCTAATGGTTAACAAGCTGCGTGAAGAGTTTGGCGATGACCTTCAAAAGAAGGCTAAAAAAATGGGCTGGACAGAGAACGAGGTATTGACCCTTGCATCAATTATAGAGAGAGAGGCGGTTACGGAAGGCGAGAGGACGCTTATCTCTGCAGTTTATCACAACAGGATAAAGAAGGGCATGCCTCTTCAGGCGGATCCCACCGCTGTTTACGGCGTGAAGAGTTACAGAAAAAAGATAACCAGAAACGACCTGAAAAAGAAGACAGAGTATAACACTTATGTCATCAAAGGCCTGCCGCCCGGACCAATAGCGTCTCCTGGCATAAGATCAATAATAGCTGCGCTTCATCCGGCTGATGTTGGCTATCTGTATTTTGTGGCACAGGGCGATGGCTCGCACTATTTCTCAAAGACTATGGCAGAGCATATTTCGGCTACTAAAAAGCTGAGGATGAAACAGGCTGCTGCAAGAAAGGAAGATGGTTAATGATTTCAAGAAAACAAACAAAGCGTATAAATGTGGGCTCTGTTGCTGTCGGCGACGGAAGTCCTGTATTGGTGCAGACCATGACCAAGACCGATACGAGAGATGTTGCGGCAACGTCAGCGCAAATCAACGCGCTGGCAGAAGCTGGCTGCGAGATTATAAGGCTTGCTGTTCCTGACATGGATGCCGCAGTTGCACTCGGTGCAATAAAGAAAAACTCTGCTGTTCCTATGATTGCGGATATTCATTTTGACTGGCGGCTTGCGCTTGAAGCTATAAAGCAGGGCGTGGATGGGTTACGTCTGAATCCGGGAAACATAGGCGCTGAATGGAAGGTAAAGGAAGTGGTTACCGCTGCAAAAGAACGGAGCTTGCCGATAAGAGTAGGCGTAAACGCAGGCTCTCTTGATAAAGGGTTGCTCGAAAAATACGGCCATCCCACGCCCGAAGCCCTTGTGGAGAGCGCAGAACAGCATATAAAAATTCTCGAAGACATGGATTTTTTCGACATCAAGGTATCTCTTAAGGCATCGAATGTTATGAGGACGGTCGAGGCATACAGGCTTTTCTCGCAAAAACATTATTATCCTCTGCACATAGGCATTTCTGAAGCTGGGCCTTCATTCAGCGGAACGATAAAAAGTTCGGTTGGGTTGGGAATACTGCTTGCAGAGGGCATCGGCGATACCATGCGCGTCTCTCTTACTGCAGAGCCTGAGGAAGAGATTCGTGTTGCGTATGAAATTTTGAAAGCTCTCGGCATAAGAAGAAGAGGGGCTGAGATAATCTCCTGCCCCACCTGCGGAAGGTGCCAGATTGACCTGAAGCCGCTTGCACAAAGGGTTTCTGATGCGATTAAAGATATCAAAGCTCCCATAAGCGTTGCTGTTATGGGCTGCGTAGTGAACGGCCCGGGCGAGGCGCGTGAAGCCGACTTTGGCATTGCAGGGGGCAAAGGCATGGGACTTGTGTTCAAGAAAGGCGAAGTCGTCAAGACGGTCAAAGAGGATGAATTGATGAATGCGCTGATGGAGATGATAAAAGAAGCTGAATGATCTCGCATGATTTTCTCAGGGACATAAAGATAGTCCAGAACGAAAACGGCTACCGTTTTTCGGTTGATGCCATCCTGCTTGCATCATTTGTCAATATTCCCCGCGCAAAGATGGTTGCGGATTTGGGCGCGGGGTCGGGTGTGATAGGTCTTCTGCTCGCCCGCGAATATCCCGAAGCAAATATTTCGCTTGTTGAGCTGCAGGATACGCTTGCGGAAAGGGCTGAGGGGAACATTCTTCTTAACGAACTTCAGCACAGAGTCCAAACTGTAAGGGCGGATATAAATGAGATATCGTCCGTCGCATCACCGCTGCCACATAACTCGTTCGATATAGTTGTTTCAAATCCGCCGTTCAGAAGACCCAAAACCGGCCTGATAAGCCCGGAGGATGAGAAGGCTGTTGCCAGGCATGAGATAAAGCTTGAGCTAAAAGACCTGCTTCAAGCTGCATCTTTACTTCTTAAACATCACGGAAGGTTTTTCATGATCCATCTGCCCGAAAGGCTTATAGAGATATTGAGGCTTATGGAGCGGCATGCGCTTGAACCCAAGCGCGTTAGGACGGTGCATTCATTTATCCGTTCAGAGGCGAAGATGGTTTTGATAGAGGCTGTCAAGGGCGGAAAGACCGGATTGAAAATCGAGCCGTCTCTTGTCATTTACAAAGAAGACGGAAGCTATACCGATGATATGAAGGAGATTTACAGGATTGGTTGACTTTAAGCTATCCATCGATTAACTTAAACCTATGCCTGCATATATATCAAAACGACTGATTTTAATGCTTCCTCTGATATTCGGCATTACGCTGATTACATTTACGGTGATTCATCTTGCGCCCGGCGGACCTGTTGAAGTCGAGACCGAGATGTCGCTGAAAACTTCTGCGCAGGCGAGGGACAATCTGAAGAAACTTTACGGCCTAGACAAACCTCTGCACATTCAGTATTTTGAGTGGATCAAAAGGTTTGTGATGCTAGATTTCGGCAAATCATTTGTTGACAACAAAAAAGTGGTTGACAAGATATTCGAACGGATTCCTATAACTCTTGCAATAAACCTGCTGTCGCTTTTTTTGATTATGGCGATAGCTATTCCTGTGGGCGTAGTCTCTGCCACAAGACAGTATTCACTTTTTGATAAACTGACGACGGTATTTGTTTTTCTAGGCTTCTCCACGCCAACCTTCTGGCTTGCGCTGATACTGATGATAATATTCGGCGTAAGCCTTGGAATGCTCCCTATTTCGGGCATACAGAGTATTGATGTAGCAGGCATGAATTTTTTTGAAAGGCTTGTTGACTGGATAAAACATTTAATTCTTCCTGTCGGCCTAAGCGCATTCGGGGGTATAGCCGGAATGAGCAGGTACAGCCGTTCGAGCATGCTGGAGGTGATAAGGCAGGACTATATCAGAACCGCGCGGGCCAAGGGGTTGAAGGAGTCGGATGTGATAATCACCCATGCCCTCCGCAATGCCTTGATGCCTGTAGTTACGATACTCGGTCTTTCTGTTCCGGGACTGATAGGCGGCAGCGTGATATTTGAGACTATATTCGCAATCCCCGGAATGGGCCAGCTTTTCTACGCCTCAACCATGTCACGAGACTATCCTACGATAATGGGCATACTGGTTATCGGCGCGGTTTTAACGCTTGTCGGCAATCTCATCGCAGATATTTCTTATGCGTTGGTTGACCCGAGAATACGGGTGAGCGGTAGAAAATAATCTTATGAAATCATACCGCAAAGAGCTTTGGTTTAATGTTCCTGCGAGAAGAGAATTTATAAATATCACCCCTCAGGTGGAAGAATGCCTGAAAGAGAGCGGCATAAGAGAAGGGCTTGTGCTCGTAAACGCCATGCATATAACGGCTTCGGTATTTATCAACGATGATGAGTCGGGGCTGCATCATGACTTTGATGTTTGGCTGGAAAAACTTGCGCCGCATGAGCCTGTTTCTGGCTATCGTCATAACGTCGGCGAAGACAATGCGGACGCACATCTTAAGCGGCAGGTTATGGGCAGGGAAGTTGTTGTTGCAGTGACCGAGGGCAAGCTCGACTTTGGTAGATGGGAGCAGATATTTTACGGCGAGTTCGACGGCAGGCGAAAAAAACGGGCTCTGGTGAAAATCATAGGAGAATGAACACAGCAGTTTCAATGATATCTTCTTTTGGCATAAATCAGAATGCAAACAAAGCGGAACAGGATGATAAAAAATACTGTAATTTTCCGGTGCAGTTTAGAGCTAAACCATATAGTCTAAAGCGTTTATTTGATATAGTATTTTCAACCTTTTTGCTTGTTTTGACTTTTCCTATTGTACTTGCTGTTGCTATCTCAATAAAATTGTGCGACAGTGGGCCGGTTTTTTTTGTTCAGCCTCGAGTAGGGTATGGTGGAAGAGCGTTTAATATTATTAAATTTCGCACAATGGTTGAAAATGCAGAGGCACTGAAAAAATATTTGATAGATAAGAGCGATGTTAAAGGGGCATTTAAAATGAAAAATGACCCACGTGTAACGAGGATAGGATTTTTTTTAAGAAAGACTAAACTGGATGAACTGCCCCAGTTTATAAATGTACTGTTTGGAGACATGTCTATGGTTGGCCCACGGCCTACGAGTTTAGAGGAAGTTATACGCGCATACGGAGAAGATGCCTGTCAGAAATTCATTTCCGGGATTAAGCCCGGAATTACAGGTCCTGTTCAGATTCATGAGGCTTTTTACGGCAAGATGGATTTGGATGAACAGTTGCAGTTGGATTTTAATTACATACGCAACAATAATTTTTTTGTAGATTTGAAGCTTGTGTTGTTAACTCTTGTTGCCATATTTGCTGGATATAAAAATGTTTGATAATAGGAGTTGTATTGGAAGAATGGTAAGAAAATGTTTTACGTAATCTGGAACAGATTTAAGAAGAACCCTCTTTCGGTTGCAGGGCTGGCGGTAATAGCCTCGCTTACCCTGGCTGCCATTGCCGCGCCGCTTATTTCGCCGCATTCACCGACCGCTATAGATGTTTACAATGTGCTTTCGCCGCCCGATTTTTCTCATCCCTTTGGAACTGACGAACTCGGCAGGGATGTTTTTTCTAGGATGCTCTGGGGAAGCAGGGCATCGCTTAAAGTCGGGTTTATAGCTGTCGGCATAGCTATATCAATAGGCTTATTTATAGGCGCGGTGGCAGGGTTTTACGGCGGCAGGGTTGATGCGGTTCTGATGCGGTTTGTTGATATAATGTTGGCCTTTCCTACGTTCTTTTTGATTTTGGCTGTGATAGCGGTTGTGGAGCCGAGTATATCCACTATCATGATCGTGATAGGCTTGACAGGCTGGATGGATGTGGCGCGGCTTGTGAGGGCCGAATTTCTTACGCTTAAAGAGCGCGATTTTGTATCTGCGGCACGGGCTTTGGGTGCAGTGGATTCACGGCTAATAATGCGCCATATAATACCTAATGCACTCTCACCGGTGTTTGTGGCTGCCACCTTCGGCATAGCCGGAGCTATACTTACCGAATCCGGCCTTTCATTTCTGGGGCTCGGAGTTCAGCCCCCTGATCCGAGTTGGGGCAATATGCTTACTTCGGGGAAAGACAATATAACTGTTGCGTGGTGGTTGTCGCTTTTTCCGGGGCTCGCGATACTGACTACTGTTTTAAGCTATAACCTTGTGGGAGAAGGTTTGAGGGATGCCCTTGATCCGAGGCTATGGATGGGCGATGAATGAGACCAATCCCTTCTGTTCCTGATCAGGACAGGGCTAAAAACAATATAGAGGCTTTTCTTTCGGAGTATCCGAACTATTCGGATACTGTTAACGAGCATATCGAGAAGATTGCGCTTTTATTTTCGAACAGCCAGTTTCTTTCTAATCATAGCCTTATCTATCCTGAAGACCTTATCTATTCATTGAACTGTTTTAGAAATCAACTGACCTCTCAAACACTGCAAAATGAGCTAAGAGATTCTTTGGGCAGATGCTCTTCGGTTAAGGATGGCATGAAGGTTGTCCGTCTATTCAGAAAAAAACATATGCTGTCGCTTACGCTTAAAGATTTATTAAAGGCTAGCGATATGCAGGAAGTTATGATAGAGATGAGCCTGCTTGCTGATGTTGTAATATCGGAATCTCTGAAATTTGTGGAGCCGTTTCTGGCTGAACGCTATGGCGCTCCTGATAAGCACTCATTTGCAGCTCTCTCCCTCGGCAAGCTGGGGGCAGAGGAGCTGAACTACAGCTCTGATGTGGATCTGATTTTTGTTTATGCGGAAGATTGCGATACCTCAGGGGTTTCTAAAATTCAGGGTGTGACTATAAACAAGATTACCGCTTCGGAATACTATGCAAAGCTTATAGAAGAGTTGTCTCGCTTTCTTTCGCTGAATACAGAAGACGGTTTTGCCTACAGGGTGGATTTAAGGCTGAGACCTCAGGGACAAAAAGGCAATCTTGCTATGGCATTGTCGGGCTATGAAGAGTACTACGAATCGTGGGGCCAACTTTGGGAGCGGGCTATGCTGCTTAGAACAAGGCCTTTGGCAGGGGATATGGAGCTCGGCGAGCGGTTTTGCGATATGATAAAACCTTTTGTGTATAGGAAATACCTTGATCTCGATACTATAGAAGAAATACGGAAAATGAAGTCTCAGGTGGAGCATATAAAGTCCGGCACTTTGAGCATGGATATTAAGAGGGGATATGGCGGCATAAGGGAGATAGAATTTTTTATCCAGATATTCCAGCTTATTTATGGCGGCAAGGAGCCGCATATCCGCGAAAGAAGCACCATCAAGGGTTTGCACAAACTGCTTCAGAAAAGGTTAATTGGACATGAGGATTTTCAGCATCTTTCGGACAACTATATTTTTCTCAGGACATTAGAGCACAGGCTTCAACAGATGAACGATCTGCAGACGCATTCGCTTCCTGCCGGCGAGCATGAGCTTAATATTCTTGCTTTAAAACTCGGTTTTTTGGACAGGGAATCGTTCGTGAATGCCCTATCAGCAAGGCGCAGCAGAGTTAGGGAAATTTACGATTCTCTGCTGGAAACAAAAAGTGAAGAGGCACACAACCCCGTCTCTATTTTGAGCAGGGTGTTCTGGGATATTGAAAGCCCGGTCGAAAACCTTCTTACGGACGAACTGAGAAAAAGTAGAGTTTTAAATTTGCAGAAGTCTATTCACTGTCTCGTAAAAATCCGGAACAATATAAGCTCTTTTCAGACAATAAAGGGGCGCAGACTTTTGGAAAGCCTTGTTCCGCAATTTGTGGATGATGCAGTAGTAAGTGAAAATGCGGATATTGTGCTTTCCCAGCTTGTGGATTTTTCATCGGTTCTGGCCACCAAAGAGTCGTATCTTGAGGTGCTGTCGCAGAGGCCCGGAATAGTTTCAACATTGAACTTTGTGTTTGCCCACAGCGGGTATCTTTCCAGAATAATCATGCAGAGCCCTGAATATCTTGAGTCGCTTGTCGGTCATGAAATAAAGATCAAGTTGTTTGGAGAATTGAAAAGCGAGCTCGTATCTCTTATAGAAAAGCAGGGCATGACCAACGCAATAAGATTTCTGAGAAGAACAGAAGAGGTGAGGCTCGGACTGCTGTATTTGAACAACAGCATCGGTGTGCATGAACTGTTGAGTTCTTTGAGCCGCACGGCCGAGGCAATATTCTCGGAGCTTGTCGCAGTATTGTCACCGGATATTGCTGTAATCGCATTCGGTAAATTCGGGGGGCGGGAGCTTACTTTTAATTCGGATCTTGACATTATATTTGCCTCTGACTCTGATTCTTCTGTGGAGCAGATTAAGTCTGCTGAACGGCTGATAAAGGTTTTTACATCTTACACAAAAGACGGTGTGGCTTATCAGGTTGATACAAGGCTTAGGCCTGAGGGCAGCAAGGGGCCTCTTGTTTCCTCTATGGAAGGATTAAGGAAGTACTATCTTAATAATGCACATGCATGGGAAGTGCAGGCGCTTCTTAAAGCGAGGCCTGTTGCGGGCAACAAAGGGCAATCTGCTACGGGACGGCTTTTTTCGGAACTGAGGAGGGATATTCTTATCCGCAGAGGCAGTGAATATAAAATTGAGGATTTGCATCGCATGCGTGAGAGGATCGAGAATGAGCTTGCGGATTCATCTAAGGGATTCGATCTTAAGCTGGGGCAGGGAGGGTTGGAGGAGCTTGAGTTTGGAGTGCAGTACATTCAATTGAAACACTGCGCCGAGCATCCTGAACTGCTTGCGCATGGAACGGTGAATGCGCTTAGAAGACTCGAAAAGTTCAATGTGTTGGGAAGCGCCGACACAAAGGCGCTTTGCGATATTTATCTGTTTTACAGAACGGTGCAGTCGCTTATGAGGCTTCAGGAGGAGTCAATCTTAAGGCCCGGAAGCCCTTCTTTTAAAGGCATAGCTAGATTTATAGGGATGAAAGATGAAGAGATCCTTGCTGAGAAGATAGAGCAAAACAGAACAAAGATTTCTAATTTCTGGAGTTCTCTAGATTGATAGAATGTTATACTTAAATACAAATGTTTAGTTAGGTGTAAGTGAGCAGGCGGAGTAGTACTCTTGCATACCATGAAAACACACTCATAAATTATACAAATAATTCAGATATGACCCTTCTAAAGCGTAACATTATAGCCAACTTTGCGGGGCAAGGCTGGGTGGCACTGATGGCTTTGGCATTCGTTCCTATTTATATCAAGTTTCTCGGGATTGAGGCATATGGTCTTATAGGTTTTTTCACCATGTTGCAGGCATCGTTCCAGATTCTCGATTTTGGCCTTAGTCAGACGATGAACCGGGAAATGGCCCGATATGCGGCTTTGCCGGAGAAAGCAGGTGAAGCGCGTGATTTTGTGAGAACATTGGAAGTAGTGTATTGGTTGATAGGAATCCTTATAGGTGTTGGCGTTCTGATAGGGTCACCGTTTATCGCGCGCTATTGGATAAATGCAGGTGCTATACCTGTTGAAACGATACAGCATGCTGTTATGATTATGGGTTTGGTGTTGGCACTCCAGTGGCCGCTCAGTTTTTATGAAGGCGGTCTTATGGGACTGCAAAAACAGGTGCTGTCGAACAGTATTAAGATCAGCATGGCTACGCTAAGCAGTTGTGGAGCAGCATTAATTCTCTGGAAAGTATCCCCTACTGTAACAGCCTTTTTCGCTTGGCAAATTATTGTGACAATTCTTTATGTCAGTCTGTTTGTTGTTTTCCTATGGCGGAGTTTGCCATCCGCCGAAGGTTTTCCACGCTTTAATCTTGGACTGCTGAGCAATATTTGGCGTTTTGCAGCAGGTATGAGTGGTATTGGTTTTTCAGGCATCCTCTTGATGCAGATGGACAAAATACTACTGAGTAATTTTCTCTCTCTTAAAATGTTCGGCTATTATACTTTAGCCAATGCTATAAGCAATGCGATACCAACTATGTTGGTCAGTCCTATTTTTAACGGCATGTTTCCCCGCTTTTCGTCATTAGTTATGGCCAATGATGAAGTGTCTCTAAAAAATTTATATCATCAGGGTGTCCAAGTGACAGCCATAATTATTTTGCCTATATCTACCGTTATGGCGTTTTTTTCATACGATATTTTATTATTATGGACACGAAATGCAGAGGTTTCCAGTATCGCCTCTCCTATAGTGACTTTTTTGGTTATAGGTATGGCTTTAAATGGGATGTCAGTCCTTACATTTGCGTTGCAATTGTCCTATGGCTGGACAAAAATTGGACTGGGAATCAATATTTTTCTAATTATAGCTCTTGTTCCTGCAATATATTTCATGGCTGTACACTATGGAGCAATAGGTGCAGCCGCTGTATGGTTAGCGTTGAACAGTATATATTTAATAATTGTGGTTCCACTCACACATCGCCGTATTTTAAAGGGAGAAGCATGGCGCTTGTATATTGAAGATATTGTGCCGCCGTTAGCTGCTACACTTGTGGTAGTTGGGCTTGGGCGCTTGCTGATTGCAACTCAGATGACTGCGATAGCAACAGTTGTAATACTCTCGGCCATTATACTTGTTGCGTCAGCATTGTCAGCGTTTGCTGCGCCAAGAGTGAGATATTGGATAATGACCGAAATAATCTGATATTCGTAAAGATAACGATGCAAAAGTATTCCTATACCTCTCACATAAGATTAGGATCTTTTTTTCATGAAAATATTACTCATTAATCCCAGCGGTGGATATCCACATGAATTTCCCCCTTTGGGAATTCTTTCTATAGCCTCCGTTTTGAAAAATGAAGGTCATGCTGTCGGATTTTTCGACGAAGGGGCTTTTCATAGGGACAACATGGCTCTGTTCGATTATGTAAGGGAATTTAGTCCCGACGTATTCGGAATTTCACTATATACTTCTAATATTGTTGAAACCTTCAAGACAGTTTCGATACTGAGATCAATTATTCCGAAAAGTACCATTGTTGTTGGCGGACCACATGCCACTGTTCTGCCTGAAAGGACAATGTTTGAGTGCAGGGACATAGATTTTCTTATTTGTGGTGAAGGAGAGCTTACAGCAAAGGAGTTGATTGAGTCACTACAGGGCAAACTGGATGTGCATCAAGTAAAAGGTCTCTATTTTCGTGAAAAGGAGGCGATTGTTAAAACAGGGCAGCGTGAATTCATTGCTGACCTTGATACGATTCCAAATCCAGACCATGACTTTGTTGCCCGTTTTTCGTATTCTTACGGCGTATTACGAGCTGGTAAAAAAGTGGCGACAATAATGTCGTCCCGTGGTTGTCCCTTCGATTGCTCATTTTGCGCTGCGAAGGCTGTGTGGAGAAGGAGTTTTCGCAGGAGAAGTCCTGAAAATGTTGCTGCCGAAATTGAATTGCTCATAAATAATTATGGGTATGACGAGATTTATTTTATGGATGACCTATTTGCTGTGGACAGGAATTGGCTTGACAAATTATACGTTGACATGAAAAAAAGATCCATATTAGTTCCTTGGAAATGCCTTGGCAGGGTGGATTTGCTATCTTTTGCCGATTATCAGAAAATGGCTGATAACGGTTGTTACCTTATTCAATTTGGAGTTGAATCTGGAGATGATGATATCCTGAAAGATATAAATAAGAAAATAAACACGGATCAGGTGAGGAAGGCATTTGCCGAAGCAAAAAAAGCCAGATTGAATACTTACGGATTTTTCATTGTCGGCCATAATATGGACACATATGAGACAATTCTTAAAACGATTTATCTTGCCCGCTATTTAAACCCGGATTTTGTTTCTTTTTTTGCGTCAGTGCCATTTCCCGGAACAAAATTGCATGATGCTCTTCCTGAACATGTGAAATATAATTGGAATTTGATACGGTATACCAGTTATTGGCAGGATAAGATGCCAGTACAATTATGCCAGGTCGATTCACAAGATCTGCGGAAGTTTGAACTGCAAGCTCATACTGCTGTATATGTAACAGCATCTTATTTTATTAATATGCTTTTTGGCCTTCGCCGAAAGAGAATTTTGTTTTGGAAGTTGTTGATGTTCTTTGTGCAACTGAAGCAACGCCTATTTTTTTCAATAAAAGGAACATGGATATTGGCTCGCTTTCGCAATCTAGACCTTACAAGCCATTTACGCAAAAAATCTTTTTCTGATTTTTGGATACATCGCTTCAGTTTGATAGACATATCTGATGAAGTTAAACACCATATTGGTGAAAGAGTACAATTTTACGGTACCATGCAAAAAGCAATCAGTTCATTTAATGCAGCGAATATACTTGGAGTCGGTTGCGGTACCATTATAGATTCACATCATCTTTCTCTAAAACATCCTGATTTGCATTTTATTGCCACCGATAAATCACCTGAGGCGGTGAAAATAGCTGCTAAAATTGGAACTTTAATGGGGACACGTACAAAGATATTGGTTGACGACGAAGAGTCTATGCAGTTTGATCGTAATCAGTTCGATATTGTTTTTAGTCAAGGATTGCTTGGATATTCCGGCACACCGGAACGTCTTTTAATGGAACAAATGCGAGTGCTAAAACAGGATGGCTGCCTCATCGTTAGTGTTCCTCAAAAATATAACCTCTATACTGTCTACAAGCACAGAAGGATGCGTGAAGGGATATGGGAGCACGGATGGGAACAGGAATTTTCCTATATGGATTTAAAGCGTATGGGACATAATCTTGGTCTCGAAACAGTGGCTGTAAGCTCCTATGGATATGGATATAAGCAAGACTACGGTTTCAGTATCATTCCTAGAATCTTGAGGAGTGCTGCAAATAGTAGCAACCCCCTTGTGGCTGGACCCGGAAGAATATTGGTTGAAATTCTCTATATGGTGGAACGAAAATTTGGCCATTTTTTCATGCAGAACATAACTGTAGTTTACAGGAAAAAGTGAGTATGTTTTTATCGTTTTCTGTTTTTTTGCAGACTATACGGAATGGACTTTGTCTATGAGAAAGCTGACTTTGGTAAATATTAGCAAAGGTTTTGCATCAGGAATAATCCCTTTGGGAATTACTTCAATATCAGCTTATCTTAAGAAATATGGCAATTTTCAAAATATAAGCCTTCTTGATTCAAACTGTCAGGATATTTATAAGTCGTTGGAACCAACCGATATTGTAGGAATCAGTTCTGTCACTCAAGATATTAAAAATGCAGTGTTATTTGCTGAATATGTAAAATCACGATATGACATACCAGTTATTCTTGGTGGGGTTCATATTTCCACTTACAGAAAGCTGCCTGCACCGTTTGATTTGGGCGTTATCGGTGAAGGTGAAGAGACCATGCTTGAACTGATGCAGCTTCAGGATTTTTCTAAAGAAAGATTGAGGAGAGTAAAAGGAATTTGCTATAACGAAAACGGGAAAACGGTTTTTACCGAACCACGAGACTTAATATACGAACTTGACAGGATCCCTATTCCTGATAGGGATATCGCAAATCTGGATTATTATTTACAACGCAGACAGATTATTCCCTACCATGTTGGACGATCACTGACTATGATAAGCAGTCGAGGTTGTCCGTTTACATGCGTTTTTTGCTCAACAAAGGTGCACTGGAAAAAATTCAGGAGTTTTTCTGCAGAACGAGTCTTAGAGGAGATAGAGCTTTTAATAGGGAAATATCAAGCCGAGATTATCCATATATTCGATGACCTATTCATAGCAGACAAACGACGACTAACTGAAATCCACCACGAAATAGTGAAGCGAGGCATCAACAATAAAGTAAAGTTTATGTGCCTTGTTCGGTCAGATATGATCGATGATTCGACGATGAAGATGCTGAAAGATATGAACGTGGTCGTAACCGGCATAGGCATGGAATCCGGCTCCCAGAAGATACTTGATTATTTAAAGAGACGGACCACGACTATCGATAAGAACCGGTATGCAATAGAACTGTCACAGAAGTATGGTATCCCGACAATGGGATCTTTTATGGTGGGCAATCCCGGGGAAACTGAGCAAGATCTGCTGCAAACGCTGGATTTCATAAGGAGCTATAGATATTCACCCTATCTTGCTCCCCTTTCGTATGTTTCGACAGCGTTTCCAGGTACTGAGTTCTGGGACTACGGGATTAGAAAGGGCATTAATGTAGAAGCCATCGATAAGATCGTTATGGATATACCTGACGACATTCATAAGCTAGATGGCGCTCCTCTACTTACCGATATTCCAAAGGAACGATTCTTTTCAATAATTCAGCTTTTTGCCAAAGAGACCCGTTACGGGATGATCAAAAGGTACATTTTTCTCCCTGATAATATTCTCAGTATAGCCAAAGCTTATGCTCATGGCATGATTATAGAAAAAAATCCACTCAAAGGTATCATTGAGATAACCAGGATCATAATCAACTTCATAAAAATAAAAATGGCTGGTTGTGTGTGAAAATTACAGCGTGCATGCAAAAAATAAACTTTGAGGCGTTCCGGTCTGTTGATATCCTAATAATAAGGAAAGTTAATACCCATGGCAGCTGAAGTCCTACTTCAACGAGCACAGATTCAAGAGGCCCGTGCAGAACTGCTCCGGCGCAGCCTAAACTGCATCGGGTCACCGTTGCGCCATTTTCTTTTAAGGTTCGGTATGCTCAGAGGTGTAAAGATTGGCGATGAACTCAAGAGCTGGGACGTTCTGCAGACGGCACGGTTTATTGAGGATCATGTGGGGCAGTATGCGCCGGTTCTCGATATTGGCGCTTATGCTTCTGAAATCCTATGCATTCTAAAACGGATTGGATACGCGGATCTGACGGGCATTGACCTGAATCCTAATATTGTCCGCATGCCTTATGCGGACAATATCCGCTATATTGTTTCTAACTTCATGCATACACCTTTCGAGGATAGTTCTTTTGCAGCCATCACTTCGATTTCGGTAATAGAACATGGATTCAATGCACAAGCTCTGCTTGCTGAGATCTCGCGGTTGCTGCAGCCGGGAGGTTTTTTTATAGCATCTGTTGACTATTGGCCGGACAAAATAAGTACTGAAGGTATTAATGTTTTCGGGTTGGATTGGTGTATATTTTCGAAAGATGAAATTCTTGCATTTTTAGAGGGTGCACATAAATACGGTTTTTCACTTGTCGGTGATTTAAAATTGTCCGCTTTAGAGCCGACAATTTCATGGCAAGGTAAACAGTACACATTCTTGTGGTTTGCAATTCAAAAGAGAATTTGATAGTTAGACACACAATGCTTGCTATTAAATAATTTCTTAGGGGTAGATGAGAAGCTGAAAATATCTTTTTATACATCATGGAACATAAAGTGTGGAATAGCTGATTATTCTGCACGGTTCAAATCTGCTCTGGAAGATGTGGGGATTTCAGTAGCTATCATTCCGGTAGGTTCGAAAAAAGGACTGCTCAATATTAAACATCTTGGTAAAATGATGAATGAAGCAGATATCGCCCATATCCAGCATGAGTTTTCTTTTTTTGCTAATGCTTTTTTTATATGTTCTTTTGTCCACTGCGCTATTTTTTTGCGTCAAATTAAAATCCCTAAGGTGCTTACTGTGCATGAAGTGGCCCCCTTGGGCGAACGGTTGAGCCGCTTCCCGTTTCTGAGACTCTATCGAACGATATTTGCTTTAGTGGACCTTATCATTGTACATACTGAAAAGCATCGAATGATGATACTGGAAATGGGTGTTCCCGAGTCTAAAGTCATCAACTTGTCTCATCCAG
Source organism: Nitrospirae bacterium MYbin3 (assembly GCA_002753335.1). Lineage (GTDB taxonomy): Bacteria > Nitrospirota > Thermodesulfovibrionia > Thermodesulfovibrionales > Dissulfurispiraceae > MYbin3. The sequence goes on from PEAD01000022.1 coordinate 42,173, forward strand.
TTCCTGAAGTAAAGCTACCTGTTGAAACAAAAAAAAATTATAAGAAGTTATTTGGAGTTGACAGGAAAAATGTTCTCACTGTTTTTGGATTTCCGAACAGGAGAAAAGGATATGAACTGGTTCTCGATGCAATCCAAGACCTTGACGACTGCATCTTCTTTATTGCTGGGGGACAGCATCCTAATGACAGGACCGGCTATATAGAACAACTTAAAAATAAAATCCTACTTATGAACTTGGAACATAAGGTAAAGATATTAGGATATCTGCAAGAGGCAGATATCCCTGCTGTAATGGGAGCAACTGATATTGTGCTTGCCCCTTTCTGTGACATGCCGGGCTCAGGTTCCCTGAGCTTGGGGATTGCTTACCATAAGCCCATTATTGGGTCTGATATAGAGCAGATGCAGGAATTGAAGTCAAGGGGTGTCGGCATAGAACTATTTCAGAAAAACAAAAAAGGGGATTTGAGAGAAAAGATAGTATTTCTGTTACATGATATCCAAAGACAATCAGAACTTGAACGACATACGATAGCTTATGCACAAGAATACAGTTATGGAAAAACTGCTGCGAAATTTTTAGAACTCTATTCTAAACTACTCAGAAACTGAATAACAATAAGATAGATTATGAGAAATATTTGTCTTTCCATCTGCATCCCGGTCTATAACTTCGGAGCCTTCATCGGCGAGACGTTGGCGAGCATCATCCCTCAGGCGACTGAGGAGGTCGAGATTGTAATTGTAGATGGTGCTTCGACCGACAACACCGCCGAGGTGATCACGTCGGTACAGCGGACTTTCCCGCGGTTACGCTACCACCGTCTTGAAAAGAAAGGCGGTATAGACAGGGATATGGCTAAGTCTGTGGAACTGGCGCAGGGTGAGTACTGCTGGCTTTTCGGGGGTGACGACATTATGATTCCGGGCGCAATAGCCGACATTCTGAGGCAGGTACAAGAGGGGCATGACATCTATCTCTGCGAGTCGATTCTTTGTCGCTCAGACATGACACCGATAGGTAAGCATAATCTTCTTGCTGCCGATGATGGGCAGGTTTTTGATCTGGGAGACCATGCAGTTCGGGTTGATTATTTCAGCCGGGCTAGGAACACAGCTGCGTTTTTCAGTTTTTGCAGCTCTCTTATTTTCAAGAAAGCGCGTTGGGCTGCCGTTCTTACTGATGATAAGTTTGTGGGCTCACACTGGGACCACGTGGCGCGCTTTTTTCGTATAATCCCTCATGGTCTCCGGGTCAAGTATCTGTCGGTGCCGCACCTGTCCAAGCGGGGTGATAACGACTCGTTCATTAACCAAGGGATCGTAAATCGTTATCGGATAACTATCGAGGGGTTCGACCGGCTTTCCCGTGCGTTCTTTGACTCTGGCAGTAATGAGGACTTTCACATCCGTCGCACAATGAAAGCGGAGCACAACCTGAAGGCTTTTCTGGATGCGAAACTGCTCTGTAATGAACGTGGACTGACAGAAGACTTGGCAGTTCTTGATCAGCTTGCCAGAACTCAGTATGGATATCCTCTTCTTTCGAACCATTTTATGCTTTTCGTTTACAGGTTCTCGCCCGTCGCGCTTCTCCGTATCGCAAAGCCGGTATATGCATTCATCAAGACTAAAATTCTGAGTACTCTATGAGCAGCATCAAACTATCTATATGTATTCCCACCTATAACTTCGGCGAGTTTATCGGAGAAACGCTCTCGTCAGTTATCGACCAGTCCATGGGACGTAAGGACGTGGAGATAGTGGTCCTCGACGGCGGTTCAACTGACAACACCGCTGAGGTCGTTCTGGGCTTTAAGACACGTTTCCCTTCCCTCATCTATCACCGTCTGGAGCAGAAAGGGGGGATTGACAATGACCTTTCCTCATGTGTAGATCTGGCTACAGGTGAATATTGCTGGCTGCTTTCAAGTGATGATGTCCCAGTACAAGGTGCAATAGGCAGAATGTTCAGCGAAATCACATCTAAGGACGACATTTATCTTTTCAACCGAATTGAGTGTGACGGTTTGTTATCGCCCTTACGGACTAGATTATGGCTTGATCCGGAAATTATTGATCGGTCTATCAGGTTTTATGAATCGTGTGACTATATTGACTATTTCGGTCATTCTAAATCTTTAGGAGCTCTTTTTAGCTATATCAGTTCCATAGTTGTTAGTCGCTCAGTTTGGTGCGATTGTCCTGCGATTAAAGAATCCATTGGGACCAACTATGCACATGTAGGAAGACTTTTTTCTGTGCTTCAGCGTGGTGGAAGCTTGCGTTACATTCGTGAACCCCTTGTGCTTTGCCGTGGATACAACGACAGCTTTTTACAAAGAGGCCTTATTAGTCGCCTGCTGATAGATATTGATGGCTACATGTTGCTGTCATCACATTTGTTTGCTGATTATTCTGTGAGAATGGCGTTTCTTGGAGTGATGAAACAGCAGCATAAATGGTACGTATTTGTAGAGATGAGAAGTTTAATCCAGGACAAGTCGCTCTGGCAGTGTATTGCAAAAAAGCTTATGCAGGTAGGGTACCCTAAATGGAATATATTTTTGATTGAATTAATAGGGGCGTTTCGCATCGGTGTCAGTTTTGCACGTCTTATTATTAACGGATATCGCAAGGTGCAATTTTTCCTGGCCCGACTGCGGAAATAGTTCCTGTTTATATAATTATAGACCACGGATGAGTAATATTTGACCAGTCTCAAGATCTATAGGTATTATAAAAAAATGCTTTGTTGCAGAAGCTGTATCAGGTAAAATTTATATTGTAATTGTATTGAAAGGGGCATTATGCATTTAATCCACAGGAACACTTGTCGAGTCTGCGGCTCTTCTGCCCTGACCAAGGTCATTGATCTAGGTGAGCAGTATCTGCAAGGGTCGTTTGTCAAACCAGGCAAGGAATTGCCTCCTATGCGGAAAATACCCTGCGTCTTGATGCGCTGCGATCCCACACAGGATGAAAAGGCATGCGGTTTGTTGCAGATGGCTCATTCTGTTCCACCTAGGATACTGTATTCAGCATACTGGTATCGGTCTGGCACAAACCAGACCATGCGCGATCATCTCAAGGGCATAGCCGACGAGGCTGCTGGCATTATCAATATCAAGGACGCCCGCGTTCTTGATATTGGTTGCAACGATGGCACTCTTTTGCGTAACTATCCAGATGGATTCATCAAGTTCGGCATAGATCCTTCCGATCTTGCACAGGAAATCAAGGGAGACATCACGGTTGTCCAGGATATTTTCCCTTCAGAGCAGCTCAACAAGTCTACCGGGGGAAACAAGTTTGACATAATCACATCAATTGCCATGTTCTATGATTTGGAGAACCCTGTGGCGTTTGTGAAAAGCATTAAACAGTCATTAACTCCGGATGGAGTCTGGATTTTCGAGATGTCCTATATGCCTACTATGCTCAAGATGAATTCTTATGACACGATATGCCATGAACATCTGGAGTACTACAGCCTTGCTGTGATTGAGGACATTCTCAAACGCGCCGGCATGAAGGTGATTAGGGTTGGTATGAACGATATCAACGGCGGCAGTATCCGTTGTTATGCCACTCATGACGATTCGTTCAAATATACACAGAAAGAATTTCTTCAATCGCTGGAAACATTGCGTCAGGAGGAGTTTGATCTTGAGTTGGATACAGACAAACCGTACCGGAACTTTCAGGAGAGGATCAATGTTCATCGCGAGGAACTTACGTCATTGCTCAAAAAGCTTAAGTCCGAGGGCAAAAGGATCCATCTATATGGAGCCTCGACCAAGGGCAATACGATTCTTCAGTGGTGCGGTATTGATAGGTTCATTATAGACTATGCGGCTGATCGCAACCCCGATAAGAATGGAGCGCGCACAATCGGTACTGACATTCCGATTATTGATGAGGCTTCATCACGGGCGATGAAGCCTGACTATTATCTTGTCCTGCCGTGGCACTTTAAAAAGGAGTTTGTAGAAAGGGAGAAAGATACTCTTGACAGGGGTATCGGTATGATCTTCCCCCTTCCGACCATCGAAGTTATCAAGAAACATTAGCATTTTTAGTCTATGAATGCCCTTATCTTCGGCGCCAATGGCCAAGACGGCTACTATCTAAGCGAGCTCTGCCGGGCGCATGGTATTTACCCAATCGGTATATCTCGTACAGGGGACGGCTTGCGCGGTGATGTGTGCAATTACGAGGATGTTAATGCGTTGATCAAAAAGTATTCTCCGGCGTATATTTTTCATCTTGCTGCGCGATCAACGACCCATCACGACGCACTTTTCGAGAACCATCAGACAATCTCAACGGGGACCCTGAATATACTCGAATCGGTCAAGACAAGCTGTCTTCAAGCCAAGGTTTTTCTCGCTGGCAGTGGGCTCCAATTTGTGAACACAGGAAGTCCAATTTCTGAAACTGCCCCCTTTTACGCAAGCAGCCCATATGCGGTTGCCCGTATTCAGTCTGTATATGCTGGTCGTTACTATAGATCTCTCGGAATTCCTGTGTATGTAGGCTATTTGTTTCATCATGAGAGTCCTCTCAGAAAACCGAGTCATGTCAGCAAAATGATCTCGCTTGCAGCACAACGTATAGCCTCTGGTAGTGTTGATAATATTGAGGTGGGCGATCTTTCTGTTGAAAAGGAATGGACATTTGCCGGCGATGTTGCGGAGGCGATGTTCACTCTGATTTCTCAGGATTCCATATTTGAGGCAGTGATTGGTTCTGGCGTTACCTATTCTATTCAGAACTGGCTGGAACAGTGTTTCAAAATCATAGGAAAAGACTGGCACGATCACGTTCGTATTCGTGAGGGATTCTCACATGAATATCCGATACTTGTATCGAATCCTTCGACGATAAGGTCTCTAGGCTGGTATCCGAAGGTTGGATTTGTAGAACTCGCCAAAAGAATGATGGAGTTTTCGGAATGAGCTTTCTTATTGAGATGTCAAATCATGCGAATTGGGATTAATGCCCTTTACCTTGTGCCTAAAAAGGCTGGTGGACTTGAAACCGTTCTAAGGAATCTTCTTGCTGCCATAGCAAAGATTGACAACAAAAATGAGTACTACCTTTTTACCAATAGTGAATGCTCTGGAACTTTCGAGACTGGACGTATAATTAATGAGGTTAAATGTCCTGTTTCTGGAGCTTGCCGTCCATGTAAGCATATTTGGGAGCAGACGATTTTTCCTTGGTGGCTCAAAAAATATAAAATTGATGTGTTGCTATCACCGGGGAATGTTGCTCCACTTTATTCTCCCTGTCCTTCTGTATCTATAATCAATGATGCGATTCCCTTTATTCGACCGGAGAGTTTTGGTCTTGTTGAAAAGATTATGCTGCGGATTCTATTTCGTCTGACCGCGATGAGAAGTGCAGCAATACTTACACTCTCTGAATCCGCAAAAAGAGAAATAGTCCTGCATCTTGGCGTCAAAAGCAAAAAGGTTCAGGCTGTCTACCTTGCGGCTGAAGAGCGCTTTTTCCCTTCTATAGATAATTTGGATGAGGTTTTGAACCGTCACGGCATAAGAAAACCCTATTTGATTTGTGTTGCATCAAGCCGGCCGTATAAAAATGTCGGAGGCTTGGTGCGTGCATTTGCCCTCTTAAAAGAAAGGCATAGCATTCCCCATCAGCTTGTGATTATAGGACTTGCAGGCAGCGCCCATACCGAGCTTTTAAATATCGCAGATGTATTGATAGCTAACAGTGATATAATTTTTACCGGTCATGTTAAAGACGATGAATTGCCGAAATTGTATTCAGGGGCAATAGCATCAGTATATCCGTCATTTTACGAAGGGTTTGGGCTTCCTCTATTGGAGTCTATGGCGTGTGGAACTCCTGTTGTTTCATCTAATGCGGCCTCTCTTCCTGAAGTTTTAGGTGATGCCGGAATTCTTTTTGATCCGCACGATATCAAGCTGATGAGCGAGGCGATATTCTCGGTTATTTCTGATGAAGGTCTGAGAAATGTTTTGCGTGAGAAAGGGTTTGAACGGGTAAAGACTTTTTCATGGGAAACATCAGCGGGACAAATCATAAATATACTTGAAGAGGAAGCGCATTATTTTATGGCAGGCAGGCGCCACTGATGCATATATGCTTTGTCATAGAATATTACTATCCGCACATTGGCGGGGCAGAGATACTGTTTCAGAATCTTGTTGAGGGATTGGTCGGTTTGGGCCATGAATGCAGTGTTGTCACTTGCCGTTTGCCAAATACCCGGAAGGACGAAGTTGTTAATGGTGTAAATGTACATCGTGTTTGGGTTCCGACATTTGGGGACAGATACTGGTTCACTTTTTTAAGTTTATTTTCTGCATGGAGATACGGACGCAAGGCAGAAATAATTCATACAATGACCTATAACGGCGTACTTGTTGCATGGCTTGTGTCTATGCTGCAAAACAAACCTTTATTTATAACTGTTTTTGAGGTTATAGGCAAAAAATGGCATAAGTTGGGGCTTAGCTCTGTAAAAGCTTTTGTGTTCAGATTGATCGAAAGGGTAGTCCTCGCTTTCCCCTATGATTCATATTCTTGTATCTCTAGAAATACTATGGCTGCCCTTCAGGAATATTGCATTCCGGCAAAGAAACTTTTTCTTGCTTATCCCGGAATAGATTACAAGCTTTTTAGTCCCACAGGCTATCCTGAAAAGAGTAACCAGATAACTATAATTCCTGGCAAGGCACCAGAAACATTTTTGTATACATATTATGGACGCCCCGGTTTTGTAAAGGGTGTTGAGTATCTCGTGAGAGCGATTCCGGAGATTAGACAAAAAATCCCACATTCGCGTTTGCTGCTCATATTATCAAGAAAGCCTGAAAATCTATATAAAAAAATAATCCAGCTTATTGAAGCTTTAGGCCTCAAGATAGGTGAGGACTTGTATTTAATCGATTCTGTGCCGAGAGATCAACTGCCTCTATATCTCAGAGCAAGCGATTGTATTGTTGTTCCGTCGTTAAACGAAGGTTTCGGCTTTTCTTGTGTTGAAGCATGTACTTTAGGGCTGCCTGTTGTTGTAACAAGTGCAGGTTCTCTTCCTGAAGTCGTATTCGGTAAATATGTAATTGTGGAGCCTGCTGATTCTTCGGCGATTGCTCGTGGTGTTGCAAGTGTTTTTAATCGAGAGTGGATGGTTTCGGGAGAGAAAATTTTTTCATGGGAGAATTATATAGAAAGACATGTTGAGGTCTATAACAGCGAGTTATCTATAAGGAGCCAAAAGGGCTAAGAGCAAAAACTATGTGCGGCATTTGTGGAAAAATTAATCTTGACGGTCAGCCGGTATCAGAAAGGCTGATCAAAAGCATGAATTCAGCCATTGTTCACAGGGGGCCTGATGACGAGGGGGGGGTCATTAAAGGACCTGTGGGGCTCGGTCATCGTAGGCTGAGCATAATCGACTTGTCCGATTCAGCCCGCCAGCCAATGTGCAATGAGGATGGCACTATATGGATTGTATTCAACGGTGAAATATACAATTTTCAGGAATTAAGCAGAGACTTGCTGTCAAAAGGACATGAATTCCGTACAAAGAGCGACACAGAGGCAATAATCCATCTTTACGAGGAATACGGCGCCGAATGTCTAAAATATCTAAGGGGCATGTTCGCTTTTGCTATTTTTGATGAAAAACGTGATGAGCTTTTTCTTGCGCGAGACAGGGTAGGGAAAAAACCTCTTTACTATTACCACACCGATAAAACATTTATTTTTGCTTCAGAGATTAAGGCCATACTTCAGGATAACAGTATTCAAAGAACACCAGACCTTGAAGGGATTAACCACTATCTGACCTACCTGTATGTGCCTTCCCCGTGGTCGGCTTTTAAGGGAATAAAAAAACTGCCGCCAGCTCATTATATGATTTTGAAGGATGGAAAAATAAAGACAGAACGGTACTGGAAGCTGTCATATCTGCCCAAACATCAAATTTCCTTTGAATCTTTGAAAAAAGAAATCATCAACAGGCTTAGAGAAGCTGTAAAAATAAGGCTTATAAGCGACGTGCCTCTCGGTGCGTTTCTTAGTGGTGGGGTTGATTCAAGCGCTATAGTGGCGTTGATGTCTCAGTTGATGAGGGAGCCTGTCAAGACTTTTTCTATAGGGTTCAAGGAGGAGGCATATAACGAGCTTCGTTATGCGAGGATGGTTGCCGAAAGATTCAAGACCGACCACACCGAATTTATGGTGGAACCTAAGGCCGTAGATCTGCTGCCCAAACTAGTCTGGCATTATAACGAACCTTATGCTGATGTGTCGGCAATTCCAACTTATTATGTATCAAAACTTGCTCGCGAGCATGTGACAGTTATTCTTAACGGGGATGGGGGAGATGAGAATTTCGCCGGATATGGTAGATATGTTGCTAATGAGTATTCGGCGCTGATGCACAGGTTTTTGCCTGCAGCTCTGGTTAATATGACACTGCCGCTTTTGAATAATATTCCGCACGGCCACCATCCTAGGGGTTTTATCTGGAGGCTTAAGCGTTTTCTTAAGGAGTACGTAAAACCTTCTGAAGTGAGAAACGGCCACTGGATATCTCAGTTTACGACAGAGATGAAGTCAGAACTTTGTACAGATGATTTTATTGAAAGTGTTTTTCATGCCGATTCTTTGGATCTGCTGCTTGATAAATATAAAGAAGCTGAAGCCGAAACATTTTTGGATAAGACTCTTTATGCTGATGTGGCGATGTATCTGCCGGAAGATTTGCTTGTGAAGGTTGATATAGCATCGATGGCTAATTCTCTCGAATGTCGTTCTCCCTTTTTAGACCAAGAATTTATGGAGTTTGCGGCTATGATTCCATCGGAATACAAACTAAAAGGCAGATCAACAAAGCATATATTGAAGGAATCCCTTAGAGGTATTTTGCCTGATGAGGTTATGTTCAGGGAAAAGATGGGTTTTGGAGTCCCGCTGGACTATTGGTTCAGGAATGAGTTAAAGGATATGGCTTATGATACTCTTCTCGGAAGGCAATGTGTTGAGCGTGGATACTTTCATAAAGAATATATTCAGCGAATTCTTGACGAACATGTATCTGGAAAGTGGAACTGGCAAAACCATATATGGAGCCTGTTGATGCTGGAGTTGTGGCACCAAACGTTTATTGATGGCTATGCATAAAAAGGCCGTAGTTCTTTTGAGCGGAGGGGTTGATTCTTCTACTGTTGCAGCTATTGCAAGGTCTGAGGGTTATGATATCTATGCTTTAAGTTTT
>PEAD01000052.1 GCA_002753335.1 Nitrospirae bacterium MYbin3
TCTGCAACAGCTGCTTGAGGCTGTTTCGAAATATTCTGGAGAGGCGTCCGAAGGAGAAGAAATAAGCAGGAGAAAAGATGCGGCTGCTGCTGAATTCATCTCTCTGTTTGTCAACAACAAAGGGCTTGAAGATATGATTCAACAAGTGCAGACCAAACTGAGTGAAATAAAAGAAATGGCTGGTAAACTGTCATGAAACAGGAACAGACGAGCTATTCAACGAGCGATATGCTCAAGCTGATCAACACCGCGGCGGGCAACCTTGTTTTGAGAAAGAGCAAGGTTTCACTTGAGGCGCAGATTCGCAGGCAGCAGGCTGAGTGTGATTATACGAGGGAGCTGCTTACAAGGGCCCGGAAGATGGTCTCCGGACTTGATCCCGAGATAGTTGCGGCAGAAAAAAGGGCCCGTGAATCAAAAGAACGACTGATGTTGCTTAAGTCTGAGCGTGAGGCATTGGCAAAGGAGCTTGAGGGCCTCAGGGCAGTAGCAAGAAAAGTTGAAATGCTGAAACAGATAACAGGCAAGGCAGCCACCTTGCGTGAGAGCGTGGAGGCATTGCAGAAAAGTCATGACCATGCTCTTTCGTTGCAGAAAGAGAAAAGGGTTTTAAAAGAAGAGATTTCCAGAGAGAGCAATAAAGCTGTTGCTGCGGTGCAGGAACTAAAGGGAAAAATCGGCGCTGTGCGTGCTTCTCAGGATCGGATTATCGCCCGTCTCTCGGGTTTTGATATTTCGTCCTATATCGCGAAGATTCAAAAAGATGTGGATGATATGGCAGCGCGTCTGCAGTCCAAGTCTGATGCGATGTCTGTAGAGGAGGAGATAAATCTTCTGGTTGCCTGCCTACAGCAGGCGCGCAAAACGGATGACATAAGCAGAATATTTGAAGAGACGAGCGCAGAAGAGATGAAGATGTTTGCGGATTTTGCCAAAATCAAGGAAAGCGGTGTTCTTTCGAGCATCAAGGCAGAGATAAAACGGATGATAGCCTCATTCGATTCATCTGTGCGCAAGGAGCTTTCTTCGCTTGAGGAGAGGAAGCATCTGCTTGACAGCAAACTCGAAATAACTGAAGAGAGATTGTCCGGGTTGAAGGCCGGTATGGCGCAGACAGAGCAGGAGATAAAGAGCGAGCAGGAGTTCAGGGCCCGTTCTCAAGCCACCATAAACAAGCTTGAAGAGGACAGCAAGACACAGGCAGCAGAACTCGACAGGCTGAAAAAAGAAGAGGAGCGGGTACATCTGGAGATGGAGTTCAACAAGGTGTTTATAACCTCTGTTGGCCCCTCGATCGAATATTTGAAAAACATGAACAAGAAGTTGAGCAGCGTTTTTGAGGGCTGCAAGGCAGCATCTAATAAACTGGCAGGAGCGGTTAAGAAATAGAAAGCATGAAGAAAAACAAAATTTTAATTCTTGGTTTTATCTGTATCTCTCTGGCGCTGGCAACAGTGTGCGGAAACAGTGCGCATGCCGCAGTATCAGAGCCCACGCATATTCCGATTATGAGCTCCCTTGATGCTCTGATAGTGATAATAACCGGAGTTGCGATAGGTGCGATAGGCACTCTGGTTGGAGCCGGGGGCGGATTCCTGCATGTTCCGATCCTGCTTATTTTTTACGGCTTCTCGCCGCTGCATGCTATAGGCACCTCAACCGTGGCTGTTTTCCTTAATGCCCTGTCCGGAACCTTCTCCTACATTCATCAGGAGCGGATAGATTACGAACTGGGCGTAAAGTTCGCGGTCTTTGCTGTGCCGGGTGTTTTCATGGGCTCGCTTACCGCCCAGTATTTTAACACTATCGTATTTTCGCTTCTTTTGGCTGCGGTGCTAATGGGCTTATCCTACAGCCTGCTTTTTTTAAGGCATCTCAAGCTTGTTTGCGCAAATAGTGAGGAAACTGTTCAGACCCGTGTTATAAAGGATTCGGTTGGAGGTGTGCATACATACTCTCCTGATCTGTCGATCGGGTATGGAGGAAGTTTTCTGGTCGGAATTGTTTCGGGCCTCTTCGGCATAGGCGGCGGGTTGATTCATGTGCCTATGATGAACTTTATAGGCATACCTATTCATATTGCTGCCGCAACATCACATTTTATCATCACCATCACCAGTTTTTTTGGAATACTTATTTTTATAGGACTAAAGGCGATAGATTTCGACTATGCGATATTTTTGGGCGTGGGCGTTATACTCGGCGCTTATTACGGTGCGAGGCTGTCTATGCTTGCGTCATCAGAGCTTATTAAAAAAACAATTGCCGGTCTGCTGTTGATTGTGGCTGGCCGCTTGATAGTGGGGATTCTATAGATATAAGAGGTTCTTGCAATGCAAGAACCTTAAAAAGTAAAAAGTAAAAAGTAAAAAGTAAAAAGTAAAAAGTAAAAAGTAAAAAGGAGAACACACTATGGAACAAGAAACAGCGGTAGAACAGAAGAGGACCGGATTTTTGGGCGGAGTAGCATCAACTATCAATTTCGGAGGCAGAATGGTTGTAAAGACCTATGATCTGGCTTCGAGCGTTGTCGGAACAGCGGCAGACGTTGTGGGAAAGGGCGCCGGCGCAGTAACATCCACCGCCCCATGTTTCTTCGGCAAGACAAAGGACCTGCTTACCGGCGGGTTCAGGAAAATCTTTGGCAGCAACGAAAAGAGCGAGCTGAGGTCAAAGATTTCTGAGTACGAGGAAAAGATCAAGAACCTCTATTATGAAATAGGCAAAGAGGGGTCGCACGCAGAAAAAGTTGAATCAGAAAAGGTTCTGGAACTAATCGGCAAGGTCAGAGACTTTGAGCAGGAGATACAGAGACTCAACACCCAGATTGCAGAGATGAGCGAGCTTGAGGCGTTGCGCCGCGAAGAGGCAAAACAGGAAAAGGCGAAACCGGCCAAGAAGGTCAAGCTATCGGATGAGCAGGCAGCGGCAGCGGTAAAGGCAGCGATAGATAAGTCCATAAAGCATGGTGAGTTTGATTCCGAAAGCCAGAGAGAGATATTTAAAAAGATAGCAAGCGACCTCCTCGATGATGAGATGGAGGTCAAGATATTGGCAGCCGCAGAGTTGGGCAAGATGGGCGTTAAGCCTGCGGTCGAGATTCTTTTAGAGGCTGTGAAGTTCGAAAATGTTTATTTGGATGCAGAAATAGTAAACGCGCTGACCAATATCGGCGATGCGAGGGCTATTGGGCTCTGCAAAGATATGGCAAAAAGCCCGAACCACAGGGCGCGTGTCAGCAGCCTGAGGGGCTTGTATAAGATGGGCTCTGACAGTGAAATAGCGCCTTATCTGCTTGAGGCGCTAAATGACGAGCATCCTGAAGTGCGCAAGAACGCGGCTACTTTCCTCGGATGGAAGGACATAGCCGATTCTCTGCCCGGACTTGTCCAGACCCTTCAGGACAAGGATGAGTCTGTGAGAAAGGCGGCTGTTACTGCGCTTGCGAACATCAAGGACATATCTTCGGTTCTCCCTCTGATGCGCACCCTTTCGGACGAAAGCATCGATATACGTCGGAAGGCGGTAGAGGCGCTGAAGACGATCACAGGCGAGGAGATTAATTTTGATGTTGAACTGCAGGGCAGGTCGTTGACAAACGCCGTTAATAATCTGAAAGACTGGTGGCAGAGCGAGAGGATCAGCAGTATAGATGTTCAGATAGCCCCTGAGCCTGTTGCCGTATCAGAAAACACAGTGGTGGAAACGGTGTCTGAAACTGCGGCAGAAGTTGAAGCAGAAGTTGAAGATGCCGAGGCAGAAACTGATGATGAATCAGCATCGACAGAGACCTTCAGAGAGGAAGAGCTGAAACGCAAACTTAAAGGTGAGCTCATAACACTCTGTCTGAATGCGGGCCTGGAATGCGATGAAACATTAACAAAGGCAGAGTTGATACAGATGCTTTTGAGCAAAAAATAGACAGGGGAAGAACGCAATGGTGAAGAGCGCGGAAGAGCTTACGAACTACAGAGAAGCCCTGCTTGCCGAGAAGGATTCGCTTCAGAAGGATATTGCTGAGGTTGAAAACATTAACTACGAGCTTTTAAGGCAGATCAAGGAGCTCGAACTGCAGATGCTGGAGAGGAACAAGACCGCGAGGGAACTCTCTTCAACCCTGCATGAGGTTAAGAAGAGTCTTGTCAGGTTTGTTACCGAAGAGAGCAACCTTAATTCAGAAATGGATATGCTCGAGGCCGAGAAGGGCAGGATTATTGTCTCGTATAACCAGATGTCCCACGAGTGCGGTGACAATATATCGAACCTTGGCGGCACTATCCTGAAGATAGACTTTATCAAGGGAGAGATCGAGGCTTTGAAGGCCAAGATCGGCATGACCGAGAAAGAGGCGAGCGAGGAGTTCAGCGAGCTGGACTCTATCGAAAAGAAGTTCACGTGGGCCTCGAAGTCTTTCACCGAGCTTTTTGATGAGATGAAAGATATAGAAAAAGGCATAAAGATTAAATATTACACAAAGGAGTAACTATGGAACAGGACGGCAGACAAGTGAGCGACGATGCGTCTGAAGGAGTTGAGGTAAAAGATTGCCCGGATAAAGAGGGCGGCGATACTTCTGAAGACTGCGCTTTTGCGGCATCCGGTGATCTGGTCGTAAGGGATATTTCGGAGATGAAGGTTCTGGACAACCTGAAGACCGAAGTCGATACCCTTGACGTTGGAAAGACCATCAAAGACCTTTTTACGAGCATGCAAAACATGGATGTTCAGCTTAACAGCGTCCTTGCTATTAATGCGGCCCTTGAAAAGGACATAAAGGCCTCCAAGGATGTTATCGCGAAGTTTAAGGCAGAGAGGGATGAGCTTGAACAGACGGTCGTCACGCTCAGGGAAGAGATGCCTTCAAAGAGGGAGCTAAAGGCAGAGATAGCGCACCTGATCGATGAGCGCAATGAAGCACAAGCTTCAATACGCAGCATGAAGATAGTGGTTGACAAGACCCTGACCGAATCCAAGGATTTGAGAAACAAGGTGGCTGACCTTGAGAACGAAAAAGCTGACCTGCTGAGGGATATCAGCTATATCGAGCTTAAGCTCAATGCCGCGCTCGAGAAGCTTAATCTGTATGCAAAGGAGATTACAACTCTTCAGGGCGAGAAGGTGAGCAATCAGGAGAAGATCGATTCTCTTCGCCTGAAGTACGACAAGTGCGTTGAAGAAAAAACTGCGCTTCTTGCCGGTAAAAATTTATAGGAGGATTATAGCGATGAGCGATAATGGAAATACTCAGACAATGGCTGCAGAAGCAGAAGTTATTATAAAGGATGAGCCGAAGCAGCAGGATGTAAGCGCCAAGGCAACAACCGAAGCGTTGCAGGAGCCCAAAAAGGATTGGAAGAAATCATTCGGCCATGCGGTCCATGAGACAGGAGTGGTGGCGGCCAAGACCGTTGCCGGCGTAGGCGTAGGCGCTGTTGCTGGTGTAGGCGCTGTAGTGGCGATAGCAATCGCTGAGGTGACGCTTCCGGCGCTTATGGTATTGAAGATCTGCAGCTTTGCGGGCGGAGCCTTGGGTTTTCTGAAGGGTATAGATAAAAAGCAGAAATAGAGGGGCATAATAATTATGGAAAAAGATAAGGAAAATAACCCTAAATCCTTCTTTTCGGCAAAGACCGAGACCGCAACAGCGCGTGAGATAAAAGAGCTGACGCATGATGTGCGGGAACTGAGGGACCGGAAATATTCTGTCGAGAATGAAAGCAAGAATCTCAGCGGCCAGCTCGAGAAGCTGAAGGCCGAGATTGCGGGCGCGGATGTGGTTATCTCGGCCCTGAAAAATGACATACGTATTTCACGTGCCAGGATAGAGGGGTATCCTGAACTTCTAGCAGAACTTGAGTCCAAGAAGGATGCGCTTATCAGCGAGATTAACCGCTGCCAGTCGGGCATAAAGACCACGACAAAAAACATAAAAAACTTTCTGACGATGAGAGGCCACCTTGAGAGGGAGTTGATGAATATCATCAACGAGAAGGCGATCGTGATAAAGAAGCTGCGGGACATGGAAAACGGGGTCCGCATGGTCGCAAACAAGAAGTCCGAGAAGATGCCGCACCTGAAGGAGTACGATATGTTTCTCCAGCAGCTGTCAAAGGTCTTCAGAGAAGTCGAGAACCGCATGGATGTGTCCATAAAGTTTTCGACAAAAAAGATGTCCTGAAATTTTCGAATAAAGAGAGATTAGATTATGCAATTAGGAGAGATGGAAGCGGTCAGCAATTTCTGCGCAAGGGTTTCGGCGGTGCTGTTTATTATTGCGAACGCGTATTACCCTGCGCGCGTGATTGCCAGAAAGTTCACCACATGGACAAGTGAGACAACGCTTTTTTTCAGACGCTACATGAAAGCCCATATAACGCTTAACCTTATCGCGTTTCTCGCCTTGATTGTGCATGCGCACTGGGCAGAAGAGCGGAATTTCATCCTTACTTCCAGCGCTATAGTAACTGTTATCCTGACCATCGAGGGAGTCCTTATGCACTTTCGTGTAATGCCGGATTCTCGTAAACATCTGCGCCTGCTTCATACTCAGCAGGCGCTTGTAATATTATGGATTGTGTTGATCGTGGCCGGACACCATATGGTATAAAAACTTTTAACCACAGAGCACTCA
>PEAD01000023.1 GCA_002753335.1 Nitrospirae bacterium MYbin3
GGTAGGTGCCGGCGTTGTCACCGAAATTCTGGAGTAAAAAGTGAATCAAAAAATAAGAATAAAACAAAATGCTTTTCTTCGACAGACCTAATGTCTTTATAACTTTAGTTATTTCTTTTGTCTTGGGAGCCGCCACCGGCAAAGCATCTATAGCAATAAGTTCGTTATCCGAAAGCTTCATGCTCAAGGCCTTATACAGAGCGGCCCTCTTGGCATTCTGCGGCATCTTGATCGAATAATCACGCGGTTGAGGGCCAAATATAGTGCCGCCACCTCTCCAGATTGGTGAGCGCGAACTACCGGACCTTGCCCTTCCTGTTGATTTCTGCTTCCATGGTTTTTTTCCGCCGCCGCTCACCAGTCCGCGCGTCTTGGTTGCATGCGTGCCCTGCCTCTGATTCGCAAGGTACGCAACAATTGCGCTATGAACCAACGCCTCTGAAGCATCCGATGCAAAGATTTCATCAGAAAGATCGATCTTGCCTTTTGTATTATTGTTTATATCTTTTAGTTCAAGCTGAAGCATATTATTATCCCTTCCGAATCTCTACTATTGAATTGACCGGCCCCGGAATCGCACCTTTTACCAAAATAACATTCTGTTCAGGCCTAACATCAACCACCGTAAGTTTTTTTATGGTCACCCTGTCACATCCCATATGACCGGCCATTCTCATCCCCTTCCAAACCCTCGAAGGATAAGAACTCGCCCCAATAGAACCGGGGGCTCTGTAGCGGGTAGAGCCATGTGAGGCAGGGCCGCCCTTGAAATTATGACGCTTCATACCACCCTGAAACCCTTTGCCCTTTGATATACCCGAAACAGCTATAAAATCACCTATGCTGAAACTGTCAGCTTTTATCAAATCTCCAATCTTAAAACCGTCCATAGGAAATTCTTTAAGAAATTTATAAGAAGATGTTTCTGCTTTCTTAAAGATACCCAGTTGTGGCTTTGTCATGTTCTTCTCTTTTTTCAACTCCATAAACCCAACTTTAACCGCCGAGTATCCATCCTTTTCTGATGTCTTAACCTGAATAACACAGCAAGGTCCGGCCTCTACAACCGTAACAGGCACCATCTTGCCGCCTTCGGCAACTATCTGAGTCATCCCTAGTTTTTTGCCTAATATACCTGTCATAACTTAATCTCCACATCCACCCCGGAAGCAAGCTCAAGCTTCATAAGAGCGTCAACAGTATCGGGGGTTGGATCATATATATCAATCAATCTTTTATGAGTTCTGATCTCGAACTGCTCTCTTGACTTTTTGTCGATATGCGGGGACCTTAATATAGTATATTTGCTTATTTGCGTCGGAAGCGGCACCGGTCCAGAAATGCGAGCCCCTGTCCTGTGAGCAGTATCAACAATCTCTTTCACAGACTGGTCAAGCAGTCTGTGGTCATAAGCCTTCAGTTTTATTCTTATTTTTTGATTCACTTTTTACTCCAGAATTTCGGTGACAACGCCGGCACCTACCGTCCTGCCTCCTTCTCTTATTGCAAACCTCAATTCCTTATCCATCGCTATCGGCGCTATCAACTCAACCGATATCGTCACGTTGTCTCCAGGCATCACCATCTCTATCCCCTCAGGCAGCTGCGCAACTCCTGTCACGTCCGTTGTCCTGAAGTAAAACTGCGGCCTGTATCCATTGAAAAACGGTGTGTGCCTTCCGCCTTCTTCTTTCGTCAATACATATGCCTCTGCCTTGAACTTCGTGTGCGGGGTTATGCTTCCGGTCTTTGCCAGTACCATTCCCCTCTCTACGTCGTCTTTCCCTGTGCCTCTCAATAATGCCCCTATGTTATCTCCCGCCCTGCCTTCATCAAGCAACTTGCGGAACATTTCTACTCCGGTCACTACTGTTTTCCTTGTTTCTCTCAGTCCCACTATTTCTACTTCTTCGCCTACTTTGATTATTCCTCTTTCTACTCTGCCCGTTACTACTGTTCCTCTTCCTGATATGCTGAATACGTCTTCTATCGGCATCAGGAAAGGTCTGTCTATCGGTCTCTCAGGTGTCGGTACATAACTGTCTACTGCTGCCATCAGATCATGCACGCACTGAAATTCCGGTGCGTTGAAGTCTGTGCTGTTGCATTCCATTGCTTTTAATGCACTGCCCCTTACTATCGGGATGTCGTTGCCGGGAAATCCATATTTTACCAATAACTCCCTTATTTCAAGTTCCACCAAGTCCAATAACTCCGGGTCATCCACCATGTCCACTTTGTTCATGAACACTACTATATACGGCACTCCTACCTGTCTTGCAAGCAGTATGTGCTCTCTTGTCTGAGGCATCGGTCCGTCCGCTGCGCTCACTACCAGTATCGCTCCGTCCATCTGCGCTGCGCCTGTTATCATGTTCTTTACATAGTCAGCATGCCCAGGACAGTCAACGTGCGCATAGTGCCTGTTGTCAGTCTCGTACTCTACATGCGCTGTTGCTATGGTTATGCCTCTTGCCTTCTCTTCAGGCGCATTATCTATCTGGTCGTATGCCTTGAACTGTGCATAACCCTTTATGGCCAGTATCTTCGTTATTGCTGCCGTCAATGTCGTCTTGCCGTGGTCTACATGCCCTATCGTCCCTACATTACAGTGCGGCTTTGTCCTCTCAAATTTTGCCTTAGCCATTTCGCCTCCTTGCCGACCTTGTAACTTTCATTGTATTTATAATTTATTCGCCCTTAACTTTTGCGACTATAGTTTCCATTATATTTTTAGGCACTTCTTCGTAATGAGAAAACTGCATTGTATAGTTTGCACGCCCCTGGGTCTTTGACCGCAGGTCGGTCGCATAACCAAACATATCCGAAAGAGGAACCTGCGATTTTATAATCTGAGCATTCCCTCTCTTTTCCATCTGTTGTATCTTACCGCGCCTTGAGTTCAAGTCTCCGATAACATCTCCCATGTACTCTTCAGGCGTTACAACTTCTACACCCATTATAGGTTCAAGCAAAACAATCTGCCCTTTTTTAGCCCCTTCTTTAAATGCCATCGAGCCGGCAATCTTGAACGCCATTTCGGACGAGTCAACTTCATGATACGATCCGTCAAAGAGGCTAACCTTGCAATCAACAACAGGATAGCCTGCAAGCACTCCTCCGACCATCGCCTCTTTTATACCCTTCTCTACTGCAGGAACATACTCTCTCGGTATCGAGCCTCCAACAATCTTGTTAACAAACTCAAACCCCTTGCCTCTTTCTAATGGCTCTAAGTCTATCCAGACATGTCCGTACTGGCCTCTGCCGCCGGACTGTCTCACAAATTTACCCTCAACCTTTGCTGCTTTCTTTATTGTCTCTTTATAGGCAACCTGAGGCTTGCCGACATTTGCGCCAACCTTAAATTCTCTTAAAAGCCTGTCAACAATAATTTCGAGATGCAACTCTCCCATTCCCGAAATGATGGTCTGGCCGGTTTCTTCATTATATGAAACCTTGAATGATGGATCTTCCTGTGCAAGCTTAGAAAGCGAAACAGAAAGCCTTTCCTGATCAGCCTTGGTTTTCGGTTCAATTGCCACAGAAATAACAGGATCAGGAAACTCCATAGACTCAAGGATTACCTGCTTGTTCTCATCGCATAACGTGTCGCCGGTAAGCGTGCTCTTCAATCCAACTACAGCAGCTATATCCCCTGCCCGAACTTCTTTTATCTCTTCCCTTTTGTTTGCATGCATCTGGAGAAGTCTTCCGATTCTCTCCTTAGCATCTTTTGTTGAATTGTAAATATAGGAGCCCGAGTTGAGCACTCCAGAATAAACTCTTACAAAAGTAAGCTGGCCAACAAACGGGTCGGTCATTATTTTAAATGCAAGCGCTGCAAAAGGTTCGCTATCAGAAGCAGATCTCTCCACCTCAGAATCATCCTTTGGGTTAATTCCTTTTATAGGAGGAACATCGAGCGGAGAAGGGAGATAATCAACAATTGCATCAAGTAGAAGCTGGACACCTTTGTTCTTAAATGCTGAGCCGCATACTACTGGGGTTATCTGAAGAGTTACTGTACCCTTTCTCAAAGCAGCTTTGATTTCAGCTTCAGTTATGCTTTCTCCGGAGAGATATTTTTCCATTATCTTTTCATCTACATCTGCAAGGGCCTCAACCATCTTATCCCTAAACTCTTTTGCCTTTGCAGCATATTCGGCAGGAATCTCATCTTCTACAAATTTAGCTCCGAGTGTCTCGTCATCAAACAAATACGCCTTCATGTTCACAAGGTCTATAGACCCTCTGAACAAATCCTCTTTCCCTATAGGTATATGGATAGATACCGGCCTTGCACCCAGCTTTTCAACCATAGAATCAACAGCCATGAAAAAGTCGGCACCGACCCTATCCATCTTATTCATAAATGCTATGCGCGGAACACCGTATTTGCTGGCCTGTCTCCAAACCGTCTCTGATTGAGGCTCAACACCTGCAACAGCATCAAAAACAGCAACCGCTCCGTCTAAAACTCTAAGAGAACGCTCAACCTCTATAGTAAAATCAACATGGCCCGGGGTATCTATTATATTAACGCGATGACCCTTCCAATCGCATGTGGTTGCAGCCGAGGTGATAGTTATACCGCGTTCCTGCTCCTGTACCATCCAGTCCATTACTGCGGTGCCGTCATGTACTTCGCCTATTTTATAGGTTACACCGGTGTAATACAGAACACGCTCTGTAGTTGTAGTCTTGCCGGCATCAATATGTGCCATTATGCCTATATTGCGTGTTTTTTCTAAAGGAACTCGTGACATTAGACTTTGCTGCTCCTTACCATCTGTAATGTGCGAACGCCCTGTTGGCTTCGGCCATTTTGTGGGTGTCTTCTTTTTTCTTTATAGATGAGCCGGTGTTGTTGTATGCATCAAGCAATTCGCCGGCGATTCTCTCTCTCATCGTCTTTTCTTTGCGGTCTCTGGAGTAGCTTACAATCCATCTCAGAGCAAGGGCAACCTTCCTCTGTGGCTTGACTTCGATAGGAATCTGATAGGTCGCACCGCCCACCCTTCTGGGCTTTACCTCCACAAGCGGCTTAACATTTTCAACTGCCGCTTTAAAAACCTTTAAGGGGTCATTACCGGTCTTGTCCTTAATAATATCAAACGCACCGTAGCATATCCTCTCTGCAGTGGACTTCTTACCCTGCTCGAGAAAAACAGCCACAAATCTTGATACAAGCTTGCTATTGAACTTGGGATCCGGTAAAACTTCTCTTTTTTCTGCTACCCTTCTTCTTGCCATCTCGGTTTACTCCAGATTGATATTAAAGTTTACTTGGGACGCTTGGCTCCGTATTTGGAGCGTCCGCGTTTCCTGTCGGCAACACCTGCACAATCAAGTGTTCCTCTTAATATATGGTATCTAACGCCGGGAAGGTCCTTAACCCTGCCGCCTCTTATCAATACTATTGAATGCTCCTGAAGGTTGTGTCCAACGCCCGGTATATACGCAGTAACCTCCATACCGTTTGTCAGCCTTACCCTTGCAACCTTTCTCAATGCCGAGTTAGGCTTCTTAGGTGTTGTCGTATAAACCCTGACACAAACACCCCGCTTCTGCGGGCAGTTCTTTAGAGCCGGACTTTTAGTCTTTGATTCGACCTGCTTACGGCTTTTTTTCACTAACTGAGCAATCGTCGGCACTTTACCTCCAAAATTAATAACCAAAATACTTTGTTTTGTTAAAAACACCGATTTAACGGAAAACCCGATAAGGTTACCAGAGCACTTCTTTTTTGTCAAGTCCTTAGGTCCCAAAAACGGGGAAGTTGAATATAACATATTCGTTAGAAAAAATAAAAGGGGTGTATTGTGATATACTTTTTTCTAAAACATAAACCAGCATAAAACCCTTTAGAAAATACCATTCAGCCGCAACGTGCCGCTTATCATAGAGCCTTAAGCACGCCGGCTTCGAGCAAGGAGAACACAGCTATGACAAAGAATATCCACAGAATAGGACATGACACTTTTAAAATAACCGGAGAAAAAATTATTTACACCGACCCGTTCAAAATAAAAAAGAATGACACCGCTGACCTTATACTGGTAACACATGAGCACTATGACCATTGCTCACCGGATGACATAAAAAAGATACAGGGCAAGCACACCGTTATAGTGACCGTTGCCGACTGCGCAAAAAAACTTTCGGGCAACATAAAAATAGTCAAACCGGGCGACAAGATAAATGTTGAGGGAATAGAAATCGAAGCGGTGCCTGCTTACAACACCAACAAACAGTTCCATACAAAAGACAAGGGCTGGGTGGGTTTTATCTTCAAGACAAACGGCATGCGTATTTACCTGGCAGGAGATACTGACCACATTCCGGAAATGAAGCACTTCAAAAATATCGATATAGCATTACTCCCTGTTTCGGGCACTTATGTTATGAGCGCCGATGAAGCTGTTAGGGCAGCTCTGGACATAAATCCTAAAGTTGCGATTCCCATGCACTACGGCTCTATTGTGGGCAATGCGGCCGATGCAAAAAATTTTGCCGAAGGCCTTAAGGGCAAAATAGAAGTAGCAATACTCAGCGAAGAATAGTTTTCGGACGATGGATTTCGAAGAAGGTTTTAATGCCGATTGGCTTCAAAACAAACTGAATGAGCAGTCCTCAATAATCGGTCGCAAAATAATTTTCCTTAAAGAGACCGGCTCCACAAATGAATTTGCGGACAATCTTGTTAAAAAAGGATCTGAAGAAGGCACGGTAGTTATAGCCGACTCGCAGACCGCAGGCATAGGTAGGCACGGCAGAAGTTGGTTTTCACCACCGGGCAAAAATCTGTATGTTTCGGTAATACTTAAACATCCCCTACCTGTAAATAAATCAGGATTGCTGTCACTTATGGCAGCAGTAGCATCCTGTTCTGCATTAAACAAATTCGCCTCTTTAAAAACAGGCATCAAATGGCCCAATGACGTACTCTGCAATGAACGCAAACTAGGCGGCATTCTTACAACACTGAAATCATCAGGAGACTTTGTCAAACATGCTGTACTGGGCATCGGATTAAATATAAATATAAGCAGAGATGAGTTTCCGGAAGAAATCAGCGCTACAACAACATCAGCCAGAATAGAAACCGGCGCAGAGCTTTCGAGAAAGGATATCGCAAGAGAGCTGCTTGCCAATATCGATTTCTGGTATAAAAAATTAACTTCAGGAGAAGAAGAGGATATAATTTCTACATGGACAAAATTATCCATAACCTTAGGAAAGAAAGTCACGGCCAAGACTGCGGACGGTTTTTACAGCGGCATTGCCGAGGCCATAGACGATAAAGGAATGCTGCTGATTAGACTTGATGACAATAGCCTAAAAAAGATAAGCTCAGGGGAAATAATCAACCTAAGATGAAAAGCCTGCTATGCATAGACATCGGAAACTCAACTATAGGATTAGCTTTTTTTGCTGACCCGTTGCAGCCTCGAACCGTTATTAAAAAAATACAGACCCATCCAGCAAAAAAACCGGACCACTACAAGAAAATATTAGGCGCTATACTGAGAAAACATAAACTGTCCGGCAATAATATAGATGCGATAGTCTCATCTGTAGTTCCTTCTCTAAATGGGCCCGTCCTAAAATCTCTGCACCTGCTGAATATCCCCAAGCCGCTTCTCTTAACACATAAGACAAATACAGGCTTGCACATTGATACCAGAAACCCCTTAAAACTTGGCTCGGACAGAATCGCAAATGCGGTTGCCGGATTTGCGATCACAAAAAAACCGTGTGCGGTTGTGGACTTCGGCACAGCAACAACAATCACCGTAGTCGGAAAAAATAAAAATATTCTTGGCGGCTCAATACTTCCGGGAATCCAGCTTATGGCAAACTCCCTTGCGTGCGGCACCGCAAAACTGCCTCACATAAAAAAAACCAAACCGATTATGGCATTAGGAAGGGATACATATTCAGCCATGCTGTCCGGAGTGATGTTCGGATCTGCGGGGGCCGTAGAGACAATAGTACAAAAAATAGAGAAAGAATTGGGTTTTAAGTTACAATTACTCTCAACTGGCGGAAACAGCGAGGCGATGAGTTCCATGCTTAATAGAAAAAACAGCTATACTGCTGATCTAATATTTCAGGGGCTTCGCCTGATATATCTTAAAAATACAGACTGATACAAAATGCAGTTATTCAAAATGCTGCTCTTTATATAAGGAGGACAACATCTATGCAAACCAATAAAATACTCTTCCCTACCGATTTTACCGAGGGTGCTCTTTACGCCCTGCCTTATGCTGTGGACTTAGCCCTCTGCAACAACGCTAAGCTGTATATGCTCCATGTTATATATGATATCGCAACCGCCTCCGGATTATATGTTCCGCATATGCAGATTAACGACATGTACAAAGAGCTTGAAACCAGTGCACGCAAAGAGCTTGAAAAGTTTGGGGCAGAGCATAGAGAAATGTTAAAAAATGTCGAATATGCTGTACAAAGAGGAGTTCCCTACGAAGAGATACTGAAATTTTCGGAAAAAGAAAAAATAGATATTATCGTTGTCGGCACACATGGCAGAAAGGGGCTTGACAGAGTACTCTTCGGAAGCACAGCAGAAAGAGTGGTCAGAAACGCTGCATGCCCGGTGCTCAGCGTGAGAAGCCCTCATTAATATCCGAAGCACTCTTATTAGGGGATGCTCTAAACTCTCCTAATACTTTATAGCTCGTGAAAAACTCTTTTGTAATTTCTCTACTCTTTCATGCGGTTATTATAATGCTGCTTGTTTATTTAGCATCAGAAATTAAACAAGGCGGCAGCCCTCCTTTCTTCGCCCGCATAGTAACGCCTGATGAGATTAAAGACAGCGGCGGAGCAAGAGAAAAACAAAAACCCGCACTAATCTCGCCACATCAAAAAACCAGAAAAGCATCACAACGCCCAACAACCTCTACAGTTACCAGTCCGAAAACAAAACAAAAAAATGAAAAAGCCGCACAAAAAGGCATAGAGAGGGTTGCTCCCAGCACCGCGTACCATAAACCACAAACACCTTCAGATTCTGCTCTAAGCCAGAGCGGAGGGGGCCCCTCATCTCCTTCCGCTCCCACTATCCAGGCTGAAAAAGGCTTAGGCAGCGGCGAAAAAAGAGGAACAGATAGAGAGCTAAAATCACCTCAACCTCAGAAAACTTTTAAAGAAAAGATTTTCGACAAAGAAATAATTGGCAAGCTAATGGTTAAGGAACGCTCAAAAACCGATACTCCGGTAACTTTCGATACGAAAGAGTATAAATATTTTGGATATATGCGAAGGCTGAGAGATAAAATAGAAAATGCTTGGGTTTATCCTCAGGAGGCTGCTGAACGCGGGATTTATGGCGACCTTAGAATCAAATTCACAATAAGGAAAGATGGCAGGCTCGGCTCGGTCGAGCTTGTGAGAACGTCTGGACACAAAAGTTTGGACGATGCCGCAATAAGGGCACTAAGAAGCGCAGAGCCTTATTGGCCGTTGCCTGACGAATGGGGAGAAGACGGACTTACCATTACCGGACAGTTCATATACTCCCTTTACGGCACACACCTCAGGTGACACTATTCTAGAAAAATCTTGACATCTGAATCGTTCTGTTTTATTTTTTATTAGACGAAGCCAGCTGATAAATAAAGGAGGTGTACCATATGACAAAATCAGGCCAGAAATACAAATGCGGCATTTGCGGCAATGAGGTAGTAGTCACTAATGCGGGAGCGGGCACTCTTGTCTGCTGCGGAAAGCCTATGTCTATGACAACCGAATAACAACCTTAAGAAAGAGCCCTGCAGTTTACACAGGGCTCTT
Organism: Nitrospirae bacterium MYbin3; assembly: GCA_002753335.1. Taxonomy (GTDB): domain Bacteria; phylum Nitrospirota; class Thermodesulfovibrionia; order Thermodesulfovibrionales; family Dissulfurispiraceae; genus MYbin3. Next base: position 9,826 of record PEAD01000023.1, read on the forward strand.
TCTTAATATAATAAAATTACTTTCTTGTTGCAGCAGATGCTATTGAAGCAGCTATGTCTATAGCACGGCTCGAATCACCAAGCCCGCCTGTTCCACCAGAAACCTTAGTTCTGATATTGCCGTTTACTTTTGCAAGATCAATACCCGTAACGGATACAACCTCTCCAAGAACCTCTTCCAAAGCAATGATATGGTACGCCATGTTCTCAACCTTTTGTACAAGCATAGAAAGAGTGTCGCTAAGCCCACCGACAGTTGCGGTAAGGATCCTTAGGTTTTCGGAAATAAGCTCTTCGTTGGTAAGCTGAGCAACTTCAACATTTTTTTCTTTCGCCATTTTACTCTCCTTTAGTTTTATTAGAAGCATTTGCAATTTAAGGCTAACCAATTTGTAAAATTATAGCAGATAACAGCGCTAAGTTCAAAGGCACCAAAAGACACGGACCGTTTCAAAACTACATTTAGTTCAGCCTCCAAGTTTAACAACCACAAATCCGATGTTTTTGTTTCATCGGTTAATTTCGTCTTGACAACATCATGTCATTATAATATTATATCGATATGATGCAAAATGAATCACTACTGTTGCACAACAAAACAGTTGACCGGTTTGGGCAGGAAAAATTCTATATCCAGCTTACGAGGATATTTCTTGATGAAATAACCTCCGGCCGCTGGCAGCTCGAACAGCAAATCCCCACAGAAGAAGATCTTTGCAAAAAATACAACATAAGCAAGATAACGGTAAGACAGGCGATAAACAATCTCGCAACAGAAGGTTATCTGACTAAAATTCAGGGCAAGGGCACATTTGTAACATGCACCCTGCCGGCAGAAGGGTTGGCAGTAAAAACAAGACTTACCGGCGACATGTTCGGGGAGGAGGTAAAAGCAAAAAAAGAAATATTGTTCAAAGGCGTCAAGGAGCCGCCGGAAGATGTCAGAAATTATTTAAAAACAGATGAGCCTGTCTATTGCGTTCTATGCAAAAGGCTCGTGAATAAAGAACCCGCGTACCTTGAAGAATCTTTTATCAGGCACCATCTATTTCCGGGCATAGAAAAAGCGGACATTGCTACCGACTCTCTCTACTCAGTGCTGCAAGAGAGCGGCGTTAAAAAAATTTTCAAGGTGGTTCAGACGGTCGAAGCACAACTGGGAAAAGGCGATTATGCCGAGAGCCTTGGGATAAGAGACGGTGCGCCTTTGCTGGTTGTACACCGCCTGCTTTTGAGCTATGACAGCAGCCCTGTGGCCTATATCAGATTTACGGGGAGAAGTGATAAATACAAACTTCAAACAGAATTCGAAAAAATACGCTGAGAAGAATAAATAAGGAGGACATAAAAAATTATGATTAGACGTCCGATTGTATTTTTGTTTATTGTTTTTTTAACGGTGCTCATTGCAAGCGCTGCTTTCTGCTCAACCGAGCCAGTAACCGCGCCTGCCGCACCAACAGGCTCGACAATGCCTTGGTGGGGCTGGCCGCTTATACTTTTTATCGTAACCTTTTTATTGGGCATAGTCGCGGTTTTAGGAGGAGTCGGAGGAGGAGTTCTCTTCGTGCCTATAATCGGCGGGTTCTTCCCATTTCACATCGACTTTGTACGAGGCGCTGGACTTTTAGTTGCGCTTGCTGGAGCGCTTGCCGCAGGCCCGGGGCTTCTTAAAAAAGGAATGGCAGACCTCAGACTCGCATTGCCTGTAGCACTTATAGCATCCTCTTGTGCTATTGTCGGCGCGATGCTCGGACTTGCACTTCCTGCCCATATAGTGAATACGGCGCTCGGAGGGACAATACTCGGCATAGTTGCGATTATGCTCATGGCAAAGAAATCCGAATACCCTGAAGTGAAACAGGCGGATGCGCTTTCCACTGCGCTCAGAATCAACGGCATTTACCATGAGCCATCAACGGGGCAGGATATCAACTGGAAGATCCACAGAACCCCTCAGGGATTGGCGACATTTGTACTTATAGGAGTAATGGCCGGCATGTTCGGTCTGGGTGCGGGCTGGGCAAACGTGCCTGTGCTAAATCTGATGATGGGTGCTCCTCTTAAGGTCTCGGTCGCAACAAGCAAATTCCTGCTCTCGATAACAGACACCTCTGCCGCATGGATTTATGTCAACAACGGAGCGGTGCTGCCTATGCTGGTAGCCCCTTCGATAATAGGCATAATGCTTGGCTCGATCGTAGGTGTGCGGATACTTGCAAAAACAAAACCCGCAGCGGTCAGATATATCGTCATAGCGATGCTGCTTTTCGCAGGTTCGAGAGCCCTGCTCAAGGGCTTGGGCATCTGGAACTAATTTATAAGGAGGCATTAACTAATGGGTAAAGATATAAAAGCAACTGAAGAACAGATAGCTTATGGAAAACTTTTAGATGTGGGAATGAAGGCCGGTTTGCTTATGCTGGTAGTCACATTCGTAATATACCTTTTGGGCATTATGCCGGTGCATGTGCCGGTAAATGACCTTCCAAAGGTCTGGGGGCTCTCTGTGCATAAATATCTTGAGGTTACCGGCGCCCCGCACGGATGGGGCTGGCTCGTTATGATCGGGAAAGCGGATTTTCTTAACTTTATAGGGATAGCGTTTCTATCCGGTGTAACCATCCTCTGTTATCTCAGGATAATACCGATATTATTTTCTAAAAAAGATACAATCTACGGCGTTTTAGCTATTGTCGAGGTTCTCGTCCTCGTGCTTGCGGCATCCGGAATCCTAAAGTCAGGCGGGCATTGATCATGGAAGAGAAGACAGACTATTTGGGACCTATAAAACATATTCTACTGGCCACGGACGGCTCTGATTTAAGCGAAGGAGCGATAAAAGAGGCGCTGTATCTTGCACAATCATGCGTCTCAAAGCTTTCGATCATCCATGTGCTTGAGCTGAACGCCGAGCTTGAAACAGAAGGACTGAAGTTTGTCGAGACTATGGAAATGGCCGCCAAAAAGCATCTTGACAAAGTAAGGGAAATGGCCGCACAGGATAATATCGAGTGCGATGTTATTGTGCGGAGGACCGACGAGCCATACAAGGCAATAGTAGAGGAAGCCGAAAAAAGACAAAGCGATGTGGTTGTGATGGGAAGGCGTGGCAAATCAGCACTAGAAAAGATTTTTATGGGAAGTGTCACCTCAAGGGTTATAGGCCACACGCATGCAAATGTTTTGGTCGTACCGCGAAAGGCAGCCATAAGCTGCAAAAACATTCTGGTTGCTACAGACGGCTCGGAATTCAGCGCAATGGCAGTATCAAAGGCCATTGATATTGCAAAACGCTGCGGCTCGAACCTTACGGTGGCATCTGTAGTGCCTGCCGAAATACTGCTGAATGTTGACCCTGAAACCGGCTACGCACAGAATCAACTGGAATTGATGATCTCAGAAATGACCGCTATGACCGAAAAAAATGTCAAAGACGCTGTAGAATTAGCAGAGAAAAACGGCGTGAAGGCGGATGGCGCTGTTCTTTGGGGCAGAACATACGACAGCCTTGTCGAAACCGCTAATAAGAAGACTATAGATCTGATAGTCGTGGGAAGCCACGGCAGAACAGGGCTGAAGAGACTTTTTATGGGAAGCGTTGCCGAGAGAGTGGTAGGCTTGGCACAATGCTCGGTTCTGGTTGTTAAAGCAAAATAGTACTGAGGGGGTGAGACAAGTTTTTTTCTCTCGCCCCCCTCGTCTAAAGCCAAATTCACAATTAGTTCACATTAATATGTTTTCCTGATATGATAGCTCACATAAAGAAAAACTATTGACAATGCAAAGCATAGAGCAACCATCTAATTACAATTGGACGATTCTTTTCACAGCATGGCTTATATCCTGCATCGGAACGCTGGGGAGTCTGTTTTTCAGCGAAATCATGGCATTTGCTCCATGCGTCTTGTGCTGGTACCAAAGAATTTTTCTGTACCCTTTAGTGATAACATTAGCCATCGGGCTTTTCCCGCTCGATAAAAATGCAGTCAAGTACTCGTTGCCCTTAGTTTTGGCCGGCTGGTTGGTTGCGCTCTATCATAATCTTGTGTATTACCATATAATTCCTGAAAAGATGCAGCCTTGCAGGCAGGGCGTCTCATGTACAGAGACATATATAGAACTGTTCGGCTTTTTAACAATACCCTTGCTTTCTTTGATAGGATTTTCGATTATAACAGCACTGCTTATTACTCTAAAAAGGAGAATCAACTAAATGGACAACAAAAAAGTATTCATTTTGTCTATCGTGCTTATGTTGATGTTATTTGTTACTGGAGGCTTATTATTTAAGAGCCAAGAGGCCGGGAAAATAGAGTCTGCAGCCAGCAAAAACTCAAATATTTTTATCAGGGAGCATTCGCAGACGCTTGGCCTTAATAGCGCAAAGGTTGTAATAACAGAGTTTCTTGATCCGGGATGCGAGACCTGCAGTGCATTTGCACCCTTCATTAAAAGCGCCCTTGATACTTTCCCGGGAAAAATAAAACTGGTTGTTAAATATGCCCCTCTTCATCACGGCGCAGACTATATGGTCAAGATTCTCGAAGCAGCAAGAAAACAGGGGAAATACTGGGAAACCTTGCAGGTCATGTATGACAAACAACCTGTCTGGGCTAGCCACTCAAATCCTCAGCCCGATCAGATATGGCAATTTCTTCCACAAACAGGACTGGATATAAAAAAGCTGAAAAACGATATGAATGACCCTGAGATAGAAAGACTAATTCAACAAGACATCGCTGATGCCCAAACCCTCAATGTCACAAAAACCCCCGGTTTTTTTGTGAATGGCAAGCCGCTTGTGTCCTTTGGAGCGGAGCAACTAAAAGAGCTTATCTTATCTGAACTCAAAAGCAATTACCCCAATGATTTTAATTGATGGGCATGCAAATGCAGAAGGTGAGGCTAAGAGGACTAAACTGTAATAGTCAAGAAATTCCTTTGGTATCTGTCAACACAAGACTCCGCTTCCTGCAATCTTCATATATGTTAAACTGAATTTTAATCAATGTTTCTAGCGGCTAAGTTTTTAAACAATACAAGTAATGGCATTTATTGTATACTACGATTCATTTGTATTTGATAGATTGTTTCTGTTTCAAGCATAGATGCTTTGGGGAGAGGTGTTGAGGTTAGATGAAATTCGATATTCATTTCAAAGTTATTTTTTATCCGATTTGCTTTTTCTTGTCAGTAAAAATTCTTCTCATCTTCTTGCTTTTATCATCTTTTTTGCCTCCAACTGCTCAAGCACAAAAGTATAAGCAAAGCATTGAACTGCAAAATCTGCATCTAAAGACAATCATTGTAAACAACTACCATCCATATACCTTTATTAACGATAAAGGTGAACCTGACGGTTTTAGCGTGGATATTGCAAAAGCCGTTGCTAAGTCAATGGGGATTGATCTTGAAATTCGTGCAGACAAATGGGATCAGTCAATGAAAGAACTTGAAGCAGGCAGCATAGACTTGATTCCTATGATGGCATATTCTCCTGAACGGGACAAGAAATTCGACTTCTCAGTACCTTATACAACAGCCTACGATACGATCTTTTTCAAAAAAGGAACCAAAGGTATACGTTCACTGAAGGATCTTGCCGGCAAAACTGTCATTGTGACTAATAATGACGCTGCCCACAGTTATCTTCTTTCAAGCGGGCTGTCTAAAACCATGCCTATCATTTTTGCAAATTCACTGCCTGATGCGTTGAAGCAACTTTCGGATGGTAAAGCTGATGCCGCCATAATGCCCAAATTGGTTGGCCTTGTCACCGCAAAAAAATTGAATCTTTCAAACATTGACATATCATCAGAAGTTATTGCTGCATACAGTCGGCCATGGTGCTTTGCGGTCAGAGATGGAGATCAGACGATGCTGGATCGTCTTAATCAGGGGTTGAACATAATCAAAGGTTCAGGCCAGTATGATGAGATCTATAAAAAGTGGTTTGGTTTGCTGGAAGAGGATCATTTGCATATGCAATGGAAGATCGCCTTGAAATATGCTTCTGTTTTAGCACTGATAGTTATTGTTTTTATAGTATGGAATATAGTTTTAAGGCAACAGGTCAAAACAAGAACAGCGCATCTTGAATCTGAAATAGCAGAGCGCAAGAAAGCTGAGGAGGCGCTGCGGAAGAACGAGAAGGATCTAAAAGAATCACAGCGAATTGCGCATGTTGGCAGTTGGCGTATGGACTTGGCAACCAATAAAGTCGTTTGGACCGAAGAACTCTACAATATGTATGGGTTCGATTCGTCGCTTCCGCCTCCACCCTATACCGAGCATATGAAACTATTTACTCCTGAAAGTTGGGAGAGGCTGTCCACAACCCTGGCTCATACCAGAAACACTGGAATGCCTTACACGCTCGAACTGGAAACCGTAAGGAAAGATGGAAGCAGCGGTTGGATGTGGGTTCATGGTGAGGCTGAGGTTGATTCTGCTGGTAAAACGGTTGGCCTCTGGGGAGTGGCCCAGGACATCACCAAGCACAAGCGAGCTGAGGAAAGCCTTCAGATTGCATATAAAAGAACACAACAATATCTTGATATAGCTGGAGTCATGTTTGCAGTTCTTGATCCTGAAGGTAAAATCACTCTAACTAACCGAAAAGGATTGGAAATATTAGGGTATTCTGAAGATGAACTTGTTGGCAAAGATTGGTTTGAAACTTGTTTGCCTGTGGAAGCAAGCAAAGAAGTAAAAGGAGTATTCAATCAGCTAGTGAAAGGCGATATAAAGCCTGTGGAATATTACGAAAATCCTGTTATTACAAAGACCGGAGAGAGACGGATAATAGCTTTTCACAACTCTGTAATGCACGATGAGCATGGCAAAATTATCGGTATTATTTTTTCAGGAGAAGACATTACCGCACGCAAACGAGCTGAAGATTTACTGAAGGAAAATGAGGAAAGACTTAGCCTTACACTTGAAGCAGCAAATGCTGGAAGCTGGGATTGGGATATGACAAGCAATCAGTTGTATTGGTCAAAAGAACTTTATGATCTTTTCGGAGTTAATCCTGAAAAACGTAATGCTTCCTTTGAAACATGGAAAGAAGTAGTGCATCCAGATGATTATGACATTGCAAGTGAAAAGATTGTACAGGCAATTAAATCTAAAACTCTTCTTATTAATGAGTACCGTGTAGTATTGCCAAGTGGACATGAAAAATGGATAAACGCAGTTGGACGGTGCTTCTACGACAACAATGGCAAACCCCTCAGAATGGCTGGTATTTGTACAGACATCACTGAGCGGAAAAATATCGAAAATGTTTTGATTTCAAGAGAAAACTTATTGAGAAATATTATCGATTCGTCTACAGATTTTATTTTTGTAAAAGATGCTAACTTGAAAACCATTCTTTGCAATAAAGCATTTGCAAGCGCTTTAGGTAAACTGCCATCAGAGTTGATAGGTAATACTGATATTGAAAATGGTTGGGATCAGGAGTTAGTCAAAGGAAATCCTTCAAAGGGTATTAAGGGTTTCGAAAAGGATGACCTTGCTGCGTTGAGTGGCAATACTGTCCGTAATTTATCAGACCCCGCTAATGTAGAAGGAGAAATTCGTTTATTTGATACTATTAAACTTCCACTTAAAAATTCATCCGGTGACATTATTGGCATTTTAGGATTAAGCCGTGACATTACCGAGCGCAAGAACCTCGAAGAGCAGCTCCGCCAGTCACAGAAGATGGAGGCCATAGGAGTGCTTGCAGGTGGCGTAGCCCATGACTTCAACAATATTCTTATGGCAATTATAGGTTTTGGACATATGGCTAAGAAAAAACTCAAAGACGATCCAACTGTCAAGGAGCTTCTAGAAGAAATGCTTGCCGGAGCAGACCGTGCTGCAGATTTAACTCGTGGACTCCTTGCCTTCAGCAGAAAGCAGACCATATCCCCAAAACCCAATAACCTAAACACCATAGTCAGAAATATGGAAAAGATATTGAAAAGAATTTTGAGGGAAGACATACGATTTAAAACAGTTCTTGAAGGCAGAGATATTATGGTAAAGGTTGACGCACCGCAGATAGACCAAGTAATTCTGAACCTTGTGACCAATGCTCGTGATGCAATGCCAGACGAAGGTCATCTGATAATAGAGACTGGGGTTGTTGATATAGACAAGGATTTTTCTAAAACCAATCTTTTTGAAACACCTGGAAAGTACGCAGTGTTGACAGTATCGGATACAGGAACAGGAATGGACTTAAAGACAAGGGAGAACATCTTTGAACCATTCTTCACAACCAAAGAAGTAGGCAAAGGCACAGGACTTGGTTTGGCAATGGTCTATGGAATAATCAAACAGCATGACGGCAATATCAATGTGTACAGCGAACCGGGACAAGGCACAACTTTTAGGGTATATCTGCCCTTGCTGCAGGGAGAAAAAGAAGAAACAAAGCCAGATACCTCTGAAATAACATCAGGCAAAGGCGAAACAATATTAATCGCCGAAGACGATGCCAATGTGCGAAAAGTTATTAAAATGTACCTTCATGAATACGGATACAAGACTATAGAAGCAGTAAATGGAGAAGAAGCCGTAAAGAAGTATCAGGAGAATCCAGATAAGATTTCTCTTTTGCTTTTAGACGTTATAATGCCGCTAAAGAACGGCAGAGTTGCATACAATGAGATAAAGAAACTCAACCCTGATATGAAGGTGTTATTTATGAGCGGGTACACCGATGCAGTAATAGAAAAAAAGGGACTATTGGATGAAGGATTTGACTTCATAGCAAAGCCGGTTGACCTTGATTCTTTCTTGACAAAGATAAGAACTGTATTGGATAGATAGTTCCATTGAAAGGAACTTGCCAGTTATAAGAGTAATATGCGGCAGAGAAAAATTAAGCTCCTGATACAGTACGACGGCACAGATTATTGCGGCTGGCAGGTTCAACCGAACGGCATTTCTATTCAGGGGCTTATTCAGGATGCGCTATCAGAAATAACCGGTGTAGCTGTGCGGCTTACGGCAGCCGGACGAACGGATGCCGGTGTTCATGCGCTAGCACAGGTTGCGGCATTCAATACAGAGTCGTCACTTGAAGCCGAAATATTCCAAAAGGCACTCAACGCTAATTTGCCCTATCCTATCAGGATTATAAATGCCAGTGAAACATCAAAGGAATTTCATCCGCGTTTTGATGCCAAACATAAAACCTATTTTTATATGATAACCACTGATAAAATTTTATCTCCGTTCATTGCACGATATGCCTGGCACCTGCCTTATAAATTAGACATCGACGCAATGATAGCAGGTTCTTTGAAACTTATAGGAACGCATGATTTCTCGGCATTTCGCGGAAGCGGCTGCGGAGCTAAAAGCACCGTCAGGACAATTCATGACATAAACGTTGAAAAAATCGAAGGCATGGATTTTATGTCAGCAAATATAGGCGGCTCTTTTATAAAAATACGCATCACGGCAGATGCGTTTCTGCGCCACATGGTGAGAAACATTTCAGGTACACTTGTCGATACGGGCAGGGGGAAAACTAAGGCCGATAAAATTGGAGAAATTCTTGAGTCTAAAAAGAGGCCTCTTGCAGGGCCAACCGCACCTGCAAGAGGCCTCTTCCTTGAAAAGGTTGTTTACTAAAATCCAAGCTTAATCCGAAAACTCCGAATAGCAAAAAACGATCAAATCAAAATGACGCACATGTTCAGCGGGAAGCCCTGCGAGCACCACCTACTCTGCCAGTCATAACTTTACCTGCACCTTTGCCAATGCTCGTATCCCGCGGCGGTGCAGCCTTATTGTAATCAAACCCTTCAATTGTGCGGCGCTCAACCGTTTCACCAAGCACGCGCTCAATACTGCGTACCATATCAGCATCTTCGCGTGTAATAAAAGTGAATGCATCTCCTGTTTTTGCTGCGCGTCCGGTGCGCCCGATCCTGTGCGTGTACGCATCAGAAGTATCAGGCATATCATAGTTGATAACATGCGAGATCTGAGACACATCAATCCCTCGAGCAGCAATATCTGTAGCAACAAGCACCTGAAAAATACCGCTGCGAAAACCGTTCATTGCGGCCTGTCTGCGTGCCTGTGAAAGGTTTCCCTGAAGAGATGCTGCCCGATACCCCGCCTTTTCCAACTGCTCACCCACCCTTTTGGCACGATGCTTGGTGCGGGTAAAAACCAGTACAGATTCTGTGTCGGTATGGCGCATCAACTCAAGCAGCAGCGCGGTTTTGAGATGCTGTTCAACAGGATAAAGCGCGTGTGAAACCGTACTGGCCGGAACAGAATCGTTCACCTGTACCGTCACAGGTGAATGCAAAACATCCTTGGCCAGTTTTCTTATATCATCAGGCATTGTCGCCGAAAACATCAAAGTCTGGCGCTTAGCCGGCACATGTTTTATTATCTTTCTGATGTCAGGAAGAAAGCCCATGTCAAACATATGGTCAGCCTCATCCAGCACCAAGACTTCCATATGCGACAAGTTAATAGTGCCCTGCTTTATGTGATCCAGCAGCCGCCCGGGGCAGGCAACAACAATTTCAACACCAAGCCTCAGCTTCTCTACTTGCGGATTAAAGCCGACTCCTCCATAAATAGTTGCGCTCCTAAGGCCGGTCTGGCGGCCAAGAGTTACAATTGCATCATGTATCTGCTCCGCCAGCTCCCTTGTTGGAGCAATAACAAGAGCCCTTACCTGTTTGCGCCGCCCCTGCATCAACCGATGCAATATTGGAAGCACAAAAGCGGCGGTTTTACCGGTGCCGGTCTGTGCCAGCCCCATAACATCATGCCCGGTCATCACAGGGGGCACCGCCTTTTCCTGAATAGGCGTAGGCGCAGTGTAACCCGCAGCCTTGACCCCTGCCGAAACATGGGGGTGAAAATCAAATGCATTAAATTCCATAAACTCCTTTTTTTCTGCGTTTAACCTGAAAAAGTCGCAACGCTACTAACCATATTTAATTGAGATTTCTTAGACAATACCAGATTGTTCTGTAGAAGGAAGAAGAAGGTGCCTCTCCGCATAGAAGAGACACCTTCTCAAACTAATTATTGTTTAACTACATTGATTGCCTTAGGACCTTTGGGGCCTTTTTCAACATCAAAGGTGACTTTATCACCTTCGGCGAGACTCTTGAAGCCACTGCCCTGAATTGATGTATGATGAACAAAAACATCACTTCCATCTTCACTTGTGATGAAGCCAAAACCCTTACTGTCATTGAACCACTTCACTGTTCCCTGTGCCATGTTTACCTCCTTCTTTTAAAAACTGAATTTTAGAAGCCATTAATAAAAAAAAGCCACAAAGTCAAAAAGTCTTTGTAGCCTTGTGCAGCGCAAAAACTTCTAAAATTGTACGATTAGTCTAACATGTTACCTTGCAGTCCGTCAATTTAAGTTTTTCTCTTGCTCGGCATATTCTATCTTCAGCTAAAAAAATCTAATAACCTTCTTTCTCCATCTTTTCCATTATCTCTTTTTTCTCCTGACAATCCCTGCAAAAGATCGCAAACGGCATAATCTTAAGCCGTTCTTCACTGATGTCATCTCCGCAGTCTTCACATGAACCATAAGAGCCGTCATCAATCTTCTGAAGCGCTATATCTATTTTTATCAAAGTTTCACGATGCGTGCTAAGCTGTTTAAGGCTGATATCTTCGGCAAGGTCAACCACCGAAAGATCTCCGTCATCCATCACAGTCTCCACCAGCTGCTTCTTTTCTCCTAATATATATTTCCTTATTTCTGTTTTGCCTTCCTTTAGTATTTCCTCGCGCTTAAATATAAGAACTTTGCGGAGACGTTCTCTTCTTGAATCTTCGGTTTCAACGCTCTGCTTTTTCGGTTTCTTTGCTGCAACAGGAGCAGGCTTTAAGCTCTTTTTATTTGAAGCAGACTTTACCGCAGCAGGTTTTGTTTTTTTAACGCTTGTGGCCTTTGAGTTTTTTGCTGACACCTTCTGCACGCCCTTGCTCTTTGCCGCTGCTTTAGATACCGCTGCAGCTTTGGGTTTGGCCTTAGGTTTAGACTTAGGCTCCGGTTTGGTCTTACTTTTAGTTTTATCGGTTTTTACGTTTTTCTTTTTCATTATCTCTCCTCCATCCTGTTAAACATAAGCTTTGAGCCAAAGAAACCAAAACTATACTTGCGGCTTGGATTCCTGCGCTGCGGAATCTTCTTTAAAAACCTCTATGATGCTTCGCACCTTGATTCCTGCCTGATCTAAGGCCTTCTGCAGATCCATAAGCTTCGCATCGGTAACTTTTACTATGTAGTTTGAGTTAAGAGCCATATCAGACCTCCATTATTTCCTTTTCTTTATGCTGAGTAACTTCATCCACTTTGGCAACATAAGAATCGGTCAGCTTCTGTATCTCATCATGAAATCTTTTAACATCGTCTTCGCTGTAATGTTTTTCTTTTTCGGTTCTCTTGAGCTCATCATTCACATCTCTGCGGATATTCCTGACAGCAACTTTGCCTTCTTCAGCCCTCTTTTTTACAACCTTCACAAGCTGCTTACGCCGCTCTTCGGTCAGCTGTGGAATTATTATCCTTATGGTTTTGCCGTCATTTCCGGGATTAAGTCCGAGATCAGACTTAAGAATCGCCTTCTCTATTTCTGTTATCAGTTTCGAATCCCATGGCTGAATGGTTATCTGCCTGCTTTCGGGAATGCCTAAAGTTGCCACCTGGCTCAGCGGGGTCATTGTACCGTAATAATCAACCATGATACCGTCAAGTAATGCAAGCGAGGCCCTGCCTGTGCGAATAGATCCGTAATCCTTTTTCAGAGACTCTATTGCTCCGTTCATTCTTTCGGTCGCTTTTTTCTTCAACTCCTGCATAACGCCCCCTGATTATTTTGCGGATACTGTAGTTCCTGTTTTCTTTCCTTTGATAAGGTTTCTTATGTTGTCTTTCTTCCTTATATCCAGGACAACTATCGGCAGATTGTTCTCCATGCACAAAGTTATGGCTGTGGAGTCCATAACCCTTAGGTTTTTCTTCAGCACGTCTATATACGAGATTGCCTCAAATTTTTTTGCTGAGGAATTTTTTACAGGATCGGCCGAATACACTCCGTCAACCTTCGTGCCTTTGATTATCACATCAGCGCCTATCTCCATCGCCCTTAAAGCTGCAGCCGTGTCGGTGGTAAAGTAAGGATTCCCTGTGCCTGCAGCAAAAATTACTACACGCCCTTTTTCAAGGTGCCGTATCGCACGTCTTCGAATATAGGGCTCTGCCAGTTCCATCATCTGAATAGCAGAAAGTACCCTCGTTGGCTGTTCCAGCCTCTCCAATGCGTTCTGAACAGCAAGCGCATTTATAACGGTAGCCAGCATTCCCATGTAATCGGCCGAAGCCCTTTCCATGCCTTCAACAGAAGCCTGGACCCCTCTGAAAATATTGCCTCCACCAATTACAACAGCTGTCTGCACACCCATTTCGGCCACTTTTTTTATTTCGGAGGCCATAAAGCTTACGGTCGCGGGGTCAATGCCATAACCCTTGTCGCCCATCAGCACTTCGCCGCTGAGCTTAAGCAGTATGCGGCCGTAAACCTTGCCTGAAGTTTTAGCTTTCACAGGATGCGCCTTTGTCCAAACCTTCGCCCAACTGGAATCTGGAAAACCTTCTTATAAGAATATTCTCACCCAGCTTTGCGATTTTATTGGTGACTAAATCTTTTATCTTCAGCTTGCCGTCCGGATCTTTTATGAATATCTGGTCCAAAAGACAGAAATCGCTGAAGTATTTCTCGAGCTTGCCTTCAACGATTTTATCCACAACCTGAGCAGGTTTATTGGTGACCTGAGCCTTGTAGATCTCTTTTTCCCTAGCTATAACATCAGCTGGAACTTCTTCCCTCGAAACATACTGCGGGTTGGCCGCCGCAATATGCATTGCAACATCTTTAACCATCTCTCTAAAATCATCGGTCCTTGCCACGAAATCGGTCTCGCAGTTGACTTCGATCATAACACCGATTTTGTCCATATGAATATATGTTCCGATAAGCCCCTGCGAAGCAGCCCTGCTTGACTTCTTGGCTGCGGTGGCAAGCCCTTTTTGCCGCAACATATCTATAGCTTTTTCCATGTCGCCGCCGGATTCGGCAAGCACTCTCTTGCAATCCATAAGGCCTGCTCCGGTTTTTTCGCGGAGATCTTTTACCATTTCAGCAGTAACTGTCATTGTGCTGCTACCTCCTTTGCTTCTTCAGCCGCAGCCTTCTGTTTTGCGGCTTCACCCGCCTTCTTTTCCTCAATATTCTTTGCATGGGCGCCTTTGCCCTCAAGTATCGCATCCGCCATCTTTGATGATATGAGCTTTATAGCCCTGATGGCATCGTCATTGCCCGGTATTACATAATCCGCCTCATCTGGATCGCAGTTCGAGTCAACTACCGCAACAACAGGTATCGAAAGCCTTCTGGCCTCGGCAATGGATATCTTCTCTTTTCTCGGATCAATTATGAATACCGCACCCGGAAGATTGCCTAAATCTTTTATGCCTATCAGGTTTTTTTCGAGCTTCTCTCTCTCTTTTTCGAGCTGAGACACCTCTTTTTTTGTCAGCACATTGTATGTGCCATCCTCTTTCATAGTCTCGATCTTTTTAAGCCTATCGATGCTCTTTTTAACGGTGGTAAAGTTGGTCAGCATGCCGCCTAGCCATCTATTGTTTACATAGTATGCACCGGCTCTCCTAGCCTCTTCTGCTATGGCATCCTGCGCCTGCTTTTTGGTGCCCACAAAAAGCACCGACAACCCCGAGGCCGAGATATTTCTCACATAATTGTAAGCCTCTTCGAGCCCCTTAACAGTCTTTTGAAGATCCACGATATGAATACCGTTTCTCTCGCCGAAGATGTATTTTTTCATCTTCGGGTTCCAGCGTTTTACCTGATGTCCAAAATGAACACCGGCCTCAAGCAGTTCCTTCATCGTTACTACAGCCATTTTACTTCCTCCTCTGGTTTTTTCCTCCGCCAATCCCCTTAAACCCGCCATACATCTGCGGCGCACTTTTTACGCTTTGCTGACTTGGGCGAGACCGTCATGGGACTTTTACCGGCGTGTGTTTTTTAGGTAAGAAAGATAGCATGAATCGTCTTGATTTTTCAAGCGGATTTTGCACATCTTACAAAAAAAGGCCGGAACGCCCCAAAAGCGCTCCGGCCTTAGCAATGCTAATGCAAAATCACTTATGACATTTATCGCACTGTGTTGCTTCTGAAGCTGCTTTGCCGTTGTGACAGGCGCCGCAGAATTTGCCCTGATATATATCGCCCATATTCATCTTGCTAGCACCTTTTTTTGTCACAAAAAGTTTTGGATGGCATTCAGCGCATTTGAACATGTTTGCATGAAAGTCGTGGCTGAATATGACCGGCCCTGCTCCTGAAGGTTTGTAATTGAGGGGTTGCGGCATAGGGGTTTTCTTAGCATGACATTTCGCGCAGTCATCCGCAGATGAAGCCTTCTGCCCGTTATGGCATGAATAACAGAACTTGTTTGCACTATGATCCGCAAATGTGATCTTGGATGAACCCTTTTTCATCTGAAAAACCTTGTTGTGGCAGTCGGAGCATTTTGCCATCGCCTTATGGTTGTCATGGCTGAACTTAACAGCTGTGTCGCCTTTGCCGAAATTTATTGATGCAGGCAATGAGATCTTGGCATGGCACTTATTGCAGTCATCGTATGAGAAAGCCATCTGCCCGTTGTGGCATCTGTAACAGTATTTGTTTGTGCTGTGGTCAGCAAAAGAGATTTTATTCCGGCCTTTCTTCATCTCAAAAAGTGATGAATGGCATGCACTGCAACCCAAACTCTTTGTATGCGGTTCATGTTTGAAGCTGACCGCAAATTTGCCCTTGCCCATAGACATGGCTTCTTTGGGTCCGAATACCTGTTTCTTCACATTTTGTGGTTTGTCTTCTTTGGCCTTCAGCTCTTTGACCCCGCCGTGGCAGCGTGCGCATTGGGTGTTGGATGCAAAGGCGGTCTTGCCGTCATGGCAGGCGCCGCAATACTTGCCCTTGTAAAATGCATCCATCTTAAAGTCACTTTTCCCCTGAGCATTAAGCGCCTTAGGCTCAAAGAGCTTTGGATGACATTTGTCGCATGCAAGCCCCTTATCTTCTACATGTATTTTGTGGCTGAATACGACCGACTTTACCGGTTTGGTATAAACTATGTCGCCTCCGTGCGACACACCGAAAACAGAACTGCCGTAGATCAGCGCCGCTGTCCATAAAACAAGTGCAATAAAAATTGTACGAATTTGTTTCATGTATCCACCTTTCATAATTTTTTTCCTATTATACTACCCTTTGGTGTAAAAGACATTAGGCTTCGCGCCGCTTTCTTCACGCAGCACCCAGACCGGCCTTTGAATTTGATGCACAAGCTTATACACATCGCTATCAGGATTAGACAGATCCCCAAACACACGCACTCCGGCAGGACATGCCTCGGAGCAGGCTGTACGTTCGTAGCCTTTGCTCAACCGGCTGTCATAGCAAAAGTTGCATTTGTCTATCGCATGCTTCTCCTCGTTAAAGTATCGGGCATTGTAAGGACAGGCGAGCACGCAGACCTTGCAGCCTATGCATTTCTCCTGCGCCATCATAACTATCCCGTTCGTCTGGTCCTTGTATGTGGCCTTTGTAGGGCACGCACGAACGCATGGCGCGTTATTGCACTGATTGCATAGCACCGCTATAAACTCCCTTTTCTGGCCTATCGCGTCAGGAGTTACTTTTTCTAAAATATTGGTCCTGTACCCATACTCGGCAACATTGTTTGTCTTTGAGCAGGCTTCGATACACCGCTCGCAGTCTATGCACCTGTCCTGACGAATAACCATGCTGTAATGCGGCTTGTACGGGTATTTCTCTTTCATCTCCGCCTTTGATGCAAAGACTTTATCTATGTTGGATATGACAGAAAGCATGCTTCCGCCTGCAAACACGCCTGTTACAAGCAGCCCCATTTTCAGGAAACTTCTGCGCTCCATATCAGGCAGGCTCTCAAGGTTTTCTTTTCTCAGGTTATCGAGATCTATTTTATTTTTCATTTCGCCATCCTCCCTTTTAGTGGTCTTCGCTCTTATGGCCTTTAAAGACCTTTTCGCCGAGCATAAACGATATCGCCACCATTCCCATTCCTCCAAGAACCACCGCGAATTCATGAAGCGACGGCGTATAAGAAAGAAGCTGTGGATAGTCCGAAACGCCCAGTTCATGCCAGCTCGGAACGATTTGGCCTATCAAGACGAGATCGTACCTCATGATGAAGATTGCGACCATCATCATGAAGGTTGCGACAGCCATCATCTTCATATCTTTCCATTTGGACATAAGAAAAAGTCCGAAAGGTATCACCATGCCCATACCCACCTCAAACACCCAGAAGTTCATGGCATACGGCCCTGCCATCATCGCCCTTATCGCCTCAACCTTGCCGCCGCCTGCAACAGAGCCGGTTATCAGCTTCCACGAAGTAAAGAACATCAGCACCGCTATCATCATTGTGCAGAGCTTACCGATAGCCTCCATAGATTTTTTCATCGGCTCTTCCATCTCGCGATTGGATGCTTTGTATGCTACCCATGTGAACAGAATTATTGTGGCACAGCCGGACATTATCGCCGACGCAATAAAATATACCGGTAGATATGGGCCATACCAGTACTCTCTGCCATGCAGCATGGCGAAGATAGCGCCAAGATTGCTGTGGGCCACGATTCCGGAAACAAGACCGAGCAGCCCTGCATACATCGCAAACCTGTGCTGTTTAAGCAAGAGCATTACGAACTCAACTATCATAAATACCATATATGCGCCGTACAGCGTGCCCATCCACCAAATATTGGATGTCAGGTTCGGCGATATTAGGTTGTAGATCGCCATTCTGAACGGGTTTTCTATCTCAAAAAATATGACTGTAAAGCCGGCCATTATGGTGACAATCGAAAGAAATACCGCCCTGCTCGCGATTGGCATAAAGTTTTTAACGCCAAACACATGCCCTATCGAAGACACTATACAGAGTCCGGTGGAAGTTACCACAAAAAATATGTAGGTTGAAATTAGAATGCCCCATGGAATCTCTCTGGTCACGGCATAAGCGTGGCGGTAGCCCATTCGCATAGCGTCTAGACCGCCCATTGCAGCAAAATAAACGATTGCCGCACCCAAAAGAATCATCAAATAAAAAGATTTGCTGCCCGAAAGAAGATCCCTGACCACCGATGCCCATTCTGCAAAGAAAGATGCATCCAGAGATTTGGCTACGCCCGTTACAACTGTTGAAGCCCTTAGGGTTTTATACCCGTTTGCCATTTTATCCTCCTGAATTTTTTAAAGGGTTGGCCCCTCCGGCGAGGGTTTCGTCCGGAAGGACCACGGGGGAAGCTTTTTATGCCCTGCCTGTTTCTTCGGTAATCTCTGAGGTCTTAGCGCTTCTTGCAAGATCCATTACATAACCGACCGACCAGCCAAGTACGCCTGTGCCTAAAACAAATACTGTTGCCGAAACCATAACGCCCATAATCATTGATGCGGCAACTATCAAACGAGGTATTATCGAGGCTGCCATTGGAGCGCCGAACAGCATGTTCGAGATCTGAAGACCTATTATGCCGCCGATAAACGAACCGGGCAGCAAGCCTGCCAGCGCGAAAAGAATTATTCCTGCGCCAGTTCCAACATAAAGACCTGTCTTTGTCATGCTTTCTGAACTTGTTTTTGTTTCCATCTTAATTTTCCTCCTGTTTTTTGTTTTTATTAAAACTTATTACCCAATAGAGCATTTTGCATGCCAGCTTTCAACATATTGAAAACATGTGGTTTTTAGGGTTCAATCTGTTTGCGTTTCTGCGAAAGCGATCTTGCGCTTTGCAATTCTGCGAAGAGAAGGAAGAAGCGAATCAGTATCATTTACTTTTGCCATAAAATTGTGTTTATTTAGTACTATCATGAAGCTTATAAATAACATCTTCATAAACAAGCCTGCCCAAACTGTTTGGACTTTCCTTGAGAAGCCCGAAAATATGCTGCTCTGGAATGAAAAAGTGAAACATGTATCCCCGGCATCCTTCTCAAACCCGCAGCGGGGCTACCGATACGCCATTACATACCAGATGCATGAGAATTCAAAAGCAGCTGAGTTTCTGGCGGAATTCATACATTTTGAGCCCCCGTCCAAACTTGTAATACGACATACAGGAGGACTCTCTCCTCGCGACAGAGTCATTGAAGAAATATATGAGCTATCGGAACGTGACGGGGGAACTTTTCTGACACAGACAATAGACATCAAAAATTCGGGTATCAATATCTTTTTCAGATTCATCATTTGGGTTATTCAGCGTTGGGGAAAACCAACAGGAAAACCTTATCTAGCAATACTTAGGGATATTATTGAGACTGAAAACAAACTTTCGCATTAAAAGATATCTTCGCATTGCACTCGGCTTATTCGGGCTCTTAATAGTTCCGATAACCTTAATGCTGCCTAATGCTTTTTACTGGTCTGATAACGGAGACCTGAGCTTCACATTTAAGTGGTTCTTTTTCCCCTCAATGCTTTTATCGTTGTGGGTATTTACGAGAAAAAGCTTATGCGAACGTATGCCTGCATGGCAGCGGTATCTCACTATGCCTTTTATTTCTTTGCTTGCAGTGGCGGTTTTAAACGGGCCCGTGCTGTTTGTAAATGCGCTGCTCCCAGGAAAAGGTGTTGTAATTTTAGAGGGGGTGGTCAAAGAAAAAAGCTCAGCATCCTCAAAATCAAACGCCAGGATAATTTTTACAGACAATAACAACGTTAGTTATCGCTGGCCTGTACACGGCAGTACTTACGCGCTTGTTCAACCCGGTGACAATTTTCGCATAAAAGTAAATCTTGGAGGTCTCGGTATTCTTTTTGTGCGTTCGGCAGACACATACTGGGAGTTGAATCCAAAGACCGAGCAAAAATAATCCTAAACGGAGAAAACAACAATGGAAAACGACACCCATCCGGATCTCAACAAATACGCCTTGACTGCAACCTTCACAAAAATAATAGCGGGGGCGCTTTTGCTGGTGTCTGTCGGCTTTATATTCGTTGGATTCATCTCGATTCAGCAGGGGATATCGCATGATGGCGCTATGGCATATCCACTTTCCGCTGCCTGTCTCGCCATTGCGATATTGTCCGAAATTCTCCGCCGTTTTCTGCTTAGGTACAATGAGAAAACATTTATCACCCCCTTAAAACTTGCATCCCGGCTCATGCGGCAAAGTCCCCCAAAAGAGATGGCAATGAGTGCAAGCGGAGTTCACGCTTTAAACGGATCGTTGGTCGGGCTGGAGGATTCTAAAAATACAAAGTTTCCGGCATTGTTTCCTTTTTCAAAAATCCAGAAACCTTCAAGCGGAGAGCATCCGGTAGAAGTATATTTCGACCCGACCATAGGCGGCAAGACTATTGCTATGCGCTTGCAGAAATCTATGATTATTGGGAGGCATCTGACTTATACAGAAATCATGTCAGAGTCAAAACTGCTTAAAAGATTTATTTTCGCAACAATAGGCATATTTGCCGTTATATTTGTTCTTGGGTCTGTATGGAAATATTATGAAGCCTCATCAATTCATGCTCTTGCGGTCGAGACCCGCTCTTGGACCGAGACAGACGCATTAATAATTTCTTCAGAAGTTGAAGAGAAAACCAAAAGCATATTCGCAAGCCGTGGCCCGAAAAAATTATTCAGGGCAAATGTTACTTACTCATATATGGTTGCCGGCAAAAAATATATCAGTAATTCTCCTTGGCCATCCTATGAGCCATCACCTGACAGGAATACGGCCGATAAAATAATAGCCCGCTATCCTGCAGAGAAAGAGGTGCGCATACATTACAAACCCTCCGATCCTTCTATTTCCTTTCTGGAGGCCGGTCATGAAGACGAGGCTCTTGACAACACAACAAGAATGAAGACCGGAGTTATAGCAATGATTGCGGCAGGGATAATCCTTTTTTTAATTCTATTTTTTATTACACATGTCCTTACCGGAAAAATAGCTAAGTTTGCGGAGAAATATAGATAGCAACATAAAAGGAAGCCCCGATTCAATCGGGGCTTCCTTTTATACAAAAACAAAAAACTGCTTTAGATTATTTGTCGGTCATTTCCTTTTTTGGATTATATCGTCCGCCCAGCTTAACGCTGCAGAAACCGTAGGGAATCCTATAGTGCTCGAAAGCAGGATTATAGCATGATAAATCTCTTCCGGCTTTACACCAGCAGCGAGAGCCCTTCTCGTATGCGAATGTACTGCCCCCTCAGACCTTATCGCTGCCGAAGCAGCAAGCTGCACCAGTTGGGAAGCCTTTTCATTAAGAGGGCCCGCAGCCTTTGTTGCCTTGCCTAAATTGTCTGCTGCCTTGGAATAGGCCTTAAATCTTTTTCTTATGCTCTCGTACTGGCTCGGAAGTTTTGTTGACATGAAAAGCCTCCTATTGTTAGTTCTAGCCTATTACAAGCGACGGCATGATTCCTATAGCAAAGACCATCATAATGGTTATGGCAAGAGCAAGTGCAAGTGTCGGAGACGGGGTTATTGAAGCCTCCTCTGTCATATCCTTCATGTACATGTTCATCACAATCCTAAGGTAATAATACGCTGATACAGCGCTGAACATAACCGCGATAATCACAAGCCATGCGTAACCTGCCTGCACCGCTGCCATAAACAGGTTAAACTTGCCTATAAAGCCGGCTGTCGGGGGAATGCCTGTGAGAGAAAACATAAAAACAAGCATCAGGCCTGCAACCAAAGGCTGGCTCTTTGCAAGACCTTCGTAGTCCTTAATCTCATCTCCCCTGTCGAGAAGGATGATGACAGCAAAAGCGCCCATATTCATGAACGTGTAAATGAGCAGGTAAGTTATCATCGCGCTCAAGCCTTCGCTTGTGCCTACTATCACGCCGATGAGCATATAGCCTGCATGCGCAATGGATGAATACGCAAGCATTCTCTTTATATTTGTCTGTGTAATTGCAAGTATATTCCCTACCGCCATAGTCAGAATAGATATGCCTATGAGCACAGGCACCCAGTCGGCCTGCAGGCTTTGAAATGCAACATAAAAAATCCTGCCTATAACCGCAAACCCGGCAGCCTTAGGCCCTATAGACATAAATGCTGTTACCGAAGTAGGCGCTCCTTCATAAACATCCGGCGCCCACATATGAAATGGTGCAGCAGCTATCTTAAAACAGAATGCGGCTGTTATGAACATCATAGCCATAACAACTGGAAGTGATGAGCCCTGAAATTTAAAATATACTGATATGGAGTAAATATCGGTGGTTCCGGTAAGCCCATAAAGCAGCGATATTCCGTAAAGCAGTATAGCGGATGAAAATCCTCCGAGCAGCAAATATTTTATTGCAGCCTCATTGGAGCGAATATCGTGTTTTTTTATTCCGGCAAGAATATAGGTGCTGAGCGCCATGAGTTCAAGCCCCAAGTAAAGGACTATCAAATCCTTGGCCGAAGCCATAAGCATCATGCCGGCAGTTGCAAAAAGGAGCAGACTGTAATATTCGCCGTATTCCGCTTTTTCGCGCTTCATATACTGCAGCGATATCATTATCGTAAGCATAAGGTTTAAAAGGAATATGAATTTGAAATATATGCTGTAAAGGTCGCTTTTGAACATACCGTTGAATGTGTCTCCGATAGACATCGGCACAAAATACATAGCAAGAGCTGCGATACCTATGCCCATAAAGGCAAGCACGCCCTTGTTTTTAAAGAAGAGCTCAAGCAGCAACATAATGGTGGCTGCCGAGATTATGACTATCTCGGGCATTGCCGGCGCAAGATCCGGAAACGGAAGATTTACATTCATTTTATCACCTCTATCATCTCTGTCATTTCTTTTGTAAGCTGTGGCAGGCTTTGCGGAGGGTTTACCCTAAGCAGCAGATTCTGGACGGTCACATCCATGAACCCCAGAAAGGTGTTAGGATATACGCCTATCCAGAGAATGAGCAGCAGCATCGGAAGAAGAGTAAGAACTTCTCTCGCATTGATATCGCCATGGCAGTGCTCCTTTACGGTTGCAGAGGTCTCCATAAAAAACACCCTCTGATAAAGCAGGAGCATATATGCCGCGCCTATTATGATTCCTGTTGATGCAAGAACGCCTAAAGGTTTGGAGGCTGTGAAGCCGCCGAGAAGGATAAGAAACTCACCCACAAAGCCGTTGGTTCCCGGCAGTCCAATGGACGAAAGAGTAAATACCATAAAAAACGCCGCAAAGACCGGAAGAACCGAAGAAGTTCCTCCGTAATCAGCTATAACTCTGGTATGTGTGCGTTCATAAATCATTCCTACGCTGAGGAACAGCGCGCCGGTTACTATGCCGTGGTTTATCATCTGAAGTATGCCGCCCTGAACACCCTGCACATTCAAGGCAAAGATGCCTAGCGTCACAAATCCCATATGGCTTACCGAACTGTACGCTATAAGCCTCTTTAAATCGGTCTGTCCCAGACAGATTATGCCGCCGTAAATTATCGCTATAACAGAAAGCACCATCATCGCAGGGGCCATGTCCCTTGAAGCATCCGGCAATATCGGCATGTTAAACCTTAGAAAACCGTAAGCTCCCATTTTTATCAGAACACCGGCAAGGATTACGCTGCCTGCTGTCGGCGCTTCGGTATGGGCGTCCGGCAGCCATGTATGCACCGGAAACATCGGGACCTTGACCGCAAAGGCGGCAAAGAAGGCCCAGAATAAAAGAATCTGAAGATTGTAAGGATAGTTCATTGTCATCATATGGGTGATGTCAAAAGAGTACCCCGAGTTGAAATAAAGTATGATTATTCCGACAAGCATAAGAAGACTGCCGACAAGCGTGAAGAGAAAGAACTTTACCGCAGCATACACCCTGTTCGGACCGCCCCAGACACCAATAAGCAGGAACATCGGTATAAGCATAGCCTCCCAGAATATGTAGAAAAGAAACATGTCGAGACTGCAAAAGACGCCTATCATCGAGCCTTCTATCAAAAGAAGCGAGGCATAGAACTCCTTGGTTTTATCTTTTATCGCGGTCCACGACACCGTAACGCATAAAATAGTAAGCAGTGTCGAAAGCAGGACAAACAAAACGCTTATGCCGTCAACCCCGACAAAATAGGAGATGCCGATGGAGGGCACCCAGTCATGCTTTTCAACGAACTGCATGCTGGCCGTTGTCCTGTTGAAGTCGGTGAACAATGGAACGCTCAATAAAAATACCAGCACGCTGAGCGCAAGGGCGGTCCATTTTATGAGGGCTTCTTTGGCCCTGTTCATCATAAAGATCATTACCGCTCCAACTATCGGCAGGAAGATTACGGTGCTTAAAATCTTGTAGCTCATTTATTCCCCCTCTATTTCCCTGCTGCTATGAAAGCAATGGTTAGAATCAAAAAAAGCCCGAAAGCTATGCTTATCGCGTAATGCTGGAGATTGCCGGACTGCAGCTTCCTGAGCCTCTCTCCGAATCCGGCTATGGCATTAGGCACGCCGTTTACTATTCCTTCAATTATCTTGGCATCAGTAAAACCAATCAGTATGGCCGTAGCTGTCCATTTTGCGGGCCTGACTATTATGAAATCGTAAAGCTCGTCAAAATAATATTTATTCCAGAGCACCTGGTAGTAGCCTTTGAATATTTCACCCATGCGAATAGGCAGTTTGGGATTAAGCACATAAAACAGAAATGCCAAAGCTATTCCCAATACCGCTCCGGTAACTGATATCGCCATTACCATCCATTCCTCGTCATGGCCGCCGCTTACCTTTGGATGCCCGAGCACCGGCTCGAAGAAATGACCGATGCCGTTATGACCGCCCAGCACTTCTGGTATGCCCACCCATCCTGCCGCAACAGCGCCTACAGCAAGAATCATAAGAGGAATAGTCATCGCTTTGGGAGATTCATGGAGATGATGCTCCTGTTCATGTGTGCCCCTGAAGCTGCCGTGGAATGCAAGAAATATGACCCTGAAGCTGTAAAAAGCGGTAATGGCTGCAACGAGAGTGCCTATAAGCCAAACGATCTTTCCGACATATCCCCCGTTGTAAGCCATCCAGAGTATTTCGTCTTTACTGAAAAATCCGGCAAGCCCCGGAATGCCGGCTATGCTGAATGAAGCTATCAGAAATGTCCAATATGTGACAGGCATATGCTTTTTAAGTCCGCCCATCTTCTGTATGTCAAGCTCACCGGACATTGCATGCATAACGCTTCCTGCACCGAGGAAGAGCAAGGCCTTGAAATATGCATGAGTATAGAGATGAAAAACGCCTGCCCCATAAGCTCCCACACCGCAGGCCAAAAACATATATCCGAGCTGGCTCACTGTAGAATATGCGACGATCCTCTTAATATCATTTTGCACAAGAGCTATCGTTGCCGCAAACAGGCTCGTTAGACCTCCGGTCAAAGCCACAACATTCATGGCTGTTTCGGACATGCTGAAAAGCGGATTAAACCTTGCAACCATAAATACGCCGGCCGTGACCATAGTAGCGGCATGAATCAGCGCGCTAACAGGGGTCGGGCCTTCCATAGCATCAGGCAGCCAGACATGCAGCGGAAGCTGGGCCGATTTGCCGACAGCCCCGCAGAAAAGAAGAAGCGCTATAAGTGTTACAAGATCAACATTCATTCCGCAGATGGCGATAGTCTGGCCCTTAAGCGTATCCAACTTGGCAAATATCTCTGTATAGTGCAGACTGCCGAGCATAATGAACAGCATCATAACGCCTAAACCAAAGCCAAAGTCACCGAAACGGTTTACTATGAACGCCTTCTTGCCTGCATCCGACGCGCTCTTTTTATCAAACCAGAAACCTATCAGGAAGTAGGAGCAAAGGCCGACAGCCTCCCACCCGAAATAAAGCTGAAGCAGATTGTTTCCCATAACCAGCATAAGCATAGAAAAAGTAAAGAGGCTTAAATAAGAGAAGAACCTGTAATAACCGCCGTCGCCGTGCATGTATCCTACCGAGTATATGTGCACCAGAAGGCTTATGCTAGTTACAACTATGAGCATTATTGCGGTTAGCTGGTCTATCATAAAGCCGATGCTGACTTTAAAATTACCCGAAACTATCCATGAATAAACATCCTGATTAAGCGTCCTTCCGCCCATAACATCAAGCATCGTCTGCACCGCAATGATAAACGAGCCTGCCACGCCTAATATGGCCACCCAGTGGGCGTTGTTTTTTATATAGCTCCTTCCGAAAAGAATGTTTATCAGAAAGGCGACTAAAGGCAAAATCGGAATCAGAATCGCATTGTCCATCGCTTACCCCTTCATCTCCATTATTTCATCCGTATGCACGGCAGACTTGTTCTTGAACAAGGCCACAAGTATCGCAAGGCCTATTGCAGCCTCGGCAGCAGCCACGGTTATTATGAAAATCACAAAAACCTGACCGCGAAAATCCTGCAGATAATGGCTGAACGCCACTAGGCTTATATTCACAGAGTTGAGCATAAGCTCTATAGACATCAGCATTATGATAATATTTCGCCTTACGATAAAGCCTATCATCCCTATAACAAAAACTATGGCGCTCAGGCCTATATACCAGCTTAAAGGTACCATCTATCCTCCTTAATATGTCAGGCTATCCGCCGCTTGCCTTTTCTTTCTTGGCAAGCACTATGGCGCCCACTATCGCAATCAAAAGAATTATCGAAGCAATTTCGAACGGGAAAAGATAATCCATATAAAGCACCCTTCCTAAGGCCTTTGTATGGGTCTCGGCCTTTACAGCCTCTATGCTCGCCTGTCCCATCGGGCCATGCGAGAACTTGCCTATGCCGAGAATCACAAGCGTCATTACGGACAGGCCTATTGCCACACCTATCGGCCATTCCCCAATGCAGATATCTGCGTTCAGTTCATGCTTGATGTTCAGCATCATAATAACGAAGAGGAACAGCACAAGAATCGCGCCCGCATACAGAATAATCTGAACCGCAGCAAGAAACTCTGCATTCAGGAAAAGATATAAGCTCGCTATATGAAAAAACAGCACCAGCATCCAGAGCACGCTATGCACCGGATTTCTCCGCGTAATTATCACAACAGAAAGAGCGATAATAACAACCGCGTGGTATAAAAAAAAGAGTATCGGCAGCATCAGTCAGCCCTCCTGTTTTTTAAAACCGGCTGATTTTCGGGCGTGCCGAAATCTTCGGCCAAAGGCCTCCAGTATTTTTCAAAATACTGCTCGCCCTTTTTACCAGCCATAAATTTATCCCAATTATTGAGAAGCTTTTCCTTGGTCATAAAAAGCGCCTCCCTCGAATAGTCCGAATACTCAAAATGCTCGGTGAGAACGACCGCTCCAAAAGGGCAGGCCTCAACGCAAAAACCGCAGAAAAGGCATTTCAACACCTCAACCTCGTAGCGGTCAACAACCTTGGTATGGTCAACGCCCTCGCTTGTGTAAATACTTATACAGCGAGAGGGGCATATTGCGGCGCAAAGACCGCAGCCTACGCAGCGGAGCGAGCTGTCCGATTTTCGTACAAGTGCATGAAGCCCCCTGAACCCGGGCAAGGCCTCTCTTTTCTCTTCCGGATACTGTCTTGTAACAGGCTTTGTGAACATAGTCTTGAGTGTCAAGGCCATGCCCTTCAGTATCTCGGTCATGAATATTCTTTTTGTAAGTTCATTAAATGTCATTGCCGGCTCCTGTAACCCTTTTTAGTTCATAAATTTGATGATAGCGGTCACAACTATATTCAACAGCGCAAGGGGAATAAGCACCTTCCATCCGAGCGCCATGAGATGGTCATACCTGTATCTCGGCAGCGTAGCCCTTACCCAATAAAACAAAAACACATGTATATATATTTTCAATACAAACCATATTATTCCGGGCACTGCTGCGAGCGGAGGAATCACTTTAATAAAAATCGGAGGAATGGACCAGCCGCCCCAGAAGCAGGTTACCGCTATAGCAGACATAACTATCATGCCGACATATTCTGCCACAAAGAAAAGAGAGAACCTCATGCCGCTGTATTCAACAAAATATCCTGCAACAAGTTCTGTTTCTGCTTCAGGCAGGTCAAAAGGCGTACGGTTTGTTTCGGCAAAAGCGCCCACCATAAAAATAAAATATCCCAAGAACTGAGGAAAGAGGTACATACCATACCAATGCTGCTGCTGGGCAAGCACAATCTCTTTGGGATTAAGTGAACTGGACATTATCATAACGCCCACAAGGCTGAGGCCAACAGCAATTTCATAGCTTATAATCTGGGACGATGAACGCAGCCCGCCCAGAAACGAGTATTTAGAATTGGAGGCCCACCCTGCCATAACAAGGCCGTAAGCTCCGAGCGATGACATAGCGAGCAGGTACAAAAGACCAACATTGATGTCAGCGATTATAAACCCATCGAAAAACGGGATAACAGCCAGAGAACTCATTGCAGCAAAAAGCATCACAATAGGCGCAAGCTGAAATACCGTTCTATCAGCGGCAGCAGGAATCAGATCCTCTTTGAAGAAGAGCTTTATGCCGTCGGCAATAGGCTGCAGCAGCCCGTGATAACCAACACGCATCGGCCCCATTCTTACCTGCATGTGGCCAATGACCTTTCTTTCAAAGTAGGTCGCATAGGCTACATGAAGCATAGTCACCCCAAGCACAAGCGCTATCTTTACCAGTATGACAGCAACCACACCGATAATTGTGTCCGGGTACAGTATCGGGTAAATCATAGTCTCAATAATATTCAAGCGGCCACCTCCTCTGCCTTACTGCGCAGCTTGCTTATTTCAATTTCATTCCCGTCAAGGGCAGGGTTTTTAAAATCTTTATTCATGCTCCATTTCATAAAGCTCAAAGCTCCTTTATCCGCTGCTGTATTCGGGACAAACACCATCATACCTTTTATATCAGGGTCTATTATAACATCAAGCTCTGCTGACTTGACGCCGGAAGAGATGCTGGCAGTATCGCCTGTTTTCACAGATAATTTTTCGTTAAGCGCGCTTCCAATCCTTGCATAAGAGGCAGGCATAAGCAGATTCAGTGCAGATGAGTTCCTGCCGATTGTGCCTGAATGGAACAGCTGCTGGTCAGCAGACAAATAAGACCTGCCGCTGCACTTTTCCCTTTTTATAAGTTTCGTATCGGGCAGCACAAAGTCTTTCGCGATGTCTCTTAAAGGCTCGCCATTATAAGGCCATAGGCAGTTACCGCTGTCCATTTCACTGTACGTTATGCCTTTATGAACAGGCGACACTTTCGTAAGTTCGGCCAGTATGTCCACAACGGTTAAGAAATCCCAGTCAACCCCGATTATTTTTGCTATTTCCGAAATAATCTTCCACCCTTCCATGGCTTCGCCATGGACCGCTTTTTTTACATGCTGCATTCTGCCTTCAAAATTTGTATATGAGCCCTCGGCTTCCGGCCATGAGCAGGCAGGCAGAACAACATGCGCAAGCTCTGCGGTTTCATTCATCAACGTATCCTGAACAACCAACAGCTCAAGTTTTAAAAGCGCTTCTTTTACATATCCGGTATCGGGCAGATTCAACAGCAGATTTTCTCCCATGACATAAAGCGCTTTAAGCTTTCCTTCATGCGCTGCCTGTATCATCTCCATCAATCTCATTCCCTGCGCTGAAGGAATCTCGGCTCCATAAGAATCTTCATAACGCTTCCTCATACTGTCAGAAAAAACCGGCCTGCCTCCCGGCAGCGTATCAGGCTGACAGCCCATATCCACAAGACCTTGATCATTGGGAAGCTCAGAAATCAGGTATATGCGGCCGTTCAGAAGATAGATCAGTACCGACAACTGAAGCAGTAAAACAGATGCATCGGAGCGCTGAACAACCTGCCTGCCGATAAGAATCGCAGGGTTGGTCATAAGATTAAGCTCATCAACCGCCTTATCTATATCGCTTTTGCCCAAGCCGCAGGCGTCCGAAATATTGTCGCTGGTCGAAAGCATAAACTTTTTGATTATGTCTTCAAAAAATATGTTCTCTCCGCAAACCGGTCTCTTTTTCATAAGACCAGAAATAAGCATGTTCAAAAGTGCGGGCTCCGAAAAAGCATCTGGGTTAAGGCTGCAGGTTGCAAACCGCTTCAGCCCCGACATGTGCCCAACTGTTACGACAGGAATGCCTTTCCTTGATGCTGCCCTTACCTGAAGCCCCAGCACCGGTGTAACAGCGGAGGGATCGGCGCCTATAACAAAAACACCGTCCGAATTTGTTATGCCTTGCATCGGATTGAGTGTTGCTCCCTGGCCAAAGATATCTTCAAAGAACCTCTGTGCAGGCCCGTAGAAAAATCCTGTTGTTGAATCTATATTGTTTGCGCCTATGACAGACCGCATTAACCTTTGAAGCGCATAATTGTCTTCGTTAGTACATAAACCAGAAGCAATAGCCCCTATTGCAGCAGGACCATATTTCTCTTTTACTTCTTTAAGTTTCCCTGCAGCATGGCTTAGCGCCTCGGCCCATGTAGTTTGTTTAAGACCCCCATTCCTTTCAATAAGCGGGGATTTAAGCCTTGCAGAACTGACCGTATAATCAAACCCGAATCTTCCCTTTACGCATAAAAGCCCTTTGTTAAGGCCAAGATCCGGCCTCGTTTCAACCCTGACTATAGAATCTCCTCTTATCTGTGCCACAAAAGAACAGCCCACACCACAAAAAGAACATATTGTTTCGACCTCTTTTTCTATGTACCACGGCCTGTATGTATGCTTGTGCAGGCGGGACATAAGAGAGCCAACAGGGCAGACCGTTATGCAGTTGCCGCAATATTCGCAGTCAAACCTGCCGCCCGAAAAAGGCTCCACGTAAGACTTATTGCCCCTGTTCGTTATGGTAATCGCATCCGCGCCCTGAACATCGCTGCACATCCTTATGCATCGCGAGCAGAGTATGCATCGCTCCATATTCGTAACTATTATCGGGTCATCGTAACATTCCGGATGCTTTCTTTTGCCTTCTTTAAAGCGTCCTATGGCAGGACCGTATTTCATAGTGTTATCCTGAAGGTCACATTCGCCGGCCTTATCGCAATAAGGACAGTCGAGCGGATGATTTACCAGAAGAAATTCAAGCATCGCCCGCCGCGCCTCAACAACCTTTTCGGTTTCGGTCCAGACAACCATCCCATCTGTTACCTGCTGTGTGCATGAAGCTTGAAGCTTCGGCATCTTCTCGATTTCAACCAGACAAAGCCTGCATCCGCCAAAAGGTTCGAGCATAGGGTGGTCGCACAGAGTTGGAATATGAATGCCTGATTTTCTTGCAGCTTCGAGAATCGTCACCGGCTTGTTCAGCTTTATCTTTTTGCCGTTAATCGTAATTGTTATCACTGTAGCCCGCCCTTATTGTTCATGCCTGTGCGCCTGCGCGGCCTTCCATCTCGGGCCTGAAATTATTTACAAATCCCTGCACTACTATTGCAGCGCCATCTCCGAGCGCACAAAAACATTTGCCCAAAATATTTTTTGAAATCTCGAGCAAAAGTTCTACATCCTCCGGCTTGCCTTCACCGCTGCACATTCTTTTTAATATGGAGCTCAGCCACCCCACACCTTCCCGGCAGGGGGTGCATTTGCCGCATGATTCATGCTCAAAAAATTCGGTAATCCTGAGGCATACTTTTCGAAGGTCTGCGGTTTCGTCAAAAACAATAAGACCGCCAGATCCAAGCATGCTGCCGTATTTAGGCAGGTTCACAAAATCCATCGGGCAATCTAATGTGTCGGCTGTCATTATAGGAGTGGAAACACCACCCGGAATAACAGCCTTAAGTTTTTTTCCATCCTTAATGCCGCCGCAATGTTCATATATTATCTCTCTTAGAGTGGTGCCCATAGGCAGTTCATAGACTCCGGGTTTGTTCACACTGCCGCTGACCGAAAAAAGCTTTGGCCCCGGAGATTCAGGTGTGCCTATTTTCATATAGGCATAGGCTCCGACTTCAACAAGATAGGGGATATTTGCAAAAGTTTCGACATTATTTATAACGGTAGGCTTGGCAAGAAATCCTTCATTCACAGGGAAAGGCGGCTTAATCCTCGGCTGCCCTCTCTTTCCTTGCAGCGATTCTATCATCGCGGTCTCTTCTCCGCAGATATAAGCCCCTGCTCCAAAATAAACAAAGAGATGAAACTTAAAGCCCTTGCCCAAAATATTGTCGCCTAGATATCCTGCTGCATAGCTATCGATTATGGCTTTTTCGAGTATTTCCTTTGCCTCAGGATATTCACCACGCAGATATATGTATCCATATTCGGCCCCAATTGCATAAGCCGATATAGCCATTCCCTCTATAAGAAGATGCGGATTTTTTTCGAGTATAGGCTTGTCTTTGAAAGTACCCGGCTCCCCTTCATCAGCATTGCAGATCAGATATTTGGGCTTTTTCGGGTCCATCGAGGCGATGGTCCATTTCATACCTGCCGGAAAGCCTGCGCCGCCACGACCTCTCAATCCTGACCTTCTGACCTCATCCACGATGTCCGAAGGCTTCATATCCAAGGCCTTTGATAACGCTTTATATCCGCCGCTCTCGCAGTAACCTTTAAGCTCTGTGGATTCGGGATATTCTATATGCTTAAGAAGTATATTCACGGTTTATTTATAATTCTCCAAGATCGAGAAAATACTTTCTTTTGTGAGGTTTTCGTAAAAATCGGTATTTACAATCATTGCCGGTGCAGTCCCACAAGCGCCTATACACTCCATAGCAACAAGTGAAAACCTGCCATCTGTGGTTGTTTCATTTGGGGCGATTCCAAACTTGTCACTAAGCATTGAAAGCAGATCCTCAGAGCCCGAAAGAATACATGTCACATTAGTGCACAACTGGATGACATGCTTTCCAACAGGTTTTTTCCTAAACATATCATAGAAGGTGGCAAAGCCTTTTACGGTTGCCGGAGGAAGATCTAATGCTCTTGCCACAGACTTCATCGCCTCAGGACTCATCCAGCCATGCTCTCTCTGTGCCGCATACAGGGCCGGCATCAGCAGCGCTTCTTTTGCTTCATATGCTCTCTGTTTTACGATCAATCTTTTTTCACCTTGTTTATATAAACCGCTTGCGTGCGGTTTGTTTTATGCTTATAAAACGATCTTGAACTATGCTCGTTGAAAAAAATCTATCTGTCGCACTCGCCGAGAACGACATCCACAGAGCCTATGTTGGCTATAACGTCTGCAACCAGCGCGCCTTCACTCAACCTAGGCAGTGCCGATACATGAACAAAAGATGGAGACCTCAGCCTCATCCTATACGGTTTGCCTGTACCGTCGCTGACAAAATATATTCCCAGTTCGCCTTTGGGAGCTTCTATGGCCGAATAAACCTCCCCAGATTGTCCGGTCATCGGCCCTTTGGTTATTAGCACAAAATGATGAATCATAGACTCCATGTCTGCAAGCACCTTTTCTTTGGCCGGCAGAGTCAGCTTAGGAGCATCCGGAGCCATAACAGGACCTCTTGGCAACTTTTCGAGGCACTGCCTTATAATCCGAATCGATTGCCGCATCTCCTCCATCCTGCATCTGTATCTGTCATACACATCGCCATGCTGCCCTACAGGC
This sequence comes from Nitrospirae bacterium MYbin3, assembly GCA_002753335.1. Lineage (GTDB taxonomy): Bacteria > Nitrospirota > Thermodesulfovibrionia > Thermodesulfovibrionales > Dissulfurispiraceae > MYbin3. The sequence goes on from PEAD01000023.1 coordinate 43,533, forward strand.
ACATCAAAGTCAACCTTGTCATAGGCATCGTATGGAAAATGTTTTCTTATATCATAAGTCACGCCCGACCCTCTCAGTGTCGGCCCGGAGAGCCCCCAGTTTATAGCCTCTTCAGCACTTATTACTCCTATGCCCTTAGTTCTCTGGAGCCAGATTCTGTTTTGATCAATCAGGGTTTCATATTCAAGAATTCTCGCCGGAAACTCTGCCGTAAATTTATAGAGGCTGTCTATAAATTCCTGCGACACGTCATTTCTCACGCCGCCTATGCGTGGATAGCTCACGGTCAGCCTTGCTCCGCAAAGCATCTCGAAGAGGTCAAGTATCCATTCCCTCTCCCTGAACGAATAGAGAAAAACGGTCATCGCGCCTATATCTAGGGCATGAGTTCCGAGCCAGAGAATGTGGCTGCTGATTCTGGTCATTTCGCTGACGATGGTTCTTATATACTGGGCCCGTTCTGGAGCCATAATGCCGAACAACCTTTCAACAGCAAGGCAGTAGGCAACATCATTGGTCATTGAGGAAACATAATCGAGTCTATCCATAAGAGGCATGGCAGACAGGTATGTACTGTTCTCACCGAGCTTTTCTGTACCCCTGTGCAGATAGCCGACATGCGGCGTGCACTTTACAACGGTTTCACCGTCAAGATCGAGCACGAGCCTTAAAACACCATGAGTTGAAGGATGCTGGGGCCCGAGATTAATCGTAAGTTCTTTTTTAAGTTTTTTCTGTGCAGTAGCCATTATCTAACCTCGTATTGACTGTTCTTTTCAACGGTCTTGAGCAGTTCGGTGTAGCCTCTCCACTCCATAGAACCCAAATCGCTTTTTAAAGGATAATCTTTTCTGAGTGGATGGCCTTCCCAGTCTTCGGGCATCAATATCCTGCGCATATCAGGATGCCCTTTAAACGTTATACCGAAGAGATCAAAGCATTCGCGTTCGTGCCAGTTTGCTCCGGCCCATATATCTACAGCACTTTCGATGCTGCAATCTTCTGCAGGCACTTCAGCCCTAATCCTGATGAAGTGACGATGCCTGATCGAATAAAGATTGTAAACCACCTCGAACCGCGGCTCTTTTTTCCCAAGATAGTCAACACCGCAAAGGTCGGCAAGATAATCAAAATAAAGCTCAGGTGTGTCATGAAGAAACCGCAGGATGTCCTTTATTGAGTCTTTTCCGACTGTAACCGAAGTCTGTCCGGCAAAAAACGCAATCTCCCTGACATCCGCCGGAAAACTTTCTTTTATTCTTTCTGCTATCTCTTTAGGTTCCATCCTGTCTCCCTCTGTTTTTTAAAAATTCAGCGCCTTTTACAGTTATCTCCACGCGCCCCACTTCATATGCTCACCTCTAATCTTTTCCTGAAGCTTTACTAGTCCATCCATAAATGCCTCAGGCCTTGGCGGACATCCGGGGATATAGACATCAACAGGCAAAAACTTATCACACCCTAAAACAGTGCTGTATGTGTCGTAAATGTTTCCGGAGCAGGCGCAGCTTCCCATCGCAATTACATAGCGGGGCTCAGGCATCTGATCAAAAACACGCCTGACAACAGGCGCCATCTTTTTCGTTACTGTGCCTGCAATTATAAGGCAGTCGGCCTGCCTCGGTGAGGCTCTGAAAATTATTCCAAAACGGTCTAAATCATAATGAGATGATCCAGTGGTCATCATCTCGATTGCGCAGCATGCGAGGCCGAAGGTCATCGGCCACAGTGACGACTCTCTCGACCAGTTAACCACCTTATCGAGGCTCGTTATTATCGCATTGGCCCCCGGAATAATCTTTACTCCCTCTTCAACCTCTACAAGTCCTGCCGGTCCATCTAATATAGTTGACGACATCTGCTATGCCTCCTTGATTTATTGACGAGGGGAGATTAATCCCATACAAAGGCTTCTTTTTTCCATGCGTAAACATATCCCACTATAAGAATCAGCATAAAAAGCAACATCTCGATGAGTGCGTAAAGACCTATCCTATCATAAACAACCGCCCACGGATACAAAAATACGGCTTCCACATCAAAAATCACGAACAGCATCGCGGTTATATAAAACTTGATGCTGAACCGCTCCCTCGGCTCGCCCACAGGCGGAATGCCGGACTCATAAGCCATAAGCTTATCCTTGTAAGGCCTGCGAATACGAAAGATCTTGCCTACAAAAATAGTCACCGCTCCGAACGCAACAGCAATCATCATAAAGATAATGACCGGAAGGTATTCGCTGGGCATGTAGCTGCCCGGACTTGACAGGTTCATAAACACCTCTGTGCTAAATTTTTTTTATATATCTATAAGCAAACGTTTTTTTATACTTCAATTAACGAAAAGATGTCAAGTCGCAGCGACTTGGAAAAATGGCAAACACATTATAAACATACTTCAAAGATGGGGATAGGTTTCTGAAGTGCATGCGCAGCTCTGAACGAAAGAAATTTATCCCCATCGCAGTATACGGACTTTTTTCAATGTTTACTTTTTTTCAAACCTTCTTGTATTCTTTTAAATCACACCATGATCGACCTTCACACACACAGCATATTCAGCGACGGCGAACTTATACCGGCAGAATTGGTAAGAAGGGCTGCCGCAATCGGGTACAAAGCTATCGCGATAACCGACCATGTTGACCAATCAAACATTGATCTGATAATTCCCAGAATTATAAAAGCGGTCAACGCATTAAAAGATTTTGTTCCCATAAAAATAATCCCGGGCGTCGAAATAACTCATGTCCCGCCCGCGCTGATTGCTGATATGGTGAAAGAAGCAAGAAAACTCGGCGCTAAAATTGTAGTGATTCATGGAGAAACGATCGTCGAACCTGTTGCCGAAGGCACAAACAGGGCCGGTATTGAAGCAGGCGCTGATCTAATCGCGCATCCCGGATTAATCTCCTCCGAAGACCTAGCTCTTGCAAAAAAAATGGGGACAGTCTTAGAAATAACGGCCAGAAAGGGACACAGCATAACCAACGGCCATGTTGCAAAAAAAGCGCTGCAGTTTGGCGTTCCATTGACCATAAACACCGACGCGCATGCGCCGTCGGATTTAATCACCAAACAGTTTGCTGCATCCGTGCTGTTAGGCGCAGGAATAGACAGTTCTCTGATCGAAGACATATTTAATAACGCACGGTCACTCGTCAGCAAAGCTATTGGATAGGGGGCAAAATGCCGAAAGTAATTAAAAAACGTGTAGAGAAAAAAGAATCAAAAAGTGAAGACATCGGCGGAACAGTTACGGACCTTAGAGAAAGGATAAAAGAACGCCAAAAAATACTCATCTATGCAGCAGTTGCGACTATAGCGGTTATTGTATCGGCCATAACTTTTTTTGTTTACACCAATGCCAACGCTGACAAGGCTTCAGAACTGGAAGCGGAAGGCATGAAAACACTTTACGGGCTTTCTCAGGGTGCGGAAATTCCTGTTGATCAATATAAAAGGGCTCTTGATTTCTTCAAAAAATCTTATGATACAAAAAAGAGCAGCTCCGCTCTTCTTTATATGGCAAACTGCAATTATGCGCTTGGAAACTATGATGCAGCGATCAAAAACCTTTTGGAGCTGAACAGCAGCACCTCCGAAACAGGCATGCTCTCATTATCCTACTACAAGCTGGCTTCTGTTTATGCAAAAAAAGGTGATCTGGAAAATGCGCTAAAAACATACGGCAACCTTGCGAGCATAAAAGGATCGGGGCTTCAGGAACTGGCGCTGCTCGAAAGCGCTAAACTCCTAGAATCAACAGGCAAAACCGAAGAAGCACAAAAGAAATATAAAGAGCTGACAGAGAAGTTTCCAAAATCTTTGGTTGCGGACAACGGAAGCGAAGCTGATAAAAAATAATTACGTCTTAGGCTGATTTTTGGTTTTGTTTTTGGCTATGAGGCTTTTCTTGCCGCCCTTTTTTGATTTGGATTTAGTCTTTGTTGATTTGGCCGATTTTACTGCACCCTTTTTAGCAGTAATTCTATCATCAAGATCAGCAACATATTTACCCTGAGGCGGTATATTTAAAACCTGTCCTGTCTTGACCTGAGCGGTGCTGTTCATAGAGTTCATAGCAAGTATCACATTTGACGGCACACCCGTCTTTTTAGCGATACCTTTAACCGTCTCTCCCTTTTTTACCGTATGCGCTGTCATGCTTACACGCTCGCCTTCGGGTATCTGAGCGAGGTTCGCAAGAAAAGCATCGCGAGAACCAGAAGGAATCTTTATGACATATTGAGATACGTTTACCGGAGTACACCAGCGCCTGAGTTCAGGGTTAAGTTCACGGATCGCAGCAACAGTAGTACCTGCGCATTTAGCTATTACATCTATATCAACAGGTGATTCCAAAACAACCTCATCATAAAGAAGAGGCTTATGGTATTCGAGATTCTGAAAACCGTAATTTTCTGGTGTATTTGCGATCATGGTTGCAGCAATGTACCTCGGGACATATTCCTTGGTTTCGGGCTTTATCTGTTTTGTATTCAAAAGCCCCCAGTAGTCTTCAGCACCGGACCGCTTCATAGCCTTGGATATTCTGCCTTCGCCGGCGTTGTAAGCAGCAAGCGCGAGCTTCCATGAACCGAACATCTGATAAAGGTCTTTCAGATAACTGGCTGCGGCTCCGGTTGACTTCACTGGATCTTTCCTCTCATCCCTCCACCAATCTATAACAAGCCCATATCTTTTGCCTGTGGCCGAGATAAACTGCCAGGGCCCCACAGCCCTTGCCCTAGAATAAGCGTTCGGATTGAATCCGCTCTCCACTATAGGAAGAAAAACAAGCTCTTCAGGCATTTCTTTTTCTTTCAGAACATCCTTCATTATATCTATGTACTTCGAAGACCTTTCGAGCCACATAGAAAAGCGTTCCTTAATCCGAACAGCAAAAAGGGATATGTTTTTGTCTATGGCCTTTGTAGCGGTGGCATTCGATTGATACGTTATTCCGAGGGGGGATGATGAATTATTGTCTTTTTGTAAAATAGTCCGCAGTTCCTGAACAGCCAGCTTTACAGATTGTGCGTTTTGTTCGACAGATTGAGGAGATGTTGACAGCTCAACATTTTTTTGCTCCGCAGAAGTAGTTGCAGGCTCTGCCTGCTGCGCATTATCCGACGCAGTTGAATACGCATTATATTCAGCTTTTATCGGAGGTGCATGCTCTTCGTTAGTAACCGCAGGTTGTTTATCAACAATAGAAGCGCTTACAGGATTGCATACTAAGAACACGACCCCTAAAAATGCGAAAACACCAACGGCTAATGCTTTTGTGTACCGCATAACATTAATATCTTAGCCCATTCAGAACAAAAAAAGCCACAAAAAACAGCAATAAAAATTTGTATTCTGCTTGCGTTATTTAACGGTCGATGCGCTGAAAAATAAAATCTCCCCCGTCATGGCCGGAATTTCTGATGTTGTTATATTCGGGGATCTGTTCGGATTTCCCGGCTACGATCTCTTTAATACGGCCGTGGAATATCTCCTCAGCAGAAAAAACACCTTTCTCGGCCTCGTTCAATGCTCTCAAAAAAGCATCCGCGAATACAGAGTATTTGCCACCTCCGCTGTCCGTAACAGGCTCATTGCCCCCGCTTGCCATTAATGTTCTGGAGGGACGCTGATGCATTTTTCTAAGAAACTCTTCTCTATTTCCTTTGCTCTTTAACTCTACAGAAACGCTTCTGTTTAATGTTCCTGAATAACAGCTGTCTGAAACAATAAGAATATGCTTTGCCGTAATGCGTTTTATGTTCGAGGTTATATCGTCAGCCATTATCCAGTCCGTTGGATCATCAGTTTGTGCATCCACAGGAAGCCAGTAGGCCTTCTCTGCCGTCTTGTCATATTCACCATGTCCGGCATAATAAATGAGCAGGTTGTCTTTCTCGCCCAGTCTCTTTCTGAAATCATTTATAGCGCTAAGGATATCTTTTCTTGAGGCGTTGAGAAGAAGCTTTGTACTAAAA
>PEAD01000053.1 GCA_002753335.1 Nitrospirae bacterium MYbin3
AAGCTGGAGGAGTTCATCCCAAGTTAATAGATTTTACTGAAGAGATACGAAGCTTTGAAGATACTGCTGGATTGATAAGCAGCCTTGACCTGATAGTGGCTGTGGATACGGCGGTGGGGCATCTGGGAGGGGCGATGGGAAAAGAGGTCTGGATGATGCTGCCGTATGTGCCTGACTGGAGATGGCTGATAGATAGAGATGACAGTCCTTGGTACCCTTCTATGCATCTATTCAGACAAACAGAGCCTTCTGACTGGAATGCGGTCATCGATAAAATCAGAGAGGCAATACGACTAAAAAGATATTTTTTTTTCTGTCACCGTAAAATACTATGCAGCTTCCTTAAAAAATACATCGCGCGCTTAGTTGTGGTATGAAAATTAAGCAAATGCTCACGGCCCGCCTCTACAATTTCATCCGATTGAATCTTTTCTTCAAGCACAGAATCTACAGCCATACGAAGCTCATCAACATTAAAAAATCTTAGTATGTGCTTGTTATCCTCAAAATCATTCGGAATAAAAAGCGGCATGCGCTGAGCAATATGAACAGCCCTGCATGCGGCATTTTCCCAGTACCTGAATGTATCAAATCCCAACCCAGGCAAATTAAGAACAATCCTGCATCGCTGCATATTTCTGTAGTAGTTGTTCCTGTCCAATCTGCCCTGAGGATTAGGGTTGTCATCAGAAGGAACAACGGTGGTTTTTAAAAGGCTGTCAGGATAAAACTCTGATATGGCTTCAATAATTTTTTTCCTACCTTCAGAATACTCGTTAAAGCTGCCTAAGAAACCTACAGAATAGAGTTTTTCCTCACTATCATAGGCGCTAATCCAATCGAATATCTCATCCGGCAGCGCCATAGGCAAAGGTATTGAGTTGTCCGTATTATCAGTTTCTCGCCTGCATACAATATATGGTCCGGCCGGAATGTCAATCGGTCCATCCCCTCCATCTAAGATAACAAGCCCTTTAGGCACAGGCAGCCCCTCATCCCGGAAAAAAGGAATAACATTCACATCGCCCTTAATATTAATCAGGAATTTTTCGGAAAGCTCCGTCCACTCACTCCATGTTAATCGAGAATCGCAAATTATGTATTTAAAAAAACCTTTCCTGACCTTTTCGGCAATATCTTCCCTATCAATAGAATCATCAGGAGGAAACCAGTTGAGATGAATTTCATTTTCAGCAGATATACCCACTAGTTCACCTGCATACAAGCTATCCTTGCGTGGATAATCAACAACGCGAGAGCCGATCAGCTTTCTAAGCCCATGAAGCAGCAGGTCCGGTACATAGTTGGGGTAATGATGTGTAAGAAAAAGAATATTCATTCAGACTTCGAGGCAAAAATACTGTACCATTTCTTAATAAATCTATTCCTATTTTCAAGCAGCGCTTCATCTCTGGTGATATCTCTGCCAAAGTAAGATATAGGCACCTCGGAACCTTTAGAAACCCCCCAGTGATGCTCAAAGCCAACAACAGGAACAGCATAACATGCAAGTCCTGCCTGCATTATCTGAATCCCCATATCCCATTCTTCAAAGAAGCATGGACTGAAGCGTATGTCAAACATAAGCTTCTGCCTTAAAAACCTTTCAGCATGTATTGTGAACAGAAATCCGGACACATCGTTTGTCCTGACCGGTTCACTAAAATTGCCTTTTTCAAAATACTTCGCGACACTGAGCGTTGAAAAATCGATATAAGAACCCTGCGGCCCAACTATCACAGCATTCTCAAGACTGAACAGATAAGACTCAAGCTCATCAAATAAAGATGCCTCTACATGAAGGTCTGCATTAAGTATGGATATCGTACTGCCTTCAGCAAGGTTTATGCCCATATTCCAAGATCTGCTTACTCCAGCATTCAGCTTGTTGTAGCAATACTTGTCTATTCTTGGATGGCTTTTAAGCTCATCATACACCTCTTTGGTGTTGAAGATGCAGATCACCTCTCCTTCCACAGCATCAAGATCATTAAGCAATGTCCTAATATTGAACTCGCTGTGAGGAGAAAAATCCAAAACAGGTATTACTAGACTTCTTTTGATTTGTTCCTGAACCAAGTAAACCCCATATATAAAATTATTTTCTTCTTAATATCATATCGCGCTTTAAGCAAGACTCTTTACTATTACTTTATGAGGCTTCCACCCTATTGCGGCCTGCTGATTTGGCCTTGTAAAGCGCCCTGTCAGCGGCAGCGATAATAGACTCCGGAATATTATCCGTAAGAGGTTCAGCGTAAGCAACTCCCAAGCTGATGGTAACATTGGGACTTACACTCGACCCCTCATGCACAATGCCTATTGATTCCACCGCCTGCCTCATCTCTTCAGCAACTTTCAGGGCACCCGCAGCTTCCGTAGAGGGCAGGACAACCACAAATTCCTCTCCGCCGTATCTTGCTATAAAGTCGCCCGGCCTCTTAACAAGACCTTTAAGAACAGAGGCCACAAGCTTCAGGCAGTCGTCACCCGCAAGATGGCCGTATCTGTCGTTATACGCCTTAAAATAATCCACATCTATCATAATAAGAGAAATATTTGAAGATTCTCTGACCGCCCTCTTCCATTCAATGTCAAAATGTTCGTCAAAAAAACGGCGGTTCTGAAGCCCTGTTAGTCCATCCTCCGAAGAAATCCTCATCAATATGCGGTTTACATCCTCAAGCTGTCGAGAAACCTCCATAAGCTCGTGCTCTCTTTCTTTTCGTTTGTCCATCTCAAGCTTAAGCCTTATAACAGAACGAATCCTGGAGATAAGCTCAAATTTATTTATCGGCTTCATAATATAATCAACAGCGCCCAAGGCAAAGGCTGTCTGTAATTTGTCCATATCATGACTCGCCGTAATCATGATCACAGGGATTTCCTCAAATGCGCTATGCATCTTAATCCGCCTTGCAGCCTCTATCCCGTCTATCCCCGGCATATTAACATCCGCAATTATCATGTCCATCTTAGAGTCCGGCTCACATTCATCCTTAAGCCCCAAAATGCAGAACGCCTCTTCTGCTGAAGATGCAGTCAGGATATTCTTGTAACCCGCATCCTCCAGTATTTTTCTCAGCAATAAAAGAGAATCTTTTTCATCATCAATAACTAGTATATGCATTTTCACTTTAGATTATATTAAGAGAACCACACCAGAAAAAAATAGTAAGCAGAAAAAATAAAGCCTTCTCCAATTAAGGAGAAGGCTTAAGGATTGAATCTCGGGATTAATCAGTATGGCTGTTTATCAGATATTTGGCCGCAACAGATTCAACTGTGCATGAAGCTGCAGCGCCCTCGAACAATAAACGCAGGGCATCCATATCCGACTTCCAGACAACATCTCCCGGGGCCACTATACAGATACTGTCCTTTTCGTATTCTTTGTAAAGCTTCCCAGGTTTGAAATAATAATGCTCGCTACTAACTTCTGTCGGATATATACGCATAAGAGGAGGTATGTCTCCCGGCACAAACCAGAGTTTTATCTCCCGTTCAGCATCTTCCTTATTGGCCGACGCATGTATAAGGTTGTCTATCCTATCCCCAATCGGGTTGCCCGCCGCATCTTTAAGCGGCACAATCGTACCGAGAGAGCGAATGCATCCGGGCCTCTTCTCCCTCGCAACATGAGGATTTGTAGGGCCGGATATATCCCGTATCTTCTGCACCGCATCCTCTCCCTGATACACAAGCGCGATCGTCCTGCGCTTCCAGGGTTCGTCCGGATAATGGCTTATGCCGATGATATACTCGATAAGAGGTGCATAAAAAGGCTTCCCTCTGTGCTCAGCGTAATGCTCTTCCGCAAGCATCCTGTTAACATTTACAATCTTAGCTCCGGCAAATCGCAAGCCGGTATGAAACTCCGAAAGCTGAGAAAGCACGTAACCTGTCAACGAATTATTCATAGCATCAGGTTTTATAAGCACCAGCGACTGTTCAAGCAATTTTTTGTCCATTAAAAAATCTCCTATTATTTTAGTTTTTCAACAAGCATCTTCACAGCAACTACAGACTTATCCAAATCCTTCTCCTCTTCAGCATTAAGCTTCAACTCCACTATCCTTTCTATGCCTGACTCTCCAAGAACAACAGGAACCCCTGTGTAATATCCGGTAACGCCATACTCACCATTAAGATAGGCCGCGCATGGAAGCAATCTCTTTTCGTCCAGTATCACAGACTTAACCATCTGGAAAGTGGCAGCAGCAGGTGCATAGTATGCGCTGCCGCTTTTCAGCAGTGATACGATTTCTGCGCCTCCATGCCTTGTCCTCTGTACCAGAGCATCTATCCTTTCTGCACTGAAAAGTTCGGTTATCGATACGCCTTTAACCGTTGTAAATCTCGGCATCGGAACCATCAAGTCACCGTGTCCTCCAAGAACCAAAGCCTCGACATCCTCAGGAGAAACACCGGCTTCCCATGCAACAAATGTCCTGAATCTTGCTGAATCGAGTATTCCTCCCATCCCCATAACGCGCTCCGGACGGAAACCCGACACATCCATGCTGACCTGCGCCATGACATCCATAGGATTAGTAACCGCGATTATTATAGAATCCGGCGAGAGCTTAGAAGTCCCGGCCACAACATCAGACACAACCTTTGCATTCGCAAAAAGAAGATCATCCCTGCTCATACCCGGCTTCCTAGGAAAGCCAGCAGTAACAACGATTATGTCGGAACCGGTTGTATCAGCAAAATCATTGGTTCCCAAAACCGACGATGAAGACTGCCACACAGGACAGGCTTCTGCAAGATCCAAAGCCTTCCCCTGAGGAATCCCCTCTGCTATATCGAACAAAACAACATCCGCTATTCCTGAATGTACAATCAACTGCGCGAGCGAGGCACCTACATTTCCTGCTCCAATTACAGAAACCTTCTTTTTCATCCTGCCCTCCCCTGTTTTAATTTCGGTCAGCATAAGCTAAACGGCGGCTCAATCTTAATGCTGGCAGCACCGTCTATCAACTCTTTTGAGTACATGCATCGGTGAGACTTAAGGTACATCTCAAACTTCTTCAAATCTCCTGATTCACAATCCAGCATAACCTGTATGTCGTCATAAACCGTACATACGCCGTCAAAGGATTCAACAAATTTCTTAATATGGTTCGGATTTCCCAACCCTCTCGCATCGATTATCAACTCAAACCCTCTTCTATAAATTTATTCAAATACTTGATATTTTCGACAAGGATATCTATGTCTGTCAAGTGGCAAGATTGTAAAATATTTCTGCAATGCAATAAACTAAAAAAATATATATTACCGCTGGAGGTATTTTATGGCAACGGTATTCATGTTCCCTGGACAGGGTTCGCAATCCCCCGGCATGGGAGCTAATCTATTTGAACGATATCCTGAACTGGTCGCTGAAGCTGATTCAATTCTAGGTTACTCGGTTAAGGAACTCTGTCTGACAAATCCTGACAATAAGCTCAACAGTACGGACTACACACAGCCGGCACTATACATAGTCAATGTCTTGAGCTTCATTGCTAAGGTGGAAGACGAAAAGGTTAGTCCGGATTTTGTAATCGGGCATAGCTTGGGAGAATATAATGCCCTTTATGCTGCCGGCGCCTTTGATTTTGCTGCAGGACTTAAGCTTGTCCAAAAACGCGGCGCCCTGATGAGCGCTGCTACTGGCGGAGGCATGGCCGCCATTCTGGGAATGGACGGTGATGCCGTTGCCTCGGCCCTTACCGAACTCGGTGTGCACAGTATCGATGTTGCCAATTTCAATTCTCCCGGCCAGACGGTTATCTCCGGTCCCAAGTCTGATATTGAGACATTCGCACCGCAGTTGAAGGAAAAGGGAGCCAAGCGGGCTGTTATTCTGCCGGTCAGCGGAGCTTTTCACAGTCGTTATATGAAACTGGCAGCGGAAGAGTTTGAGTCTTTTCTATCAGGATTCAGCTTTGACAGCCTTAAAATTCCATGTATTGCCAATTGCAGTGCACAACCGTACAACAATAACTCGATCGCCTCGAATTTGGTTAAACAGATTTACAGCAGTGTACGCTGGATCGACACGTTTAAATACCTGCGTGAACAGGGAGCAGACATCTTTGTAGAGGTCGGACCCGGCACTGTTCTGAGCGGTCTGGCACGCCAGATTAATTAACAGAAGCGCGGCTCCCCGGAATTTTCTGGAATGCCGTATAATACAGAACACTTTCGCGGGGTTTTTCTGTTAAAATTAAGCGTTTTGATTATTTTTTCGGGAT
>PEAD01000024.1 GCA_002753335.1 Nitrospirae bacterium MYbin3
CAAAGGGGCATCTGGGAGGGGCGATGGGAAAAGAGGTCTGGATTATGCTGCCGTATGTGCCTGACTGGAGATGGCTGATAGATAGAGATGACAGTCCTTGGTACCCTTCTATGCGTCTATTCAGACAAACAGAGCCTTCCGACTGGAATGCGGTCATCGATAAAATTTTTTATAGCCTTTCAAACAGGACAATATGACAACAAAAAAAGAACTGATTGAAGCAGTACTGAAGCAGCGCGAAAACGGGATGCTCAAAGAATCTTCGGCCTTATGCACTGCTGCAGTTAAAAACTTTCCTGATGATGCTGATATACTTCACCTTTGCGGGGTCATTGAATCCGAAAACAGGGATTACCAAAACGCAATAATCAGCATCAAAAAAGCGCTTATCATAAATCCAAACATGCCTTCTGCATACAACAATCTCGGCGTGGCGCTCTCGGAAAGCGGCCAGCTTGATGATGCGATAGAAGCCTACAGCAAAGCGGTCTCACTTATGGGCGAGTATGCCCCTGCTTACGACAACCTCGGGCTTGCGCTAAAACGAAACGGCAAACTAAGTCAAGCTATAGAATGCTTTAAAAAAGCTATCTCAATAGATCCTTCATACGCAAAAGCATGGTATCACTTAGGCAATTCGCTGTATGAAATAGGAGATATGGACAGCGCCGAAAAACATTTAGTCAGAGCAACAGAGCTCGCACCTCTTTTTGCTGACGCATACGGCAATCTGGGGTCTGTTTATAACGAAAAAAAAGAGCTATCGAAAGCCATAAAGTGCTACCGTGAAGCTATACGCATAAAGCCTGATCATGCAAACGCCCATTGGAACCTATCGTTGGCGCTACTGCTTTCGGGAGAGTTCGAAGAGGGCTGGAAGGAATATGAATGGCGCTTTGCGCTAAAGGATTCTGAAAAAAGAATTTTCTCTAAACCCAAATGGGACTGTTCTTCGCAAATCACCGGCAAATCATTGCTAATACATACGGAGCAGGGATTTGGAGATGCTATTCAGTTCATAAGATTTGCGCCTATGATTAAAAAAATGGACGCAAAAATAATTTTAGAGTGTCAGAAAGAGTTGACACGACTGTTCTCCAAAGTAGAAGGCGTCGATACTGTCATCCCGGAAGGGGAGAAGCTGCCTGAGTTTGATCTGCACTACCCTTTGCTCAGCCTTCCTTTGGCTCTCGGCATAACATCAACAAACATCCCTAACCTTCCGTATATCTCACCGGATGAAAACGAGGCTAATAAATGGGGCGAATTGCTTGGCACATTAAAAACTTTAAAAATTGGGCTTGTTTGGGCAGGAAAACCCAATCATTTTAGAGACAGGTTACGATCTGTTCCTGCATCTGTCTTTGCGCCTTTATTGGAAGTTGCCGGCGCAAGATTTTACAGCCTTCAAAAACAAAACCACGAATATGCCAAGACCGAAGAAATAGAAAGTTGGGGAATCATTGATTTTACCGATAAGTTTTACGACTTTGCGGATACTGCTGCTTTTATATCAAAACTTGATCTTGTGGTAACCGTTGACAGTGCTATAGCGCATCTTGCCGGAGCAATGGGGAAGCTTGTCTGGGTAATGATACCCTTTGTCCCCGATTGGCGTTGGCTTAAAAAAGAAACAAACAGTCGGTGGTATCCCACCATGAAACTCTTCAGACAGGAAGAGCCGGGCAAGTGGGAGCCGGTAGTGATGTCGCTAAGAGAAAATCTGGTTGAAATGACAAAAAACATAAATGCTATATAGGTGGGCTGTATGATCGTTCAAATGTCATGGCTAGGCAAGGATGAACTGCACGGATTTGGAAATCAATTCTTTGCATTTTTTTTCTTGAAATTCATTGAGTCACAAATTGGCTGTGATATTCGTTATTCAACTTGGTTGGGCAATATTCTCTTTAATCTTCCTGAATGCAACCCTGTTCTGTCATATGATGAAAGCATAGATTTAGAACATACCATCAGTCGCGAAAAAGGACCTGAGGCAGAAATTAAAATTATTAAAAGCCATCTAGAAAAAGAAGCTAAAGTTTTAGAGCTAATGGGATTATTTCAATACCATACTTCAGCCTACATAAAGCATAGAGAGATGTTCTTCAATATCTTCAACTTTAGTGAACTTATTGAGCAACAGATAAACCAATCCTTGGTTAATTTAGGATTGGAAGATTGCCCTATAATCTGTGTTCATTTCAGAAGGGGTGATTATCTGAAATTTGCAAACAAGCATCCGTTATTCTGGGGCGGCAGTTTTGATGCCGTAATCAACGCCTTGTCTGACCTTATGCTGTCTTCATTTAAAAATTCCGCCATTTATTTATGCAGCGACGATATAGAGCATTGCAGACGAGAGTTTGAGTTGCGAAACATTCCGTGCATCACCAATGCAAGCCTCTTTGCGGTATTGGATGATTCGACCCGGTTGATTTCTGACTTTATGATGATGGCAAAATCAAGCGCACTCATTATCGCAAATAGTTCTCTTTCTTTTGCTGCAGCAATGTTAAATCATAAAGCAAAGATTTTTTTGCGCCCTTGTCCGCAAAAAGATAGATTTATTCCCTTTGACCCATGGAATTCTCATGTTCTTCTTCCAAAGTTCCCGCTTCATTTTCCATAGCATTCTATGTCAGGAGATAAAGCCATATGCTTATAGATTTTTCTAAATGCAACAGGTTAATCGGCGCGCTTTATAGCAAACCGGTCAAAAAGATCTATCATGTTGGCGCACATATAGGAGAAGAAGCATTTATATATGCTGCCAATAAAGTTGAAAAAGTGGTCTGGTTTGAAGCCAACGATTCTTTATTGCAGTCTTTGAGCGAAAATATCAGCAAATACGATATTGAGCAGTTTATAGTGCCTTACGCGTTATTTGATGAAAACAAGGTGCTGAAACTAAATGTAACGAATAACTTTCAAAGCTCTTCTGTGTTTGAACTGGACAGGCACTCTGCATATTATCCTCAAATTATCGTCAGCGAAATAAAGGAAGTTCAAGCCTATCGACTGGATTCGTTGATTGAAGCCAAACAATGTCATTTGCCATGGATTGATTTTGACTTTATTAACATTGATACGCAGGGTTCTGAGCTTGCAGTGTTGAAAGGACTGGGCAATTACATCAGCCAACAATCATTAAAAGGCATATTCCTTGAAGTAAATTCGGAGTCTCTTTATAAGGGAATTCCTTTGGTTTCTGAGATTGATGAATTCTTGGCAAGACATAGCTTTTTTCGAGTTCTGACAAACTGGACAAAAGAAGGCTGGGGTGATGCGTTCTACTTGAAATCTGTTACGCTTTAACAAAAAAATGCTGAAGCGAAAACAACAAAAATTGCTGGAAATTGCTGCCTTGCGATACAATTAATATATTCTACTTTAGGATGACCATGGGCACAAACTATTATTCACCGTTAAAAGAAAGTCACGATGTAAAGTATGGTGACTCACCTCGCATAGAAATAGCCAATCTTATAACCTGGATTCCTGAAAATATTCTCGAGATAGGTTGTGGCACAGGCGCCACCGGCCAATTGCTGAAACAGAAGTTTCCTAATCTGTTTTATAAAGGCATCGAACTGGATAAAACTGCTGCTGAGCTTGCTTCTAAGCGCCTTGACAATGTTGTTGTTGCTGATATTAACCGATTTGATGCCATAGAGTTAGGAATTGAAAAAGAATCTTTTGACCTGATTATCTGCGCTGATGTTTTGGAGCATCTGTATGACCCTTGGAAAACTTTACATGATTTGAGAGATTGTCTCAGGCCTGATGGAAAGTTGATTGCAAGCATCCCCAATGTCCAGAATATTGACCTTATTCTGCAGCTTGTTAATGGAAATTGGAGTTATGCAAAACATGGTTTGTTGGATGCGACACATATAAGGTTTTTTACTTTGAACGAAATATACAAGCTCTTCAATGGCACCCGGTATAATGTAATCCATTGCTTTAGCAATAGACAGCCTGGATTAGAAGAGCAGGGATGGCCTAAAGATCTTGATTTGGGAAAGATAGTATTAAAAAATATCTCGCTTGAAGAAGCTGCCAGCTTTTTTACTTTTCAATATTTTGTTGTAGCTGAAAAAAACAGAACGCCTGCCGAAAACACCTCGACAAAATGACGTTACTTGCACAAAAATAATTCCTGCAAGTGGGGAAAGTAAAATTAAAAATCATGCTGTCTTGCGTATTAAACCCTCTTGTTCCCGCCTATTACATAGAAAAAGCACTAAGAAAAAAACATGACGTTATAAAGTTCTCTCCTTTAGATATTTCTGAAAAGAGACTTAAGTACGAATGGAATATAAACTACAACGACATAAAAGACAAACTGCTGCCTCCGGAAATAGGCTCAAGCGTATTTTCGCATGCGGAAGCCGTAAAAAAGCTGCCTTGGAATCCTGATGTATTGTTTTACATAGACACCCATATTTGGTACCCTTTCGTTGGAATAGAGAAAATCGATGCATTCAAAGTTTGCTGGCTTATTGATGCTCATACATCACAGGAACTTTATTTAGAAATAGCGAAGAAGTTCGATATCGTGTTCCTGACAGAGACCTGCTATGTTGAGGCCTTCAGAAAACAGGGCATAAAAAATGTCTTCTGGATGCCATTGGCTTGTGATGATATCAACATCGGAAAACCTAAAGAAAAAACATTTGATATTTCTTTTATAGGTTCAATAAAAGATGACAGAAAAAAATACATGGATTTACTAAACCACAATTTTAATTTTGCGACCAAGAGTGCATTTTATGAAACCGCAACGGCCCTTTATGAACAGTCACGACTAGTTTTACATATATCTCCACACATAGATTCAGGATATAAAATTCTGAGTGCCCGCATCTTCGAAGCTATGGCATCAGGATCTGCGTTAATCACCGACAGAATAGGCAGTACTGATATAAATACTCTTTTAAAAGAAGGCCGCGATTATATAGGTTACACAGATTCAAATGATTTAGTAGAAATTGCAAAATACTACCTTAATAACGAAAACGAAAGGGAAGAAATAGCAAAAAATGGATTTAATAAAGTGACTGCTTTACATACTTACGACAAGAGGATTGACGCTATTACAGACATAATTACCGGGTTCCTGGGGTCAAGAGAAAATCACAATGACATGAATAGCAATGTTACACAACCGCTAACTCTCCAGCAACTCATAGACAGGGAAGATTTCAATGCCGCTATTTCGATCTGTCTTGAATCAATAAAATCGGATCCTGATAATTATATCGCTTACAATACTTTGGGAGATGTATATTCAAAAATGCATGAATATGAAAAAGCGATAAGATCTTACAAAAAATCTTTATCTATTAAAGATGATGCCGGCACTTACAACAACATCGCAAATATTTATTTTGTATGCAATAACTTCGACAGCGCAACGAAATATTACAATATTGCCCTATCCTGCGATAAAAACAACTACGCCATATATCAAAATTTGGGAATACTTTCTCATCTCAAAGAAGAATATGAAAACGCAATGATGTTCTATAATGAATCGCTTAAACTCAATCCGAAAAATGGGCAGATATATAACAATATATTCAATATTTTTGTAAAATTCTATACTAAAGGCACACTCATTAGTGATAGCAATTCTCCTGAAATAACAAATAGATTGTATTATCTTCTTTCTCCCGAATTCAGGTTTGAAGATATAAAGATTTATTTAAAAAAATCTTTCGAATATTTATAAAAAAGCGGTTACCAATTAATCAATACTGTTTTTTTCTATCACCCTTAGGCTCATAAACGAAAAAACTTCATTATATAATCTTGATGAGCTCATGAGTGTGTTATAAAACGAAGAAACCCCGTCCCATACGCCAATATCATGAAAAACAATCAATCCTCCGGTTGCAACAAATGGGGACCACAATGAAAAATCCCTTTCAGACCCTTCTAATGAATGGTCGCCGTCAATAAACAAAAGCCTTATTGGCCCTGACCAATTCTTAACCGCCTGCTCAGAACTTGCAACAGTCGGTATTACATAATCATCCAGCCCTGCAGCACTAAGATTTTCAGAAAAACGTTTAAAAGTGGTTCCTTCACTTATCAGTTCTTTTTCGTTCTTATGTTCTAAAGATCCGCTAAAATGATCAATTGCTGTAATCTTCTCTCTGCCAGAATTTTTCGAGCCTTCGGCAAGCCAACATGTTGACCGCCCCATAAAACTTCCTATTTCAACAACCGATCCTGCTTGGGGGCCTTTAGAAGCAAGTGCCATAAGAATATACCCCTCCACACTATGAAGAAACCCCTGAATATTGCAAAATCTATCTCTAAAAAAATCATAGCGCTCCTCAAATTCATCAAATAATCGTGCTAGAGGATAGCGTTCCTTAGAAATACCAAATGCTCTCATAAAAGACTCTTTCGCACCGGATAAATCACCTGTTTCCTCAAGAACCTTACCCAGATTTGTAAAAATCTCAGCTGATGCATTATTGCAAGAAACAGCCTTGCGATAGGCACTAATAGCAAAATCAATCATGCTAAGGCGATAAAATACATTCCCTTGGTTATTATATAAATCGGCATTGTCAGGTGCTATGTTGATAGCTTTTGCAATACAAACAAGAGCTGCTTCATGGTTGTTCTTTTTCGAATAAAGTGCAGAGAGATTGTTTAAAGCGGCTGTGTGATTAGGATTTGTCTCAAGCAACTTCTCATAACAAAGTATAGCTTTTTCGGTATTCCCATTTTTTTGAAAAAACATTGCTAAATTGAAATAAGCATCGGTATTTAGAGGGTTCTTGTTGACTTCTTGTATTAGATGTTTCATTTCGTCAGATTTTTTCAAAAGTTCTTGTTTATAATACGATTCTTAGTTGCATGAATCAATCTTATTTTTTCTGGTTTCGCTAAAACCGCGACTCATTAAACTTTAGCACACATTCTCCGATAAATAAAACAACCAGACATAGCAAAAAAGATTAACATTTTTAATGTATTATGATATACTTGTACAAGTCCTAAAAGGAGGTGAACAAAAGAAAGGACTGAAAATTAGGCGCTGAAACAATCAGCATAAAATAATAACCCCTCAGCAAGAATGCTGAGATAAAATCCCAGAAAAGGAGAAACAACATGAACGAGATAGCATTAACATCCTCGATGAGACAAAACCTCATCAATCTGCAGGGAACAGCAAACAACTTATCAACGGTTCAAAACAGACTGGCATCAGGCAAAAAGGTTAACACCGCTCTTGATGATCCGGTGAACTTCTTTGCTGCTCAGGCAAATATGTCAAGGGCTGCTGACCTTGCGCTCCGCAAAGATTCTATGGGCGAAGCGATTCAGACAGCAAAAGCTGCTGATTCAGCAATAACCGCGATTTCATCGCTCCTTGATCAGGCAAAGTCTATCGCCACCACTTCGCTCTCAACTTCAGACACGAATAGCCGAGCAAGTTATTCGACGCAGTTTAACGTAGTCATGAGTCAGATTTTGGCGGTAGCCAATGATGCCAGCTATAAAGGCACAAACTTCCTTAAAGCCGCCACATTGACCGTAAAGTTCAATGAAGATGGCACTTCTTCTCTTGCTATGACAGGCTTTAGAGGCGACTCAATAGCCAACCTTACTCTTGGTATGGTTGGTACAACTGTAACAACCTCTTATGGCAGTTCTACAGGTGTGGGTATCTGGTCAGATGCTACCTGCGGTGGATCAAATATTCAAGGCGCACTCGACGCAATCAACACCGCAACCACAAACCTCAGAGACCAGGCAAAGTCTATCGCAACTAACCTTAACGTTATTACAGTGCGTTCAGAATTCGCAAAGAACATGATCGACACTCTAAAAACCGGTGCAGATAATTTGACACTGGCTGACATGAATGAAGAGGGCGCTAACATGCTTATGCTTCAGACCCGTCAGTCTCTGGGCATCACTTCACTGAGCCTTGCTTCACAGGCAGCCCAGTCCGTATTAAGAATGTTCTAAAAAAGCATCATGCAATGCGGAAGAGAATATTCTCTTCCGCATTGTCTCTCAAACAAATCAATCTAAATCTAAAATGTCATTAAAACTAAATCTTAAACCATACGAACGGCTGATTGTTGGAGGAGCTGTAATCGCCAATGGTAGTCACAAAACCGAACTTTTTATAGAAAACAAAGCACTTGTTCTTCGTGAAAAAGATATAATGACCACGCAACATGCTGATACGCATTGCAAAAAACTTTACCTTGCAATTCAGCTTATGTACATAGATGAGAAAAACTTGACAGAGTACTATGACGTTTACTGGAAGCTTGTTCGCGAGCTTATAAATGCTGCGCCAAGGCTTATCTCAATTATAGACAGTATGAATGAACATATTATTTCTGGCAGATATTATCCTGCTTTAAAACTTGCAAAAGAATTAATACATTTTGAAGAGGAGGCATTAAATGGAATCAAAGGATCCGTTGTCAGAGAACAACAATATGTCGGGGCGTGAACTAGAGGCTTCTGTTCTAGAAAAAGCAGCAGCAATACTCAAAAACTGCAAAGAAAATTGGAATGAGCAAGGATTGGAAGCTAAGCTTAATGATGCTTTAGGGTTCAACAACCTCATATGGAGCATTTTAAAAAGTGAAGTTTCTAAGGGCACCACACCCCTTCCTGTTGAAACAAGGCAAAATCTGTTAAAGCTTGCAGATTTTATAGAAAAACGCACAGAAGATATTAGGAAGAATCCATCAGCAGATAAAGTAGATATCTTAATTAATATTAATTTAAACATAGCGTCGGGATTGAAAGGAGCCGTTTAATATAACCACAACTGAATGAGCAACGGTGAGCTTCTAAGGAATGCTTTAGAACATCATAAAAACGGTGATTTTGAAAAAGCGATAGACATCTACACTAATCTGCTTAAGAAAAACACCGACCCCCAGATATTAAATTTTCTCGCATTGTCATTTAAGAGCCTAGGAGACTATGATTCCGCCTTAACGCATTTAAACAGAGCGATAGAGCTATCACCCAACTTTGTAGAAGCTATCGCAAATTCTGGCATTATAATGAACGCCATAGGCCATACTGATAAAGCAATTAAAGCTTATCAAAAGGCAATTAGTTTGTCACCTAATTTACCCGCTCCTTATTTCAACCTAGCAAAACTGCTCCAAAGCAAGTCAGATTATGACAAAGCGATTGTATGCTACAAAAAGGCTCTTGAGCTTGATCCATCATTGCATGATGCGTACCCCAATCTTGCTTATATTTATGCCGCAAAAAAATCACCTATTAAAGCAATCGGGTTTTATATAAAGGCCATTGAACTTTTGCCAACAAATGCGGAATTGTACAACAATCTTGGAGTTGTTCTATTTGATAACGGCAATATAAATGAATCTATAGAATGCTATAGGAAGGCCATTGAAATTGACCCCAATTATGCCAGCGCTTATTACAACCTCGGCAACTCGCTGCGAGCAATTAAGGATATAGAAGAAGCGATAGAATGCTACAAACACGCCATAACTAACGACAACTCGCTTTCATATGCACATTGGAATTTAGCCATACTGCTTTTGCTTACAGGGAGATTTGATGAGGGATGGAAAGAATACGAGTGGCGATGGGAATTGAAAGATTATATTACAAACCGCAACTTTATCCAGCCGCTATGGGATGGAAGAGATATAAAGGGCCAAACTATTTTGCTTCACGCAGAGCAGGGGCTTGGGGATGCGATACAATTTATCAGATATATTCCTTCTATAGCAGAAAAAGGAGTCCGAATAATAATTGAATGCCAAAAAGAACTTGTTTCGCTTTTCAGTTCTAGTGAGAACATAGAAAGCATTACAGTACAAGGAGAAAGGCTTCCGCCATTCGATATTCATTGTCCATTCCTAACCATTCCATATATTTTCAAAACAACCAATGAGAACATACCCACAAAAGTTCCGTACCTATCAGCAGACAATTCTTTAATACAAAAATGGTCTGCATTAGCAGGAATAGACAAAAATAGATTTAACATAGGCATCGTTTGGGCAGGCAATCCCAAAAACGCAAATGATAAAGTACGTTCCTTGTCTTTAGACTTATTCGCTCCACTTTCGGAGCTTAAAAATATTCAGTTTTACAGCCTGCAGAAAGGTGAGGCCTCAGCTCAGATAAACACACGTTCTTTGGCAATTAAAGATTTAACTTCAGAGATACAAGACTTTTCGGATACTGCAGCATTAATCATGAACTTAGACCTGATTATATCGGTTGACACTGCTGTGGCTCACCTTGCAGGAGCTCTTGCAAAACCGGTCTGGCTACTCATACCCCCAATACCTGACTGGAGATGGCAGCTTAATAAAGACGATAGCCCATGGTATCCTACGATGAAATTGTTTCGTGGATATAAAGAGGGAGAATGGGCTGACGTTGTTGAAAAAATAAAGAATGAACTTTCATCTCGACAAAAATGATTTGTAGCAGTTCTCGATATTATGCGTGAATTTATAGACATCCATCAATGGAGAATCAATTAAATTATTGCGTAATGTTTTACGAAGTATCTTAAGCCTCTCCCTATCATTAGCGAGTTCAACCGCAATATTTATATATTCATCAACATCCTTTGCAATAAATTCTTTAAGGCCAGCATTCGAAAGCAGGCTCACCCCAACCCTTGACCTGTGATCGTTGCCCTCTAAGGTTATAACAGGGACTCCCATCCATATGGCTTCGCATGTAGTAGTAGTTCCATTGTATGGAAAAGTGTCCAACGCTATATCAACCTGTGAGTATATTTTGAGATGAGAAGTAGTATCATTTTCGAATGTGTTTATTTTAAGCCTTTCTTTTGTTATTCCTTTAGAATCAAACAAAGAAATTATTTTGCCTTTAAGGGTTGGGTCATCAATATACCTAGCCTTAAGCAAAATTTTAGCGTCAGGGACTCTCTTTAAAATTTCGGACCACACATCTATAACATAATCATTTATCTTAAGCGCCATGTTAAATGAGCCAAAAACTATATCCATATTACCTGATGCCTCAACATCAGGACTTTTTTTATCCGGAACATAACACAAAAAGCAATCAGGCATCCGTACCAGCTTTTCCGTATAATACTGATCGGTCATGCCCTCAGGGTCGGTATAGCTATCAACAATCCTATAATCCATGGTACTCAAACCTGTTGTGTTAGGGTAACCTATCCAGTGCACCTGTACAGGAGCAGGCTTTCTTAGAAAAACGCTCAGGTTATTTAAGCCTGTATGGCCGGCAAGATCGACTAATATATCTATGCTATCACTCCTTATCAGGTTTTCAAGATCGTCATCTTCCATTTTATATATTCCGCGCCAGTTTTCGACCAAATGCTTTATATGTTCGGTTATTTCATCAGATATAAAAGCATTAGAATAGCAAAAAACTTCAAACTCTTTTTTATCATGATTTTTTAGCACAGACTCTATAAAATAACTTACAGAATGCCGCCTAAAATCGGCCGAGACATAGCCTATTTTAATCCTTCTGCCTTGAGTATCAGGAAGAGATGAGTATTTATTCTGATTTGAATACAGTCTTAAATGTTTCTCATATTTTAAATGCTCTCCAAAAATATCCTGCAGCGTAATACCAGTCTTATAATTAGTCAAATATATGATATTGCTCCATACATATGGTGAGTTAGGATTGACTTCAAGGGCTTTTTTATAAAATCTTTCGGCTGCTTCAAACATTCCCCACTCTCTATAAACATTACCCAAATTATTAAGCGCATCCACATGATGGGGTTCAATATCAACTGTTTGCGAAAAAAAGATAAGCGCCTCGCTTAGTTTTCGGAATAAAAAAAATGTAACCCCTAAGTTATATGCAGCTGTTACATGGTTAGGGTTAAGTAGCAAGACCCTCTTATAACATTCTATTGCGTCATTATATTTATTAAGCGTCTGATACACTAAAGCCATATTAAAAAATATTTCGGCACGCGTTGGTTCCAGCTCAGCCGAAATATTAAAGTTCTTTATCGCTTCCTCTCCATCTCCCTGTTTAAACTTAATTGATCCGATTTTAAAGTACGCTTGTGCCGTATTTACGCCCAACAAAATAGCCTTCCTGTAATAATTCTCGGCCTCCAGATAGTTTTCTAGCGAAGAATAAAGGTTGGCAAAATTAAAATAAGCTTCACCAAAGTCCGGTAAAATAGATAACGCTTTTTCATAACAATCTTTAGCCTTGTCCTGCAATCCCATAATTGCAAGGGTGTTTGCCAGACTAAAATAAAACAAAGCCGAACCAGGATCCACCTCAAGCGCCCTTGAAATGAGTTCCACAGCGCAGTTGTATTCCTTCAATTGGTACTTAAGTGTTCCAAGTAGATGAAGAGCGTCGGCATTATCAGGCTCGACTTTTAAAATTTTCTGATACCTATACTGAGCATCATAAAGCTTTCCGTCATTGTGCAGCTGAACCGCCTTAGATATCTCATCTTGTATAAACACTTTGTCTTTCCTGACGTTTTCACAGTATCGTACCCAAGTCTTTTTGTAAATATCTTCAATTTGATTAACAAAATAGTGATAATCAAACAAAGGCGACTCCTTCATGACTCCCCTAAGGGAATTCCTCATCTTAGCAAGATCGCTTAATTTTGATGCAAGAGATACGGCCATATTTACATATTCGCAATCATTAGCAGCAATAAGATTATTAAGTCTAAGATTGGACAAAATGCTAACGCCTACTCTTGAAGCATGGGTTGCACCTTGCAATACAACTACCGGCACACCCATCCACAAAGCTTCGCATGTAGTCGTTGTCCCATTATATGGAAAAGTATCGAGAGCTATATCTACAGTGTTGTACACTTCCATATGCATAGCAGCATCAGGGGTCTTAGACATAAAAATAATCTGGCTATCATCTATGCCATGCTCGGCAAACATCTTAGTAATTTTAGTCCGTATATTATCCTCATCAAGTCCTTTAGCTTTCAGTAAGATTTTTGAACTCTCGACACGCTTCAGTATTGATGCCCATAATTCAACAGCTCTTGGAGTTATTTTGGAGATTTTATTAAATGCGCCGAATGTTATATATCCTTTATCGAGAGCGGGCAACGAACTTACTTTAGGGCTCCGGTTATCCGGCATATAACACAGGAAAGTGTTCCTGAACCTTAAAAGCTTTTCTGCGTAATACTTATCAGTCATGCCTTGGGGATCCGTATACTCGTCAACTATTCGATAGTCCATAGTTTTCAGCCCTGTTGTGTTCGGATAACCTATCCAGCTTATCTGTACCGGAGCAGGCTTTCTGGCAAAAACAAGCATGCGGTTATACCCGGTATGCCCTGCAAGGTCCACCAATATATCTATGCTGTCGTTCCTTATCAGCTCAGCCACTTCCTCATCGCTAATTCCGTATATGTCACTCCAGCTTGTTGCATAGCTTTTTATCCTGCGAGTCACATCATCAAACACAGACACATCTGAGTAGCAATATATATCAAAATCTTGTCTGTTATGGTTCATCAGCACAGGCTCTACAAAAAAACCTACAGAATGCAATCTAAAATCTGGTGAAATATAGCCCACACGCAGTTTTCGTGCTTCTATTAGTTTGCACCTATACGGCAAAATGTTTTTACTCAAAGGCTCTGCATGGATTTCTGCAAACTTAGTATGCTCTTTGAAAACCTCCTCAGGCGTCTTAGAGTCAATATAATTCAAAGCAAGCAAAAGGTTGCTGTGTGCTACAACATAATCTTCTTTTATAGCCAAAGCCTTTGAATAATATTCTATCGCCTCTTCAACTTCGCCTATTTCCTGCAATACCCCGGCCATTCCATTATAAGCATAGGCATAATCCGGGTTGAGCTTCAAAACCATAGAATAGTTCTCTAAAGCCTGGGTCAATTTGCCAAGCTCTTTCTGAACATTCGCAAGATTGTTAATTGCTTCTATATAATCATTCCTGCACTCTACAGCACGCTTAAAACATGCCTCGGCAGTATTCATCCTGCCTTTTCCAACATAAATAAGACCCAAATTATAATGAGATTCTGCTGAATTAGGCATGATAGAAAGAGCTCTGCCATAGCTTATAATTGCCTCATCCACCCTTCCCAAGGATTGCAAAGCAATACCACGGTTGAAATAAGCATCATATAAAGCTGGCGATAAAAGCAAAACTTCATCGTAAGCATTTATAGCATCTTCATAACTTGCTCCACCATGAAGCTTAAGTGCTTTTTTGAGCAACAGCTCAGCCGACTTCATTAATTAACCTCTCGGATTCTGCCAAAAGAAATAGCGCTAAGGCACAATTCAGATTAAACCTATTGAAAAAAACAAGGAGGACTTAAAGCCCTATTGGGCCTTCTGCAAAGCTTCAAGATTATCCATAGCCGTAAGATTCCATGGCTCTATCTCAAGCACCTTATTGTAAAACACAGCAGCGTCTTCTTTTTTGCCTAAAGCTGCAGCAATATTCCCAATTATAAGAAAAGTATCAACATCTTCGCTATTTAGCGAAAGCAGCTTAAGATAAATCTGCATAGCCTCTTCCATTAGACACTGCTCGCCCAAATAATAATCTGCAAGATTCTTTAAGAAAATTGGATTCGATGGTTCAATTTCAGCCGCTTTTTGATAATGAGCAAAAGCCTTTTTCTTGTCGCCAACCTCAAAATAAAGCACTCCCAAATTATTTTGCGCAACCGCATAATCAGGATTGGCCTGAACAAATCTCTCGAGCGCCATCAATGCCTCTGCCTTCTTGCCATCCTTGATTAACTGATGAATAATCTGGTAAATCTGCCAGCGCTCATCACCTGCGTTTTTTATCTGATCCCTTTTAATGTAAAGTGCCATAATTACTCCTTTATCAAAGAATTTTAAAATTTCATTGTTTATTTTATGCTCTTGACTTAATAATCTCGCAACAATTTATCATAGCATATTTATGAGATGCGTCAAAAGATAACGCTTTGTAAAAAAACTCGATCGCTTTTTCTACATCTCCTAAATAGAAATGAACAACTCCTAAATTATTAATAGCATCAGAAAAATCAGCACAGCTATCGATAACTTTCAAGAAATGATTTAATGCTTCAGAAATATCACCTTCTAAAAAAAACGACTCTCCTAATTTATTATTCTTAGAAGCTTGTTCCAAAACAATTGATAAGTTATTCAATAATTCCAGCATAATTCTATCTTCACCTAAATAATTTTCCAATAAAATCTTGGCAGTTTTATATTTTTTATTGACAAATAAATAATTTAACCACTCGATAATGTTTTTCTCAGCCTGATAACATACTTCCGTCCCATTTAAGTTAGCATCAATTGAAAAACTGTTGTTTTTGTACAAATAAAAGAAAAAATCGTACGCTAGTTTATAACAAGGCATATCTTTCAAAAGCTCAATTGCAAAGGTCTCAGATCTATCAGAATTCATATCAAATTGTTTTCTTAGAGGATCGATAGCCCACTTGTAATCCCCATAACCACCAAGAACTCTTACGCCATTAACCTCTTCTCCTGTATATTCTATTTCTAATGAACACGCAATAATAAAGATAACTATTACAACAGACCAAATATTTAAAGCAGGGGTCAAAGGAGACGGGCACTGTGAATAAAACTTAATAGGCAAAATAATATTATATATTTGAAGATCTATATGCTTTAATAATTGCTTGCCAAAATCACCATAATGTGCACCGTTATAATTTTGTTTGTGGTGACCATGAAATGCAATAGGTGTAGCTAGAAATTTGACTGCCTTGCCTCTGAGAATAGGCATGAGAACTATCCAATAATCCCACCAAGGAATGCCCAAACAGAAACAATCATTTGGATAACATTCAATAAGTGACTTATCAAGAAAAAAGTAATCGAATCCCAATGTATAAATACTGCCATTTATAGAACTTAATGATTCCATATCAACCCTGTTCCCAAAAACCATCGAGTTATCTGCCTCTTTTACCAAAAATTCTTGAAAACCAGGGCTTAACTTTAAATGAATATCTGAATTTACTATGCCAACAATTTTAGAACCGCAGTTTTGCAGATAATTGAGAATGTCATTTATAAATACAGTGGGCTTTCCAACCAGTTCTTTAGCGCTCCGCTTAACCGGCACAAAAGTTACATTCGGAAAATATCTTGAAAGCATCTCACTTTCTTCAGGAATATTCATGGACACAACACTAAAACCCAAAATTGTCCAACTTGCAATAGCCAACTGTTGCTGTTCTATGTTACGAGGAGCAATACTTGTTGCTATAGTTATTGACATCTTTATGTTCACATGCTCCATAAATTTGGGGTCTTATTCAATATCGCCAAAACCTGAGTATCATTCATAACGATATTCTTTTTGTGGAATTCCTTCAAGCTTCTCAAGCAATTTAAGCATCTGAATATCTTCAGGCACCGACTTTACGTAGTTTCTGAGGATTTCTATAGCCCTTCCGTATTGCTTCAAATCGATTAGAACATTAATGTAGTTATAAACAGTGGCATTATCAAAAGGATTTGACTTCACAGCTCGCTCAAAATACTTCTGAGACTCTTCAATTTCTCTCGATTGCCAGAAAAGAACTGCTATATTATTGCATGCCGCTACAAAATCAGGACATATATCCAAAGCTGCAACAAAAGCATTCTTCGCGCCCCTAATATCTCCCCTCTCAAAAAAAGATTCGCCTATTAGATTTAGTGCTTCCACTTTCGAAAGAACCATTTCGATTGATTCAAAATATTCTTGAACCTCTTTATCATAAGGGAATTTATCGAGATACACTTTCATAAACATCTTCGCATATTCATATTTTTTAAAACTTGCAAAGGCATTACAGCAAATTATAACAATGTTTCTAGGTTCGGTTGACTGATTTAAAATATCATCAAAAAGTTCTGTTGTTATCCCCAATGCTTGCTTGCTGTTGTCAGTCACACTAAATACCTCTTCATATCCATCCATAAAGGTTCTTGTTTTAATTAGCATAGAAATTTCTGACAAAGACATAGGATTAATCTGTTTCCTTCCTGTATCCCACTCATCAATACAACGCAAGTAAAGATTCTCATACGATTGCACAACCATTTCTTGTTCAAAATAAGATTCTGCCCTATGCCTAGCATTTATACTAAATTTATGCCTTAAATCATTATCTAGCGACAGCTTTATAAGAGCTTCTATCAAGGAGTCTGTATCCTTGTATCCCACAACAAACCCGTCAATTCCATCGCGCACAAGCTCTGGGATTCCCCCTGTAGCAAAAGTTACTATAGGAACACCACAAGCCATCGCCTCAAGTATAGTGAGGGGACAATTGTCTGCCACTGATGTCGAGATAAATATATCAAACAAAGAATATACCATCGCAAGTTCATTTTCATCATTAATTCTGGGTAGATCTATAATAAACGAATCATTATGGGTTTCATTTCCACCAATATTTAGAAATGCACAGTTTGATATCTTTCCTTTTAATGCCTTTAACGCTTCAAGCGTATATACACCGCCTTTCCAAGTGTTAACTAAAGCTCCTAAGTTAGCGACAGATCCGATAAGAATGACATCTTCTGAAATTCCAAATTTTTTACGGACCTCCAGCCTGTCATATGGCTTGAATATATTGGTATCAACTCCATTATAGATCAGTTCCATCGGATGCTTTTTCAAAATACTATATCCAACTTTTTCTTTCAACCACTTAGAAGGTGTGGTAACCCAAAAGGGAGCATGCTCATAAATATTTTTTTTATCTTGCCATAATTGTGCAGTCCTATCATAGAGAATTTGCGGATAAACATTCAAAACAGGGCATAATCCACAACCGGTTATCCATTTCTCACAGTCAAAAGAGTGTGCACAATGCCCGGTAAATGACTGCATATCATGTAAAGTCCAGACAACAGGCTTTATGGCAGAAAGCAAAATGAGCGAAAAAGGGTTGAAATAGTCACCATGAAGGTTATGCAGATGTATAATATCTGCAGATTTTATAAGAGAATGTTTAAGCAGCTTATGGCTGCCCTGATACTCATAATACAAGAAGCCTGCACTCCTGCATAGAGCCTGCATTTCAGTTGATGCCTCTGAATTAAATGAGACTGATCTGCCAGATCTATCACGACAAGCACTGGCTATTATACATGCGTCGTGTCCAGCCTCACATTGCTCTTTCACGAGACGCCAAGCAACTTTCTCAGCTCCACCTGCTATATCAAAAGTGCTGATGTGAACTATCTTTAGTTTTCTTTTTTTCTGATAATCCATCATATGCAACAGGAAATCATAGATAACTCACCGAAAATGAGTTAATCGATTCAGCCGTACAGAAGCATCTATGATTCAAGCCATTTTTGATCTTCATTTTATCCTTTCTTTAAACACTCTAGCCGCCATACACTCACAAGTTTTCTAAGTCCTGAAGAACAAATCGATAGGAAGGCAAAGGGATTCCTATGTGACAGACGCAGCTAAATGCGATATTTCTTTATCTTCAGGGTACAGTTTTAAGTAATACGAGTAAAGTTCTAAAGCAATATCATGCTGACCTAATGTTTTTAGAACTTCTGCACAATTAATAATACCGTTACGGTCATCCGGCTTGAGTTCAAGAACTTTTTTAAAGACTTCAAGTGCATCCAGATATTTCTTTTGCGTCCAGAAACATACTCCTTTGTTATTGTAAGCAACAAAAGACTCAGGGTCAAGGCTAATTGCTTGATCGAAACATTGCAAAGCTTTCTCAAATTCTTCTTGCGCAAAAAACTTCTCTCCTTTTTGATTTATAGTTATAGCGTTTTTTTGTTTTTGAATTTCACGATCTATTACAATAGAAACAACCTGATCAGGATAATTAAGACCTTTAGATATCTGCAATGGATTCTTTTGCAAGTATTCAATAGCCCATTGTTTATCCTCTGCTTTATAGATATCAGCCGGTCCGTATATAATCAAAACAGCCCTAGCCTGTGCATAATGCCCCTCATTCATTATCTGAGCAGACTGCTGTTTGCATCGCCTAAGATAATCCTCAGCCCACTGAATTTCGATATCCTCATAAAGATCACTATGCCTTATTATGATATTTGCGTAATTGAACTCGTGTCTCCCAAACCCAGAATTTGAAAGCAATCCTTTTGAGTGCGCTCTATGATAGAAAACTACTTTCCCAATAGGAATGAATCTGGCGCCTACCTCAAGCGCTGCAATCCAGAATTCCCAGTCCTCATAGCATGTTATGCCAGTCTTATATTTACCTGCCTTTTCCCATAATGTTCTGTTATATAGGGAAGAAATAGGGACACGATTAATACGAATCATTTCATTGGGATTAAATACTCCTGTAGTCCATCGACTGTTATTATCGCCAAAGCATTGCATTGATCCATATACAACAACATCCTGAGCAGAATATAACTGGGCAGCATTCAACAAATTCCGGATAGCATCAGCAGATAAGCGATCATCCGCATCCAGCGGCAATATGTATTTACCTGTTGCTGCTTCAATACCTGTGTTGCGGTTGATTGCAGCCTCACCGGGTTCATACTGATTGATCAGTTTAATTTTTTGTGATGGATTTTTTGCAATTAGATCTTCTGATACAGTCTTAGTATTGTCTGTACTAGCAGCATTTACAATTATGATTTCTACGCTTCGGTATGTTTGTTTAAAGACACTTTCAACAGCCTCTTCCAAATATCGTCCATAATTGTAACATGTTATTATTACTGATACCATTGGTGATAAACTAGGAAGAAAAGACATCAAAGTATTCTCACAAACTGGAGAGAAATACCAACGGACAATATTACGTCCTTGCACAAAATGGGTCTCCCTGTCTTTGTCTGAGAGGTTGATAAGTTCCTCTGTGTGCTTTCTTATGTCTGATGGACCGTATGCCTTACGAAACCCTGGTAAAGCTTCAACTGGTGTTTTAGTTTCAACATCAAGAAAAGTTTCAGGAATAACTTTAATAACAGGTAGTCCAACAACAAGTGCTTCATAAACACAAGCTGTATTGGAAAATATAAGAAGGTCACTGTTCAGCAAAAGTTTGTCAAGTGCTGTATCAGAAATAAGAAAGTTGTCTGGGAAAGTGATCGCCGATGGAAGCAGCCTTTGGAAACGTTCACGAGGAAGAAACGTCGGATGTGGTTTCAAAGTAACCTGTACGTCAGGCAAGTTAATAAAAGCATGGATAACACAATCTAAAAGATATTCAGAGTCCTGGTGACCGATCGGGAACGCCACTAATATCCTCTTTAGTGCTAATTGGCTTCCCATCGTTCTTTTCATAAGTTCATAAAGATACTCATAACGAAGGGCAGGGCCAATCTGTACGCATTCTTCAGGATACCCGTTTTCGAAAAAAATATCGTATGAATACTTCCCATTACAAACGATTTTGTCCGGAAGAGTACCGGCACTCCATTCCTGTGCCGTTGGGAAATATGTTAGCCATATTCTAGGAACCGTAGCATGTTGGTATGCTGTTATTAGAGTATCAGGGAAAAATCGCCGTACCGCAGAGCAGAAAATCTTTTCCCAGTGTTGATTTTCAAAAGGATATATAAATTGCTTAATTATATAAGACTGATCCTTCAGTCTGCTAAGAAACGGCCAAAAAAGAAGATGGTTAGACAATATAGGCGATGCCCAAATACGAAACAAGTCTTCTCGAAGAATTTCTTCAACACTAAGCCCCTCAAATAAAGGGCAAGTCTCAGGCATCATCTCCGGATCGCACTTATTAAACATCTCTTCAGATGCCCAACGATAATCCTCTGGTTTCAAGAAATCCTGCATCATCAGAACTTTCCCTTGTGATGACCTTACCCTTCTTGCTGCTTCATCCCATGGTAAAGAAGTTTGGCAGATAAAGGGAATCCACGCAATCTTGTAACCGGATTTTCTAAGCCACTCAGGAAGCCGCCCAAAATATCTATCCTTAATTCCATCAGAGGCGGAAAGGACCCCATCATCAACATACGTGACAATAGCAAAATCTATTTCTTCATTGTTATCATCGGTATAAGCGTCAGACGACCAAAGAGAAATCATAGTTTCTGCATGCCTTTTGTAAAGAGCCTCTATTTCTCCCCTGAGTTTCTCATGGGCATTCGAATTCAATGCAAATGACATTTCTTTGGAAGCCTGTTTTATGAGCTGTCTCCTTAGCCCTGGGTTTTCTACAACTACAAGAATATTCTCTGCATTGTCTCTTTTGGAGATAGAAGTTGACAGCATCAAAAAACATAGAGAAGAAAAAAGCGATGAGTACGGATTTTTGCTAACCACATCCCCGGCAAGCCACGGTAGATTCGAATTCAATTGCAACATTTCGTCTGTCCAGTTTAAGAAAGGAGTCCTTATTTTTTCAGCAATCTCTTGTATCTCTTTACCAAGCGGAATTCTGGAGATTTCTTTAAGACTACTATTTTCTAAATGAATCGCCAAACCGTAATTAGTACCCAAATAACACCATGAATTAAATTGCGAAATAGGCTTCAAACTGCCCACCTCTTCAGGGGCAATAAAAAAAATATTAGATGATACTTTGGAATCTTCCAATACGGAAGGATAGTAATTTTCAGAATAATTCGAACTGATATTGCGAATCAAAGACAATATATTCAGTTCAGGTTTTTCTTTCTGAACAAAACGGTTATAAAAAGCATTGTCACGCTTCTTCTCAAGTCTGCCCTCAAAATAACGCCTTACGGCCAGAATCAAATCCTCAACAGATTCAAAATAATGTACCCTTTTCTTCAACATATCTAAAGCATCCTGCTCAATAGGTCTAACCTCATCGTTTAAGAGAAAAATTTCGATATCCAACCCCAGCACCTCATATAGGGTTGTTGTCGGATGCTCAATTATTATCGCCTTTGCCGAAACAACAGCCATAATGTCAGAGAACATTAAATCCTTATTTACAACATACCCTGAATGAGTGGACATTGTTTCCCATAAAGCAAGATTCATCTGAGATGAGCCGGGTAGTGGCTTTACAAGAACTCGAAGCTTAATCGAATCTAAAAACTCTAAAACCAGGTGTTGCCTATTTGCAAGAATATCAGGCTTTTGCCTGCACATGCCAAATTCGAGCATAGAAATTGTGTTCGTAATCGGGAAAATTATATCGAACTGCACAATTTCTTCCTTCTTTTCCGGGAAGCAAAGTCCTAACGGGTATATAACAGATCTGGGAAATACATCAGGATAAACTTTTTGCACATCCTCACCTGTAAAGCCATAGCTTATATAGTGGCTGCACTTGCTGGTATCACTTATATCAACTTCATGCCCATGCTGGTTAGCAAATAGACCGCCATGCTGGACGCCGACAACTGGAATTGAATGTGACATCAAGATATCAAATGCCAAAGCCTGCATGTTAAAGACAGGTGGACAGTCCCACAAGCCCATATTTACATTATATTTATCAATAGCCATACAAACTGCTTTGGAATAGGCTATATACACATCTGTATTTATACTTAAATCTTCAGCTATTTCTGAAAGAATATAACCTGGCAATGAATTATTGGACGATAAATCAAATGGCACAGAAGCGGCATCAAGATCAAAAAAAACATTCTCTTCGTATGGTAACTCAGAGGCTATTCCTTCAATGGTTGCTAAATCAATAATATTAAACTCTGAATAAAGAGCAGGTCTGATATTCTTTAAATTATAATTCAAGCTGTATGAGATGATAGAAGATTTTTTAGAATCGATTTTAAACTCGGGAATTGATCTAAGTTTTATATGTTCAGGAACCCACGCTTTTAAGCAGGTTTGAATAGATAAGAACTCATTGTCATTTGCATCCCTTACAACTACAAATGCATCAGAAAATCCAAGATGATTTACAAGATCTGCAAAAGAGTTTCTGGTTTTTATATCCTGGGCTGTGCGAACATTGTAAATCATCATGCGCTGCGGCGAATAGAAGGATACAGCCCGCAAAATACAATCACTCAGGCCTAGATAGTTTACAGCTTGGCAATATGCCGGATAGCCATAGATAGAAAAAAAGAAATTAAAATTTTTAGCTTGAACAGCTCTTGATATGTATTCTGAATATATTTGATGCAGGGCGTTGGTTAAGCCTAGTGAAATATTGCGTGCAGTTATAATATTTTTATAAGCTTCCTTGGAATCTATAAAACTACTTAGACATACTGCTGAAATACCGCGATTACGCAAAAAATAATCAACTGCGGTATTTGTGGTCAAAACAACAGGGTCTTTAGAAAACAGATTACGGGAATTGATGAAATGACCCCCATCCTCGACAGTGTTCATTATAATCAACTCTTGAGATTTCATTATATAATCCTAACCTGTAGACAAGGCTGAATATGATTCGCCACTATTAAGTGACCGTAGGCAATTTGTACAATATTTGTTGACCTTTTTCTCAACAAATTGTCGTCTCAAATCTATCATATAAGGAGAATTCCATGCGTCTTTTATAGACATGTCTTTTATGTTTCCAATCGTAAGATGCTTACAAAACTCGCTGCAACAGGGCTTATAATCTCCATTCCAGTTAATGTAAATCATCGTCCATGGGTAATTGCAATATGGGTCTTGAATATAATCATATTTCAGCAAATCAATATTCTTTATGTCTATAAGTGGTTGAATATCAACCTCATCAGCTATCTTTGACCAAAATCTAATGAAGTCATCGCATTCATTAATAGTCAAATTCGACTTTATCATTGTCACTCTTAGTACCGGCAATGCAGTGCCACGTTTTTCCCTTCTATCGAGAAAATTGAAGATATTCGACATTAGTTTATAAAAATGCTTTCCACGCACTTTATTGTAAGTCTCATTTGATACGGCATCGATTGAAACAGAAAGGCGCGTAACTCCGCTGTTCAGAATCACATTAATTTTTTCGTCATTTAGCAGCGTACCATTTGTGCAGACCCAAAAATCTTCGAACCGCTTACTGCCTATATGTGCCATAACTTCTAAAATACTATCATAAAGGAACATCTCACTTTCTGTTCCAAGGTTTATTGAGTGAACCCCTATCTCCTTGCATTCATCTATAAGTTTAAAGATTTCATCAAATTCCATTCGTCTCTTTAAGGTGCGGTCTTTATTGAATACACGGTAACAATGGGCGCAATGCAGATTGCAGGCATCGCTCAATGCAAAAGCTACGTGCGGAGGAAAATCTAAGCTCTTTTCTCCCTTGCGTATAGACTCCCATACTTCACGATACTGCAAAAATCTTTGAGCTTTCTGAGTATCGCCATGCGAAACATAATAATCGTATATGATTTTATTAGGATCCTTAGAACCACGATGAATTATATGCTTAATAGCCTCGGTGCGCGGGATTAGCTCGTTTACATTATCATTGCTCAGTCCCATATATTATCCTTTACCCAGGAGCCGTCAGGAAGCCGCTCCCAAACTCTTTTGTCTCTGAATGAATCAGCTATGGTATCAAACTCGGTTTCGTTCATCTCAACATAGTCAAGCCAGCGATAAAGATCCTTAGGTTTAACCTGATCATACTTCTTAACCATTTCTATGCCTTCATCTCTGCTCATAAGGCCGTCTCGAATATCCTTGCACGCATGATCGGTAGCCCTCCCATAGCCAAACTTTATATATTTCATGTAGTCATGAATGCCATTTTCATGCATGTCATCCAGGTTGGATGTCTTTCTGTAAGTGCGGTCAAAGCCGTTCCCATATTCAATAAACCCATATTTATCTATTACCAGCTTAGTATGTTCATTGGGATTCCATCTTACATAATTGGAAATATAGATTCCGCGGACCCCAACTCTCTTGATATCTTCATCCGAAGGATACTTTGCCCAAAGAAGTTCATTTCCCTTGATGGGCTCCTTTTCATCATTAATCATATCGTACCATTCATAGCCCCTCAATCCATGCTCATGCCTAAATCTATAGGTAAACTCAACATAGTCACTATAGGAATGCATACCTCCCATATCCATAAAACCATGTTCACCCCAAATAATTAGCGGGATATTAAATTTAACCGATACTATTATAGGGTAAGTAAATATACCGCAATGTGCATGCCAGTTCATATCCCCCATCTTACTAAAGCAAAGTCTATTCATCCTTTTGAGCAGATTAACGCTGGGGGTAAAGAAGATATGATCAACACCAAAAACATTTCTCATATTTATCAGGTTTTTCATACCGGGTTCCGTATAATTATTCGCATTATACGTAACCAGCAAAGGATTAATTCCGAAAATATTCTTTATAATATGTGTCTGAAAATAGCTGTCTTTACCACCACTCACCGGTATTATGCAGTCATAATTTGAATTATCCTTGGAACGATAAGAATCCAAAAGAACCTTGAGTTGGCTATGCCTTCTTTCCCAATCAATCTCATACTTCTGCTCAGAAACTCTGCATCCACTGCAAATGCCGGCATCATCAAACTCTACCGGAACCGCAGAAGATGACGGCATAACACATTTCTTGCAATATTTGACCTTTCCAAGCTTCATAATTCCCCCTATCCCAACGCTGTTTCAGCCCCACGCCTCACATTTATATTCGCACTTATCAAGGCCTTTTTAATATGATAATCGCTGTGTTCCTTAAAATGAAAAATATTACCGGCCGCCACCGCTGCAGGATCTGCTTTCTCAAAACATTCCACAAAATCATAATAATCACCGGCTCCACCCAGCGCTATAACAGGAATATTAACACCATCAACAACCAGTTTAATAGTCACGGTGTCATACCCTTGAGCCGTACCGTCCCTGCTTATGCTGTTTAAAATTATCTCTCCTATTCCCTCCATCTCTAACTGCCGGCACCATTGCAATACACTATAGTTGGAACATATTTTCCCGTAAGAATGGTATACGAGATCTCCGATATAATCCACAGATGCCACTAAGGCTTGGGATCCAAAAACCCTAACAGCATCCAAAACAAAGCTTTTATCGTAGAATAGAATTGAATTAAGGATAACCTTGTCAGCACCGCATTGGAGGGTCATTTCAATATCCTTTAAGGTTCTAATACCTCCTCCGAAACTTAGCGGGACAAAACATTTCTTTGAAATCTCTTTCAGCAGCTCAAATCTATTATTAGGAATCTTAACCTTATGCTCACTGCGTCTAATATCATACACATCATCTTTGCTGATATTTATATATGCTATTTCATCTACAGCCCACTGACTAAACCTCTCCAGTTCATTTATTGGGTTCCCAATCAATTGATGAATAGAAAATTTCTCGCTCCTTATAATGAAGCCGTTCTTCAGAAATAGGCATGGTATAACCCTTTTTTTCATACCGTTATATTTGAAAAAAATTCCAGCAGCTTCAATCCCGCGATATGACTCTTTTCGGGATGAAACTGAACACCATAAATATTGCCCTTTTGTATCCCTGAAATAATTGAGTCTTTATCGCCGCTTATTATGGATACTATATCAGGATTTAAAGGAACTACCTGATAGCTGTGAAGATAATAAAAGTCCTCTTTTTGGCCCTTTGAGAAACCGAGAAAATCATGCATAAACAAACTCTCGTCCCAGCCGATCCTAGGCAGAGAGTATTCGCTGCTATGTTTCAGTTTCTTAACCTTGCCGGGCAATATTGAAAGTCCTTTGACCCCAGGCGATTCATCACTCGCTTCAAACATGAGCTGCATTCCAAGACATATCCCCAAAACCGGTTTATGTGAATCAAGAGCTCCATATATGAGGTCATCAGCAAGATCATTTCGCTTTAGCGCGCTCATCCCGGCCTCAAATGTCCCTACCCCGGGAACTATTATATGCGTAGCCTTAGAAATATCTTCCCTACGATCCGATACCCAATAAGGAATTCCCAGAAACAAGAGCGCGTTTACGACAGAACTTAGGTTAGAAATCTTAAGATCCAAAACAAGAAGCATTCTCGTTAAACCTTTCTTGCCGATACCAGCATATGGGAAGAAAGATTTTGCTTTTGAATAAATTCCTGAAAAAGCTTTCCTGTAGTATCATAGTTATCAACACAAATATTTCTAATGAAACCTCCAGGCAAAAATTCCCCCGACAAAATCTTTTTTCTGACAAGCTCAACATCTAATTTCCCGGGGGTTTCGATATGAAGCAGCTCAAACCTGCTATTTTCTAGGATTATCTTTATAGCTTTTTCATTAAAATAGTTTAAATGTTCATGATCTATGCTGTCAGATTCCATGCCTAAAACAGATATGTCAAAGCCGTCATAATTTGGAAAAGTCATTAATAAAACACCACCGTCCAGTAACAGGGAATTTATCTTGGCAAGATGCTGCAATGGATTCATCACATGCTCGATAACCTCGAATGAAACCACAACATTAAACTTTTCCTGAATAGCGACATCTTCAAGAATACCATTATACATTTTAAATCCCTTATCCTTTGTTGTTTCGTACAAGGCATCTGTTGCTTCTAATCCGACAATATCAGCAAATATATTTCTCTTTGCTAGTTCCTCACAAAAAATGCCAAACCCGGCACCTATCTCAAGGATACTATTCAATGACACACCGTATTCCTTGCAAATACTTACCACTTTATCCACACGCGGTATAAATATATTTTTTCTCCTGGCTTCCTTTGAGGCCGGGAAAATATAATCATTGAAATATTTGTAATTGGCAGACTTTGAATAAAATTCTCCCAATATTGACTGCGTAGGACGAGGGCTCATATATAGCATCCTGCAAGATGAACATTCTTTGTACTCAAATCCAATTTTAGTAAAAACCGTTTTCTTATTATCCATACCACATGCAGGGCAGCTTATCTCGACAAACT
Source organism: Nitrospirae bacterium MYbin3 (assembly GCA_002753335.1). Classification (GTDB taxonomy): domain Bacteria; phylum Nitrospirota; class Thermodesulfovibrionia; order Thermodesulfovibrionales; family Dissulfurispiraceae; genus MYbin3. The sequence continues at coordinate 27,869 of PEAD01000024.1, forward strand.
CTTTTTTGTTGGCATGCAGGAAGGCAATATCCTGTGCTATATAAGATTCCTGATCTTTTTTTAAAGCATCCGGTCTTATATCATCTTCTAGCAAAGCATTCCTCCTGAATAACCAATGTCCTAGGCACTCACTTCCCATTCAATAAAACGGATCTTAAAGTCCTTTGTAGGAAAAATCATATCTTTGGGAAGCAATCTGCTCTCATCAAATACTATCTCCACTTTCCAGACCGTTATTTTTCTCCCATTTTCATCATAATAGTAAGCCCCTGGATAAGGTTTTGTTACGGCCCTTACGAAATTATATACATCAAGCGCCGATCTGTTAAAATCCAGCTTGCCGTCATCAGGCGTTCTTTTGGGATACGCTGGAAAGCTTCCTGACTCATTGTGCATTCTGGGGGCAGTGCCTTTATGAATCTTAGGCAAATATTCGCGAATAAGTTCAGCGCCTGCATGTGCGGCTTTTTTATAAACTGTATTGCAATCATCATTCAGCAGTATAGGAAAAGACTTCTGTGCAATGATATCTCCATCGTCAGCTTCAGGTGTCAGGTAGAACATTGTTATCCCGGTCTCCCTTTCACCCATAAGTATCGCCCAGTTAACAGGCGCACGCCCCCGATATCTCGGCAGCAACGACGAATGAAAGCCTATGGTTCCGAGGCGAGGAATATCTACGATTTCCTTGCAGATCAGCCTTTGCCATCCGCAGACGATTATAAGGTCAGGCGAACTATCTTTTAAGCGTCGAATACTTTCACTGCTATTTATGTGTTGTATCCTGATTAATTTACTGTTATTTTTTTCAGCAAGCGGTCCAAAATCAACAAAACCTGAGGTCTTAGCAGCCAGTTCCAGCGGAAGCGTAATCACAGTATCGATTTGATATCCAGTCTGATAAACAGCTTCCAGAACTGTCAAACCAATCTGTACTGTGCCTACAAAAACTATTTTCATATGGTTTCCTTTAGGTCCCGAACAAGAACGAACGGCTCTGCATACTCCACCCCGACAGAAAGCCCCCAATATTTTGCGTAAGACCGCAATGCCTCACCACTTCTGGGATGGGGATAGGGTCTGCACTCGCTTTGATAACATTCCATAGCAGTAACCTTGCAATCAATTTCATCCCGAATATTCAGAAAAGTATTAGGCGCAAAAGTCCGTTCGCAAAAAAGCAGGTTATATTCGGAAGAAGATGCAACAAAATATGAATAGACCTTTTTTACTATCTGTCCTGGAATCGGTCTGACCGCAGTCATAGTCGCCGTACTAACAATCTGATGATCCCGGTTCAGGTCCCCAATATGATGTGTAAATACCGCCTCAGGCAGAATTTTATCAATATATTTCTCTATTATCTGCGTTACAGAAAGCAAGGAAACCGTATCAAGCTGTTGATTAGGCAGGTCTTCAAAAAAGACTTCCTTTGTACCTAACTTGAAATTTGCCTTAACAGCATTTTCTCTAAGGGCTTTCTCCATTTCTTTATCATATCTCGTTTCTGCTCCACCAGTAAGAATCAACACATAAGACTCATCCCCCTGATTGAAAGATTTATGGATAAGTCCACCGCAGCCTAAAATCTCATCGTCAGGATGAGCAGCTATTATCAAATTTTTCATGTATCCCACCTGTGCATAATTACTTTAGAATCTTCGACAATCGAAAACCCATTTTTTATATAGAAATTCAGAGCTCCAAGGTTCCTGCTCTGCGTCTCGGTGCGTATTGAATATCCTCTAAAACAATTTGCTATATAATTAACCATCATCGCCCCAACCCCCCTTCCTTTAAATCTATCTATTACGGCAACAAAGCATAGAGTAGCCTGCTTCTCAGAATCATCCTCATTTACAAGAATCGCTCCGGCAATCTCCCTCCCGGACCTGGCAACAAAAATATGCCTTTGAGGTGAAGGTTTATAATTGCGAATATACTCTATCCATAGTAAATCAGCCGTCTGTCGTGATATTCTTGTATCAGAATGAAACCTCGTATAAGTAAAGGCTGACCCAAGTTCTTCATAAGGAAGGCTAATATTTTCTGTAAGCTTATCAATAATAATATCCCCTCTATTTATAACTTCCCTATGGCCTGAAAAATTAAGCCTCAATACAAACTCAGTGATTATATAGGCAAAGCCCGCCGACTGAAGAAAATGTATGACCTCTTTACCATAGGCCATACCGATTTTAGCCGTAACAAAAGATTTCTTAAGCTCCAGCTCAATCTTCGACCTTAACCCTTCAGAACATTTAAACATATAATTGTCGGTATCCAGGAAATAAGAACTGATGCCGAAAAAATCGGTATCCCACTCCAGAAACCTGAAGTGATACTCGGTTCCATCACCAGCCAGGATTATATCACTTTGCAAGTTCACAGACGGCATCTACAATTTCCTTCGTGCGAACAATATATTCCTTGTCAGGCAGCAGCGGATTCATCACAGAATTTATCAGCATTTCAGGGACAACCTCCCTAAATCCCAAATACCTGGCAAGTCCCTGCTCATGAAAGTAGCTGCAGCGTGCAATTTGGTGCTCATATGCGGCAATTAATATTGCAGGTGTGCGGGTCGCAATTAGTTCATAGGCGGTCAATCCCCCAGCTGCAATTGCAACATCACAACTCATGTATTCGTCAAACATATTTTCGATATTGAATATCAACTTAAAACGCTGACCGCCTTTCTTTACAACCTGTTCAAGAGCCTCCCTGTAATTGTAGCCTGCGCCAAGGACAACAGTCACTATAAAATCCACATCATAATCGATCAATGCCTGTATAACCTTTTGAGTAAGATTCCATTCATCAGCCCCACCCATAGCCACAAGCAGTTTTTTGGGACAAGCATTTTGTGCTCTGTTTTTTATTCGTTCGAAATCAAATTCGATCGGCAATATAACATACTCTGTTCCAAGCAATAGTTGAGTTTTAGGATATCTTTTTCTATCAAACAACTTTGGTGCATCCACATCCCAATTCACAACAAGAGCAGTATCGTCAAAAACTTGTCCATCAAAACAAACAGTTGCCTTTATTATCCCTGGGGCAAGATTTTTATAGTTTAATAGGCTTCTCTCTGTTATCTCAAGAAATATAACATTTATTCTCCAAGCCTCTGAGTATGAGTTTATAAGCTCGACCTCCTCTTCAACCGAGATATTTTCATCAATAGTGGCTATATTTTCCAATCCATGTTTCTGTACAAGCAAGCAGCCAGCTTTGTAATTGCGAATCATGAAATGGGACTCCCACCCTCTAACCTCAAAATACTTTGACAGCCGGATGAGCGACACCAAATCACCGGTCCCGATAGAAGGCTTTGCATCTGCCCTAAAAAGAATACGCTTCATCCCAGAATGCAGTCCCAGGTGATTGGGTCTTCAAATTTGATATTCTTTTTTGCGGTAATCTTATATTTATCAAAGAACTTAATAAATTTTGGCTCTAATCCATGTTCTTTCTTGCCGGACCTAAGAATATTTATATCGTTTGCACTGATAAGATCTCCCGGACAGATATCCCGCCCCGAATACAACCTCATAAAGGCAAAGTCTCTCAAATGTTTTTCGTGCGAATAAATTTTCTTTTCACTGCTGCCATAAATAACCTCATCTATACAAAAATCTTTTTTCTCGCAATCCCCTTCAGCTTTGCGTATGTCCGCAACCATTTTTGCCAATTCATGGGGTTCTAAAGCAAAAAAATGGTCAGGACCGGTCATATCCTTGTTAAGAGTAATGTGCTTCTCGATTATTCGTGCGCCTAAGTATACAGCCTGGACAGCAGCCTCTGAAACTTCTTTTGTGTGATCAGAATATCCTATATCGATGCAGGGGAAAGCCTTCCTGTAAGTTTCTATAACTCCAAGATTGCAGTCTTTCAATTGTGTAGGATATTGAATAGAACAGTGAAGCAAAGCTAATTTGTTGTGATATTTTAATACTGTTTCTACCGCTTCAAATACCTCGCCAAGTGTTGCGCCTCCGGTCGACAGAATAATTGACAAGCCCCTCTTAGCACAATACTCAATAAGGGGGATATTCGTAGCGACATATGATGCGAGTTTTGCAGTTTTGAATCCATGTGCGCTTAAAAAATCACAGCCTTCCTTATCAAAAACCGATGCAAGAAAATCTATCTTTTTTTCGGCGCAATATACCATAAGTTTATCTATCCAGCCCTCAGGCATTTCTGATTTTTCAACCGAAGAATAAATATCATAAGAGTAGGCCTTATGCTCATCCAGCCAATCCAGCATCCCTGCACTTTTAGGATAAAGATTTTTAGCCCTAAACAGCTGAAACTTTACGGCATCACATCCGGCAGCGGCGGCGGTATTAATCATCTTATAACAGTTCTCTATATCCCCGTTATGGTTGATGCCAATTTCGGCAATAATGTAGGTTTTCATTATTCTCTGTACTTAATAACTTTTGCCGGCACACCAACACAAATTGCATACTCCGGAACATCCTTTGTCACGACCGCATTTGCCCCAACTACCGCGCCCTTCTTTATAACCACACCCATTTTAATTGTAACATTACCACTTATCCATACATCATCCTCTATTACAATAGGAGCATGACTATAACCCTGGTCTCTGATAAATTTTGACTTCACTATGTTGTGCTCGCTGGAGTTCAAGTTTATATTGCCTGCAAACAAACACTTCTGCCCTATAATGACAGAGGTGCCACAATTAAAAGTGCAGTAAGGTCCTATAGCAGTCCCTTTGCCTATTATCAATTCTGCATCATTAGCTGCCACAAACCTGCAGTCAGAATCAATTGCAACATCATCATTTATAACTATTTTCCCATGTTCGCGGTTTCTGATATCTATATCCCCGCCTATAAACACATTGTTGCCGATGCAGATATCAGAAGCCCTGCCTCTTATCTTCAAATGCGGTGTCCCTTTTATTCTAAATTTTTCACCAACTTTAACACCCTTTCGCAATAAAATGACCTTAACAAGCATGCTGTGAAGAGACCAGTATGATTCTCCGAAAATCAATGACAGAATCTTATACATCAGCCCTTCTCCAAAATATAACGATGCTCGCCCTCTCCCCACATAATTGAGGCATCTTTTATGTTCTCCGACAACGCATAATCCAGATCAAAAATATTGGCAGATATTATCTTCGTGAATTTAAATCCAAGCTCTTTGAATGTATCCTCCAGTTCCTGGCGGCTAGTGTGTGTTTCTATAGGCACATACCACGTATCTAAAAAAACAAACCTATTGTAAGGAAGCCCCATAATTTTTAACATATCTTTAGTAAATTCATACGGAATACTCTTAAATATTTCGCGCATTTTAATTCGTGTTTCCCAAAATATTCCTCCAGTTGCATAAAGATATAAAAAGCCTCGTCCTCCATAGCGCAGAACCCTGTAATATTCCCTAAGACCTTGCTTTATTGATGTTGAATGATGCAGTGTTCCATTACAGAACACAAAATCAAAACTGCCATCTTCAAACGGAAGATTATGAAAGCTGCCTTCAAAAAAAATAATTGGCAGCTGCCTAGAATCGGCTAATCTCTGCGCCAACCTATATGACTGTTCATACAGATCAATAGCATATACCTTTTCAGCGTTTGCTAAAGCCAGAGCGATTGAGTATCTACCGCTACCACATCCCATATCCAAAACAACCTTCCCTTTAACAGCGTCCTCTATAATCGTTGGGGGAATCCGATTGGATAACAGTTCGAAACTTTCCTTAACAAAAGTATCTTCAGAAAATCTATTCCAAAGGTCAGTATATAAATTTGATGTTGCCCGCTCTATAGATTCTTTTTCCATGGGGTTCTTGGACATATCGATGCGATTGACAGAATAAAACTTAATAAAGTTAAGCGAAGATTCCAGCCAAGAGTTCAGAGAACTAATCTTTCTGGTAATAAATTCAACAGGATCGCAATTAACAAATCTCTCAAAAGGCTCATATGGATAAAGAAACCTGTAAAGTTCATGACAGGCTATTACAGTCAGGTGAGCTCCACCGTTAATAATTAGTTCGGAGCATTTTTGCGAAAACAACTCTAGCTCTTCAAAATATTTCTCAGCCATTCTTTACCCTAAACATCTTCTTCCAGTATTCAAATGCCATCGACTTATAAACGCTTCTATTGTATTTTCCTGTTCTGTCCCATTCAAACCATCTGTTTACAGGCGCAGAGAAACCTCTTTTGTCTATGCGGTCAACTATTTCTCTGGGAATAAATTTTCTTGCGACTTTTTTCAATGCCCATTTTGTAACTCCATTTCGTATTTTATATTTTGAAGGCATCGAAAAGGCATACTGTATAAGCCTGTAATCCAGGAACGGCGAACGGTTCTCGATACTGAAAGCCATGCAAAGCCTGTCGGCCATCTGTAAAAGCACCTGCATAGTAGAATAAAAATCGTTCAATCCCATTGCATGGATGACATCAGCCCTTGTCTTTTCAAAATAATAAGATATCGTCTGGTCCAAATATCTGTTAACCTGCTCATCAAACTGATTCTCGCAGCGGTTTACAAGCTTGGCATATCTGTCTACAGGACTACCATAGTATCTGCCTACGAGATAAGCATATTTGCTCATGGATTCGAGCTGTTTGATTTGTTCATCATGGTATAAAAGCATATATCTAGAATATCCTGAAAAGATTTCATCCGCTCCGTCACCATTCATGACAACTTTTAGGTCCCTGCACGAATGCTCAAGCAGCATCCATAAAGAGAAACTTGTCCATGTGCAGGGGGTGTCAAGATGATATGCTATCTGATCTCGGGTCCGAATAAAATCTTTTTTGTCAGGTTTTATAACCTTCAATTCCCTTTTGATTCTTTTTGCTATCAACTGCGCATACTCAAGCTCATCGAAATCGTCATAATCGTAATGAACGTGGTATATAAAATCAGGTTTCGAAATACAGGCCACCAATGAACTGTCAACGCCACCGCTGATAAAACATCCGTATTGGTGGACAGAATTCTTTGTCCTAAGCAAAATAGCATCTTCAAGCAGTTCGGACAAATCCTTGATAATCTTCTTTTCATTATCCTGAATATCAATTAGATTGTCCCAAATCTTCCAATATTCGTGCTTTGTAAATCCTTTATCATTAGCCTTAATGTACTCCCCCGGTTCAAGGCTGTAAATATTCTTAAAAAGAGTCTCTGAGCCGACCGTAAATTCATATGCCCTGTAAGATATGGCATTGCGGTTAAACTCAGGGCTGACCACTTCTAAAAGACTCTTCATTTCGCTGGCAAATGCAAAAAAATCTTTCCCCTTTACGTAATATATTGGCTTTTCGCCGGCCTTGTCTCTCACTATATATACATTCTTCCCCTGTGCATCACATACTGCAAAAGCGTACATGCCGTTATAATCTTTGAAAGAATCCGTTCCTTTTTCAATATAATTATAAAGGGCAGTTTCGGCATCTGAATCAGTTTTGAATTTATAAGAGAAAATTAGGCTGTCTTTTATCGAATTATGGTTGTAAATTTCCCCGTTGTAAACAATTACATAGCTACCAGAAGAATCCTCATAAGGAATCGTGTGTTTTGACTTCCCGATAATACTAAGCCTCGTGCTTCCTAAAGTTACATTGCCAAAAGTTTTAAGCCCAATCTGATCAGGCCCTCTGTATCTCATTTTACAAAGCATATTATTGACAATCTCATATGCGTTGTACTTTTTGTTTTTAGAAATAAATCCGGCAATGCCACACATAGCTTAGCCTAATTGCTGAAGTTTCCCATCTCCGGGAACATGATAAGTGGCCTTGGAAGAGAAGCGAAAAGCCTTCAATAATCCTGTATTATCTATAATAATTTTTCTGTTATTTATACAAAGCCGCTCAATATCCTTTTGAGTAAAATACCTGTATTCTTTATGCGATGCCATAATAAACACCGCATCTGTGATCAACTTCCCATTTTTTATATCGATAAAATTGGCAAATGGAAGAATTTCTTTAATCTCTTTTTCTGTAAAAAAAGGATCGTTGACAAACACCGTTATCCCATTCTCATTGAAATACTCAGCAAGAATAAGTGATGGTGAGAGTCTTATATCTTTTAGGTCTCCTTTTACCGACAAACCCAGAATAGTGACTGACCTTGCCCCGCGACGCTTCACTGCATCGGCGTAGTTAAGCAAGCTTGATAGATTAACTGCCTGAGATTCTTTTATGATAGACAGCATCCCAGGGTTGTTTGCGCCCATGAGAAGATGGTTAATCGAGTTTAATGTCCGATAACTGCTAGTCCCTACACTAATCGCAGCTTCGTTCAACCCGAACAGGCTGGACAGGAGTTTTACCATCTTTGTAATGTCTGTTTCAGGGTAGGCCAGCGAGAGCTGATTAAGGATTGCCGAAAAAACATATTCTATAGAATTTTTGGTATTTTCATAAATTTCGGCCTCTTTCAATGTCGCAAGGGAACTGTTCTTTATGCCCAAGGCATCATAGAAGACCTGCACCTTATCCAAAGACTCTTGCGAATATCCGGACAATACCACAGCCTTTTCATTCGAAAAGAACTCCTCAAATGTCCAATCGCTGCGAAATGCCGAAGCATAAAAACATTTTATTTTTGCATTTTCTATCCTGCCTATAAACTCTCCTTCGATGCCTCCAGGAACTCCGGCTGCCTGAAAAATCACCAATGAGTTTGCCGCCCTCTTGCCGTTCTTTATAAAAGTATCGGCAATAGCGCTTAGTACATCTTCACCACCGTCAGTCTTAATATAGGGAAGGGCAATTATATGCACCGCTGATGGAAATAAATCATCAGGACTCGATTTGATGGATAACCTTGAAATATCAACAGCCGGAACTTCATCTTTTACTGACCAAAGATTTCTCTGTTTGCCTGTAGGATATGCTCCTTTTTTAATATCCGCCGCTGTCACATTATCCCAGCTGTAAACATTAACAAAAAAACCTTGCGACTGAAGCAGTAATATCGTAGAATACCCCAGATACCCTATACCCCAAACCGAAACCGTCTTGCTTGCCAATAAGACTTCCTTGAATTTTTGCATATTATTTCCTCACTAAATCGTTAAAATGTTCAACTACATATTCGATGTCCTCATCCGTCATAGAAGGGAACATCGGTATAGACAGCATCTCCGGAAATACCTTGTTGGCTACAGGGAAATTATCTTCTGGAAAGCGTCCCCGATAATAACTGTGCATGTGGAGCGGCCTAAAATGAACACTGGCTCCTATATTGCGCTGTTTAAGCTTATCAATCAAGCTGTCTCGTTCAATAATGCTCGAAGGGACTCTTACAATAAATAAATGATAGATATGGTTATGAATTTCAGAGTCTGCGGTAAATAGGACATTGCTGCTCAGATTATTTCTGTATACTTTTGCAATATGCTTCCGTCTATTATTCATAACATCAATTTTATGCAGCTGAGCCAAACCTATCGCAGCATGAATGCTGTCAAAGTTATATTTATAGCCTAATTCCTCTATATCGTAAAACCATTTGCCGGTTTTGCCATAGCGATTGAAGGCTTCCTTATATATGCCAAAATAGCTCAATTTTCGTATCTTCCCTATCAGCTCCTCGTCTGAAGATACAACCATGCCGCCTTCTCCGGTAGCAAGGTTTTTGGTGGCATAAAAACTAAATACCGTAGCATCCGAAAAATTGCCGATCTTTGTGCCTCTATATTGAGTTCCAATAGCATGTGCAGCATCCTCTACGATTTTTATGCCGCGATCTGCTCCTATTTTTTTCAGCCCATCCATATCACACGGATAGCCGGCCATATGAACAGGGATGATCGCTTTTGTCCTCGAATTGATAAGCCGCTCCGCTTTTTGGATGTCTATGTTCAGACTGTCCTCTTCTATGTCACACAAAACAAGCGTTGCGCCTGTCCATTCCACAATCTGGGCTGTAGCCGCAAAAGTCCATGTCGGAACTATCACCTCGTCGCCTTTGCCTATGCCAAGCGCAAGCAGCGCAAGGTGAAGCCCTGCGGTGCATGAATTCAAGGCAACAGAATGAATTTCATTGCCATCATGCCTTAAATAATCGGCCACCATACGCTCAAACCTGTCAACAACCGGCCCTGTCGTCCACCAGCCGGACCGCAACACCTCTGCAACAGCCGCTATCCCGTCTTCATCGACAGAGGGTCTGGACAAAGGCAGAAAATTATCCCTAATCATCTCTCCAAAACCTCTCCTGTCCCCTGATTGCCGATTTCGGGATACCATGAATCGCACGACCTGCAGACAGCATCTGTAAATTCAAGCCGTTCGTGTTGACCTCTTAAACCGCGGTAATTTTCACTGTGCCATATGCCGTATAGTGTTTGATTATTCACGTTTCCCATAGGATCCCCGTTCCAGTCGTGGTTGCATCTTCCAACACCGCCATCATCATAAACAAGCATTTCATAAAACGGCATGACGCACAACTTTCTTTCGGCCCTTGGAGTGTCTAACGATCCAAACCTTCCGTCTTTTGAATGTTCATCATACACCCTTACTCTGTCAACCTTAGACTGCCACAGTCTTTTAAATGTCTCTATGTCTTCGTCGGTAGTATAATCGCTCCTCACCATAGATGTCTGGGTCTTTACCCTGCCCTGATTGAAGTCTAAAAACTTAAGTATATTTTTCTCGACCATTCCGTATTTTGCCGGAACCCTGGTCTTTTCGTAAACTGAAGGCACATCGAGGCTGAACGAAAGGAATGTTATCGAATCGACTATCGAAGCAAATTTATCTTCCACCAGCAACGTGGCGTTGGTAGCCATCTGGATCTCGCCGAATTTGCCGGCAACATATCTTAAGAGCTCTTTAAACCTAGGGTGCATCATGCTTTCACCGCGCCTGTGAAGAACTATTATGGTCTCAGGATAAAGCGAGGCCTCATCAATTATTTTCACAAAAAGATCCCAATTTATATATCCTGACAATTCCTGCATATGATGACGAGGGCAGTAAACACATTTCAAATTGCAGTTGCTTGAAAGCTCTATTTCCAGTCTCTTCGGAAATTCAGGTGTAGAGTGCGCCATTACTTATCGATCCTCTAAAACCAGGTGATCCGATTTCTTCTGATCAAGCATCGACCTATTCATCAGAACTATTTCAAAGATATCCTGGGAATCGAAATTGGTCGAATCTTTCAAAGAAGCCGCAATACTCCGGCAAAAACCGAGATCCTCCGGGTAATCAACCGTAAGCTTCATATCTTCAAATCCCTTCAGATTCATGCCTGCATCAATCGTTTTTGTTCTGAATCTCTCAGGATTATTTCTGATATAGCGAGTTACATGCTCAAGGTCTTCATCATCTGAGGAAGCCCGCAAACTTTCCTTTAGTGCATTCAGCGACACTATCTCTGCATCTGTGCCGACAAGAAATGTCAGTGGGGTGCAAAACACATAATCGACCTGACTGTCTTTAAACTCTCTAAACATAGCATCAATTCTACCAACATCAACAAACGGAGAGTCGGCACAAACTCTGCATATTGTATCGGAACCATAAAATTCGGCAGCTTTTACATATCTATAAAGCACGTTGCGCAAATCACCCCTGTAGACCTCAATTCTGTGAGCCATGCAATAATCAAACAACTCATCGTCGCTTTTGTCGTTAGATGTTACAACCGCCGTTATGTCAGCTTCGGACGAAGCTGAACATCTGTTATAGATAAACTCTACAATAGGCGTATCAAAAATATTGGATAACACTTTCCCTGGAAAGCGGCTTGAAGATAGCCTTGCCTGTATCAATATAGACTTTTTCAATTTTATAGAAAAGCACCTTAGCAAACAGGACAGACATCGCAACTTTTATTTAAGCAGGTTTTTTCAGGCAAATCAGCCTTATTTCCCTGCTTTTTATTATCGTGATATTATTATAAACGTTTATGCTATAGTTACGAAACGGAGGCGATATGAAACGATATTTAATTGTTGCAATATTTCTCTTATTAAGCATCAACTCTGCAACAGCGGTAACAGATAGACCTTTCAGTGACATTAACAGATTGGCCATATTCGACACTAATGAGAAAGATTTTTCTTTTGCGGTATTCGGGGACTTCAGAACTGCAAGACGCGACAACCCTTATCATCAGGCATTCGAACACATAATCGAAGAACTTAAGCTAATCGCCCCGCATTTTATCATCAGCACTGGCGACGCCTATTACGGATACGGCGGCTCGATGCAGAGGTTCAAAAATGAAATAGACTATTTCGTCAGCAAAACCAAAAACCTGCCGTCTCCGTTTTTCAACATAATCGGCAACCATGAACTAGGAGGCACAGCAGAGAGGGAAAAGCTTGTCAAAGAACGCTTTGGTAATTTTTATGGATCATTTGATTTTGGAGGCTCGCATTTCATCGCTCTAAACACCGAAGAAACAGCAAAAGAAGGCACGATATCCGGAGAGCAGCTTTCGTGGCTAGAAAAAGACCTTGAATCCAACAAAACAGCCGCAAACATTTTTGTATTCCTGCACAGGCCGTTGTTTTCAGCGGTTGACCCTCTGCTGATGTCCGGCAAATCTTTTAAAGACAAAACAAACCGCGAAAATCTGCACAATCTTTTCAGAAGATACAAAGTCAAAGTGGTCTTTGCAGGACACGAACACCTTTTTGACGACACATCAAAAGACGGAGTGCGCTACATCATAACAGGCGGTGGCGGTGCACCACTTTATCAAGCCCCGAATAAAGGTGGGTTCTTTCATTATCTAATTGTAAAAGTCAAAGGCGCTGACGTGGGCCTAGAAATACTTGCACCGAACAGCCTTCAAAAAAAGACCGTATCAGGAAATAACGGGTTTGAAGCAAAAGGTGAAATAGAGCTGTTAAACATATCCCATGCCGCTTTACAAATTCGCAACCTTTATTTTCTTATGCCTGCTGCAGATGCCGGAAAATTCAAAGCAAAGGCTTTTAGCACATCAAAAAAAGGTGAACAGAAAGAGGTTCCGGCTAGAATATATAAAGTAAAGAATAACGGCGACGGAACCTCAACCGTCAGTGTAGAAGTTGAATTGCCGGCAAATGGAAGCCTCAGAGTTGTTGTTGAAACAGATATCTAGCAGTTATTGATGTTTTGTTATAAGCACGTTGTAGCCCTCATCAGCAAGCTTGGCGCCTACCTTTTGAGCATCATTTTTGCTGCTGAATTTGCCGATCCTCACTCTGTGATACTGCACTCCATCAACATTAGCCTTTGTTATATAAACATCCTTGTAATTCAAATCCAGCGCCATTTTTAGGCGTGAAGCATTTGCCTCTTCCCTGAAGGCTCCCGCCTGAATAGTAAGCACTCCGTCAGTGGTGCCATATTTTATGTATTTAACATATCTCATGTCTCTGCCAAGCGGCTCGATTATCACCGGCGCGGTTCCTGGGCCGATCATATCAATGCCCTTTGCAGCTGCGTATGAAAGATCAAGATCCCTTCCAGCAACAAACGGGCCCCTGTCATTCACTATGCAGTCAATGTCTTTATTGCTAAGCGTGCTCAAAACTTTCAGCTTGGTTCCGAACGGGTATTCCTTATGAGCGCATGTAAGGTCGTACATATTGAATATTTCTCCTGACGCTGTAGGCTTGCCGTGAAAGTCAGCGCCGTACCAAGAGGCAACAATACGCTTCTTTTCTCCGCGAAGCTCCTGAAATTCTGTCGATGGCTTATCAGCAGGCTTTGCAGATGGTTTTGGCGGCACAGATTTGTCGTCCCGTACAGAGAGGTACTTTGTTGAACATGAAGATAGAATCAACAATAAGCATACGGCTGCAAAAGACGCACTCCGCATGAATCTTTTACAGAATATACTTGCTAAGATCCTGGTCTTTAACAATATCAGAAAGCTTGCCATTAACATGTCCCTTGTCTATCTTAACCGACTGCCCCTTCATTTCCGGGGCATCAAACGATATATCATCAAGAAGCCGTTCAAGCACTGTGTGCAGCCTGCGAGCCCCGATATTCTCGGTCTTCTCGTTAACCACAGCCGCAATCTCAGCAATCTCAGATATCGCATCATCTCCGAACTGAAGAGTTACCTCCTCGGTCTCGAGCAATGCTATGTACTGCTTGATAAGGGCGTTGTGAGGCTCGGTAAGTATTCGCACGAATTCATCTTTGCCTAGAGAATCAAGCTCGACCCTTATCGGAAATCTTCCCTGCAGCTCCGGGATCAGGTCAGACGGCTTTGCTGTATGAAAGGCCCCTGCGGCTATAAATAACACATGGTCAGTTCTTACAGGGCCGTGCTTGGTAGAAACGGTTGAACCTTCCACAATCGGAAGCAGATCGCGCTGAACACCTTCCCGAGAAACATCGGGGCCATGACTGTGTCCCCTGCTTGCCACCTTGTCAATCTCGTCTATAAAGACTATTCCTGTCTGCTCAACCCTTTCCCTTGCCTCTTTAGTAACCTTTTCCATATCTATAAGTTTGCCCGCTTCTTCGTGAGTAAGCATTGTAAGAGCTTCGGGTATCTTGACCTTTTTTCTCTTGGATTTTTCAGGCAGCAATCCTCCGAGCATATCTTTTAGATTTATTTCGAGCTCTTCAAGGCCTACATTCGATATCACTCCAAATGGCATCGCCTTTTCTTTTACCTCTATGTCAACATATCTGGAATCGAGCTTGCCTTCCCGCAATTGAGTTCTCAAGCGTTCACGCGTGTCACCGTTTTGCTCCCTGTCCTGCTCTATTTCATCAGGTATAAGAGTTTTAGGCTGCCGCGGAGGAGGCAAAAGCAGATCAAGCACTCTGTCTTCAGCAAGAGACTTGGCCCTTTCCTGTACCCTTTCGATATGCTCGCTTTTTACCATTCCAAGAGCTATCTCCATAAGATCCCTTACAATCGATTCCACATCTCGTCCTACATATCCAACCTCTGTGAATTTAGAAGCCTCTACTTTCAAAAATGGCGCCCCTGCAAGACGCGCAAGCCTTCTCGCTATTTCTGTCTTGCCCACGCCTGTAGGTCCTATCATGATTATATTCTTTGGCAGCACCTCATCCTTAAGATCGGACGTTATATTCTGCCGCCGCCACCTGTTCCTGAGCGCAATAGCGACCGCGCGCTTGGCCTTGTCCTGCCCGATAATATACTTGTCAAGCTCTTCTACAATTTTTCTGGGTGTAAAATTATGCATCAAGTTCCTCAACAGTAATATTTTTGTTGCTGTATATGCAGATGTCGGCTGCAATCTCCATCGCCTTTTGCACTATTTCGTTTGCCGGCAGTTCGGTATTTTCGTATAAAGCCCTTGCGGCCGCCTGAGCAAATGGCCCGCCCGATCCTATAGCAGAGACACCTATTTCTGGTTCTATAACATCGCCAGTGCCCGAAATTATAAAAGTATGGTCAATATCCGCAACGATCAACAAGGCCTCAAGTCTTCTGAGCATCTTGTCTGTGCGCCAATCTTTGGCCAATTCAACAGCAGCCCTAGTTATGTTTCCCCTGTAAGATTCGAGCTTCGACTCAAACTTCTCAAACAGTGTGAAAGCGTCTGCGGTAGCCCCTGCAAATCCGGCCAAAACTTTATTATTATACATCTTCCTCGTCTTTTTGGCATTGTGTTTTAGGATGGTATTGCCCATCGTAACCTGACCGTCGCTGGCAATAGAAACCTTGCCGTTTCTCCTGACGCAAAGTATTGTAGTGGCATGAAACATTATTTGTATCCTCCTTCTCAGCCCTTGTTTTCGGTATTGTCAGACATAGGGTGTGCCTTGTCATAAATATCCATTAAATGTCCCAAATCAAGATGCGTGTACTTCTGTGTTGTCGAAAGCGATGAGTGTCCGAGCAGTTCCTGAATCACTCGCAAATCTGCCCCTCCCGTCAAAAGATGCGTAGCAAAAGAATGTCTTAGAGTATGCGGCCCTATCTGGCCTTCGATGCCTATGGCACGTGCATATTTGACCACCATACTTCGTATCTGCCTGTCCGAGATTCTTTTCCCTCTCCTGTCAATAAAGAAGGGCACACTATCTTTGTTCTGTGAGGAATCCTTCATAAGTCCTGCGCGCTCGGATAAATAGGCTTCAAGCGCTTTGAGAGCTTTTTGGCCTATTGGCAATATCCGCTCTTTTTTGCCTTTGCCCATGACCTTAACAAGGCCCTCACGAATATTGATGTCTCCGTCATTAAGACCGGCAGCCTCACTTACACGAAGCCCGCTAGAATATATCAGCTCAAGCAGCGCATGGTCCCGGGCCGGTATCGCGCCTTCTCCGGTCGGCTTTTCAACAAGCGTGACGGTGTCATCCACCGATAGAAAATTAGGAAGATGCTTTGCGATTTTAGGTGAGGGAACAAGCTTAGCCTGATTTATCTTCACAAGGCCTTCACGGTAGAGCCAGTTGAAAAAAGAGCGCAGCGTGGCAAGCCTTCTCGACACCGTTGTCTTAGATTTTTTGTCCATAATCTGCTCCGAAACAAAACCCCTTATGTCGAGCATCTCTATTTCTGACGGGATTTTGTCGCAGGAATTTAGGAATTCGAGCAGGTCGCCTTCATAAGCGCGAAGCGTATGTTGGGACATCCCCCTTTCAACATCGAGATGCCGCAAAAATCTGTCGATATACTCTTTAAGTCCTCTGTTTTCCATATGCCGCGCCGATTTCTTAGTATATCAGATGGCGTTATGGTTTGAGTGCTCAGGCAAGACCTCCAACACAATCATAGATGAGCTTGTATCTAGCGCCCTAAGCTTGCTGTACGATATTAACGATGCAGTTATCATGGCTGCAAAACCAAAAATAACATCAAGATTCTTTACCTCTATCCGCTCAGACAAAATACTGCCGGCTAATGCCCCTGCAAAAAGCGCAATAATAGGTATTACAAAAGACAAAAAATATCCCTTTCTTCTTATGCGATTATCAAGCCCAACCCTTACAATATCCCCCTGCTGTGCAGCAACTCTATTTTCTGCCTTTAAAAAACGGGCGTTGCCGCCCGGATTACAAAGGCCCATTTTGCCTGCGCCACAGCCTTTGCAGGCATGGCCTCCGTTAAGCATTACAACAGCGGTAAGGCCTTCAAGCCTAACAACAGTACCTGTCTCGGGGATGGAAGGTTTCATGATTTAAGATTAGCCTAAAAAAACAGAAGCCGTGTATGACACAGCTCATAGAACAGCAAAAAATAAACCACAGAGCACACAGAGAAAAAGATTTTAGCCTAAAAGAGAGAGGGCATTATCCCTTAAGATCCGTTTTTCGAGCGATTCTCCGAGACCGAGACCTTGCAGTCTCTTAATAGCCGCGCACTGTTCTGTCCATGGCGAATCAGAACCGAAAAGAATATACCCTTCGGGATGGCTTGTGATTATGCGCCTTGCATCAGCATTGTTCAGAAGCTCGAGTGAGAAAGAGATCTCCATATAAACCTCTCTGCCGGACATATGCCTTTCCACCTCTGCCCAGTCATCCCATGCGCCTAAATGCGAAGCCACCAGCTTAAGCGATGGCACCGCTTCAAGCACATTGATGATTTTGGCCGGATCAGCCTTCCTGTCCTTCGGAAACGCAATATCAAAGCCGGTATGCGAAAGAAGTATCAGTCCTTCATCCGCTATCTTCTCATAAATAGGGAAAAGCCTCCGCTCGTCAAGATCAAACTCCTGATAGTAAGGATGCATCTTAATGCCTTTAAATCCCTCCAATTTAATTGCTTCGATATGCTCCTCCCATTGCGGATCGGCAGGGTGCAGTGAGAGAAATGGGATTATCCTGTCTGACGCTATCTCTTTTGACCATGAAAGTATCGAGTCGAACTGTGACGGCTTGGTCGCAATTGAGCAGATGACACTTTTTTCGATACTGCAACGATCCATTGCCGAAAGCAAAGAAGAAATCTTGCCGTCAAGATTTGCTTTGCAGTCGCCTTCTTTTTCTAGTACAGGAATGGCTTTTTCGGCAAGCTTATCAGGAAAAGCATGCGTGTGAAAATCTATTATGCCTGACATGCGAATATTATAACCTAACGCTTTTGAGCAAGTTCGAAACTCACCATTTCAAGTCTGTTCTATTCCGTACTTCTTAAGTTTAAGATAAAGCGTTTTTCTGTCAATGCCGAGTATCTGGCTCGCCTTGGATTGATTGCCTCCGGTTTCCTTCAACACCTTTAAAATATGATCCCTCTCCAACGCTTCAAGAGATAAATGCGACCTCTCTCTTTTTGAACGGAGGGGTCCAGAAATCGAAAGGTCCTCTACACCTAGATTTTCAGAATCGCATAGTATGACAGCTCTTTCTATAACATTCTCTAGTTCTCTCACATTGCCCGGCCAATTGTATGCATTAAGCGCAACAGCAGCGGCGGTAGTTATGCCGCTAATATTTTTAGACATCTTTCTGCTATACCTTCTCACAAAAAATTCTGCAAGAAGAGTTATATCGTCTCTGCGCTCCCTAAGCGGAGGCATTACTATGCTTATAACATTAAGTCGGTAGAACAGATCCTGCCTGAAAGATCCGGATTCAACAGCTTCAGCCAAATCCTTATTGGTGGCAGCGATTACGCGCACATCAACTTTTAGGTTTTTGTTTCCGCCTACCCGTCTGAACTCTCCGGAATCTAAAAATCTTAGCAGTTTAGACTGAAGGTTAAGCGGCATATCACCGATTTCATCAAGAAAAAGCGTGCCTTTGTCAGCCACCTCGACAATGCCGTATTTTGTCTGGTACGCGCTGGTAAACGCGCCCTTCTCATGGCCAAAAAGCTCCGACTCCATAAGATTTTCGGATAAAGTAGCGCAATTAAGCGCGGTGAACGGGCCTTGATCTCTTTTGCTGTAATGCCAGATGGCATTGGCAACCATCTCTTTGCCGGTGCCGCTTTCGCCCTGAACAAAAACAGAGGAGTCTGTTGGACCGATCTTTTTTATAAGCGCCATCAATTCCACAAAAGGTCCGCTCCTGCCCACAAACTCGGGCATGGACTCTTTCCGGGCAAGCTCTTGCTCAAGAAGCCGATTCTTGATTTTTAATTGCCTGTATTCAAATGCCCTGTGAATAATGATAACAAGCTCATCAAGCTTGTACGGTTTAGATAAATAGTCATAGGCCCCGTGCTTCATGGCATCAACGGCGGTCTCTACCGTAGCCCTTCCGGTAAGCACAACAATTGAGGGCATAGCAGAGTCTTTGCTTATCTTCTTCATAAAGGAGATGCCATCAAGTCCTGGCATCACAACATCAAGAAGAACAACATCGTATGCATTGTTTTTTAGAAACGTGAGGGCGGTTTCTCCATCCGGAACAGTCTCGACATAAAACCCCTTCCTCTTCAGCTCCCTGTCCAGAAGCCGTCTGAAAGGCTCTTCATCATCAACAACAAGAACTCTGATCATATTTTCAATAGGAGCTTTGAAGCCATATGTTTCGCCAGCTTCCAGTTGAGACAAACTTTTTTTCACAATGTGTCACTTCAACCAATTATTGGCGCCGAATACAACTATATACTGTCACAGAGTATCACTTTTAAATGGTTTTTACAATAAAATGGCAGCATAAATAACCCAATTCCTGTCACAGAGTAAAAAATCACCCTAAAGGTTGTCACAGAGTATTATATCTAACATCCACTACTTTCGCTTTTAAATACATGTTACGTCCCAGCAAAGCGATACCGATTTTAAGGGTGTAAATCCCACCTAACCGGTACCGGTTATAAGGTACCCAATCCCACTCAAACGAGACCGATTTTCAAGG
>PEAD01000025.1 GCA_002753335.1 Nitrospirae bacterium MYbin3
GTATCTAAATTGAAAGTCCTCCCCGCTTTCAGACCGGCCGAAGCCTTATCCTCTTTAGGAAAATTAAATGCATTATAAATGGATGCCATAATGAGAAATAGCACTAACAATTCCGGAGGTTACAGTTTGGCTTAGTCCGAAGGGATTGCCTATAGCAATAACAATCTCTCCGACTTTCAAGGAATCAGAGTCACCTATCCTTATAGCCGGAAGATTCTTTGCATCTATTTTTATCACAGCAAGATCTGTTTTGGGATCGCTTCCGACGATCTTGCCCTTAAACTCCCGCTTGTCCGAAAGCTTTATTTTGATTTCGTCAGCATCCTTTATTACATGGTTGTTCGTAATTATGTATCCATCTTTATCAACAATAACACCTGAGCCCATACCCGACTGTTTATGTTCACGAGGTCTGTCAAAACCGCCGAATCCATCGCCGAAAAATTGTCTAAAAAAGGGGTCATCAAAAAATGGATTCTGAATGCCTCGAGTTCGGATTGTTTTTGTTGAAGAAACATTCACAACCGACGGCTTGACCGCAGCCGCAACTTCAGACATAGCTTTATTGGTCTTGCTAAGTATTTCGATGGAATCCTGGGATATCTTGGCATCCTGACCAAAGCCTGTTGCATGAAAATTAAAATTTGAAGATATGCCGAGTCCAATTATAAGTCCGACTAATATGAATAATGTTCCATAGATTACTGGGCGTCCTTTCTGCATGAGTTTATCCTCCTAAATTTCAGTTATCATCCTTTGCTCTTAACAGCGAACTCTTTGTTTAATGACTCCTTAGGCAGTGTGAAGCTAAATGTACTTCCCTTTCCCAGTTCGCTTTCAACCCATATTTCTCCCCCATGGGATTCAAGAATTTTTTTTACTATCGGCAACCCGAGGCCTGAACCATAAGAGTCTTGGTTTACCTTGAAAAAAGGGTCAAACACATATTGAATCTGTTCCTGGGAAATCCCTATACCTGTATCTTTTATTTGAATGAGAATATCATCTTTTCTATCAGAAAGATTTACTGTTATTGATCC
This sequence comes from Nitrospirae bacterium MYbin3, assembly GCA_002753335.1. Lineage (GTDB taxonomy): Bacteria > Nitrospirota > Thermodesulfovibrionia > Thermodesulfovibrionales > Dissulfurispiraceae > MYbin3. The sequence goes on from PEAD01000025.1 coordinate 1,041, forward strand.
TCCTGGATTTGTATATTTGAGTGCGTTGTCCAGAAGGTTGGTAATTACTCTGTTTAACATCCCTCTATCAGCATTTACAATAGGAAGAGTATGAGAATGATCGAAAAATATATCGATATTTTTCTTATCAGATTCATTCTTTTGCGCTTCTATCTCTTCACTTAATACATTCTCCATGCTCAATAGGCCCAATATAGGTTTGCTTTCATTAATTTCAAGCCTTGCCATCTCCACAAAGTCGTTTATCATTTTCTCAAGCCTTATCTGCTCATCTTTTATAACTTTAATACAGTTTTTCTGAGATTCTGTTAATGGGCCTATCTTTTCTACCAAAAGCCTCGATAAAAATCCGAGTGACGTAATAACAGGATGCTTCATATCGTGTGCTATCATTGAAAGTAAAGCTTTTCGCTCTTTTTCCATTCTTTTGGAATTTGAAATGTCTCTGAAAAACTCATAACCTCCGATAAATGTGCCATTATCATAAATAGGCGATGCTATTGAAGATACATGAATAATTTCATCATCAGCTTTTCTTAAAACAGTTTCGACTTCTCCTATTTGATCACTTCTACCTGAATGCAAGAATAGTGGGCATGATTCTTTTGCCTCTGTTCCATGCAAGATTGAAAAATGAGCAATCCCTATCACAGATTTCTTCGAATATCCGGTTAGTTTTTCAGCTGCATTATTAAATCCGGTGATATTTCCATTTTCGTCAAAACACAAACATGGAATGGGAACTATATCAACAATATCTTGATCACTTTTGCTATTTCTCATTATGGCATCCATTTATAATGCATTTAATTTTCCTAAAGAGGATAAGGCTTCGGCCGGTCTGAAAGCGGGGAGGACTTTCAATTTAGATACCGGCCGGGCCTAATGAAACCGTTTCTTATGGAAACATAGAAATCCTTTCGCAGGTGGTCATCCTGCCTTTATTTTGTTTATACACCACAGGGTAAATGCCACTGTCTGAATTAGCAGTGGCAAACGCGAATCAAAAAATATCCTTGTTGCTTTATTTGTAAAATCAGAAAGCATAAGAGATAGTTCCAAACATTTATGTTGTTGTTCAGATCGCTTAAATGCCGGAATTATCATTCAACACACCTCCTATTCCCGCAAAAAATTTGCACAATTGGGAATTAAATATGTCGGGCCGATATTGTCATCGACCCGACAGAAAGCGTTAGTCCATTTTTACAGCAATTTTCTTCTTTTCCGCCATTGCCTTTGCCGATTTAGGCAAATTTACAGTAAGCACGCCTTTTTTGAACTTAGCCTCAATCTTATCCGTTTCTATCTCAACCGGCAGCGGAATAGTACGGCTGAATGAACCGAAAGAGCGCTCAACCCTATAGTAATTTTTACCCTTGTCCTCTTTTTCTTCTTTCTTTTCACCCTTAATCGTCAGCGTGTCCTTGTTGAGCGAAACGTCTATATCTTTTTCATCCATGCCGGGGAGTTCTGCAGTAACCTTAATCTCCTTATCCGTCTCTGTTATGTCAACGCTAGGCGAAAAAGATGCAAAATTGCCTCCCAACGGCTCCATCGAAAATCCCCTGAAAAAATTGTCAAACAACGAGTCTATGTCCCGTCTTAGCAAGGCGATTGGATTGTCTTCCTCACGCTTAACGGGAACGTCTTTTTTCTTGAATGGCATAAGATCTTTTATGTTCATGGCTTTACCTCCTTTCATTATTTCAGGTTGCCGTTTTTATTGAGCGGTTACCTGAATTTTTTTTGCCTTGACCGCCTCTTTTTTGGGCATTACAAGTTTCAAGACACCGTTTTTTACGGAGGCCTGAATCTTATCTTTGTCCACCTCATCAGACAGAGCAAATGACCTCTGGTAATCTCCTATTCCATATTCCAAAACCGACAGACGCTGGTTCTCGGGCATCTCTGCCTCCACTGCACCATAAATAGTCAAAACATTTTTCTCAAGCGTTATATCCACAGATTTCTCGTCAACTCCGGGCATATCAGCCACTACAACAATCTCGGACTTCTTTTCAATAATATCCACCTGCGGCGAGTAAACCCTGCGTTCGCGTGTGCGCTCTCCCTTTTCAGGAACTGCTGCCTCTTTTTTCTGGATGCTTGCTGCTGATTCTGACATAGTTATTCACCTCCTATATTTATGTTACTCTGACTTTATTGTTATCTTCTTCGGTTTATCAGCTTCGGCCCTTGGAAGAGCTATATACAAAACCCCTTTTGTGAAGCGTGCATCAACCTTATCAGACTCAACCGTAAAAGGCAGCTTAACACTTTTTGCGAACTGTCCCTGCCAGCGTTCTCTGCGATGATAAGCATCCTCTTTTGTTATTTCTTCCGGCTGGCGGTTACCTTTAAGGGTGAGAGTATCTCCAACAACAGATATTTCTATAGCTTTTGGATCAATACCAGGAATTTCTGTTGTAACAGTTGCACTATCAGCTGACGCCCACAAATTAACCAATGGGAATTCGGTTGATGGGGATGCTGATGTACGCGCCAAGGATTGCCGCATTCTTTCGAACTCGCGCCAAGGATCCCAAAACCTTCCTAATCTTTCAACCTCTGACCATAACATAACACTTACCTCCTTAAAAATAGTATTTAATAACAAAGCCTTAAAGGCTGTTTTAGCACTCTATCATTAAGAGTGCTAAATATTTTTTAACAAATTTTTTGATAGCAGTCAAGTCTATTTTGGGGCGATTTAGGGCAAATAAAGCGATTTACTGGTAAATATTTTGAAATAAATATTTTTTCCTCAATGTTTTGCAAAAAATCATTTATTTTTACAATGATTCGAATCGTGCCAAATCTAAAAAAAAGTAAACCTCCCCGTGGCAAGCCACAGGGCATCCTGCAAAGGCTTTCGTAAAGTGTTAAAATCATAATGTATGAACAAATTATCAATAGCACTTCTCTTGATTCTAACCGGATGCCTTGGAATACCTGAAAATGTGAGACCTGTTGATAATTTCAAGTTGGAGAGATATCTTGGAAAGTGGTATGAAATTGCAAGAATGGATCATTCATTCGAAAAAGGCCTATCTAAAGTAACAGCAGATTATAGTTTAAGGAATGATGGCGGACTGACAGTAATAAATCGAGGATATTCAGAAAAAGATAACAAATGGAAAGAAGCTGAAGGGAAAGCATATTTTGTTAAAGGGGCAAATCAGGGGTATTTGAAAGTATCATTCTTTGGCCCCTTCTATGGTGCTTATATTATTTTTGAACTGGATCATGAAAATTATCAATATTCATTAGTATCAGGGCCGGACAAGTCTTATTTTTGGATTCTGGCAAGAACCCACAAGATAGATGAAAACTTAAAAAATATCCTTGTAAAAAAAGCAGGTGTATTGGGGTTCAACACTAGCAAATTGATTTACGTTAATCACGAATAATGAAGGGAGAAATATCATGAAAAAGACATTGGTCATAGTGGCACATCCGAGCGTTAATCAAAAATCTATTGCCAACAAAATAATTGTGGAGAGGATAAGTACCATTGAACAGGTAAAAATTAAAGATCTTTATAAAGAGTATCCCTCTTTCAAATTCGATCTTGAAGTCGAGCAAAATGATCTGATTAATGCAGAATCAATAATTTTTCAGTTCCCTTTCTATTGGTACAGTGTTCCGGGCATTCTGAAAGAATGGTTGGACCAAGTATTTACTTATGGATTTGCATATGGTTCTACAGGCGACAAGTTGAAAGGCAAGCAATTTCTTGTATCTACAACAGTAGGAGGGCCTGCTGAATCCTACAAAGAAGGCGGCTATAACAATTTCACGATCAATGAGCTCTTGAAGCCCTTACAGCAAACAGCTAACTTATCCGGAATGAAATACAATCCGCCGATTATTTCGCACAATATGATCTACATCCCCGATGTTTATAACAAGAAGGAAGAGGTTGAGCAAAGGGCAAGAGAGCATGCAGAGGAACTTGTTACGTACATCGGTGGGATTTAAAAAGTTATGTTAACTATTTTACTTATAGTTGACTTTAATACAAAAAGTTTGCACTGCTAAAAGTTGTATTTATTTCTATCAATTAATTGATGCGAATTTGGTCAATACATCCTAAATACTTGGATTCAAAGGGCATAGTGGCATTATGGCGTGAAACGCTTTTGGCGCAAGCCGTTTTAACGGGAAAAACTAAAGGCTATGTCAATCATCCCCAGTTGCGTAGATTTAAAGAAAATAAAGATCCTATCGGGTCTATCGGTAAATATTTAAATATTGTTTTAATCGAATCAGAGAATCGTGGTTATAAATTTTCAGGTGATAAAATAATACGTATAAATCATGGCGCGATAATTTCAGTATGTGATAAACAGGTGCAGTATGAATTTAGTCATCTATTGAAAAAACTTAGAACTCGAGACATTAAAAAATACGATCAAATTCAAGGCACAAGCAATATTTTGGTTCATGATATTTTTCAGGTGATTCCTTGCAATATAGAATCGTGGGAAGTTGTATAACAAAATAAAAAATCAGCAATTTGGTCAAAGCCAAAGAGACAGGCAAATATGGGTATAACATTTGCAAAAATGTTATTATGAAAAAATGAAGATAACTATGAGCGGCGGCAGTGGCTTTGTCGGAAAACATCTTACAGACAACCTTAAATTAAATGGTTGCGAGATTGTTCAACTTGACAAGCCCGATTTCATCGGTGACATTGCCACACTTCAAAAGAAGATTGAAGGATCACAGATTGTGATAAACCTTGCGGGAGCGCCGATAATCGCAGACTGGACAGAAGACTACAAGAAAATTTTGTACTCAAGCAGAATTGACACAACCAATATGCTTGTAAATGCGATGTCAAATCTCGGCAACAAACCGAAGCTTTTTATCTCAACCTCGGCCGTAGGCGTGTACGAGAACGGCGGCCCGCATACAGAAACAAAATTCCGATACAGCAATGAATTTTTAGGTAAGCTTGCGCTTGACTGGGAAAAGGCCGCAGTTAATGCACAAAACGCAGGAATTCGAACCGTGATTTTTCGTTTTGGAATTGTGTTGGGAACAGACGGCGGCGCGCTTGCCCAAATGCTTACACCGTTCAAGCTCGGGCTTGGCGGGAAAATCGGATCGGGCAAGCAGCCTTTCTCCTGGGTTCATATAGAAGACCTTGTCAATGCGTACTCTTTTGCTGTCAAAAATGAAAACATAAAGGGAATCTACAACCTGACCGCTCCCGAAAGCGTTACCAACAAAATCCTCACCAAAACACTGTCAAAAATTTTGGACAGGCCCGCTTTTTTTACGGTGCCTGAATTTGTTCTCCGTCTGAAATTTGGAGATGGCGCAACTGCGCTCATCGAGGGCCAGGATGTAAAGCCCGAAAGACTGCTTGAAGCAGGATTTCAGTTTAAGTTTAAAACTCTCAATTCTGCATTGACAGAACTGCTAGCAAAATAGCAACTGCAGATATGGACACTGGAGACTAAATATTTAGAGCGTACAACAAAATGAGATTGTATTTACTTTCCTTCGCAAGCAGATTGTGAAGATTTGTATAAGGCATTCGCATTTCAAGCAGCAAGAGTCTGAACTTTATCTTTTCTACCGCTCATCAATCAACATTTCTATCAGATTTGCTGAGGCCTTCTGTGCAGTCTGTGGGTTGAACTAGTCTGTTCTATTTTCTCTTTAGAATGGTATCTTTTTCCGTAGGTATTGTGATGGAAGATTCAGCATTTTTTTTAGTCTCCTTCTTATTAGGGACACAGCACTCCTGTTTCTCCGTGCAATCCAGAAAAGCTCCTTGCTCCGGCAGTTCATTTTCAGCACAGAAATCCTTGCATTTTCCATCGAACATGGAGCAGTTTTCTGCACCGAAAGCAAGCGACGCCGTTAATAGCAATAAAAGTAGAAGACCACATTTCATAAATAGCATCTGATTCATGATAAAAATTATATCACAGGGTAGTACAGTTGGGGAGCTATTATATTTTTATAAATGTGTCAAGAAACTGCTCATCTTGTGGAATCTGATATAATGTGCGAAGCGAAATCAAATCCAGGAGAGAATATAATGAAAAAATCATTTGGTCCTAAAACATTAATTTATCCCACCCCTGTATGGGTAGTCGGGACTTATGGCAATGATGGAAAACCAAACGTTATGACTATAGCGTGGGGTGGAATTTGCTGTTCACAACCTCCCTGTATTTCAATCTCACTAAGGAAAGCGACTTATACTTATGGCAATATTGTGGAGAAAAAGGCATTCACTATTAATGTCCCATCAGATAAATATGCAAAGGAAGCTGATTATTTTGGATTGGTCTCTGGAAGGAATGTAGATAAATTTTCTGTCACAGGACTAACTCCGGCAAAAAGTGACAAGATTGATGCTCCATACATAAAGGAATTCCCTCTTATAGTTGAGTGTAAATTGCTTCATACAGTGGAAATCGGATTACATACTCAGTTCATCGGTGAAATTATGGAAGTTAAGGCGGATGAAACAGTAATTGGAACTAAAGGTCTTCCGGATATAGAAAAAGTTAGTCCTATTCTTTTCAGTCCCGAGATGAGGAGTTATCATAAAGTTGGAGCCTATATCGGAGATGCATTTTCGATCGGAAAGAGATCTTAAGAAATCATACAATATATAGAAGGAGCAGGTCAGATGAAAACACATCAATCTTATTTTATATTGGACTTACAGAGTGTAGTAGGGTTAGTCAATTAAACTCATTACACCCTCTATATGGGTGCCTAACCCTTACTGGGAGCTAATCTCCTATTTTACAAATTTAGAAAAATAATTTTTATAGCTATGTTGTCTTCCGGAGCAATAAGAATTTTTTAACTGGTGGCTTTTATTTTTTGCTCGCGATAAAGACTTTAAATGGAAATTGCCAAGAAATAGTTCAACTTTCTCATTGAAGCTATGCACCAATTATGGTACACTATTTCATGGAGCAGAGAGATCCTATTCTAAAGGTTGTTTTCTATAAAACCGTCAACGATGTAGAACCGGTTAGATAGTGGCTCAAAGAGCTGCGGAAAGATTATAGAAGAACCGTAGGAGAAGATATAAAAACAACCCAATTCGGTTGACCTATTGGGATGCCGCTCATAAGAAAGATAGAAAAAGACCTTTGGGAAGTCAGATCAACTATTAAAGACGGTATTGCCAGAACATTTTTTACGGTAGAGAAAGACATCATGGTTCTTCTTCATGGTTTTGTAAAAAAGTCACAGTAGACACCGCAAAAGGAACTCCAGACGGCAAGACAAAGATTGCGTAATATAAGCGAAGGTTAAAATGAAAAACAAACATCTGGGCAGCGATTTCGATGATATTCTTAGGGAGCAGGATATGCTTATCGGCGTGGCGGCTGTTGCGGCAAAGCGTGCGCTTTCTTTTCAAATAGAAAAGGAAATGAAGAAAAAAAGATTAACCAAAGTTGAAATGGCAACCAGAATGAGGACAAGCAGAACAGCAGTGGATAGGCTGTTAGACCCTGACAATATAGCTGTCACTCTCACCACTATTGAAAAGGCGGCTCTTGTCCTCGGCAAGAGGCTAATTATCAAACTTGCTTGAGCCATACGTAACAAAGTTGATTGATTCTAATAGCCGCTAAGGGTCATCATTAATCCTGCTTTTTTAAGGAGAAAGAGGAGTAACAATTACCGAGGCAAGTAAAGTGGTGAGGGTATAAAATAATTATTGGGCATCATCCCTGTGAACCGTTTCAGTTGAGAACGCCGGCAGACACACGGCAACATATTCCGCTCCATCCGGCTCTGGGGTGCTGTACTGGACCCATTCCCCACCTTTTGCAATCACCGCTTCTCCTTTACGAACATCCAGAGATCCTTCCTTTGTTTTAACTCTAAGCATGCCGCGCAGTACTAATGTATATTCGTCGAACTCAGGCTGCTGTCCAGGCTCAATCCATCCTCCCGGACTCTTCATGCGAGCAATGCTTAGAGCATTTGTCTGTGAATTAACGCGACCAATGTATTCTCTTATCTCTTTTGGCTTGTTTCCAGATGCTTCTATTATGGTTGGCGTTTTGATTAAAATCGGCATATCGTATCATTCCTTTTGATAATAATTTACAAATCAACCTGTCCGCTTCCTATTAGCGGCAGTATCTTCTTGACCTCGAAATGCACCAGGTACTTGGGTCCCTTTGCCCTGTCCTCCTCGGGCGTAAGATTTCCCCTTGTCATCTTCGCTATAAGCGGAGAATCTGTTTCTTCTTTTATCTTCTTTAGATGAAGCCTTGTCCCGCTGTACCCGGGCCCCCTTTCATGAAACAGGAATGAGGCATAGGGATTTGATTGAAGGTTATGATATGTCAGTTTTTGGCGTAACAAAAAAGCGACAGTGCCGTCATCAAAAACATGCGGGCGGGAATAAATCGCAACATTCACCTTCCCTTCCGAGTCAGCGGTAGCAAGAACTCCTGTACCATTTGCACTCTTAAAATATTCTTTCAGGTCCATATTCCTCTCCTTTATTTGGTAACCCTTATCAGCCTTGAGGTATCATACTGCTGGTCCTTGAGACGGTTCAGTATTACTTTGTAAATTATTTCGTCCATAATTTCCGTTCTGCTAAGTATCCATAGGTATTTTCTGTCCGGATGCCCTATAACGGCATATTCATAATCCTGGCCGAGGTCTATTATCCAGTAAGCCCCCGAAAAAGGCCAGAAAAAAGAGACCTTCAGCTTCGCGTTTTGTTTTGTGTCAACAACAACCCACGCCTTGCCTTTTGCCGAGCGCAACTTGCCAGGATTTGACTGTTCGTAGCATTCGTTCAATACAGAGAGTTTTCCGTCGTCTCTTAATGAGTATGTAGCCCTGCTCCCTACACAACCTTCCTGAAATTTATGCGGATATCGCGCGATTTCATACCAGGTACCGCTGTAACGGTTCAGATCCACATACTGAACGACCTGTAATGGTGAATTGTTTCGTTTAAATGCGTACATGAGATCATTATAGATATGTAAACAACCCCCGTTATAATTTTAATGGCGTTCACATCTTCACCTGACCGGTGAATTTTTCTCTGACTGTCAGCAACCGGGCTCATCCGGATGCCCGCAGCAGTTCTGTCTATTTATGATTTTGATCGCGTTGTTTCTAATAAGCAGGGAAATCTTCCTGCCAAGCGGCATAGGCGCTCTCAAGTTTGTAAAAACATCTTTTATGCTCGGTCTATTCTGATTGCACATAATTTCCTTATGCTAAATGATTTTTCATTATTTCGATAACTAAATTATATCGTATAATTTCAATAAGGCAAGCGAGCGTATAATCTTGTGTAGAGAACACATAAACTGTCCGCATCTGTAGCACATCAATTGTCCGGTTACGATTGGATAGCAAAGGAGGCTATCCATGGAAAGGACAAAGATACTACAGGAGATACGGAAAATGAGATTTGAGGAATCATATGATGGATGGAAAAGAGGCAGACTGACACAGCAAGAGGCAGCAAGCCTCCTGGGGATATGTGAGCGGACTTATAGGCGGTATATACATCGCTACGAGGAAAGAGGCATGGAAGGACTTGCGGACATGCGTTTAGGGCAGGTATCTCACCGTAAAGCACCAGTTGATGAAGTAATGAGTCTGGCTGATCTATATAGCAATCGCTATAAGGGATTTACGGCAAAGCACTTTTATAGTTGGTATCGCAGGGCACACAGTGGGGTGAGGAGCTACACATGGGTAAAAAAGACTCTTCAGGAAAGAGGGTTCATGCAAAAAGGTCTTCGCAAGGGACAGCACAGGAAGCAGAGGCCTCGGTCTGCGTACGTCGGCATGATGCTTCATCAGGATGGCTCTCGACATGAGTGGGTGCCTGGGAAACTATGGGATCTGATAGTAACAATGGATGATGCCACCAACATGCACTATTCAATGTTTTTTGTCCAGGAGGAAGGCACTCATAGCAGTTTTCAGGGGATAAGGGATGTAGTTAAAGAGCATGGGGTCTTTGCCTCCCTTTATACTGACAGAGGGAGCCACTATTGGAGTACGCCTGAAGCAGGAGGCAAAGTGGACAAGGAAAATCTGACGCAGTTTGGTCGAGCCATGAGGCAGTTGGGGATTGATATGATTCCTGCATATTCCCCTGAGGCTCGGGGACGTTCTGAGCGGGCCTTTCGCACTCATCAGGAACGGCTTGTCAAGGAACTTGCCGCTGCTGGAATTACTGAGATGGACAAAGCAAATGCATACATACTGAAGACTTATATGCCTGCCTTTAACGATGAGTTTTCGGTAATCCCTATTGAATCGGCCAGTATGTTTGTTTCATGGGTTGGAACCCCTATTGAGGAGATTCTCTGTGAGCATCATGAACGTACCGTAGGGAACGACAACTGTGTACGGTTCAACGGGCTTGTGCTTCAGATTCCCAAAGACAATTACCGATATCATTATGTCAAGGTGAAGGTTCGAGTGCATCGTTACCCGGACGGAAATCTCTCTATATTTCATGGGCACAGAAAATTGGCATCCTATAATTCCAAGGGAAAGGAGGTTTGCAGCACTGACAAAAAAGCGGCTTGTTCTTAATAACTACAGACCGGACAGTTTATGTGCTACATAACCGGACATTTCTATTTGTTGACAACAGCGAGCGTATAATCTTGTCTCATAATACTACAAAAAACTATGGCAGAAAAAATAAAAATAGGAATAAGCCGGTGTCTCCTTGGCGAGAATGTAAGATATGACGGAGGGCACAAGCTTGATCATTATTTAAAAGATACGCTTGGAATGCATGTAGACTGGGTGGGGGTCTGCCCTGAAGTTGAGTATGGGCTTCCTGTGCCGAGAGAGACGATGCGCCTTGTCGGTGATCCTGCTTCACCGAGGCTCATGACCATCGGGACAAATATAGACCATACGGCAGGGATGAAACATTGGACTTACAAAAGGCTTAAAGAACTCGAAAAGGAGAACCTGTGCGGCTTCATCTTCAAAAGCAGATCGCCCAGTTCAGGCATAAGGGGCGTAAAGGTCTATGGCGAAACAGGCGTAGTTTTAAAGAACAGTCCTGGTATATTTGGCGGAGCCTTTTTAAAACATTTCCCACTTTTGCCAGCTGAAGATGACGATAGGCTTCAGACCCTCAAGTTTAGAGAGAATTTCATTGAGAGAGTCTTTGTTTACAGAAGATGGCTAGACTTTATTGCTTATGACAGATCACTTAGAGGACTTATAGCATTTCATGCTGACCACAAGCTACTACTTATGGCGCACAGTAACGAACACTACAGAAAACTTGGGAAACTTGTTGCAGAGGGAAAAATGTACAAGCGTAATGATCTTCTCAATGAATATATAGTCCAGATGACCGATGGGCTTAGGCTTTTTACAACTGTAAAAAAGAATACAAATGTCCTCATGCATATCATGGGGTATTTCAAAAACGTGCTTTCCGGAAAAGACAAAAAGGAGTTGATCGAAACAATTAATAATTATCATAAGGAGATAATTCCGCTTATTGAACCGATAACTCTTCTGCAACATTACGTCAATAAATATGATGAACCCTATTTAAAAAAGCAGTATTATCTCAATCCGCATCCGGCAGTGCTAATGCTGCGGAACCATGCTTAATACATATTACGGACAGCTATGGCCATTCACTGACTATCTGGAACGAGCTTACATGAATACATCTGATTATTTTCACAAGTATCATTGATGTTGAAGGTGCGTTGACGAACTCTTTAAGCAGCGGGTGTTTCTTGAGAAAAATTTCCGCAAGTTCTTCCCTTGCCCTGCACCTTTTAACAACCCCTGCCTTACCGATGACAGTTATTGCCTCTGTTTTTCATATAATTACCGGCCGTGCCTGAACGAGAGTCAATCAAAAGACTGACTTTCGTGTTTTTCATAAGGTTCCTGAACTTACGCGTTGCAGAGGGAGTTGCGAATACAAGCCCTTTCATGTCAGGTGTTACCGCGTAAGCTACTAGAGATGTGTACGGTTCATTGCCGGATACCGTGGCAAGTACCGCGTGCAGTTGTTTTCTGTTAAACAGGAAAAGTCTACTCAACACATCAGCATTACCTGTTTTCACTATAACAGGTATTGTTTCTCCGGCATTTGTCGTCGTCTTATTTGCCTTTACCATAGTCCCTCACATATGCCTCATAAAATTTGCTTTTGCATACGTTAACGTATTTTACCAAAGACAGAACGCTCATTCCATGCCTGTCATTCGATCCCAAAGCACGGTACACCTCTTTAGGTGAGGGTTAGTACACCTGCCAGGGTCTGCTTGCTCCTATATAAATGATACTGGAACTTAAGGGTGATTAGAAGTCGTATGTAGTTTCATTTTGGAGAGAACCAATTGACCGTAGTTAGCAAATATGATAACCTATGAACAATGAAATACACCATCGAATATTTTCACTCTCGAGTTAAATCTGATATTGAAAGCTGGCCTGATGGAATACTAGCCGACTTTGCGAGAATATTGGAGCTATTGATGGATTTTGGACCAAGCATACGTATGCCACATTCGCGAGCTCTGGGTGATGGTCTTTTTGAAATGAGACCCAAGGGACGTGAAGGTATTGGTCGTGTCTTTTACTGTTTTATTATGGGACAACGTATTGTTGTGCTGCATTCTTTTATTAAGAAAACACAATACACACCGGAACAAGAAATAAAAATTGCTCGAAAAAGAATGAAGGAGGTACAAAATGGCTGACTTAAAGTATGAACCTGTTAAACATGACCATGAAGCCTTTCTGAATAAGGCATCAAAAAGAAAAGGATTCAAGAAAGCATACAATGACTTGGAGGACGAATATAAACTTATTCGCCAAATGCTGGCGGCCCGGTCAGAGTCTGGACTTACTCAGGAAGCAGTTGCCAAGCGCATGGGGACAACAAAAAGCGCTGTCTCTCGTCTTGAGGCAACAGGAAAGCATGCGCCATCAATCACTACACTAAAAAAATATGCCAAAGCAGTAGGGTGTGCTTTGGAAATCAAACTAATTCCATTTTCTCGCTTGTTGAAATGAGAAACATTGTTTGTATCTATCGACATATAGTCTTCCTTAAATTAGCAGAAAAATAAATCTAGATGGAAAGGAGCTATCCTATAAATAGCTCCTTGTTCCACCTGCATGGTGCAGTAGAGACTGACACAATAAAGAATAGAAAAAACGGCATTGGTAATATACAAAGATAACTTAAAATATGACGACAAGAAGAACTTTCTTGTGTATGGGCTTTTTTTTCTCTTGACATGTGCCCTCTATATGGGTGCAAGCCCTTATCTAGAGACAATCTTTGATTTTATGAATTTCGAAAAGTAACTGGCATCTCTGGCCCGTCTTTCCAAACAAGAAGATTTTTTCGTAGGCATCTTTTATTTTTTTGACGATGATAAAGAATTCCTTTAACTCATGGTTCACAAATCCCGTCATAAATTTTTCGGGTTACAGCACATTTTCCTTTGCCTTCAAAATCAGCTCAATCCGCGTAATTATTCCATGCACCATTTTAAGCTCCCACTCCGTAATTCCTGACCTGCCGATAAAATGTTTGATATTCACAATTATTTTTTTCTCTATATCAAGGTTGCCATTAGGTATATATTCAAGAGTTTTAAGCAACTCGGTTATCCTTGAATAAAGTTTTTGCAACTCTTTCTGGCATACGCGTTTAGCGTCATTATTTTTGCCTTCAACTGCAATAAGACGCCCTGCCATAGAAAGCTCATAAGCGCTCAACATGACTGCCTGAGCCAGGTTCAACGATGGCTGCTCCCTGCTTGCAGGTATCGTTATAAGAAAACCGCACTCATCAACCTCGTCATTAAGCAATCCCCTGCTCTCTCTGCCGAAAACTACCGCCACTTTATTTGCTTGTGCAGTCGAGTATAGCTTTGCCGAGGCATCCCTCATATCCATAAATACACCGCGGGTTCTGCCCTTTCTTCTGGTCGTACCGGCAACAAGAGATATATCAGAAACAGAATCAGCAAAATTATCGAAACGGATCGCGTCTTTAAGCACATCGAGTGCATTGTGTGCCATCCATTTGCTTTCATCAGTAATAAATTCCTCTGACCTTACTATGCGCAGATTTCTAAACCCCATGTTTTTGATAGCCCTTGCAGCTGCGCCTATATTGCCGGCATCTTTCGGCTCTATAAGAATAAAGTATATGTTGTCTTTCCAGTTCATAGGAATAAAAATATAACATAAATCGACATTTATTCAATTTTCGATGCTATGGTAACATAGCATTATATGAAAATATTGAAGGACTTATTATTTTTGCTGCTTTGCGGAATGTTTCTTTGCGCCTGCACCAAAAATCACGAAAAGACCTATAAAGAAAGCCGGGAGTCACTGCATACTGTAGTAGCCATTACGGTAGTTTCTGACTCATCCGATAAGGCTAAAAGCGCAATTGATAAGGCTTACCATGAACTTGACCGGCTTGCCAAACTGCTCAATTTTTATTCAGAGCATAGTGAAGTATCAGAGATAAATAAAAATGCAGGAAATAAGCCGGTCAAAGTTTCTGTAGAGACCTTTGAAATAATAGAAAAAGCGCTCTACGCATCAGAGAACACCGAAGGCGCTTTCGACATAACAGTAGGGCCTGTTGTAAAGCTCTGGGATTTCAAAAATAAAGTGGCACCTGACGCTGATCAGATTAAAGAGAAGTCAAAAATTATCGGCTACAAAAACATCCTGATTGACAAGAAGGACTCCACCGTATTTTTAGAAAAGAAAGGCATGCAGATTGATCTCGGCGGCATCATAAAAGGCTACGCAGCAGATAAAGCTGTAGAGGTATTAAAATCAAATGGAATAAAAGCCGGAATAGTGGCTGCTGCCGGAGATATACGGACATTCGGAAAAAGGCACGATGAAGGCTCATGGAATGTAGGCATTAAAAATCCACGCCAAAAAGGTAGTGTCGATGAGATAGTTGCGGTTGTAAAACTTTCAGGCCAGGCAATATCAACATCAGGTGATTATGAACGCTTCTTTGAGAAAAACGGCATACGCTATCACCACATTCTTGATCCCAAGACAGGCAATCCTGCATACGGCTGTCAGAGCGTAACGATAGTGGCAAAAGAGGCTGCGATAACCGATGCCTTTGCAACAGGAATCTTTGTGCTCGGACCGAAAAAGGGCATGGGTGTATTAAATAAATTGGGAATCGATGGCATAATAATAGACAAAGAAGGAAAGGTTTATATTACTGATGGACTCAAAGGCAGCATAGAGTTGATGATAAAGGATTCTACGTTTGCTTAGGAAACAACGCCTTTAAAAAAAGACTACGAAATAGCCTCTTTAGCAGGAAAATCTATAACCTTAAGATCTTCGTCACGCTGAACAAGAGATCGCCCTTCAAAAACCCCGCCTTCAGCAACAGAAAGCTTCCTTGTATGAATATCGCCAAGCAGACTTCCGGTGTGTTTTATATCAACAAGCTCATCAGCGTTTATGTTTCCGTCAACCCGGCCGCCTATAACCACGCCTTTTGCTTTTATGTTTCCCTTTAAAGAACCGGCTTCGCCGAGCACAACCCAATCCGCAACAACATTGCCAAAAATCTTCCCGTCAACCCGCAAAGTTCCTCCGCTTACAATATCACCCCTAAATTCGGTATTTACACCAATAAGCGCGTCTAGTTGGTTATTTCGCCTTAGAAACATCTTGAGCCTCCCTCAGATAAACATAAGGATTAGTCGCCTTGCCGTTATTCCATACCTCATAATGCAGGTGCGGTCCGGTAGTGTTGCCTGTTGACCCGACATAAGCAAGCACCTCTCCTCTTTTTACTTTTTGTCCCACAACTACCCGCAAAGCGCTGTTATGCGCATACATCGTGGAGAATCCTAGTCCATGCTCCACAACAACAAGATTGCCGTTGCCCTGACTCCATCCAGAAAAACTTACAACCCCATCAGCGGTTGATTTTACAGATGTTCCCACAGGAGCAGAAATATCAATGCCAGAGTGGAACTCACGTCCGCCGTATTTTGGATTCTCCCTCTGGCCGTATTCTGAAGTAACCCTGCCTTTTATAGGCCATCCCATAGGTGTTGAGTGATACAAATCTCTCTGCTGCTGCAAAAAAGTCTGTATCCCATCCACAGACTTTACTGTATTTTCTATCTGTCTTTTCAGGGTTTCCATGTCAATAGAGCCTGCATCCTGAGTGTTGACTTTCTTTTCAACATTCTCCAAAATTGCGCTTTTGCTACCGAACGAAAGTATGCGCTTAAACTCGCTCTCGGCTTTTTGAAGCGTATTAATAGTTCCTTTCAACTCGGTAAACTGGCTGCTGTAGTAATTAAGAGAGTTTTTCATGTTGTAGTATTCGATGGTATCAATAGCCATCGAAACAACATATACAGACCCGATAAGCCACAAGGCCGCAGAAAGCACAATACCGATTGACGGGACTTTAATATTTATTGTGCGTTTCCCGTCATGCGGAATCATCATGATGCTGACTGGAGTGAACAGCTTTTTTAAAAAATGCTTGAGCTTATACATAGCTTATCTGCTTCCTCACCCCCCGGTGAATAGTGCCGATATTATAAGCATCATAGCCCACTTTTTTCAAACATTTTATTGTTTTTCCGACGTCTGTATTATTCACGATGAAAACAAACCCTATGCCACAGTTGAAGGTGCGCCTCATATCCGCCTCCGGCACATTCCCAAGCCTGCGGATAAGCTCAAAAACAGACGGCACCGGCCACGAACCATCTTTGAGGACAGCTGATATACCTTTGCCAAAAATACGCGGCAGATTGCCCGGAACACCTCCGCCGGTTATGTGTGCCATGCCTTTAACCTTTATATTTTTTGAAACTAAAGAGCGGAAAGCCTTAACATATATCGTGGTGGGCTTTAAAAGCTCCTCTCCGAGCGTGCAGCCGAGTTCCGATATTTTTTTATTAAGTTTAAAGCCCGCTTTTTCTATCAACACCTTACGCGCAAGCGAATAGCCGTTGCTGTGAATACCGCTCGAAGACAGGCCGATAATAGCGTCGCCCTCGGTTATTGCAGAACCGTTTATGATTTTTTTCCTGTCAACCGCACCGACCGCAAAACCGGCAAGGTCATACTCTCCTGCTTCATAAAACCCAGGCATTTCGGCGGTCTCGCCGCCGATAAGTGCGCAGTCCGCCTGCTTGCAGCCCTCTGCAATTCCCTTAACCACATCCTTTGCCTTGTCAGCCTTTAGTTTGCCGGTAGCAAAGTAATCAAGAAAAAACAGCGGGTCTGCTCCGAGAGTAAGAATATCGTTTACGCACATGGCTACAAGGTCTATGCCCACGGTATCATGCTTATCCATCATAAAAGCTATCTTGAGTTTGGTGCCTACGCCGTCTGTGCCGCTCACAAGCACCGGTTCTTTATACTTCTTCAGGTCAAGCTTGAACAAAGCCCCGAATGATCCTATGTCCATCATAACCCCGCGTCCAAAGGTCTTCTTGGCCATCGGCGCTATAAGGCTTACGAACCTGTCGCCCTCATCAATGTCAACGCCAGCTTTTTTGTATGTAATCTTTTCCATTTTATCTCCTAATTATCTTCTTTTGTCTACCATGCCCGAAGTCCTTAATCGAGTATCCATATTAGGGTTTTACGACTTCTGAATTCCCGTTAAAAAAATTGCCAACAGTAGGCGGTTTAGGCGCGGGAATGACGAATATGTCGTTACTATTTTTACCAATTCTGCAGTCATAGATTTGTATGTTTGCGTTTTGATGTATTAGAAAGCTTTATGCCTTGTTTCTTAAAAGACTCTCTAACGGCTTTGCGTACTTTTGCAGCTATCTCAACAGCACTGACCGCTTCTTTTTTGGATACAATGTCTTTGCCGGGATAACGGGCTGTAACAGCATAGGGAGTTAAGCTTTCGGCCTCTGTCAAATCTGATACCCAGATTGCATGTGCAGAACACATTTCTAAAAGTAGAGATATGTTGTGTGTATATGGGAAATCGACTTTTTGAAGGGCCAGAAATGATTTTAAGTATTTCTCAGCACACTGTTGCGCATGAAAAGCAACAAGTTTGTAAGGGCAGGAACTTGAAAGTTTAAAGGCATGCTTTGCCAAACGTAAGTCCTCATCCGCATGTTTAATCCATTGTCTGACAATTTTATTTACATCCTCACTTTTGCTCATAAAGCAGCTTTCCTTCTTTTGAAGCATAGCGGGCTACAGTTCCTGGTACATACTTTTCGGTCTCAAACTCCTCAGGAGTCAATATTACAATATCACGCGCCAAACCTGTTCCAACCAGGATACTATCTATCTCGAGCATCATCTTCCTACGTGATTTTTTAAGCGGACATATCACAAGAAAATCAATATCACTTTTTTCATCAGCAGTCCCTCTGGCATGCGAACCAAAAAGGATAATACGATTAGGCCTGAATTTTTCAGCTATCATTCGGGCTGCATTTCTTATATTTTTTTTGTTTGGCATTTAATTCTGTCTATCCATTTTAATGTTCGTATTATACCATCCCTTAAACAATCTTCATGCTTATATCTGCCGCCTTGACCGAATGAGTAAGTGCGCCTATCGAGATTATATCAACGCCGGTTTCGGCGATAGCCCTGACATTTTCAAGGCTTACATTGCCTGACGCCTCTAAAAGTGCACGTTTCGCGGTTATGCCTACGGCCTTTTTCATATCGTCAATAGTCATGTTATCAAGCATTATCACATCAGCACCTGCGGCTAATGCCTCGTAGAGATCATCAAAGTTACTTACCTCTACCTCTATCTTCAACAGGTGATGTGACTTGCGAGCCAACTCAACAGCTTTTTTGACTCCACCAGAAGCAGCTATATGATTGTCCTTTATCAGTACTCCGTCATACAAACCAAACCTATGGTTCTTTCCTCCGCCAACATTCACACCGTATTTATCCAACAAACGCAGTCCCGGAGCGGTCTTTCTCGTGTCCGTAATGCTGACATTCAAGCCCTCAACCTTAGAAACAAACTCTCTTGTCTTTGTAGATATGCCCGAAACACGCTGAAGCATATTCAAAGCAACCCTCTCTCCTGCAAGCAGCGTCGCTGTTTTGCCCGAAAGTTCGGCTATCACATCGCCGTTTTTAACCGCAGCTCCTTCCGCCACAAAGTCCTTTATCTCAACAATTCCCAACGCACTAAACACTTCATGAACAAAAGGCATGCCTGCCAATACAAACGATTCTTTTGCGATAATCTTGGCCTGAGAATGCGAGGAATCAGGGATTGTTAAAAGTGTTGTGATATCGCCGTTGCCAAGGTCTTCAATCAGCGCGATTCTTATGATTTCTTTCAGAAGCTGGTTATTCAGAAAATCCATAAGAGGCTTACCCTTCTACAGTCTTTAGCAGATTAAGGTTATCATCGAGCTTAGACTTCTTTTGTAGAAGCAGCTCGTATTTTGAACGGTCCTTTGCGACCACATCCGGCGGAGCGTTTTTGATAAAATCCTCGTTAGAAAGTTTTTTATTGATAAACATTATGTCTTTGGCTATCTTTTCCTGCTCCTTGCCAATCCTTGCCACTTCAGCCTTTATGTCAAGAAGCCCCTCCATCGGAATATATATCTCGATCATGTTCATCACAGCTATTGCAGAACCTTTTGCGCGGCTCACATCCATACCAACATTTATTTCCTTGGATCTCGTCATCTTCAAGATAGGGGGAAGGTTAGCCTTGATAACTTCCTCAGCCTCCTTTGACAAGGCCTTTATGTCAGCCCGTATCTCAAGTCCAGGTGATACGTTCAGCTCCCCCCTAACGCTCCTAATTCCGTTGACAGCATCAAGAACATATGCCATCTGCCTTTCTGCATCATCAACTTTAGGAAGATTTGAAGGGAATTTTTCAACCATAATGCTGCCGGAGCCTTCAAACACCAAACTCCAGATTTCTTCGGTAACAAAAGGCATGAACGGATGCAGAAGCTTAAGCGTATTTTCGAGCAGATGAAACATGCAGCACAGAACAGCCTCTTTTTCTTCCTCGCTGCCATTATAAAGCGCAGGCTTTGAAAGCTCTATATACCAGTCGCAGAACTCATGCCATACAAAATGATAAATACTTCCTGCAGCATCGTTAAACCTGTAATTCTCAAGATTTCTGCTCACTTCATCAGCAGCAAACGAAAGTCTGCTGACTATCCATCTGCCGGACAGGTCAAGCTTATTCTGATCAAGAGGCTTCCGTTTATAATCGGATGAATAGTTTAAAATAAATTTTGTAGCATTCCAGAGCTTATTGATAAAAAATCTGTAACCTTCAACCCTCTCTTCAGAAAATCTTATATCCCTGCCCTGAGCAGCAAAAGCGGCAAGGCTAAACCTGAACGCGTCAGCCCCGTATTTATCGGTCATTATAAGCGGGTCTATCACATTGCCCTTGGACTTGCTCATCTTGTGGCCATGGGCATCCCGAATCAAGGCATGAATATAAACATCCTTAAACGGCACATCGTCCATGAATTTTCCGCCCATCATCATCATTCGCGCCACCCAGAAAAACAAAATATCAAACGCGGTAACAAGAACGCTTGTCGGATAAAACGCCTTTAAATCACCTGTCTGTTCAGGCCAACCCAATGTTGAGAACGGCCAGAGCGCGGATGAAAACCATGTGTCAAGAACATCAGGGTCGCGGATGATATTTCTGCTTTTGCAAGAAGGACATTCCGAAATATCGTCCTTGCCGCATAGCGGTTTCACAAGTTTAGAAACCCTTATTGTTTTTGAGTTTGCAACTATATCATCATGCGGTAAGCCCGCTTTTCTGAGTTCGCTGTAACTGCCGCTTATCCGGCCTGAAACAGGCTCGAAAAACACATGCTCAATAATATCGCCCTGCTGCACACCACTGTCGGTTTTGCAGTCAGGACAGTACCATACAGGGATTCTGTGGCCCCACCAGATCTGTCTTGATATGCACCAATCGTTGATATCTCGCATCCAGGCATAAAAATTATTGTTCCATGAATCCGGTATAAGCCTTGTCCTGCCTTGCTCTACGGACTTTACGGCATCATCCGCAAGCCCTCTCGTCTTTACATACCACTGTATCGTTTGCAGCGGCTCTATTATCGTCTTGCAGCGATAGCAATGACCAACAGCATGAGGATGCTTCTTTTCGCCTTCAAGCAGATCAAGCTCTTTAAGATCATGAATAATCCTCTTCCTGCATTCATATCTATCAATGCCTGCATACCGCTCTCCTGCTTCGGCAGCCATGCGGCCGTCTTCGGATATAACGGTTAGCGAAGCCAAACTATGCCGCTTGCCCATAGCCTCATCATTAAAATCATGCGCAGGAGTAACCTTTACCGCGCCTGTTCCGAATGCTGAATCAACAGCCTGGTCATAAACAACCGGAATCTTTCTTCCGGTCAACGGCAGTTCGAGAAATTTACCGGCAAACCCTGAATAACGTTCGTCTTCAGGGTTTACGGCAACGCCCGTATCACCGAGCATGGTTTCGGGTCTTGTGGTTGCAACAACTATAAATTCGTTAGTACCAGACACAGGATATTTGATGTAATAGAGCCGGCCTTCAAGATCCTCATATTCTACTTCCAGATCTGAAAGCGCGGTATGGCAGCGAGGGCACCAGTTTATAAGCCTGTTGTCTCTGTAAATAAGACCTTCTTCAAAAAGCTTTACAAAGACTTCTCTGACCGCCTTTGAAAGCCCTTCATCAAGAGTGAACCTCTCGCGCGACCAGTCGCACGAAGCTCCCATCTTTTTGAGCTGATGGATTATCCTTCCGCCGTATTCGGCCTTCCATTCCCAGACCTTTTGTATAAAGGCATCTCTGCCTAATTTATGCCTGTCGATTCCATCCTTGGATATTTGGCGTTCCACCACATTCTGAGTGGCTATGCCCGCGTGATCTGTTCCAGGAAGCCAAAGCACCCTGAAACCCTGCATCCTTTTCCATCTTGAAAGAATGTCCTGAACAGTTGCGTTAAGCGCGTGTCCCATGTGCAGAGAGCCGGTAACATTGGGTGGAGGTATTACAATAGAAAAGGAGGGAGCTTCAGAGTCGCTCGATGGCTTGAAATAGCCTTTTTCTTCCCAAAAGGCGTACCACCGGTCCTCTATTTCCTTGGGGTCGTAGTTTTTCTTAAAATCGATCATGGTTTGTTATTTTGCAGAATAGATGTGACTTTTTGCAAAAAATAATAGGACTAGAAAAAAGCTACAGCTCTGAAGTGATCTTCTCTATCTCTTTTCTGATAATTGACTCTGCAATCTCAGGAACATGCTTGTTAATTGCAGCCTCAACATCACCCCTCAACGAAGAAAAAAGATTGTCTATCTGTCCTCTCACTTCCTGCCTGATAATTTCGAGCACCTGCTCTTCAGTCGGCATTCTTACAGCAACACGCAGTTCCGAAGGCCCTGCTGATTGAGGAACGATCTCTTCTTTTTCTATCGCCTCATCCAGAACTTTGTCAAACTCCTTCTGGCCTCCGGCAAGAGCAGCCTGCGCCTCATAGTCTTCATCAACTGTCCGCTGACCCTCAGCTTTTTCTTCAGTTTCTATTTTGACATCCTCATCCCACTTAGGTTCTTCAAGCTCCGAAGTATCGACGACGTCTGGCATATCAGAAATAGGCTCTTCAATAGTAGCAGAAACAGGCTCCTCCTCGACAACCAACTCTGGGGGAGCAGGAGGCACAGCAGCAAGCAACGCCTTGACTTTACTTATAAGCTCCTGAGATTCAAAAGGCTTTATAATAAAATCATCCGCCGAAACAGATTTCGCATATGCTTCATCAAAAGGCTCAAACGCACCTGCAAGAAGTATCACAGGTATACGTGAGTGCGTGTCGCTCTTCTTAACCTTTTCGCAAAGCTGGTAGCCGTTAATCTTAGGCATATCTATATCGGCCAGAACAATATCCGGAGAGAAGGATTCCAAAACAGCCAGCGCCTGCTCGCCGTCGTTAGTGGTCTTGATTTCAAAATTCTCATTCGCGAGCACAAGCTCCACCACTTTTTGAATCGTGAGACTGTCGTCTGCAAGCAATAGTTTATATGACATAAGAACTCCTTTCGTACCTCAAAAAATCTTGACCAATTTTAGTTGTACGGCATGGTTTTGTCAAGAAAATTGTTGTTTTTTCCTGCAGAAACCGATCATTAGTAATTTCTACTTGTCCTTCGAATTTATAACTTCATAAGTCAAAATGACATCTTCGGCATAATCGGCTATTTCGGAATACTTCCTGAAAAAATCGCTGAAGCTCATCGACTGGGACGGCTTGAACATACCGATAAAATCCCTAGCATGGTCGCCATCAAGCCCGACTATAAAAAAGGCTTCTGCATCACGCTTGTGGCCTTCAAGTGTCTGCATTTCGAGTTCCGACCGAGCATTTTTACCGGGAAACACAAGCTTTTTGGCTTTAGAAGCCTTGTTATCTTTGTCATGTTCGTTCGGAAAGACCATAAAAACCTTATCATCAGCCGTTATGTTGAATATACCGATTTTGGACTCTCTGTCTGCACTGACTTCGATGACAGCCTTATCACCATTTTTATAAACAATGGCATTGGTACTGGCCCTGATGCCGATCGGCTTTATCTTAGGTTCAGGCAATTTAACATCAGCAGTTATCTTGACACGATACTCAATAAGGGCCGGCGTTGAAGGATCTTTCTGGTATTGCCCGGGAGTAGGCCATTCAACTTTTTCTTTTACGATAAATCCTTTTGAATAGCTCTTGATGAACTCTGCTGTTAGCGCCATATTTGTAACAAGCGTGGATGATGAAACAGACATGCCTGCGGCCTGCTCTATTGCTGCGGCACGAGCCCGCTGAAGCGCGGTCAATTGGCACTGTTCCGCAGTCATGCCAACTATTGCGCATGCGCCCTCTGCCTGAATATTTGAAACTATTTCGGCATTGGATATATCTGAAAACAGCAAAACTATTATGGAACAAACGATGTATTTAATAGTTCTCAATTTTCCTCCCCCAATGCTAATAGTGGTTTTGAAATGCAATCTTCAGATTTTTTTCTTGCTCCTGTAATCCTCAATAGCCTTCTTAAGCGCATCCGCCCCCAAGTTGGAGCAGTGCATTTTCTGAGGTGGAAGTCCGCCCAG
Source organism: Nitrospirae bacterium MYbin3 (assembly GCA_002753335.1). GTDB lineage: Bacteria > Nitrospirota > Thermodesulfovibrionia > Thermodesulfovibrionales > Dissulfurispiraceae > MYbin3. The sequence goes on from PEAD01000025.1 coordinate 25,225, forward strand.
TTCGGCAGCAACAGCTTCTTTTGATATGAGAAGGGCCTCATCGAGCGTCTTGCCTTTAACCATCTCAGTAACCATGCTGCTGACCGCAATAGCAGAACCACAGCCAAAGGTCCTGAATTTGGCGTCAACAATAACATCATTCTCGACCTTGATGAAAAGCTGCATCGAGTCACCGCAGGTGGGATTGCCTTCCATTCCTACACCATCTGCATCTGCTATCTCTCCAACATTCCTCGGATTCATAAAATGGTCCATCACTTTTTCGGTATACATAGTTTATCCTCCTATATCCTAGCTCTTATCAGCTTGCGCTCCATCGCCCCAACCCTTTGCAAACGGCGACATGTCACGCAGTTTTTTGACAACCTGAGGGAATTCCTGAAGGAAGTAATCAACATCCTCATCTGAATTCCCTTTTCCCAATGTAAAAACTATCGAACCCTGAGCCAATGCTGTAGGCACACCCAAAGACAACAGTACAGGCGATGACTTCAACGCCTTTGAAGAGCAGGCAGATCCGCTCGCAGCATAAATGCCCTTGACCGAAAGCATCAGCATCATAGCCTCGCCCTCGATGAATTCCACTACATAACTGGCGTGGTGAGGAAGCCTCTGCTCAGGATGACCTGTAAGATAGACATTAGGCATATCCGCGATGCCTTTGATTATCCTGTCACGCAGTTTTTTTACATTCTCCATCCTTGCAGAAAGATCATTCCTGGTTATCTCGGCAGCTTTGCCCATGCCTACTATCGCAGGCACATTCTCCGTCCCGGCCCGTCTGCCTCCTTCCTGAATGCCGCCGTAAATAAGAGGAACTATCCTTGTTCCTTCCTTCACATACAATGCACCGGCACCTTTCGGTCCGTAGAACTGGTGCGCAGCCATGCTCATCAAATCGATATCGAGTTCTTTTACATCAACAGGAATATTGCCGACAGCAGCAACGCCGTCCGCATGAACCGCAACGCCAGATTCCTTAGCAACTTTCACTATATCCTTCATAGGCTCGATAGAACCGACTTCGCTGCTCGCCATGGTTATAGAGACCAGTACAGTTTCTTTTGTAATAGATTTTTTCAGGACTTCAGGGTCAACCATGCCATGCTTGTCAACCGGCAGGTAAGTGACCACAAAACCGCTCTTTTCGAGAAACCGCGCAGAATTTAGGATAGAGTGATGCTCCACCTTGCTCACAATAATATGTTTACCCTGATTCTGCTTCGCAAGCGCAATGCCTCGCAGTGCAAAGTTATTGGCCTCCGCACCGCTCGCAGTAAACACGATTGCTGATGTGCGGGCATTGACCAGCTTTGCGACATCCTCCCGTGCGCCCTCTATAGCTTCCCTTGCCTGAGAGCCTATGTCATATATGCTCAAAGGATTGCCGAAGCTTTCCTTAAAATAAGGCATCATTGCATCAAGCACCACAGGGTCGAGCGGGTTAGTTGCTACATGGTCGAAATAACATTTCCTCATATCTCACCTCAAACAAGCTTTTTTACATAAAACTTATAGAAAGATTCGTCTTCATCAAGCCCCAAAAAATCATTGCCGGTCTTCTCGCACCATGCCGGGATATCTTCGAGCGCACCGTCATAGTCGGTCAGTATTTCAAGCACCTGCCCTGTATCAAGGGTCTTTATCATCTCATCAAGCTTAAGCAAATGCATCGGGCACATCATGTAAACAATATCTGCGGTGACATCTGCCTTTACATCACTTACAAACTTCACTGTTTCTTCCTCTTGAGACTTTTAATCTTCATTATTCCGTTGCCGTCAAAATCACCATCAATAAGATTTTTCAGAGATATTGTTTCAAGAAAACCTTCTATCTTCTCGCCGAGGGCTTTCCATAAAAGACGGGTCACGCAATTGTCTATCCTGCCGCAGCCCTCTTCAGGGTCAAGGCATGATGTTATGGCCACAGGCCCTTCCAGCTCGTTGAGAATCACTGATATGCTTATTTCGGCCGGATTACGGACAAGCAGATAGCCGCCTCCTGGCCCCTTAACGCTCTTTATAAACCCTGCCTTTCTCAGCTTGTTCAGAATCTGTTCAAGGTAGGCCACAGAGACATCCTGCCTCTCGGATATCCCTTTTATGGTCACCGGAGTTTCGGGATAGCCTTTTGCTATCTCATACATCGCCCTGACGCCGTATTGCCCCTTTGTAGAAAGTCTAAGCATAATTATTATGCTATAAAACCCTACCATTTTTGTCAACTATTTTTTTAAACCACTTTTATTCAAAAGCGGGCTGTAAATTTTTTGTATTTTTTACAAAAAAAGATTGTAGGCTCTCATTTTTAAGCTATAATAATCATACTAATTGTATTTTTATTTCCCGAAAATGAGACTAAAACCAAAATCGATAATAGCCGAACACTTGCTTATAAGCGCAGTGCTTATTTCTCTTTTTGCCTTCTACGTCTACCTTGGATATCATCTGACCAACAACATAAAAGACGATGCTACTCAAATAAATCAGGCCGGAAGCCTTCGCTTCAGGTCTTTTGAAATGGCGCTTATGCTTCATAAAATATTTAATACAAAAGATATTCATGAAAAAGGAGAACTGCTGCACAAAATAAACTATAATGCCAATAAATTTGATGAAATAATCTTTGCTATAAGCGGCCGGATTTTGGACAAAGGCGGACGAAATTCTGAAGTCGAAGCAGCGCTCCATGTAATTAACGAAGAATGGTTTGAGCAAATAAGGCCTTCAATCCAGATGGCATCTAATATCAGCGACGAATCAGGCAGAGAACTAGTCAAAAGTCTGGATCTCAAAATAAAAGATTTTGTTTACAATAGAATCGACCGGTTTGTCCAGCTTCTTGAGACCGAACACAATAAGCGTGTCCGTGAATTCAATCTTACAAGGATTTATGCTCTTATATTTTCGATCCTGATATGCATAGCCATCTTCTTTTACATCAAAAACAATATAGTAAAACCGATAATGTCATTAAAAAAAGGCTTTCAAGAACTTCAAAACGAAAATTTCAACATAAAATTACCGGCAAAAACCAAAAATGAACATAGTGAATTGTGCGCCTCATTCAATCAGCTCGCGATAATTCTCAGCATGACGTTTCAAAATCTCAAGCTCTACTCTGAAGAGCTGATAACCCTGAACAAAGCCTCCACCAAGATGATAAACATCAATACCTTTGAAGGCATATGCGGCTATATCTGCGACAGCGCGGTGAATGTCTTCGACTTAAAAATGGCGTGGCTCGGCATCACAGAAGAAAAGACCAATTCTGTAAAACCTATAGCCCATTCAGGATTTGAAGATGGCTACCTGTCAAATATAAAGATAACATGGGATGATTCTCCCACCGGACGCGGGCCTTTAGGCACCGCGATAAAAACAAAACAGCCATGCGTTATTTCTATAGACGAGCCTGAATTTTCTCTATGGAAAGATGCGGCGGCCGCACGCGGATACAGATCAATTTTAGGGCTGCCTATTGTAGGCAAAGAAAAATGTTTTGGGGTGATAGGACTATACAGCGCAGAAAATGACTTTTTTACCTACGAACGAATCGAAGTCTGCAAAATGTACGCAAACCATGCAGCGGCGGTTATCGAAAACATAAAACTTATCGAGTATATGACATTCGCCCTCGCCCGCTCAGCAGAAGCAAACGATGAGGATACAGGAAATCATATCTTGAGGGTTGGTGTTTACTGTCATATCATAGCTAAAGAAATAGGCATGAACGATGAGTTCTCAAATATGATAAAAATTCAGGCCACACTACATGACGTCGGCAAGGTAAGCGTCTCTTCAGATATACTGAAAAAACCTTCAAAACTTACCGAAGACGAATGGTACATAATGCAGATGCATCCTGTCTTTGGAGCAAAAATTATAGGGGATCACAATATGCTGTCTATGGCAAAAAATATAGCCACCTGCCACCACGAAAGATGGGATGGCACCGGGTATCCGCACGGTCTGGCAAAAGAACAGATCCCTATTGAGGCAAGGATAATGAACATAGCCGACCAATACGACGCATTAAGAAGCAGTAGAGTCTATAAGCCTGCATTAGATCACAAAACAGTTTGCAGGATAATAACAGAAGGCGATGGACGGACTTTGCCACAGCACTTCGACCCTCAGGTGCTAAAAGCATTCATAGCAACAGCCTCACAAATTGAAGCGGTATATGAAGAACTGAAATAAACGACTCGATCCGGAGAATTTAAAATAGTCTCTTACATCACAAAGCGTCTTATTCTCCTTGCACCTATTTTATTGGGCGTAACCATAGTCGTCTTTGCGCTGCTTAAGACGCTTCCCGGAGACCCTGCCATAAGCCTTGTAGGAGAAAGGGCAACACCAGAAACCATAGCAAAGATAAGAACCAGCATCGGAGCTGACAAGGGCATTGTTGAACAATACTTTGGTTATCTTAAACTCTTGATGAACGGCGACTTCGGCAGGTCATACTTTACAAACAGAGACGTAGGCTCAGACATCTACGCAAAATTTCCAAACACGCTCAAGCTTGCGCTTTCGGCTATGCTCATAGCCATACCTGCAGGCATACTGATAGGTTTTCTTTCTGCCCGAAACTCGCAGGGAATAATAGCCAAAACATCAGACACACTGACACTAGCATGTCTGAGCATGCCTGTGTTCTGGAGCGCAATACTTATCATGCTCATATTCAGCCTAAAACTAAAGCTCTTCCCACCTTCAGGCACAGGCAATCTGAATTTTCTGATATTGCCGGCCTTAGTCCTTGCGATACCTGCGTCAGCCACAATCGCAAGAGTTACAAAAACTTCTGTTGCAGACATCCTCAGAATGCCGTATATCACAACCGCAAAAGCAAAAGGGCTGAAAGCCTTTAAAATCAATATGGTGCATGTACTAAAAAATGCGATCATTCCTATAGTAACTATCATCGGCCTCGATTTTGGCAGTTATCTGAACGGCGCCGTTGTTACCGAAACCATCTTCGGGTGGGACGGCATCGGCAGGTTCATTATGGAGGGAATACTAAAACGGGATTACCCCGTAATAATGGGCTGCATAGTGGTAGGCACAGCAGTTTTTGTAGTGGTAAACCTTATAACAGACATAGCGTACCATTTTCTCGACCCAAGGATAAAACTGCATGCCAAAGACAGGTAAAGCCGCGCTTGTTTTTATCATTGCGGTATTCCTCGTTTCGATAATTTCGTCAGGCCTGCGGCATGCCGATCCATACCGCATAGACCTCGACTCTATAAAGCAGTCGCCTAATTTCTCTCACCCCTTCGGAACAGACACAAAAGGCAGAGATATTTTCTGGAGGGTTGCTGCGGGAGGTAAGTTTTCAATCGGAATAGCGCTTATAGCCGCTTTTATATCTGCGGCGATCGGCTTTTCTTTTGGGATTACGGCAGGATACTTCGGGGGAAAAATTGATGCCGCCCTGATGGCCTTTGTAGATTTCATGCTCTCATTTCCCTCGCTACTCCTTGCGATAGCTATATCTGTGGTTATGCCTCCGGGCATCTACACCGTTATGATAGCTCTTTCTGCAGTGGGCTGGGCTTCGTTCGCAAGACTGATAAGAGGACATGTGCTGACGGTTAAAACAATGCCCTACATAGACTCGGCAAGGGCTGTAGGCTGCGGCGACTTGAGAATCCTCTTCCTGCATATAGCTCCGCTTTGCATACCTTTAAGCCTTGTAATGATGGGAATCAAGCTCGGAGGTTTCATCCTTGCTGAGGCGACTCTAAGCTTTCTTGGGTTGGGGGCCCAACCGCCCACACCTACGTGGGGTTCTATGATAAGCGCACACAGGGGGTATGTGCTGACAGCCCCGTGGATGGTATTATTTCCGGGCTTAGCGCTTACACTTACAGCGTTCTGTTTTAATTTGGTGGGGGAAACCCTGAGAGAAAAATTTGAACTGAAGGATTCGAGGCTTTAAATATCTTTTTTGAGTCTTTCTTCTTCTTCCTGCTCGGTCTTGCAATCAATGCACATAGTTGTAACCGGACGGGCTTCGAGTCTTTTAACATTAATATCTTCACCGCACACTTCACAGGCTCCATAGTTGCCGCTGTCTATCTTCTCTATAGCTTCTTCTATCTTGTTCAACAGCTTCTTCTCCCTGCCGCGAAGACGCAGCATAAAACCTCTGTCTGTGTCGGAAGAAGCCTGGTCCCCCATCTCCGAAAAAACATTTTCCTCAGGAAGAGCGCTTAAAGATGCGTCAGCTTCAGTTAGTAGCTCCTCGCGCTGACTGAGCAGCTTTTTGCGGATTTCCTGAAACTTTTGTTCCCTGACCGACAATGTTTTGTCTTTTACTTTAGGTTTATCCTTCATTAATTGCCCCTATTATGCTACTCGTATTGAAAGTTATTTTTTAATGCTAACAAAAAAAAACAGATATAGTCAAACAAACTAAAGCAACAAAAAAACAGGCCCCGTCATGACTGTGTTATAATAAAAAGTTATGAGCTCATTTGATAAACGAATAACAGACGATAAAGAAGATTGCTTTTCCGACCCCGGTTGAGGACATATCTGCCCTCTGGACTGGGGGCATAACTTTTGCTCTATTTGCAAGCCTGATCCCAAAACCACAGGCATAAATTCAAAAAATCAGTTAAAATTACCTAATGGAACAGGAAAAGAAAAACGCAACTGAGCTTTTCAGGAGAGCTCTCGTAAGCATTGATATTATTTTTCATGTAGTTGCGGCGCTTCTGCTCCTTATTGCCTGCGGATTTATAATGTACTACGCGTTTCTGAACATATTAACCCCTTCCCGTGATGCCATGATACACCTTGTGAACGATGTACTGCTGGCGCTGATAATTCTTGAACTGCTATGGACTGTGATAAGGTTTCTCAAGAAACAAAAATTTATTCTTGCGCCCTTCCTTGCAATAGGCATCATAGCGGCTATTAGAAGAATTCTTTTAATAGAAGCACAAACCTCGTTCATGGAGCATGTCCCTGCCGAAAAACTGTATGAAATCGGACTTAGCGCCGGTGTTATAATAACCCTAATGTGCGCGTATTACCTTTCTGTTAAAGCCGAAAAAATTGAATCATAAAAAAACAAGCGGAGGATTGTAAACATGGCAGATGAACACAGCTTAGATATAGCCTGCGAGATCGATATGCAGGAAGTGCTCAACGCCGTCACTCAGGCCACAAAGGAGATAGGGCAGCGCTTTGACTTTAAGGGCAGCAAAAGCAGCATCGAGCTGGACAAAGCAAAAGGCATACTAACACTGCTTTCGGATGACGAACAGAAGCTCAAAAGCGTGGTTGATATACTGCAGTCAAAAATGGTCAAAAGAAGCATCCCGCTTAAAGCTCTGAGCTACGGCAAAGTAGACCCTGCAGCCTCAAATACCGTAAGACAGATTATAACCCTTCAGCAGGGCATTCCACAGGATAAGTCAAAAGAAATAGTTAAGCTAATAAAAGAGACCAAGCTTAAGGTGAATGCAGAAATTCAGAAAGATCAGGTGCGTGTAAAGGGAAAGAAAATAGACGACCTTCAGACCATAATGGCGCTACTAAAAGACAAGGATTTCGGGATACACCTGCAGTTCAAGAATTACCGTTGAAAACCCTATACGGCAGCAATTGGGCCTTCAAGGCCGCCGTTGATAAACTGCACTACAACTGGATTTAGAGAGTTCTTAATCTCGTCCGAAGTTCCGGTTTCAACTATAACTCCTTCGTGAAGCATCGCAATCCTGTCAGCAACATCGAATATCTCAGGTATTTCATGGCTTATTATCACTCCGGTAAACCTGTATTTTTTGTGAGTGGTCATTATCAGCCTATGAATTGAGCTTAGGATTATCGGGTCAAGGCCTGTGGTAGGCTCGTCAAAAAAAACAATCTTTGGTTCGGTAATCAGCGTTCGGGCAAGGGCCACCCGTTTTCTCATACCGCCGCTCACCTCTGCAGGGAATTTCATATTCATGCCCTTCAGCCCAACATCATTCAATGCCTGAATAACCCTGTCATTAATTTCGGATTCACTAAGCTTAGTTTTTTCACGCAAAGGAAACGCCACATTGTCATAAACATTTATCGAATCAAAAAGCGCTCCGCCCTGGAACAAAACTCCAAGATGCTCCCTCACTTTATCCATATCTCGTGATCCAAGGGTTGTTATGTCCGTTCCATCAACCAGTATTTTCCCGCTGTCCGGCTTTAGCAGACCGATAAGATGCTTGAGCAGCACGCTCTTTCCTCCACCGCTCTTGCCGATAATAGCCATAAGCACATTGTCAGCTATGGTGAGATTTACACCGTTGAGTACCCTGTTGCCGTCAAATGTTTTTACTAAATCTATTATCTCTATCATGCCGCTCTCACAAAAGAATAGATCCCATAAAATAATCCCATATCAAAATCAAAACCGAAGATGTTACAACAGCCTCGGTCGTTGACTTGCTTACGCCCTCTGCCCCGTAGCCGGTGTTAAACCCCTTGTAGCAGCATACCCAAGCAACTATCAGTCCAAAGCTCAGGGATTTATAAAGTCCCATTCTTATATCTTTCATGTCCACAAAAACTTCCATCTGAGAAAAATAAGTTCCGCCGCTCATGCCAAGCAGATCAACCGCAACAACATAGCCTCCGAATATGCCGATTACATCGAATATGGCTGTAAGCAGCGGAAACACTATCACCGCCGCCACCAGATTCGGGACTATCAAGTATCTGAACGGATTCAACGCCATAGAACTAAGCGCATCAATCTGCTCCGAAATGCGCATAATGCCTATCTCGGCAGTAAGCGCCGAACCTGCCCTGCCGGTGACCATAAGAGCAGCAAGCACCGGACCGAGTTCTCTGATAAGGCTCAATGCTATCGCAGGACCAAGGAGCGCATCCGAGCCGAATTTTCTCAGAGTATAGTAAAGCTGAAGCGCAAGCACCATTCCTGCAAAAGAGCCTGTAAGCAAAATTACAACCATCGATTTATTGCCGAAAAACCTAATCTGCTTGAGCAGCAGCCTGAACTTAAACGGAGGGATAAAGGCAAAATAAATAGCATTCGCAAGAAAAATAAGCATGTCTCCCATTTTTCTTAATGTTGTTAAGGCCCAAGAACCGAGTTTTCTAATCATATTCAGCACATGATTTTATATCAGAGGAACACTTGCTTTGGCAAGGCATAAAACACTTCTCAAAACTCCCTCATTCACTGAACATTCTGGTGCAGCACGAGGCAGTCGCCTTATAGATTAGAAGTGACTGTCACTATTGGGTTGCTTTAAAAACATTGCACTTTTAGTTTTATCTAATGTAATATATTGTCATACATTGTGATTCATAAGGAGACGCTAATGCCGACAGTACAAAAAAGCATCCGTATTCAACACAAAACCATTAAAGAAATCGAAAGGATAGCAAAGCAGGCCAACAGGGAGTTTTCTTCTGTTACAAATGAGCTTCTTGATAATGCAATAAAAATGCAGCGCGTCCCGGGGATTGTCTTTTCGGAGGGAACAACAGGCCTGCGGGCTAGAATTGCCGGAACAGGAATTGAAGTATGGGAATTGATTGCTACGTATAAAAGCGTTAATAACGACCTTGTCCGCTTACGGAAAGCCTACCACTGGCTGACAGAACAGCAGCTTAGAGCCGCCATCGGTTATTACAGGGCTTACCCCGAAGAAATCAATTCACTGATGGAACTTAACGAACAACTGACCGAAGACACTATATTTGAAAAATATCCCTTCCTTGCAATAGCGGGCAATTGAAATATTATCTCGACGAAGACCTGAGTCCAAAAATATTTGATATATTAAGAAGGCATGGCATAGATGCAATAAGCGCTCAAGATGTCGGCATGCTTCAGGCCTCGGATATGGAACAACTAAAATACGCAGCTTCCGAGTGCCGCTGCCTTGTGACCCGGAACAGAAATGACTTCATAGTCCTGACCGTTCAGTTCTTCAATGAACACAGACTGCACAAAGGGATATTGATTGTACCGCATACATTGCCCGGCGATAACTTTTCGCTTATAGCCAAAGCTATTATGAAACACCACAAAAAATATTCAAAAGAAAAACCGGCCCTCTATTCCATTGACTTTCTGTAATCGTAAAAAGGGCAAGGAATTTGACGAATTTGAGGATGTTTGATAACTAAATCTTCGCCTGCAAGGGCCTCAATGAGAAATGTTTTTAAACACTTCTTTTCTTCAGCGCTCAGATTCAGGGGCTTTAAAGCATCGTTTCCAGCACCTCCGCCGCGATCAAAAAAATCTATAACTTCATCAAGTGTTTTGAACACACCGTTATGCATGTATGGAGCTGTTTTTGAAACTTCGCGCAAGGCAGGTGTTCTGAAAGCCCTCCAGTCTTTTTTATCTTTGGTGACAAGATATCTGCCGGGGTCTTCATTAAGTGTTCTGTAATCCTCAAACCCGGAAATCTTGGCCACAAATCTCCTCGTAGCAGCAATACCTGCGTCGTCTTTAAAATCGGGGTTTTCAGGTACATTAAGCGCGTAAAACTTATCATCAGACAGTGTTGCTCCGTAATGACAGTCCGCACATTTGCCCTTTCCTGTAAAAGTTATGAGCCCTTTTACGGCATCCTTGGACAATGCTTTTTTATCCCCTTTGAGATACCTGTCGAGAGGCGAATTCTTTGAAATAAGGCTTCGCTGAAAAGAGGCAAGCGCCATAGCAATTTTTTTCTTGTCAGGTTCAGCGCCAAAAACTTTTTTAAAATCGGCAACATACTCAGGAACTCCCCGAATCACCTCTTCAACAAAATCAAGATTCCGGTTCATCTCGAACGCAGACATTATCGGAAACAGAGCCTGCTCTTCTAAACTTTTACCCCTGCCTTCATAAAAGAGAAATTTCTGAAGCCCTATATTTATAAGGGTTGACGTGTTTCTCCAGTTCTTTGTTGTCGGGTAGCTCATACCTATATCCTGACCGTCAGCAAAGGCCTGATCAGGAATATGGCATGTGGCACAGCTCATCGTTCCGTCGCCCGAAAGCCTGCGGTCAAAAAAAAGTTTTTTGCCCAGCTCTGTTTTTTCGTATGTCTGCGGATTATCTATCGGCTCGGGTGAAGGCTTTATCGGCTCAAGGTTTCCGGCAAAAGTCTGGCCTGACAAGAAAACAAGCACACCGCACAAAAACAGTAGGCTACTTCTTCGCATTCTTCAGTTCCTCTTCAACTATCTTCCGCAGATATTCGTAAGACCTGTTCCCTACAACCATCCTGCCGTTGATAAAAAAAGTCGGTGTGTTGTAAAGGTCCATGCTCTTAGCCAGTTTTTTATCTCGTTCGATTATGGCTGAATATTTTTTGCCATCAATCGAATCAGTGAACTTCTTTACATCGAGATTAATCTCCTGAGCGTATTTGACAAGGCTTTTCTTTTCGAGCTGTGGCGACTTCTTCAGCATAATGCTGTGCATCTCCCAGAACTTGCCCTGCTCATTTGCTGCCATTGCAGCTTCGGCAGCAATATGAGAAAAATCTCTGTATTGATACGGGTAGTGTTTGACCACCAGCTTAACTTTGCCATCAAAGTCTTTCATGATTTTGTGTACGGCCGGACCGGCCCCCACGCAGTGAGGTCATTGATAATCTATGAATTCGATAATAGTTACCGGCGCGTTAGAATTGCCGTATGAAGGTGAATTGTCTATCGAAACAGAATATCTCTTTTCGGTCTCGGCAAAAATGTTTGAACTTAAAAATACAAAAAATAAAACGACAAAAATTTTCTTCATTTTTCAACTCCTGTTTTTAGTTTTCTTAATCAAAAGAGCCCTCTACCGTTACGCAGAGGGCTCTCCTTCAAGGATAAAAAAAGTTTTAGTAACCCATTTCCTTTACCCACTTAGGACTCTTCTTCCGAGCCCATTCCAGAGGAACAGTTCCGCTCAGCATAATGCGGAGAGTGCCGGGGTTTGCCAGCGTGGCAAGGTATATATGAGCGGCAACTGCAAAAACTATGTAATCAAAGGCTATGTTGTGAGCAAGATGAGAAAGCAGAATATATTTTTTCACTCCCGGCATAAGCCATATAACAAATCCTGAAACAGCTATGGCGATACCGGATACAACAAGGCCAAGATAAGCGAGTTTCTGACCGGTGTTCAGTTTGCCCATAGGCGGAACATGAGGATGCTTTGAAAGATAGCCTCCAAGCATTGACAGCCATTTGAGGTCATCTCCTGTCATATGCAACGACTCCGGCAAATAAAAGAAAATCGAGATAACAAGAGAGCCTGTGAAGACAATACCGGCATAGTTGTGAATCACCTTCATCTGGGCAAAACTTCCGAAGATTCCGGTCATCTGCTCAAGATGAAAGAGAAACGCATAGCCTGTAAGCGCTAAAATGAAACAGCTTATCGCAAGCACCCAGTGGTTGAATATCTCGAAAACACCAGCCTTTCTTATCATCTTATCCATCTTTCTTCACCTCCTCATCATCTTTGTGTGGCCCAATAACCACGTAATGTAGCAGAGAGGCTGCAACCGCACCGCCAACTCCCCAGTATGCAAGCGGCTTGAGAACCTTATGCCAGAAGACAATTGATTCTGGTATCTGCGGATTCTCTTCCATGCCGTAAAGTTTCGGAGAATCTTTGAAAGCATAAATTGAACCGAGGCCTCCCAAGTCAGTATCCCCGTACACCTTAGCAAATCCGGCCTTTTTTGATCCTCCGATAAGCGAGTCGCGTTCTCCGTATTTTATCGCTCCGGTAGGACAGGTTTTCGAACAGGCAGGCTCAAGTCCTGCCGCGATCCTGTCTTCGCAGAGATTGCATTTAGAAATCTTGTCCTTTGCGTCATAGCGAGGAACATTGAACGGACAGCCGGCAACGCATAATTTACAGCCGATGCATTTTTCTTTGTTGAACGCCACAGCGCCCTCTTTTGTTTTGTACAGAGCGCCCGGCGCCGGACATATCTTCATGCATCCTGCATCGTCGCAATGCATGCACCGCTGACTTACAAAAAGCCAGCGCACAGGATCCTTTTCTGACGGCACCTCGACATACCGTATTTTGTTGAAAACTATAGGCGTCAGGTCAGCCGGGTTTTCGAAACTGCCTGTGTTCTTTGTCTTCTCGGCAGGAAGCTGGTTCCAGCCCTTGCAGGCGGTCTGACAGCCCCTACATCCTATGCAGAGTTCCGGAGATATTAATAAAGCCTTTCTTGCCATGCCATCACCCCCCTATGCCTTTTCGACATTGACCATAAAGGCCTTTGTCTCTGGAATCATTGTATTTGCATCACCGACAGTTGGAGTAAGCAGGTTTGAGGAGTCCCCACCGCTTCCATCTTCAGGGAACTGCCAGCCGAAATGCCACGGCAGTCCGACCTGATGCACCGTTGAATTAGCGACCTTGAACGGCTTAAACCTATTGGTCACCATCGCGATCGCCCAAACCTCGCCCCTTGCCGATTTCACCGTAACCTTGTCGCCGCTCTTTATGTTCTTCTCTTTAGCAAGCTCCTCGCTCAGCTCCACAAACTGCTGAGGCTGAAGCTCGGCCTGCCAAGGCAGATGCCTTGTGAGAACGCCGGTCTGCCAGTGTTCGGAAACGCGGTAGGTGGTGGCAACATACGGAAACCGCATATCACATGAAAGGAACTGATCCTCTTTCAAACCGCCCTTCTTGTCAAAGAACATCTTGATAGCAGGATTGACCCTCTGCTTAGAGAGAAGGTTTGCCTGCAGAGGACATTCAAGAGCTTCATAATGCTCAGGGAAAGGCCCGTCCGCAAGCCCCGGTCCGAATAGCGCGCCCATGCCATCCGCCCTCATTATGAACGGATACTTGCCCGCCTTTTCATCAGCCATCGGCGGCGCAGGCCCGTCAGGCACATCGCCTTCCCATCCGGGGCCGGTCTTTTTGGTCTTGGGATCCAGCTTATTCGGATTCCATTTAATGACAGCTCTCTTCGGATCCCATGGCTTGCCTTCCATATTCACCGAAGCGCGGTTGTAGATAATCCTTCTGTTTACCGGCCAGCACCAAGCCCAATCAGAGAATAGGCCTAGTCCTGTCGGGTCATCCTTCTTTCTGCGCGCCATCATATTGACCTGCTTATCATCCTTCATCGTGTAGCTTCCGCTGTATATCCAGTTTCCGCAGGAGGTTGTTCCATCAAGCTGCAAGGTGACAAAGTTCGTGCAGAGGTCTCCTTTTTTGCCCACAACCTTGTTGGCCTTCTTGTCAACGAGCTCTTCTATATAATAACCGTTGACCTCTTTTGCTATAAGATGGGTATTGACAGCCTTTGCTCCGTAGTTCCATGTGAGTTTTAAAATAGGATCAGGAAAAGCGCCGCCCTGTTTCTGATACATTTTCTTGACCCTGAGGAACAACTCATTAACAATATCCGAATCCGGCTTTGACTGGCCAATCGGCTCGATAGCTTTATATCTCCACTGCGCCAGGCGGCCTGAATTGGTTATGCTTCCCTCTTTTTCAACCGACGATGCGCAGGGCAGCATGAAAACTTCGGTCTGAATATCTTTCGGATTCAAGCCCGGCCCTTTCCAGAAAGATGCGGTCTCATTGTCAAATAGGTTTACATTTACCATCCATTTGAGCTTGGTCAAAGCAGTTCTTACCTTGCCTGCATTGGCTCCGGAGCACGCCGGGTTTTGTCCCCATGCAAAAAAGCCGTCGAACTTGCCTTTGTACATCTGGTCAAAGAGATTGAGCCATGAAGCATTCATGCCCTCATCCAGTTTCGGGAGATAATCATATGCAAAACCGTTTTCTTTTGTGGCATTGCTTCCATAAATGGACTTCAGATAGCTAGTGATGTATTTGCCCCTGTTGCCCCACCAGTTGACGCTCCTCGGATCTTTTGTCTTTGGGGTAAGCTTGTCAATATAGGTTTTGAGGTCAACAAGAGTGGCTGACGGTACAGGAATATATCCGGGCAGAATGTGGAATAAAAGCCCGAAGTCTGTGGAGCCCTGAACATTAGACTCACCTCTCAAAGCATTCATTCCTCCGCCGGCCATTCCTATGTTGCCAAGCAGAAGCTGAATAATCGCCATCGTCCTGATGTTCTGAGTGCCCACTGTATGCTGTGTCCAGCCCATCGCATAAAGCTCGGTGCCTACCCTGTTGGGCTTTCCTGTTGAGCCATAAGCTTTATAAACCTCAAGCAGCTTTTCCTTGGGCGTGCCTGTGATTGAAGAAACCTTGTCGGGAGTATATCTTGAGTAATGCTTTTTCATAATCTGGAACACGCAGTTCGGGTCTTTCATGGTCATGTCTTTCTTAGGCAGACCTTTTTCATCCATCTGGAAAGACCATGTCTTTTTGTCGTATTTGCGTGTTGTTTCATCGTAGCCCGAGAAGAGGCCGTTTAGCTCAGCAGGCCCTTTGAAATCAGGGTTTACAAGGTATGTTGCGTTAGTATAGTTAACAACATATTCTTTGAAATAAAGGTTGTTGTCCAGAATATATTTTATCATGCCGCCCAAAAATGCTATGTCTGTTCCTGAACGCAGAGGCGCATACAAATCAGCCCTTGCCGCGGTCCTTGTAAATCGGGGATCAACAACAACAAGCTTTGCACCCTTCTCTCTCGCCTTCATAATCCATTTCATAGATATCGGATGATTTTCTGCAGGGTTGCTGCCCATTACCAGAATTACATCAGCATTCTTTAAATCCACCCAGTGATTCGTCATCGCACCGCGTCCGAACGACTCTGCCAGAGCCGCAACAGTTGCGGAGTGTCATATTCGGGCCTGATGCTCTATATAGACGAGCCCCCATGAACGGAGCATCTTCTGCAGTATATAGCACTCTTCATTGTCGAGCGCTGCACTTCCAACATGGGCTATGGCATCGGTTCTGTTGACAACAAAATCCTTCTCGACCTCAACATCCTTGCCGTCAGGCCCTTTTTCTTTTACCTTTGATTTAGAGGTCAGCTTAAAACTTTTGTCGCGGGTCTTCTTTACCCTTTTGGCTATCTCATCAAGCGCCCAGTCCCACTCCACCTCTTTCCATTCAGATGCCCCTGCCGCACGATATTTCGGCTTTTTAAGCCTGTTGTCATTATTGACAATCTGATAAACTGACTGTCCTTTAGAACACAAGGTTCCCTCGTTGATCGGGTGTTCTGGGTCGCCCTCGGTGTTGACCACCTTACCATCAATTGTCTGGACAAGAATTCCGCAGCCCACAGAGCAGTAAGGACAGATTGTGTTTGTGGTCTTGGCGTTCTTGGTCCTGAGTTCAGACGGAGCAGCAGCTTCTGCCTCTTTTTGTTCCGGCCCGGCACCTACAGAACCTGCCAGAAGAGTTCCTCCCGAAAGTTTCAGGAAGTCGCGTCTTGATACAGCCATAATGTTACCCCCTTTTTTGAGCCTCGTTTGATTCTCATCCGAATCAATGGTGTTATTATCATAAATTATAAGCGTATAAATCAATGCTTAGTTTAAGCAGAAAAATAATACGGTTTGATTCTTTTTTTGACAAAACGCCGATTATGAGATAGACTTTATTTATAATAATCAGCAAAACATCTCAACCACAAAAAAATTATTTTACTTA
Organism: Nitrospirae bacterium MYbin3; assembly: GCA_002753335.1. Classification (GTDB taxonomy): domain Bacteria; phylum Nitrospirota; class Thermodesulfovibrionia; order Thermodesulfovibrionales; family Dissulfurispiraceae; genus MYbin3. The sequence goes on from PEAD01000025.1 coordinate 41,812, forward strand.
AGGAGGCTTCATCATGAAAAAAGGGTTGGTGTCGTTTATTATTCTTTTATGCGCCGTCTGCTTGTTTTACGCAATACCTGCAGAATCAAAGAAAACAGGAGGCAACACATTAAAGGGTGTGGTTCAGGATGTATCAGGACAGGCTATCGACAAGGTTGTGGTTTATCTGATACCGTCCAAAGATGTCGAGTCAATGGCAAAAACACCGATTATAGTGAAAAGAAACTCTCCCAACGATGAACCTTTGGAAGACAACCTTGCCGCAAACATAGACAACTACAAACAAGGAACCACCGACAAAAAAGGCAAGTTCATCATTACTAATATCCCTGACGGCAAATATTTTATATATGCGGAACCGTCAGATAAGACCTACCTCCCGGGGGGAGACCAATCTGATATATCCATGTCAACGGCCGATTTCAAGGGCAAGACAGTAAAGATACTTCTTTCGGGTAACGTTTCTCCTGATGCCACCTATGTAGGCTCAACAAAGTGCCTGACCTGTCATGCTAAATACTCAAGCGTAAAGAAAACCCTCCACAAGCTCGGCATCGCTGTTCCGGGAAAACCGAGCAAACTGCAGGATTATTCACGATTCCCTAATTTCAATGCAGGGGTCAACAAACTATCCGCCGGAACCAAGTTCTATTTCTCGGGCTTTGACAAAAGCAGAGGTTTTGACAAATATCAGATCTCAGAAAAAGCGCCTGCAGACCCAGCCTCTGTAAGCTTCACCGCAACCTTCTTCAAAGATGCTGACGGCTCGCTGAAGTTCAAGACAGAGAATTTGAAAGACAGTTCAGACCCAGCAAGGACATACACGGTTGCGATGACATACGGGGGCGGGCTTTACAAACAGAGGTATCTCGTAAAAGTCGGCAATGCCCACTTTCCATTTGTTCAGTACAATACAGAGGGGGATGATAAGCTGAATGACAGAACCAGAAAGCCATGGAGAGATTACCACGGCGACTGGTTCTTCAACGAAGAGAAGAAAAAACTTTCGGATCCTCCTGCAAAGAAGTCCTTTGAGATTGAATGCGCCTCCTGCCACTTCACCGGTTACAGTTTAGTTCATAACGTAGGCGGGGATTATCTGGCCGGGGCTGTATCTGATCCAAATGGAGAACTTGACATTGACGGCAATGGTATGCCGAATGAATTAAATATCGGCTGTGAAGTTTGCCACGGCGCCGGTTCAGACCATGTAAAGGCTCCGAAGGCAAAAAAGGCTGCAACGATAGTCAGTCCTCGGAAACTTGCTCCTGAAAGGGCATCCGTAATATGCGAGCAGTGCCACACCAGACCACAGGGGAACCTTAATAATGACCAGCCTGTAAACAAAGATAATAGGATGTTGACGCCGGGAACGAGCAGAAATGATTATCTGGTCAACTTTACGAGCAGAGAGGATGCCAAGCAGTCTGATTTCTGGCCTGACGGGCTCCATTCAAAATCACATCATCAGCAGGGAACCGACTTCATAAAGTCAAAAAAATACAGAAACGGCAATCACATCATAATATGCACCGACTGTCACGACCCGCACGGAATAACAGAGGTTAAGCACCAGTTGAGGGGTGAGGTAAGAGATGAGAAAAACTCTCTCTGTGTAAGTTGCCACAAGAACATAGCTGACATCAAAGCCCATACAGCTGCAAAGGTGGGGGTGGCGCATACCATGAAGATTAACTGTGTTGACTGCCACAATCCCAAAACTATGCAAACTGGATCAGGGAAAGGCAAGGGGCTGACGCGAAAAGACGGGAAAAATTACTGGATGAATGATATTTCTTCCCATATTTTTGATGTACCGAGAAAAGACAACAAGGGAGTTAAAGGTGTTGATCCGGCAAAGGCTATGCCGATCCCTTATACAAATGCATGCGGTTCCTGTCACAACATTGAAGGTCTGTAAATACACGCAAAAAAAAAGAGGCGGCAGGGAATCCTGCCGCCTCTTTTTTTTGATAAAATGCTAAAGCCTGTCTGCTTCGTTGCGAAAAGAAAAGCCCCTTAGAGGCGGTATCCTCTCACCCTTATACTGAATCATCACTTTATGACTCATACCCATTCCTTCA
>PEAD01000026.1 GCA_002753335.1 Nitrospirae bacterium MYbin3
ATCCACAGCCACTATCAGGTCAAGGCTGCTTATCAATCCAGCAGTATCTTCAAAGCTTCGTATCTCTTCAGTAAAATCTATTAACTTGGGATGAACTCCTCCAGTCTTGTTCAATACCTGAAGGCTGTAGAAATCTATACCTTGAATATCCAACAACTGCTTCATAACTTCAAAACCGCAGGACCTGTTTCTGTCATTTCTGTGCTCAGGGTTGCCTGCCCAGCTTATGCCCACCTTTAGCCTGTCCTTATTGCCGACGATTCTTTTTTCCCATTTCGCAATTATTTCTTCAGATGGCCTTATGTAAGGAATGTTCGCAGGTATGCTTGAAAGCTCGGTCTTAAACGCAAGGGGCAGGCTCAAAATAGGACAGTGGAGGTCAAAATCAGGTATGGCTTCTCCTTTTGACACTGCTGCATTTACCCCTGCGGTATTTTTCAAAAGAGATACGAGGGCAGGTTGGCATTCAACTATAACCTTAGCCCCCATCTGTGCAATCAAAGGGGCGTATCGTATGAACTGCAGTGTATCACCGTAACCCTGTTCTGCATGAAGGAGTATGGTTTTGCCCTTAATATCAGAACCGTTCCAGTGAGGCTGTGAGAAGTCTCTGTGGTGTATCAGGTAATCTCCTTTTTCCCAACGCCATTCGTGCTCTTCCCATCCTTCTTTAAAATTCCCCAGCAATAAAAGCGTCAGCGCCCTGTTGAAATGGGCTTCTGGGTATGCAATATCAAGTGCAAGCGCTCTATGAAACAATTCAAGAGCATTTTTAAACATAATTTTGTCATGCAATAAAACACCTATATTGTTCAGAGCTTCGATATATGATGGATTTAGCTCAAGAGCTTTTTTATAAAATGTCAGGGCATCATCGTAAAGCCGCATTTCCTTGAGGGCATTGCCTAAGTTGTAGTAGGCTTCAGCAAAGTCCGGTTTTAGCTCGATGGCTTTTTTGTATAGCAATACAGAATCTTCAAATTCAACATTTGTCTTGTGAACATTTGCCAAATTGTAATAAGCCTCGGCATAGTCAGGATTAAGCTGTAGCGCCTTTCTGTAGCATTGAATCGCTTTGGAATACTCTTTTTCCAAACTATACTCTATTCCAAGGTCGTTGTACGCCTCAGCACTGTCTGGATTTAATTTAAGCTCTTCCAGCTTTTGTCGTATCTTGTCGGTCATCTGTTTTCAATATAACAAATCAGCATGCAATCATACATCTTTATTTTTGCTATCACCTCAGGTTGTTGACTCGGATGCTTTCGGCGTATTAAGATTTTTTGTGCAGCTCCAGAGTTTTTCTGATCAAGGGGGCGCGGAATCTTAATGGAAGATAAAAAAGCGAGAATCCTTTTTAGCCGCACCTCCATCCCTTTTCCTCATGGATATTATTACGAAAGGGCTCTCAAGAAGTCTTTTGACGTAATCACCTATGGGCCTCATTTTCCTGATGAGATGTATTCGGTGCTTAATATCGAAGAGACCAGAGATATTAAGATAGAAGCTGATATCCCTTATTTCACCGATGATATAACCGAGGTTATGAAGAAGCTCCCGTGGACACCCGACTTATTTCTCTGGACCGACAACTTTTACTGGTATCTTATGAAAGGGTTGAAAAAGCTGCCCTGTCCGACCGCCTGTTTTCTCCTTGACCCGCAGTATTTTCCTGACCTAAAGACAAAGGTTGCTCAGCATTTCGATTTTGTTTTTGTTTCTCAGAAGAAACATCTTTCTCTTTATCAAGGGGAGGGATGCAGGAGAGTTCATTGGCTTACGCATGCCTGCGATCCTGAGCTCCACGGGACAGAGCCAATCCGTAAAAAATACGATATCAGCTTTGTGGGAACTCTCTCTCCTGGACGCAGGGAGATGATTGACCTGCTCAGCAGCAGGTTTAACATGCATTACGAGAGATGTTTCGGGAAGAGGATAGCGGAAGTCTATTCCCAATCAAAAATTGTATTCAATATTTCGAATTGCGGAGAGATAAACATGAGGGTATTTGAGGCTATGGCATCCGGCAGCATGCTTCTTACAGATGCAGCGCCCGAAAGCAGTCTTTCTGAGCTTTTTGAGGACAAAAAGCACCTTGTGTTTTACAGGAACAATGAGGAACTTATCGCACTTGCTGACCACTATCTCAGAAATGATGATGAGAGGGAAGCGATAGCTGCCGCAGGCAAGCAAGAGGTTTTTGCAAAACATACTTATGACCACAGGGTGGCGACTCTTGTGGCTACTGTTAGATCTTCTCTAGGGGGAGAAACAGTTTCTTCGCTTAGAGAAGGTTCTTCTTATAACACTGAAGGTCTTTTGTCCAATGATACAACCAGAAATGTTTCTTCTGAGGCGCAGGAGTGGATGCAGCGTGGAATTATGTGCCAAGACAAAGGCGAATCGGAGAGCTCAGTATCTGCCTATTTAGAGGCGGTCAGGTTAGAACCCTGCTACGCCGAAGCCTATAATAATCTTGGCAAGATATCTAAAGACAACGGAGATATCGACAAAGCGATTTTTTACTATCAGAAGGCGTTGCAATGCAGTCCTGAATATGCTGTAGGGTATTATAATCTTGGAAATGCTTTCCTGATGAAGAATGAGAAACAAAAGGCTCTACGCTGCTACGATAAGGCTATACAGATTAATCCACTTTATGCCGAGGCCTATTACAATCTTTCCGAAGTATTTCTGCGTGAGGGAGCATTCGAGAAGCATATGGAATATCTGCGCAAGGCTTGGGAGTGCCTTGAATAAGGGAATCGTGATGGACATAGAATTTAAAATCAGGCCATATTGAGGTTAAACTTTGACGCTTTTGGATCAGTATTTTGAAACCTTTAACCAAAATGACATTGAAATATTCTTGAAATCGTACAGGCACGCGCTTGGACTGTTGCGCGAGTCTGGTCGGTCTTGCGAAGCATACGATCTTATATTTGAAGCATCAGCAAAAATTTATCTTTTGCCCCAAGCAATCACCTCTTGCCAAAAAGCGATAAAAGAAGACGCTTTGTATGAAAAGGCATATTCAAATCTGTTCAATATTTATTACAACCTCGGCCTCTTTTATTCCGCGAAAAAAGTAATAAAAAAAATGTCATCGATTTTTCCAGAAAACAAAGACTGGCCGGTTGTTTTTGATAAATTGGAACAAAAATATCCTGATAAGTACGTAACTTTTTATATCCCATGTTATAACGTTGAACAGTATATAGCCCAAACAATAGAGGGCATAATGGCCCAGAGCTATGAGATACAAGAAATACTTGTTATAGACGACTGCTCGCCTGACCAGTCGGCCGAGATAGCCGCAAAATATCCGGTAAGAATCATAAAACATGATCTAAACAAGGGGCTTTCAGCAGCCCGGAATACTGCTTTGAGAAATGCTCGTACCGAGTTTATAGCATCTGTTGATACGGATGCGGTGCCGGATGTTTTTTGGCTGGAGCGCATAATACTTGCTTTTGACAATGACTCGATTGCAGGAGTTGGGGGCAGGCTTATAGAAAAAAATACAGTGACTCTTGCTGACCGTTGGAGGCAGATAAGATTAAGCCAGGATCACGGAGAAGCTGTTGTTGACAACGCTCTGCTTTTTGGAAGCAATGCTGTTTTCCGTACCGAAGCATTAATTAATGCAGGAGGGTATCTAGATTCTCTTAGGTCTAATAGTGAAGACGCCTACATTAGCAATACGTTGTTAAGAACAGGATACAGCTTGCGTTATGTGCCTGAAGCTGAATGCTTTCATTTGAGGAAAGATAGTGTTAAGTCTGTGATTGATACGTGTTATAACTGGAGAAAGCCGTATTGGGAAATGAAAGGTGCCTTTATCGATATAAAACTATTGGCCGAAAAAGGGGCAGCGATTGTTTCAGAGTGCATGCGCGATTTTTCTGAGGTGTTAAAAAACAGGCATTTTGATCTTCTTTATTTCGATTTTCTAAATGCTATAAGAAGCATATTCAAGGATTTGCTGATGATGCGCCAAAAGTTTTCTTCAGAGCAAATTATTGAAACTTCGGACGCAGCATATGTTGTGCTGCTGTGCATGCTTAATAAATCGGTCTTTTTAAATAGTAGGCTTATTGGCTTTATTATCGAGAATATAAGCGATCTGACAGCTCATTCTGAAGAGAAAAAGAAAAGTCTTGATGATATTGTTTTAATGATACTGCCTAAAGCAAAAAGCGAAGAAAATATTTGTCAAATCTTGAAGGATATAGGCGTATTTGAGCAGGCTGATTTTGATTATCTGTCTGAAGTTTTTTTAAATGTTCTTTCTGAAATACTTTTAAATATTGACGATACTGTTGCATCCATGCTCGAAACAACAGCAAGGCGTATAAGGCATGAAGCGGAACACTCCCCATATAAGTCCGACAAAAGGGTTATGCTTTTAAATCCTCCTTGGAGGTTCGGCAACAGGACGGGGGTTCGGGCAGGCTCTCGCTGGCCGTTCACATCACAGAGATGCGAATCTGGAATGGGATATATACCGTATCCTTTTTTCCTAGGCTATCTATCATCAATTCTAACCGATAGAGGCATAGGCAATGTTATTGTCGATGCCATAGCAGAAGAGTTAACGAATCATGAATTTATAGAGAGGGTTGCAGGGTTTGAACCGGAGGTGGTTCTTATAGAAACCTCAACAGCCTCGTTTGTAAAAGACTGTTTGTGGCTTTTGAAGATAAAGGAAAGACTGCCTTATACAAAAGTGATTTTGACAGGAACTCATGTAACGGCTTTGGGAGAAGAAATAATATCAGAAAATCCGTTTATTGATTTTACAATTCAGGGAGAGTATGAACTTGCTGCAGCTGAATTGATAAATGCTCTAATAAACGGCAATGACTATGTCTCAATAAAAGGCCTTCTTTTTATCGGTGCAGACGGAAATATTGTTGATAACGGCTCAACAGAGCCTATTACAGATATTGATAGTCTTCCTTGGCCAGAGAGGCTTACGGTGCCGATATACAAATACAATGATCTGTTTGCGGGCATGGCCTACCCGAGTCTTCAGGTGCATGGGAGCAGGGGATGTCCGTACAAGTGTGTTTTCTGTGTGTGGCCGCAGATACTGTATGGCAATGGTTCTTACAGGCCTCGCTTACCAGAGAAAATAGCGGATGAAATTGAATACTGCGTTACGACCTTCGGATTCAAATCATTTTATTTTGATGATGATACATTTAACATCGGCAAGGAAAGGATATTGAAACTATGCCAGGAATTTGTGAAGAGAGGCATTACAGCCCCTTGGGGGGCGATGGCTCGTGCTGATACTGCGGATTATGAAATGCTTTCTGCCATGAAGCAGGCTGGCATGGTGGGCATAAAATTTGGCGTTGAGTCTGGTGTTCAGGAACTGGTGAACAGTGCTAGTAAGAACCTTGATCTTGAAAAGGTGGAAAAGGCTATGCAGTGGTGCAAAGAGCTTGGCATAAAAACTCATCTTACATTTACGTTTGGATTGCCGGGCGAGACCGAAGAAACAATAGACAAAACCATCGAATTTGCCAAGAGGCTTAATCCAGACACTATTCAGTTTTCTATTACCACCCCATTCCCCGGAACAAAATATTATAAAAAGCTTAAGGATGAAGGGCATCTGATTACCGAAGAATGGGAAAAATATGATGGCGGCTTGCATACGGTCATAAAATCGGATAATCTTACAAAAGAATGCCTTGAGAAAGCCGTAATATCTGCAAACAATGAATTCTGGAAATTTAAAATGCAACTTAAGGAGAAGGCTTTATGAGCATAGTTCTTGTAACCGGTTCTGCAGGGCTTATCGGTTCTGAAGCGGTTCGCTTCTTTTGCGAAAAGGGTTTTGATGTTGTGGGCATTGACAACAATCTGAGAAAATCTTTTTTTGGGCCTGACGCATCAACCGAATGGAATAAGCAACAACTTGCGGCCTCATATAAAAACTACAAGCATTACGATCTTGATATAAGAGACGAGGGTGGCATATCAGATGTTTTTTCTAAATACCGAGGAAATATAGCTCTTATTATTCATGCTGCTGCGCAACCGTCACACGACTGGGCAGCAAAAGAGCCGACTACCGATTTTACGGTAAATGCAAACGGTACTCTTGTTCTGCTGGAGTGCCTAAGAAAACTCTCTCCAGAAGCGGTTTTTATTTATACATCGACAAACAAGGTTTATGGTGACACGCCGAATGAATTGCCTTTAATAGAACTTGAAACACGTTTTGAACTGCCGGCTGAGCATCAATTTTATAACGGTATTGACGAAACTATGAGTATAGACTCATCCACGCACAGCCTCTTTGGCGTATCAAAAACAGCAGCAGACCTTCTTGTGCAGGAGTATGGCAGATACTTCGGTCTTAAAACAGGAGTTTTCAGGGGTGGCTGTCTTACCGGACCTGCACATTCAGGGACGATGCTCCACGGCTTCCTCTCATACCTCATGCTGTGCTGCATAAGCGGCGGCAAATACTCGATATTCGGATATAAAGGCAAGCAGGTGCGGGACAATATACATTCTTTAGATCTTGTTAATGCCTTCTACCACTTTTTTGAAAATCCCAAACGTGGTGAGGTATATAATATTGGTGGCAGCAGAAAGTCTAACGTTTCGATGCTTGAAGCAGTAACCTTATGCGAAAAGATTTCGGGTAAAAAAATGAACATAGAATACATAGACAAAAACCGTATCGGAGACCATATTTGGTGGATAAGCGATATATCAAAGTTCAGAAAAGATTATCCTGGCTGGGATATCAGATACGGTATAACCGAAATTCTGGAAGATATTTATAATGCAAAGAAAAGCCGCCACTAGCAAAGGCCGGATTCAGGGCAGAACAATTCTTGTAGCAGGCGGCGCAGGCTTTATAGGCGCTAACATTTGTTTCTATTTGAAAAAGAAGCATCCGTCCTGCCGTATAATATCATTAGATAATCTAAAACGGCGCGGTTCTGAAATTAATATAGAACTGCAGAAAAATAACGGTATCGAATTCATTCATGGTGATGTTCGCTGCAAAGAAGACCTTAAAATCGGCCACAGTATTGATGCTATAATAGAATGCTCCGCAGAGCCTTCGGTTGTAGCAGGGTATGGCGAGAATCCTGAATATATTCTGAATACGAACTTATTGGGCGCGATTAATTGTTTTGAACTTGCCCGCAATAAAGGCGCCGATGTTATATTTCTGTCTACAAGCAGGGTGTACCCATATGAGTTGATTAATTCACTGCCTTTTATAGAAAAGGCAACACGGTATGAGTTTTCCGGAAACTATTCTAGCGGTGTCAGAGAGGATTTTCCTATTGTGGGCCCCAAAACATTGTATGGAGCTACAAAGTTGGCATCCGAACAAATACTTGTGGAATACATGGCCCAATACGGGATAAAAGGGGTCATAAATAGATGCGGTACCGTGGCCGGCCCCGGCCAGTTTGGAAAAGTCGATCAAGGGGTTTTTACTTACTGGATCATGGCGCACTTATCAAGGAGCCCTCTGCAGTATATCGGGTTTGGGGGATCGGGCAAACAAGTTCGCGATCTGCTTCATGTAGATGATCTTTGCAGACTGATAGAATTGCAGCTTCTCGATATGGATGTCGGCAACCAGAAAATATTCAACGTAGGCGGAGGCAAAGCCAATACTTTTTCGCTGCTTGAGGCAACGTTATTGTGTGAGCGGATATCCGGCAGAAAGGTCAGAAAAAGCCGAATAAAAGAGACTCGTTCCGGTGATGTCAGGATTTATTATACTGACATAAAAAATGTTGAAACGGTTTTCCGATGGAAACCCGAAAAATCTGCAGAAAAAATCATGAGCGATATTTATGAATGGCTTAAAGCTATAAAAAAGGCATGATAAAAAAATCTCTTGGCAGGACATACAGATATACGGTGATAGCCGCTGTTGTCTGGACATTAATTGTCGGCATTTCTTTTATATGGAATTTTTACAGTGAACACAAGCTTACTGAGGAGCTTGCTAAAAACTCGGCGCTTGCAACCTTCGAAAAGGACCATGCATTCAGGCTCTGGGCAACTTCTCACGGAGGAGTTTATGTTGAGGTAAGGGATGATACCAAGCCCAATCCCTATCTCAGTGTGCCTGATCGTGACATTATAACTCCCTCTGGGAAGCGGCTGACACTTATGAACCCTGCCTATATGCTGCGCCAGATAATGGAGCAGTATGCCGGGTTATACGGCATCATAGGAAAGATAACGAGCCTAAAACCTCTTAGACCCGAAAATGCGCCTGATGAATGGGAAAAAAATGCGCTTAAATCATTTGAGTCCGGTGTCAAAGAGGTTTTTGAGTTTACGGTGCTTAATGATAAACCATACCTGAGATTTATGCGTCCTATGCTTACGCAAAAAGGATGTCTAAAATGCCATTTGCATCAGGGCTATAAAGAAGGTCAGGTCAGGGGAGGGATTGGAGTTTATGTCCCTATGGAACCATACCGCGGTATCGAAAAAAGGGCGTTGCAAGCTATCGCCCTCTCACATATCTCATTCTGGCTTATCGGCATAGCAGCAATGCTGATAATATCTATAAGAAGCAGGGATCGCCAGATCGAAAAGGCGAGGGCTGAAGAGAAGCTGAGGAGCATAACCGCTTCTCTTGGAGAGGGCGTCTATGTTCTTGATGACAAGGGATGTCTCGTATTTATGAATCCTGAGGCTGAACGCCTTTTCGGATGGAGCGAGAAAGAACTTCTTGGACGCAGGGTGCATGACATCATACATAATCATAAAGCCGACGCGAATGGAATCTCGGATAAGGAATGTCCTGTGCTGTCTGTGTTGTCAACCGGCATTATGTGCCGAAACGAAAGCGATATGTTTATCAGAAAAGACGGATCAACCTTTCCAACCGCCTACATAACAACACCTATAATTGAAGACGGCAGGGTTGTAGGCGTGGTCACCGTCTTTTCGGATATCACATCGCGCAAGACCTATGAAGGCCAGATGAAAAAGTCTATGCTCGAAAAAGAGACGCTTTTGAAAGAGATACATCATAGGGTCAAAAACAATATGCAGGTGATTACAAGCATTTTGAACCTTCAGGCCAAGCTTATAAAAGATGATACTGTGGCCGAGATTTTTAGGGAAAGCCAAGCAAGGATACGGTCTATGGCTATGGTTCATGAAAGGCTCTATCGCGCAGATAATCTTTCTAAAATAGGCTTTGCAGAGTATGTGCGGAGTCTTGTTTTGGATATCATACGCTCTTACTCTGTGAACAGCGATAGAGTGAAACTTAAAATTGATATTGCCGAAGACATAGAACTTAACGTAGATAACGCAATCCCCTGCGGACTGATTATTAATGAGCTTGCTTCAAATAGTTTTAAACATGCTTTTAAATCCGGCATGGAAGGCTTATTAACGATAAGTTTTTGCAAGAACAAAGATTCAGGGTATATACTAGCTGTCAGCGACAACGGAGCAGGATTTCCGAAGGATATCAAGTTTTCCGACACCTCCTCGCTAGGACTCAGGCTTGTCAATATGCTTGCAAAACAGCTTGGCGGCAGCATAGAGATGACTGATGTCCCGAAAGGCACCGAATTCAGAATCTGTTTTGCCGGAGATTAATATGATGAATGCTATGGCCATGAAAACGAAAATTATTATTGTTGAGGATGAGGTTATAGTAGCCGAAGACATCAGAACTACACTTATGCATCTTGATTATGATGTTATTGCGATGGCTTCCTCCGGGGAAGAGGCTGTTGTTCTGGCTGGTGAATTCAAGCCTGATATAGTAATGATGGATATTATTTTGAAAGGGTCCATGGACGGCATCGAGGCCGCTACACAAATACAGTCAAAGTACGATATCCCTGTAATTTACCTCACGGCCCATGGAGATGAGAACACCTTTGAGCGAGCAAAGGTTTCTGCGCCCTTTGGATATCTTATGAAGCCGTTTGATGTGCAGATGATGAAAAATACGATCGAAATGGCGATTTACAAACATGGGGTAGAAAAGAAGCTAAAAGAGAGTGAAGCCCGCTACCGTGCGATAGTTGAGGATCAGACAGAACTTATAAGCCGTTTTCTTCCAAACGGAGTGTTGACGTTTGTTAATGACACTTTTTGCCGCCATTTCAATAAAAGGGCTGATGAGCTTATCGGCGAGAATGTTATCAATCTTATAATTGAAGAGGACAGGGAGAGGCTAAGAAAGCAGATAGATTTTCTCAGCCCTGATATGCCTGTTGTTATGTCAGAGAACAGGATTTTAAGGCAAAACGGAATGGTAGCATGGCTGCAGTGTACACTCAGGGCGATCTTTGACGACTATTTCCATAAAGCCGAAATCCAGGCAGTTTACCGCGACATTACCGAGAGGAAGAGGACAGAGGAAAAGCTGAGGGCACAAGAGGAAGTTTTAAGCCTCCTTATTGACTATACACCGGCAGCCGTTGCTCTTTTCGACCTGGACATGAAGTGTATAGTTGCAAGTAAGCGGTGGGTCAAGAACTATGGGCTTGGCAGCAAGAATGTTATCGGCATGGCTATTTATGAGATACTGTCGTCATACGGAGATAATTGGAAATCAGCCTTCACGAGATGTATTGAAGGGGCGGCAGAAAAGTGCGAGGAAGAGATGATTAAACTGCCTGATGGCAGGACAGAGTGGATGCGTTGGGAGATGCGCCCATGGGTGAGGCATGACAACAGTGTGGGCGGTGTCATAATGTTCAATGAGATAGTGACGGAATTGAAGCAGACGAAAATTAAGCTTGATGAATTGAACAGAGATTTCGAAAATAAGTTGGCAAAGAAAATAACCGCTTTTAAAAACGGGATTGCATAGAGATATGGCATACAAGGATTTAAGGGAATTTATAAAACTTCTGGATCAAAAAGGGCTGCTGCATCGGGTTAAGGCCGAGGTTGATTCAATACTAGAAATCTCCGAGATAACTGATAGAATCTGCAAGAGTTCTGATGGCGGCAAGGCTTTATTGTTTGAGAAGGTTAAAGGTTCTGCCTACCCTGTTGTGACAAATCTTTTTGGCTCTTTTGAAAGAATGAGCCTTGCGCTTGAGGTCAAAAAAATAGATGATGTTGCGGCCCGTATAGTGGAGCTTATGAATCAGGCTCCGCCTAAAACTCTGTTCGAAAAGATTTCGATGCTGCCTAAGTTATTTGAGTTCTCAAGGTACTTGCCAAAGAATGCTAAGAATGCTCCTTGTCAGGAGATTGTAGAAAAGGATAATCCGGATTTGAGTCGCTTCCCAATTTTGAAATGCTGGCCGGCGGATGGACAGCCGACGGACGAGGGCAGGTTTATCACCCTTCCTATGGTATTCACTAAAGATCCAGAAACAGGAAGGCCAAACTGCGGCATGTACAGGATACATGTTTATGACAAGACTACAACAGGCATGCATTGGCACATTCACAAGGACGGGGCAAGGCATTACGACAAATACAAGGCTCTCGGAAAGAGAATGCCTGCAGCGATTGCGGTCGGCTGTGACCCTGCGGTTATGTACGCAGCAACTGCGCCGTTGCCCGAGGCTATTGATGAAATGCTGTTTGCGGGCTTTCTACGGCGGGAACCTGTAGAAATGGTCAAGTGTATTACTTCTGATATCGAGGTTCCGGCGCAAAGCGAACTTGTGATAGAGGGGTATCTTGACCCCGGTGAATCTAGAATAGAAGGCCCTTTTGGAGATCACACCGGCTTTTATTCTGCGGCAGATAATTATCCGGTATTTCATGTTACATGCATAACCCACAGGAAGGATATGATCTATCCTGCAACCATAGTAGGCAAACCTCCGATGGAGGACTGCTACATGGGCAAGGCGACCGAGAGACTTTTCCTGCCGCTTATCAGGCTTGAATTCCCGGAGATACAGGACATGAACCTTCCGATGGAAGGCGTGTTTCACAATGCCGCGCTTATCTCGATAAAAAAGAGCTATCCGGGGCATGCGAAAAAGATAATCCACGGGCTTTGGGGCAAGGGACAGATGATGTTTTCGAAGCTTTTGATAATAGTGGATGATGATGTGGATGTTCAGAACATCTCATACACTGCTTGGCGTGTTTTGAACAATGTTGACTGGAAGCGCGATGTGGTTATTGCGGACGGCCCGCTTGATGATCTGGATCACGCTGCGAACTTCCCGCGCTACGGCTCAAAGATGGGCATAGATGCTACGAGGAAAAACCGCGAAGAGGGCATGACAAGAGACTGGCCTGCCGAGCTTTTCATGTCTGAAGAAATAAAGAAGCTTGTTGATGGAAGATGGAAGGAGTACGGATTTTAGAAATGACTGTACATTAATCAAGAAGTTTTCCTTCTCTTCTTATTTGTTATTAGTCAACGATTAGCTGAGGGTTGTTTTGCATGTTCAACTTTTACACCCTTAGCAAATCCTCTGCATAGCCCCGGTTCCTTTGGATGATCAGTTAATTTCCACAGATCTGCTTTTTCAAAACCCGAGGCGAGGATCATCTGTCCTAAACAGTGCAGAGTTGGTACCCACCAATTGCTATAGTTATGGCCTAATTGGTCTTGTGGGTAGAATTCCATGACCAGTTGACCATCTGGATAGCCATGTCCTATACCGCCGCGGTATGGGCTGTAGTCATCCAGAATTGCTGTTTCTATATAAATAGCATCGGTGCATATCTTTGCCAAATTATCCAAAGCTAATAGGGGATGTCTTAGATGATACAGAGTTCCAAAGAAGAAAATTATATCAAATACACCTGTCGATTCTTCGCAAACCTCATATACCGACATCTCTTTGCGTTGGCATTGTTCATCATCAAATCCCAAAACTTTTTTACAGAAATCAAATGTTGCCCATTTTTGACGGTCTTCTGGCCGCAATTCTCCAATGTAGTCCGAAAAATCATCGATGGCTACGACCTGACGAGCCCCTCTTTTCAGGGCCTCAAATGTCCAGAACCCATCCCAAGCTCCAATGTCTAGAACGCGCATGCCGGTCATGTCTGCCGGGATGTTATAGATTCTTTTATCTATCGGAGCCCAGCCTGGCGTAATTATTCCTTTCCTCAGCTCTATTTTGTGATACCAATAGGGGAAAGCGGCAATTTGATTTTTTATTGATTCTTCATCTGTAATCATGGGTTATTATGTTGCCAACATTTTAGTAGATTGCCACTAAAAAGATAAACCGTTTTGTTTTCTGCTAATCGTACAGCAGCTTGTCAATCAGTTTGTCAGTTACAATGTCCCAGGTATAATTGCGGTTAACATGGGCTACGGACAAAGCTGAAGCTGTATTTCTCCATTCTGTATCATCCATAATCTTAAACATCAAATGTATCAAATGATCCAAGTTCGGTACCAGCATCTCACCTGCGCAATCATTAACCCTTACCGGTGTGAGCTGGCTGTTTATTTTTAAAGCAAAGTTGTCCAACACAAAATCATCGGTAGCTCCACCTTTTGTGCAGATAACCGGCACTCCGCATGCAAGCGCCTCAAGCACCGGCATGTTGAATCCTTCCGCCATATAAGGTGAAACATAGGCATCAGCTGCCTGATACATGTCAGCCATATCAGCCATTGACATAGAATCTCCAATGTAGCTGCACTTGCTTATTACTATATGCTGATCTGTAACAGAAAGCTCGGAAAGGCATTTTTGCAGTAATTCCGTTGAGGGATACAATCCATCAGTTCCTTTTAGCAGCAGTCTGACATACGGACGTTTAGACGCCACAACAGAGAAGGCCTTCAGCAGCAGGCCGATTCCTTTATTCTCAGTCATGGCACCGATATTCATAAATACAAAACCACTTAAATGAAGTTTTTTTCTGAGCTCCAACCGTTTCTCATCTGATTTGCGGAATACTGTTGTGTCAACACCATGCGGCACAACTATAACCTGATCTGCATCGCATCCTTGTCGGTAAAATCCATCGGCAGACCATGTGGTTGGAGTAACGATTTTAACATGCGGCTGGTTGATGCATGCCTGAAAATCTGCAAATGTATTGTATTGGTGCTGCAAAAGAGTTTTGTATTCCGAGGTTATAAATACTGCTGTTTTAGCGTGTATGTTTTTGAAATTATAGGGGCAGTCTATTCTGTACACCGCATCGCAGTCAGCTGGATCAGAGTCTTGCAAGCTGGCTAAATAAGCTGAGTCATCAGCATTAAACAGGCCTTGAAGAGTTGCCCATTTTGTATCGTAGGCGGGGGATTCCCTGAAGTACGTTTCCAGATTTTTCTTCTTGCGCAGGGACAACAGCTGCCATTGATTCACGATTGAGTAGGAGTGGCAGATTGAAAGCCACCCCTCAACTAGAAGTTTTCTGACCGGTTTATTCAATAGCTAATCTCCTGTTTGATCCTAAAACTGATGTTCTTTTTTTCATATATTCGCGTAGAGTCGTATCAGATTCTGGATGAAAGTAAAATAGCACCAGAATGAAAAACTTATCAATGAAAATAGCAGGTAGAAATTGATTTCAATGGTGTCGACATTTTTGTATGAACGCACACAGTCACTTTATTGTTAAAATAAAGCAGATGGTGGAAACAGCCTAATGTGTATTTCAATTTAACAAAATACGAAAAGAAACAAGCGGGGTTTTATTATGGCAACGATATCCGAAAATAAGCTGTTTGTTTTATACAATGAAATCTCTTTCTGATAGCAACATATTTTTCATGAAGCGGGCTCTGCGTCTTGCTGGCCGAGCTAAGGGGAAGACGAGCCCCAACCCGATGGTAGGCGCGGTGCTGGTCAAAAACGGGCAAATTGTTTCTGAGGATTATCACAAGAAGGCCGGAGAGTTTCATGCCGAAGCGCTAGCTATACAAAAGGCGGGCAAGAAGGCTTTGAACAGTACTCTTTATGTGACTCTCGAACCCTGCTGCCATACAGATAAGCGCACTCCGCCCTGCACAAAGGCGATAATCAATGCCGGAATAAAGAAAGTCTTTGTGGCAATGAAAGACCCCAATCCCAAGGTTTCTGGAAAAGGCATCAGGGAGCTACGCAGAAATGGGATAGAGGTAATTGTTGGCATTCTTGAAGTCGAAGCAAAAAAGCTTAATGAAGCCTATGTTAAATACATAACCACATGCATGCCTTTTGTAACTCTAAAAATTGCGATGACTCTCGATGGAAAGATCGCAACTCCAGAAGGCCAGTCAAAATGGATAACTGGAGAGGCTGCACGAAAAACTGTTCATCGCATGAGAGGCTTCTCCGATGCAATACTGACAGCTATCGGGACCGTAAAGGCTGATAATCCGGAACTTACCGCAAGGCTTAAAGGCTGCAAGAATCCGATTAGAATTGTCATTGACCCTGATTTTGAAACCCCTGAAGACTTCAAGATTTTTAACAGCGACGCTAAAACTATTGTCGTTAAAAAGGCCTCGACCGGAATGGCTAAAGAAACTAGGCTAGGTAAAAGCGGTGTAGAGCTTATCCATTTTAAAGGGAACAAGCTGGATCTGAAAATGCTGATGGCCGAATTGGGAAAGCGGCAGATAACCTCTTTGATGATCGAGGGCGGCTCTTCGCTTGCGTCATATGCTTTGAAGACCGGAATTGTTGACAAGGCGGTATTCTTTATAGCGCCGAAGATAATCGGCGGGAAAAATTCTATTCCTGCTGTGGGCGGAGATTTTTTTAGAAGACTCGAAAACGCTTATCAGGTAAAGGATTGGCATATCAGCCGAATCGGGCAGGACCTGATGGTCGAAGGGTATCTGTAATAATAAACTTGCCGTAAATGTTTAGTTCTCTCTATATTCATATTCCCTTTTGTATCAGAAAATGCAGGTACTGCGATTTTTATTCCGTTAAGGCAAATGATGCTTTAATTAGCGCCTACTGCGAGGCCTTGAAAAAAGAGCTTGAGTTAAGAAAGTCTGGCGTTCAAACACTGAAGTCGGTTTATATCGGTGGTGGCACGCCTACAATCTTGCCTGAGGAGTCTGTAAAGAGGCTTGCAGCCTATATTTCAAAAGGTTTTGGTTTTGCTCCGGACGCAGAAATAACTATAGAGGCTAATCCCGGAGCTCTCGACAATAAAATATTGCAGACGCTTTTAAACTACGGTGTGAACAGGATAAGCCTTGGCATTCAGTCTTTCGACGATGCTGATTTGGCGTCACTCGGCAGGATTCACAATGCTGAAGATGCTGCATCCTCAATAATATCTGCGAGGGATGCTGGATTTAAGAATATCTCACTCGATCTGATTTACGGCATTCCGGGCCAAAGACTTGAGGATTGGAAGCGGACGCTTTTAAAGGCGGTTGAGTTTTTCCCTGAGCATATATCTGCTTATGAGCTCACCCCAGAAAAAAATACGCTTCTTTACGATGATATTCATAGCGGTATCGTTGAAATGCCTGATGAATCTCTCGTTTCTGACATGTTCATGCTGGCTGGCGAACTGCTTGACGCTCACGGGTTAAGGCAGTATGAAATTTCGAACTACGCAAGGCCTGGATGCGAATGCAGGCACAATCTCAACTATTGGAACAGGGGAGAGTATTTAGGGTTAGGCGCAGCCTCGCATTCATTTGTTGATGGATTGCGATATGACAATCTGACGGATGTTGAAAGCTATATAAAAGCGCTCAGTAACGGAGAACTACCAGCCGGAAATTCGGCGAGATTGACGGAAGAAGATGCGCTGAAGGAGATTATTTTCTTGGGGCTACGAAAGTCTGAGGGCATTGACATTGAGTTGTTGCCGCCTCATGCAATACCGTTAATAGTATCAGCGGCAGACCCTCTTGCTTTAAATGGATTGCTTGAGTGCAACGGCAGCAATATCAAACTAACAAGAAAGGGCATGCTGCTGTCCAACGAAATTATATTAAAACTTTTCGAGGCGTTGTGATTTTCGGTCGCAAATTACTTGGCTATTGAGGGAACCGTTATATATTGCGACACCCCACCTCTAACGATCAGCGCCAGTATATTCTGCGTTTTGTCTATGCTGCTGATTACCGACTGATAATCTTTTGAGCCTGTTACCAGTTTTCTGTTGATTTCAAGTATTATGTCTCCGGCAGCCAGTATGCCCTGCGCTGGGCTCTGTGCCTCGATCTCTGTAACCACAACCCCTTTAAGTTTTTTCGTGATGTTCATTTTTTTGAGATGCTCTTCGGTTAAATCCTGAACGCCAACGCCTTTCAAAGAATTGTCCGTCTGCTGGACCGCTACCGCCTCCTGCTCTCCCTGAAGTTCGCCCACCACTACATTAGTTGTAAGGACGCTGCCGTCCCTTATCAGCCTTACGCGTACAGTCTTGCCCGGTTTTGTTGAGGCCACCATATTTTTAAATAGCGAGGGGTTCTCTATTTTTTTGCCGTCGTATTCGGTTATGACATCTCCACGCTTCAAACCCGCTTTGTCGGCAGGCCCACCCTCTACAACATCAACAAGCAGTGCGCCGTTTTCATCCTTGAGGTTAAACTGTTTTGAGAGTTCGGCTGTCAGCGGCTGTATCTGCACTCCTAGCCATCCGCGGGCAACTTTTCCCTTGTTGACTATGCCGTCCATTACGTTTCTGAGCATATTGGCAGATATTGCAAACCCTATGCCCTGATAACCTCCGCTTCGGCTTACAATTGCGGTGTTTAAACCGACGAGTTCGCCTTTTATGCTCACGAGAGCGCCGCCTGAATTGCCGGGGTTTATTGCGGCATCTGTTTGTATAAAATCTTCATAATCTGTTATGCCCATTCCGGAGCGGCCGACCGCGCTAACTATTCCCATAGTTATGGTGCTGCTCAATCCGAACGGATTGCCAATGGCAAACACGATTTCTCCCACCCTTAGTTTTTCTGAGTCTCCCCATTCTATGGTGGGGAGGTTTGTTTCATTTATTTTTATTACAGCGATGTCGGTTTTTGAATCAATGCCGGCCACCCGGCCTTTTACTTCACGGTTGTCATGGAGCCTTACTAAGATGTCTTCTGCTCCATCGATTACATGGTTATTCGTCAGAATATAGCCGTCAGAAGATGCGATAACTCCTGACCCCAGGTTCATAACCTTTCTCTTTTGCGGAGCACTCGGTCCTTCACCGAAGAATCTTCTGAAAAATGGGTCGTCAAAAAAAGGATTGGATTGGGTTTTGACAGTTTTTGTCGTGGATATATTCACCACCACCGGTTTTGCTTTTTCTGCGATAGTGGACATAGCGTCACCAAGTTTAGCCAGTATCTCTGCCGATTGCTGCTCTGCTGCTCCGGCCGTATAAGCAGGCAGCAATATAGCAGCCAGCGCAAGGCAGAGAATTAGCGCTGTTGAAAGGAAAAAATCTGTTTTGTTTATCGGCTTAGAGGTGTTCATGTTACCCCCGTGTTATATTTTTAAAGGCTTTAGCTGCAATTTTAAAATGCTGCCGGTACTTTTATCAACCTTATACCTGTCATCCGCTCTGTATCCGGCCACCCATATAATATCGTCTCCGCTGGTTACTATAGGCACGGCATCACGCTCATCTCTTGGTATTTTTTCATCAACAAAAAAGTCCTGCAGTTTTTTCTTTTTACCGAACCCTGCAGGGTAGAAGAAGTCTCCGCTTTTTCTATGTCGTACACTTAATGGAAATTTTAGGATAGAGGCGTTAAAGAAGGCGACATCTTTTGCGCGCACCGCAGGGTCGCGCTCTATCGTGTCAGCAATCGTTGACTGAAGCACAAGCGTTGCCTCTTTGAGCGGCAATATTTCATTTGCATTAAGCTTGTGATTATCCAGTTTTATGGGAGGCTCGGAGGTTATTTTTACGGTTGAGTATCCTTTTATAGCTCTGATGTTATTGTGGAGATGCAGTCTGTCTCCAGCGCGGCCTTTTTTTATCAGCACCATCATGTCTTCGATATTTACAAAACTGATCGCCCTCAAGGACGCTGTCTCGTCAACAGCACGTCTGAGCACTCGCCTAAGCAGCACGTTGTCTAGCATTTCAAGCGGAGCCGCAAAAAGCTCAATTGCCTTGTCGCTCTTTCTGCTTATCAGGCGCATGAGGGTTTTAGTCACAATAAGCTCAAGGTATCTTTCCTCGTCCCGCATTATATCAGCGGTGCGGGAGAGCGTGCTTATCAATTCTGCATTGTGCTTTCTAATCTCGGGCATGATATGTCTTCTAATTTTGTTCCGTAGGTATTCGTCCTTTAGGTTTGACGAGTCAACAACATAGGGGGGGTCTGAATGCGTGCCGACCTTAAGATTATTGTCCGACAGGAATTTCTCTATCTCAACCCTTTCGGTTTCGATGAGCGGCCGTATGATAATGCCCCTGACAGGCGGTATGCCGGACAGGCCTGT
This sequence comes from Nitrospirae bacterium MYbin3, assembly GCA_002753335.1. GTDB lineage: Bacteria > Nitrospirota > Thermodesulfovibrionia > Thermodesulfovibrionales > Dissulfurispiraceae > MYbin3. The sequence continues at coordinate 19,338 of PEAD01000026.1, forward strand.
CATTCCCGCTCCTCTAAAAAGCCTCATAAGCATTGTTTCGGCCTGATCATTCGCATTGTGGCCTAACGCCAGTTTTGTTGCTCCTATTTCCCTGATAATTTCATCAAATGCACTGTACCTAAGATCTCGTGCAGCTTCTTGAAGGTTTTTTTTGTTCTCCGAAGCGTACGACTTTACCTTAATTGTTTTAACAAAAAGCTGCACCCCAAGCCGGGAGCAAAGCGTGTTGCAAAAAGCTATCTCAGCCGGAATCTCGTCGGCCCTGAGCCCATGGTCTATGTATGCTGCTGTGACGCTTATTTCTAAATTCTGTTTCAGCTCGCAAAGTGAGGTCAATAGAGATACAGAGTCGGGTCCGCCAGAAAGCCCTACCAGTAGGTGGTCGCCTTGAATGCACATAGAGTATTTTTTTATTGTTGCCTTTATCCTGTCGGGAAGGCGCATTTCAATCTTCTCCTGAAGCTTTTACTGATAAACGTATCAGTGAGGGGAGGGGATTGTCAATTATGGGGGGATATTGTACCAGGTTAGACCATACGGTCAACGTGGGCGATCGAATCAGACTGCGCTGCTTTTACTGTGAGAGGCTGTTGTGCCGAAACTTCAGGCTCATGTTCTTTTATCGGAGCAATTGCGGGGCCGTTGACGCATGCGATCTGCTCCTGCGCTTTAGCTGTAGCCATGGCTGCCATCGCTCTTTTGCGCTTTATTTCATCCCCGGCCTTGAAGAGATCAACCACTTTTTCTCCGGCCGCAAGCCTTAGTTTGCGCTGAGTTCTTCTGCTAAAAACACCGGCAAAGAAGTTTATCACCACGACTATTAATGCCGTGTATGATAAGAATATCAGGGTTGTTGTCAGTAGTCCTTTCATGCAGTTGTCTCCTTTTTTATTATCGGAGTTTTCAATATATTACTAAAGTTCTGAACGTGAAAAAACGTCTCTTGCTCAGTATAATAAATGCGTGAATAAGATTGTGCTGAGCAGGAATCTTGCGTTTTTAGTTTTTGCGGTGGTTTCTTTTTGTTCGGTGCTGTCTGCGACAGCTTCGCATACAAAGGCTGACAAGGTTCTTGTCGTAAAAAACTCAAGAATCATGGTTCTGCTCAAAGACGGTGAGATACTTAAGGTTTATAAGGTCTCGCTAGGCAAAAAGCCTACGGGGCACAAGGTAAAGGCGGGCGACCAGCGGACACCTGAGGGGAGCTATATTCTTGATTCGAGAAACCCGCAGAGCAAATTCTACAAAGCGATTCATATTTCTTATCCAAATAAATCGGATGCCGCGAATGCCCAGAGCCTTGGTGTTTCTCCGGGCGGGGGTATTATGATTCACGGACTCCCCAATAAACTCGGAGAGCTTGGCAGGCTTCACAGGAGATGGGACTGGACAGACGGCTGTATTGCGGTCACAAACGAAGAGATGGATGAAATATGGGAACTCATATCCGACGGCACGCCGATAGAAATAAAGCCTTAATAAATCAAATCGAGCAGTTCGTAGGCTTTTTCGATATTTATTTTCTTCAGCTCTGTGTATTCGTTTATTGCCCCGTTTTTGTCCCCGATTACGAGAAATGCAACTCCGAGGTTGAACTTTATATCAGGGTTTGAAGAATCTATTCTTGCTGCATACTTGAGCGAGTCAACAGCCATGTTGTAATTTCCGAGCAGTAGATAGGCAGAAGCAAGTTTTGTATATGTAGATGCTTCTGCGCGCCTGAACACAATTGCCTTTCGGTATGCTTCGGCGGCTTCGGAGTAGCGTCCGAGCTTGAAGCAGAGTTTTCCTATCTCTAAATATGACTCAGTGAATGTCGGGTCCAAAAGAACTGTTTTTTTGTGCGCCTCTATGGCCTCATCAGTTTTTCCTTCTCTTTCGTAGAATTTGGCTAGTGAATAATGCGTGGATGCCCTGTTGTCAATGGTCTGGGGCTCTGCAGAAGGTTTTGGCTTGTCAACGGTTTTTGTATTTTTTATCTCTGGCCGTGGCAGAACTGCCGGTTTTGATATGGATTGTCTTAAGGGTATTGCTGCTGTATATTCGGGCTCAGGTTGTTTCTTTATCTCAGGGGATGGAGCTTCATTTTTCTCAATGGAGGCGCCGAGCAGCTTTTTTATCATTCTGCTATAACGCTCATGCTCTTTTGCAACCGATTTTACCGGAACCACAAAATCGAACAATTTCCCTTCCTGTGTAAATGAAACCGCAACGCCTATGACATGTCCAAGAGAATTAAAAACAGGAGTTCCGTTTGCTGATTGAGGAACCGCAGCATCCAACTTCATCAGCCCATCGTTGCGCATGCTTTTTATTTTTGAGGCGGCAGCAGGGCTGCTGTTTATAAATATGTACGCTTTTGCTCCTATCTTTACCGAATCGGTAGAAGATATCCTTGCTGATGAAAGCCTCTCGGCTTTAAATGATATCAGCGCAACATTGTTTCTGCAGCTTCCTGAAAGCAGCTCTTCGGTATTGTATTCTGAGCCTTCAGAGGTTTTTATCACGAGCGTGTTCAGCATTGATTCATACCACTTTGACACGGTGTTGCAGCTCACCGCAGCTATTCCTTCAGAATCCACCACAAAACCGGATTCTGTCAGAAGCGGCTTCTGGTTTTTGTCCAAAACAGTGACAGTCAGGACGGTTTTATATTCTGAGGACACTGCGGAAGGAATTTCTGCGCTGCTGTGGGTTGAGACAAAAACAATCAAAAGAAAAGCCGCAGTAATTGGAAAACGCATCAGTATCAGATTTGATGCAGTCTTATTATATTTGTTTTGCCCAAGAATGCCGAACTTGCTACAAATACTATATTGTCGCCTTTCACCACGAGCTTGTCTTTAAGCATCGTGGCCTCTATCTGTGCCATAAAGGCTGAGTTGAGCATCTCCACTTTTCCGCGCAACATGAGCTTGGGAATCACTCCCCAATAAAGAACCATTTGACGGAGCGCGGTTTCATCAGGGGTGAAAGCGACTATCGGAACATAAGGCTTCAGTTTGCAAAGCAGTTTTGCTGTGAATCCGGAATGGCTGAATACTACAATAGCCTTTGCGTTAATGTCTATGGCAGCTTTAACAGCGCCGTCCGCAATGGCTTCCGGAAATATGCTGCCCGGCTGATAGGGAGAATGGATACGATCGATCAGATCCGTCTCGATAGACGAAATGATTTTGCGCATCATAGACACAGCCTCCACTGGGTATTTGCCTGCTGCGGTTTCGCCGGAAAGCATCAGCGCATCGGTTCCATCCAGAACAGCGTTGGCAACATCGGACGCCTCGGCCCTTGTCGGTCTTGTGTGGAGGGTCATGGATTCAAGCATCTGTGTTGCGGTAATCACGAGTTTACCTTTTTTATTCGCAAGATCGATCAGCATTTTCTGGATTATAGGCACCTGCTCTGTCGGCATTTCAACACCGAGGTCCCCTCTTGCAACCATTATGCCGTCAACCATGTCCATTATGGCGTTGATGTTGTCGAGAGCTTCAGGTTTTTCAATTTTGGCTATGATGGGCGGGAGTTTTGCTCCTTTTCTTTTTGCCCAATTTTTTACGATAGTGATGTCCTCAGGTGTTCTCACAAACGATATGGCAATATAATCAACACCAAGTTTCAGACCTAGCTCAAGGTCTGCCCTGTCCTTTTCTGTGAAGGCAGCAAGTGTAGTTTTAGTGGTCGGAAAATTCACCCCTTTTCTCGATTTGAGCAGGCCGCCTTCAAGTACCTTTGCCTTCAGGTCCTTGTCTGTTTTACCTGTGACCGCAAGTTTTATCAGTCCGTCGTCAATGAGTATTTTGTCGCCTTTGCGAACATCTTTTAAAAGGGCGGGATATGTTATATAGAGAGTTGAAGTGTCACTCGGTTTTATTCCGGGTTTCAGGTTGATTTCCTGTCCTGTTTTAAGTATAAATTCCTCACCGTTTATAGCGGTTATACGAATTTTTATGCCTTGAAGATCCTGAAGTATGGCAATAATCTTGCCAAGCTTCTTGGCCTCTGCACGTATTAAAGACGCCACCTTGCGGTGCATTGCATGTTCTCCGTGAGAAAAATTCAGGCGGGCTATGTCCATGCCGTTTTTTATAAGGGCATGGATTGTTTTTCTGTTGTTAGATGACGGACCTATTGTGCAGACTATTTTTGCTTTGCTCATAGCGCCCCCTATCCGAATGGAATGTCTATCGGAAATGATAACATTTTTTATCGAGGGCTGTTTTAGGCTATATAGGCCGGAACAGGCTCCTTTTTGACCTGATTTGTTTTTGTCTGCGAAGACAGAATTGTTTCCAAAACCTTGGCTACCGCATCGGCGCAGGATACGCAGTCATCCGCAGTCTGATGGCAGCGTATGCCTCTAAGCTCTTTTGTTATTTCCCTGATATCCCCGCCGATTCTGAGGGCGTAGGAGATGAGTCTTCCTATGCTTTCGCTCTGCGCAAAAGCGCAGCCTCCGGCCTTTCCCATATTGAGGAACACTTCAAACGGCCATTCTTCAACTGTGTTTACGGTAACATAAATGCTTCCGCAGCCTGTTTTCATCTGATAAGTTCTGCCTTCAACTGCACTGGGTCTCTCTCTTTTCATTAATAAGCTCCCATCCGATTTTTTTGCTTAGATAATCTAGGAGCAAGAAATCTGCCAAAGGTTCATACCGAGTGTGTCAGACAAATATGCTTTATTATCAAGATGTGCCGGGTGAAGGGTTCTGATTTTTTGAGGAAAAGCTGCATTTATTTGACGCTTAAAGTCATTAATTTGACTTATTCTCTACACATCGCCTTGACAAACATAATGTCGTCTGCTATGTTGAATAGCAATACGTGAGTTGCCGCTAAAAAAATCCGAAGGGAGAACAAAATGGCAAAGATTGATGCTTTTTTCAAGCTCATGAACGAGCAGGGTGCCTCGGACCTTCACATGGTTGCCGGTTCGCAGCCGGTGCTCCGCGTCAGGGGCGAGATGGAGAGGGTTGAGTACAAAGTCCTAGAAGATGACGAACTTAAGGGAATGCTGTACGAGATAGCTCCGGAAGACAAGGTTAAGACTTTTGAAGAAACCGGCGACGTTGACTTTGGATACGAAATACCGGGCCTCGCAAGATACAGAGCAAACTTCTTCCGCCAGAAATACGGCGTGGCCGCGGTTTTCAGAGAAATTCCGAGCAACGTGCTGACGGCCGAGCAGCTTGGCCTTCCCGATATATGCAAGAAATTTGCGATGCTTCACAAAGGCCTCGTCCTGGTCACAGGCCCTACCGGCAGCGGTAAGTCAACCACTCTCGCGGCAATTATCGACCACGCGAACAAAAATAGAAAAGACCACATAATAACGGTTGAAGACCCGATAGAATTTGTTCATAAAAGCCAGGGCTGCGTAGTTAACCACAGGGAAATAGGCGCGCACACCAGATCGTTCTCGGCCGCATTGAGAGGCGCTCTGCGTGAAGACCCCGACATAATACTCGTCGGTGAAATGAGAGACCTCGAAACCATTCAGCTTGCGCTTGAAGCCGCAGCAACGGGCCATCTTGTCTTTGGCACACTGCACACAACAAGCGCAGCGAAAACGGTTGACAGGGTTATAGACGTTTTTCCCGCAAACCAGCAGGCACAGATAAGGACAACACTGTCAGAAGCCTTAAAAGGAGTTATAGCCCAGAACCTGTTCAAGAGGATAGATAAAAAAGGCAGATGCTGCGCACTGGAGATACTGGTCTGTACCTACGCGGTCGGCAACCTCATAAGAGAATCCAAAACACATCAACTGCCGTCGGCTATGCAGACAGGAAAGAAGCTCGGCATGCAGACTCTCGACGATGCTATCATGGATCTTCTGAAAAAAGGATGGGTAAGCCCTGAAGAGTCTTACGACAAATGCATAGACAAGAGCAAGTTTGTGCAATTCTTAAAGACGCCGCCGCCCGAATTTTAAAAACAAATAAGCTAAAACAAAGAGAGGAGGACTAAAACAAAATGAGAAAAGCGGAACTGGATTACATACTAGGCACGATGCTCGACAGCCACGGCAACGTGTCGGATCTGAACATTACTGTCGGCAAACCGCCTCAGGTCGAATCGTCCGGACAGCTTGTGCCTGTTACTTTTGACAAGGCATCAATACCGGCACTGACACCGTTTCAAAACGAAATACTGGCTATTAACCTGATCAACTCGGACCGCAGACTGACCGAAACCCTTGTCAGTGAAGGCTCCTGCGACAGTTCATACTCTTTGCCGGGAAAGGCAAGGTTCAGGGTGAATATATTCTCCCAGCGCGGCCAGTATTCGATAATCTTAAGAAAACTCTCTACACAGATACCTACGCTCGCAGACCTTAAAGTTCCTGAGGTGCTTAACGGCATAGGCGAAGAAAAGAACGGCCTCGTGCTTGTTACCGGAGCAACCGGAAGCGGTAAGTCATCAACTTTGGCTGCGGTGCTGCGCCTGATAAACGAAAACAAATCTGTGCATGTCCTGACCCTCGAAGACCCGGTGGAGTTTGCACACCCACATATAAAAGCGACCTTCAACCAGAGAGAGATGGGAATCGATTTCGACACCTTCGCCACAGGGCTGAGAGCCGCACTGCGTCAGGCACCGAAGGTCATTCTCGTTGGTGAAATGAGAGACAGGGAGACGGTCGAGATAGGCATATCCGCAGCAGAAACAGGACATCTTGTTCTCTCGACCCTGCATACCATAGACGCAGGACAGACCATCAACAGAATTCTCGGTATGTTCGATAAGGACGAGGAAAAGCAGATGAGAATCCGCCTTGCTGATACAATTCGCTGGGTCGTCAGCCAGAGGCTTCTGCCAAAGGTGGGCGGCGGCCGCGTTGCGGTTATCGAGATTATGAGAACAAATCTGCGTGTTAAAGACTCCATTCTGAACGGGGAGTCTGAAGGCAAGACCTTCTACGATATCATCGAAAGCGGTGATTCTTACGGAATGCAGACCTTTGATAAAGCGATTCTAAAGCTATTTGAAGATGAGGCCATAACCGAAGAAACCGCTATGGCTTACGCTTCGCACAAGCCTGTCGTGGGCAGGGGCATAGACATGATAAAGAGCAAGAAGGGCGAAAAAACGACCGATATCGAAGGTTTGAAGATTGATAAGAGCTATGACAAGAAGGTCAAGCTCGGGTCGAGATAAGGAGGCGATCTGATGGCTGAAGAAAAAATTGACGATATACTGAAAGAGTACGACGAAGGGGCTAAGACCGCGCTGATCTGCGAGGACAATCAAGATGCTCAAAAGACAATATCGGCAGGACTCCGCGAGCTTAAATACGCTGTTGATATAGCTCCAAACGCGGATGAGGCCTTTGATAAGCTAAAATTCAATCATTACGATGTGGTTGTGATTAGCGAATCCTTTGCCGGATCAACACCGGACAACAACGAATTTCTGAGCCACGTTCAGAAGATGCCGATGAGCGCCAGACGGACCACATTTTTCGCGCTTTTCGGCAAAAATTTTACGACTATGGACAATATGCAGGCGTTTGAGAAAAGCGTGCATGTTGTTGTGAACCAGTCTGACCTAGCCAATTCAAGAGCGATTCTTAAAAAAGCGATCGCCGCAAACGACCAGTTCTACAAGGTTTACAGGGAGAGCATGGCCAAAATCGGAAAAATGTAAAAAGCCATTAAAGTACGGGGACAAATTTGATTTGTCCCCGTAGATTTGATGTTTTATGAATAGGTATTATTTTGGCATGAGTCCCAAAAGAAATCAAAAAACAAAAAACGATTGCCTGATCAGCCATAAGCCTGTATAATTTTTTATGACCTCGGATGCCGCCAACAACCCCTTATTGCATGCGCTAGAAAAAAGCGAAAAAAAGCTTCACGACATAACATCCGCACTCGGCGAAGGCGTTTATGTTCTGAATAAAAAATGTGAGCTTGTATTTATGAATCCTGTGGCCGAAAGGCTCTTGGGATGGACAGAAGCGGATCTCATAGGCAAGAAGGTTCACAACATCTTTCATTTTCAGAGGGTGGATAAAAAGCCTTTTTCTGAAGATGAGTGTCCGGTTATCAGTGTGATGGTGAGCGGACAGGCTTATTTTACAGAAGACGATGTGTTTACGTGTAAGGACGGCACCATTCTGCCGGTATCGTATATTACAACACCGATAATTGAAGATGGCGAGATCATGGGATTAGTAACCGCGTTCAGGGATATTACATTAAGCAAAGAAATGGAGCGCGAAATGCTCAGGACGAGAAACCTTGAATCCCTGGGAGTGCTTGCCGGAGGAATAGCCCACGACTTTAATAATCTGCTTACAGGCATAATGAGTTGTATATCACTCGCTCTGGAATCTATAGGCAAGGATAGCGAACTTTACGAAATCCTTAAAATGGCTCAGGGCGCATCTATTCAGGCAAGGGATCTGACAAAACAGCTTTTTGCTTTTTCTCAGGGCGGTGACGGAGAGAAAAAAAGAGTTGCTTTTTCCGAAATTCTGCGAAGTTCCGTCACGTTTGCGATGACCGGATCGAATATAAAACCTGAGTTTGATATGTCCGAAGACCTTTGGCCGGTGGAAATAGACACGGCACAGATAAACGAAGTGCTGCACAACCTTGCTATAAATGCGAGAGAGGCGATGCCTGAAGGCGGAATTATCAATATAAAGGCAGAAAATATCTATATTGGATCATCTAGCAAATTGCCGCTAAAAGAAGGCAGATATGTAAAAGCCTCGATTAGAGATAAGGGATCTGGCATATCAAAAGAAAACATGCAGAAGATCTTTGATCCTTATTTTACTACAAAGAAACTCGGCATACAGAAAGGCATGGGTCTAGGACTGGCAATATGCCATACGATTTTAAAAAATCACGAGGGCCATATAGCGGTGGAATCTGAGCAGGGGAAAGGATCAACATTTACGATGTATCTGCCTGCTGTTGCCCCGGAAGTCTCCAGCATTGTTTTGCCGACAAGCGAAACCGCTGCTCCTGCAACAGGTCGTGTGCTTTTAATGGATGACGAAGAAATAATCGGACAGGTTGCGGATATGCTTTTTAAGAGAATGGGATATGAAATAGCTTTTGTTCGAGACGGGAAAGAGGCTATTTCTGAATACAAAAAGGCTAAAGAATCGGGTCGGCCTTTTGATATGGTGATACTGGATATTACCATTCCCGGTGGTATGGGCGGGGAGGAGACGATTGGACAATTGATTAAATTCGATCCCGGAGTTAAGGCGGTGGTTTCTAGCGGCTATTTTTATAATCCGGTTATGGTGGATTATAAAAAGTATGGTTTTACAGCTGTTCTGCACAAACCCTATCAAGCAAAGGAGATTGGGGATCTTATTAAAGATGTATTAAGTGGTTAGGTTTATATAGAGGGGCTGCCGAGATTCTGTCCAACATAGAGCTCTCTTAGCAAAACAAGCATTCCTTGAGGAAGTTTTTCTTTTAAAGGATTTACCAGCGCATCGCGCAGCGAGCAGCTTTCTATAACATTTATTCCGGCGAAATGAGAGTCCAATTTAACCCTCGCGTTTTCGCAAACAACAAAGGGGGTTATAGCAGCATCTACCCCAATGCGCTCCCTGATGGTTGATTTAAGCCAGAATAGATCCTGCAGTGATTTTCGGATTATGCTTGAGCAGATTTTTCTTTTCATCAACAGGTTTTTGCCGTCGCAGGTGACATCGCCTTTGCCGTGCAGAAGGTTTAACATGAATATTCCATGCCCTCTTCCGAAAACCACATAATCTATGCTGTTTTGGTTGTAGAGCATGTCCTTGAACACCTCAAAGTCTTCTGGCAGAGAAGCAATTACAGAAGAGACGGTTGTGGATTGTTTCTTATTCCTGTTCAGGATTTTTTTGATTAGGTCGATCGGCATGGCTTTTAGACTAAAGGCCAAGAGTTTTTAAGTCAAGGTTTCTCGAATGCCTTGTGAATGTATTCAAACTCTCAGCATAGCTGTTTGTATGAATTAAATTTTGAAGCCGGCCGCTTTTTTTATCGCCTCTATCATGCTCGAAGGGTTTGCAATGCCTTTCCAAGCTATATCGTAAGCGGTTCCGTGGTCCGGTGATGTCCTGACAAAAGGCAGGCCGATGGTCACATTCACTCCTTTGTCAAATGCTATCATCTTAAGCGGTATCAGTCCCTGATCATGGTACATGCAGACCACGATGTCGAACTCTTTTTTGTAAGCCCTATGAAAAAGTGTATCAGGGGGATAAGGCCCTGATACAGGAATGCCGATTCTTTGAGCCTCTTCAACTGCCGGAATTATCCCATTCTGCTCCTCATCTCCGAACATACCAGATTCTCCGGCATGCGGATTCAGTCCGGCTACAGCAATCTGCGGCTCTTTGATTCCCATCATTTGAGAGGCTTTGTTAGCAAGCATAACTGTTCGCAACACAGAATCCTTTGTGATCATAGCAGGGACATTTTTAATTGCGGTGTGTATAGTGACAAGCACAACATTGAGCGGCCCACCGCAAAGCATCATCGCGTAATCCTTTGTGGCGGTCAGCTCCGCAAGCATCTCTGTGTGGCCGGGCCATTTATAACCTGCCATCTTTAGAGATTCTTTGGTTATAGGCGCGGTTACAATTGCATCCACCTCTTTTGCCGAGGCAAGTTCTACCGCCTTTTTGATGTACGAAACCGCTGCGCGCCCACCTTCTGCGGAAGGTTTGTTTTTGAGAAAACTTCTGTCAGTAATCGCATTTGTTTTAACCAACTCAAACCTGTTAATCGACAATCCCAAAAGTTCTGCAGCAGAGTCAATCAAGGCAGCATCGCCTATAAACACAGGCATGCAAATTCCGCACACCTCTTCCGAAAGCACAGACTTAAGCACAATTTCTGAGCCGATTCCGGCAGGATCGCCGAGCGTAATTGCGATTTTTTTCTTTTCTGTCATAGCGTTTATCACGATTAGTGACATTATATCCTGATTTGTTTTAAAATTTCTGACTTTCGGCGCTCGAATAAAACAACCGGCATATATGGAAGAAACAGGCGTTGTAAAATCACTCGACGGCACAAAGGCGTTCGTAAGCCTAAAAAAACAGGGCGGCTGTGAAGGCTGTTCGGCCGGTTCTGTATGCAAAAGCATGAGCGGAGGAGATGCTGAGATCGAAGCCCTTAATTCTGCAGACGCAAAAGCGGGCGATACCGTGAGGATAGCCTTCAAATCCTATTCTTACATGAAAGGGGCCCTGCTCGTTTATGGAATCCCCATGCTATTTCTCATGATAGGAGCCGTATTCGGCAAAGAGTTTCTGCCGCGGTTTGTTCACTCAGTACAATCAGATACGCTGTCAGCCTTGGCCGGATTCGGATTTTTTGGTCTGAGCTTTGTTATTATCAAGACCATATCAAACCGTTTTGACAAGAAACAGGAACTGATACCTGTAATCGAAGAAGTAATAAAATAAAGGGGGATAGCTATGTCGAGAATCGAAACCGAGAAGATAAGGAATGTGGCTGTGATAGCACACAGCGGAGCGGGCAAAACTTCGCTGACTGAGGCTATGCTGTTTGTGTCAGGAGCGATTGACAGAATGGGCAGCATTGAAGGCGGAAATACAACAACAGACCATGAACCCGAAGAGATAGCAAGAAATATAAGCGTCACATCAGCGATGGCGCACTGCGACTGGAAAAATACAAGATTGAACCTTATTGATACACCTGGCTTTATTAACTTTATAGAGGACACTAGGGGCTGCCTTAAAGTATCGGATGGCGCGGTCGTTATCGTAAGCGCAATTTCGGGTGTGAAAGCAGAGACAGAAAAAATATGGAAATATGCCTGCGAATTCGAGGTTCCGAGAATAGTTTTTATCAACAAACTCGACAAGGAATCCGCAAATTTTGCCATGGCTATAGATGAGCTCGAAAAATCTTTTGAGGCAGAGGGTATTCCCCTTTTCATTCCGATTGGCGAAGGCGATAAATTCAAAGGTGTGGTTGACCTTATAGCAATGAAGGCGTTCATAAAAGACGGCGGCGCGTTTAAAGAGGGCGAAATACCTGCTGACATCAAAGCATCCGCAGAAGAGTACAGGAAAAAACTTGTCGAGAAGGTTGCAGAGGCAGATGATGCCCTGCTCGAAAAATATCTTGAGGGCACCGAACTTTCTTCGGACGAAATAATAAAAGGTGTGCATGAGGCATCGTTGACCAGAAGGTTCATCCCTGTCATCTGCGGTGCAGCAACACTCAATATCGGAACGGAGCAGTTGTTGGATTCTATTCTCCTCTGCCTTCCATCACCGATGGAAATGAGCAGGATATCTCCTATACGCGGCAAAAACCCGAAAGACGGAAAAGAATCCGAGAGGAAACCTGCTGATTCCGAGCCTCTCACCGCTTATGTCTTCAAAACAGTGGCAGATCCGTTCGCAGGCAAGATGTCTATTTTTAGGGTCTATTCCGGAGTGCTGAAAGCGGATTCCACAGTTTTGAACGCAACCACCGGAAGCAAGGAAAGGGTTGGACAGGTATTTTATCTGCTCGGGAAAAAGCATGTGCCTGTCCAATCGGTGGGTCCGGGAGAGATTGCTGCAGTTGTAAAACTTAAGGACACCAATGTCGGGGACACACTATGTGAAGAACACCACCCGTTCATTATCGAAAAAGTGAAATTTGCAGAACCTTTAATATCTTATGCGATGGCTCCAAAGAGCAAAGGCGACGAAGAGAAGGTCAGTACTGGTCTGCACAGGATACTCGAAGAAGACCCTACTCTGCGCTTTACTAGAGACGAGGAATCAAGAGAAATGATACTTTCTGGGATGGGACAGGTGCATCTCGAAGTTTCGCTCGAAAAACTTAAAAGAAAGTTTGGCGTTGAAGTGGTGATGAAAACACCTAAAATACCTTACAGAGAAACGATCAAGGCTTCAACTAAGGTTCAGGGCAGATATAAAAAACAGTCTGGGGGCCGTGGTCAGTTCGGCGACTGCTGGATAGAGATTGAACCGCTGCCGAGAGGCGGGGGCTATCAGTTTGTGGACAAAATCGTGGGCGGTGTCATACCGCAGCAGTACAGGCCTGCGGTAGAAAAAGGCATTGTTGATACAATGCATGAAGGCATACTTGCCGGATACCAGATAGTTGACATGAAAGTAACGCTGTATGACGGTTCGTATCATTCGGTTGATTCTTCCGAAATGGCGTTTAAGATCGCCGGTTCTATGGCTCTTAAGAAAGCTTTTATGGAAGCAAAACCTGCTTTGCTTGAGCCGATCATGAAGGTAGAAATTGTTGTGCCGGAAGACACACTTGGAACGGTCATAGGAGATCTGAATTCAAGGAGGGGCAAAGTTCAAGGCGTTGACGCGCAGGCCGGCAGCAACCAGAAAATACTTGCTGTTGTACCGATGTCAGAAATGCTGACATACGCAAACCAGCTCCAGAGCATAACCTCCGGACGCGGTCTTTATTCGATGGAATTCTCGCACTATGAAGAAACGCCAGGCCATATATCACAAAAAATAATCGCACTGAGACAGAAGCTGAAAGCAGAGGAGAACGCCTAACCAATGAAAAAGGCCTGGTCAGGCAGGTTCACAGGCAAGACCTCCAAAATTGTGGAGCAATATACAGAGTCAATCTCGTTTGACCAAAGGCTTTGGAAATACGATATAGAGGGAAGCATTGCCCATGCCAAGATGCTCGGCAAACAGGGCATCATACCAAAAAAAGATGCGGACAAAATCATCGGTGCGCTGACGGATATTTATAGTGATATCGAAAAAGGCAGGTTCAGGTTCAGCATCGAACTCGAAGACATCCACATGAATATCGAGGCAGCGCTTATTAAAAAAATCGGGGATATTGGCGGAAGGCTCCACACGGCCCGCTCCCGAAATGATCAGGTTGCGCTTGATCTAAGACTTTATCTGAGAGCTGAGACCAAAGAGATAATCGGGCTTCTGAAAAAACTTGCTGACACACTCTGCGCAATTGCTGCTAAAAATTCCGAAGCGATAATGCCCGGATATACTCATATGCAGCGGGCCCAGCCTGTGCTTTTGTCCCACCACCTTTTGGCTTACGCGCAGATGTTCAGCCGCGACAGGGAGCGGTTTGAAGATTGCCTTAAACGGATTAATATTCTTCCTCTCGGCTCATGCGCGCTTGCAGGCACAAGCCTGCCGATTGACAGAGATTATGTTGCAAAACTTTTAAACTTTGACGCCATCTCAGAAAACAGCATAGATGCGGTATCGGACCGGGATTTTGCTCTGGAGTTTTTATCCGCATCATCAATACTTATGATGCATTTATCACGAATCGCTGAGGAACTCGTGCTTTGGTCAACCGAAGAATTCTCATTTATAGAGCTTCCGGATGCTTTCACCACCGGCTCAAGCATTATGCCGCAGAAAAAGAATCCTGATGTGGCCGAACTTATGCGGGGCAAGACAGGAAGGGTTTACGGAAGCCTGATGAGTCTGCTTACTTTGATGAAAGGGCTTCCGCTTGCATACAATCGTGATATGCAGGAGGACAAAGAGCCTGTGTTTGACACGGTTGATACTGTGAAGCTTACGCTGAACGCGCTGATACAAATGCTGCCCGAAATTAAATTTAATTCTACCCGCCTGAAGTATACTGCAGGCGCTGCCTTCTCGACTGCGACAGATTTAGCCGAATACCTTGTGCGCAAAGATATACCCTTCAGAACCGCTCACGAGATAACCGGCAAAATTGTACGCTACTGCATTGACAATAAAAAAGATCTCAAAGACCTGAGCTTGGCCGAATATAAAAAGTTTTCTGCCAAGATAGGAAAAGATATAAATTCCTGCTTAACAACAGAACAATCGGTCAGGTCGAAAAACTCCTTTGGTGGAACTTCAGTTTCCAAGGTCAAAGAACAGCTTGCACGCTTCAAAAAGAAAAACGGCTGATTTCTGCGGGAAGACCGCGCCTCAATATATTGTCCGCAAACTGACCTCATCCCATAAGCATGAAGCACAATGGATAGACAATGACAAAGGCTGCGTTGCAGTTTCTGATTTCCGCAAAGAAGGTTCAAAACACCGCCCCATTACACATGCAAAGCTTTTTTATTCTGATGAAGGTCTGCACGGTTTTTTCATGGTACAAGACAGTTATGTCCGATGTGTAAACACAGAAATCAACAGTGCGGTTCACAAAGACAGCTGCGTCGAGTTTTTTGTTCGCCCCCGTGAAACAGCAGGTTATTTTAATTTTGAGTTCAATTGCGGAGGAGCTGTTTCATGCAGTTACATAAAGGATTCAACACGCATAGCCGGAGGATTTAAAAGCGCACAGAAATTAACAGAATCTGAGCTCTGTCTTATAAAAATATCCCACTCTATGCCGCGTGTAGTTGAACCAGAAATAACAAAACCTACAGTGTGGCTTCTCGATTTTGTTGTTCCGTTTTCTATTTTCGAAAAGTATCTGGGCCCGCTCGGAACACTGAGCGAGCAGATATGGAGCGCCAATTTTTACAAATGCGGCGACGAAACCTCTCACCCACACTGGGCTTCATGGGCTTCGCTAACAGAGCGAAATTTTCATCTGCCAGAATGCTTCGGAATAATTACTTTCGAATAATAAACTAATCCACCTCTTTGAACATATGTTTGCCAGCGCCGCAAACAGGGCATTTCCAGTCTTCCGGCAAATCATTGAATTCGGTCCCAGCCGGTATCTTGCCCTTTTTGTCACCCTTAGCAGGATTGTAAAGATAACCGCAACTTGCTCCTTGGCATTGCCACATTGCACCTTGTTCAGACATTTTTCCCTCCAAAAAGTTGATGGTTATTGCAAGATATATTTTAACCATAATTAGTTACCTAAAAAAAGGTGAAGCAAGAATTGTGGGCATCAAGGACTTGACGCCAGAGCGCCGGATGGGGTTTACTGGATTACACTTTACATGGCAGAAGCGGATGATATGATAGAGAAAATATATTGGGGTAGTTGGATTT
Organism: Nitrospirae bacterium MYbin3; assembly: GCA_002753335.1. GTDB lineage: Bacteria > Nitrospirota > Thermodesulfovibrionia > Thermodesulfovibrionales > Dissulfurispiraceae > MYbin3. The sequence continues at coordinate 35,316 of PEAD01000026.1, forward strand.
ATGATAGTTTTAATGAGGTCTTGTCCTGCGCATCAAAGATAAATCTTATTCAGGACAGGCTGGCATTTCTTTCGGAGCATTTCTTAGAACTCCCTTATGAAAGCAATACACTAATCGGAGGGGTTGATACCCCGGAAGCGTTTGTTATAAACCTGTCGGCTGTGGACTGCTTTACTTTTTTGGACCACATCGCTGCTATGAGCGTCTCGATAGCTTTTGACTGTTTTAAAAATAATCTGCGGCGGATTCGATACAGACAAGGTCATGTATCATTTTGGGAGCGCAACCATTTTTTTACCGACTGGCCTTATTCTAATCCGGATTTATTCAGAGACATTACAAGAGAAATCGGAACGCAAACAGCTGTCACTCTCACGAAAAGCCTGAATCTTAGAGAAGGCGGGACGTTGTATGTTAATGGCTTAGACGTTAAGGTTAGGGAATTGAGCTACCTCCCATCAGATGCTATGGATGCGGCTGTTATCGCAAAGATCGTTTCAGGAGATTATGTTGGCATATATTCTGATAAAGCCGGGCTTGATGTGTCGCATGTTGGTATGATCATCAAAAAAAAGGATGAGGTTTTTATTCGTCATGCTTCATCGATCCACAAAAAGGTTTTGGACGAATCTCTTACAGAATACATGAAAGGCAAACAGGGATTGATTATATTGAGACAGGCAGCCGTCCTCTGAAGCCAGTTTTGCCTGTGATACAGGATGCTGCAGCCATCTGAGCGTTTACGCTTGAGTCGTAGGCAGCTATCAGAAAATCGGCTTCGCCAAAATGCTTCAGCACATAAGGGCTGCCAAACGAAACCACGATGCTTTTGCCGCAGTTTTTTATCAGCTGATTCAGTCGTACACTCTCTTTTTCAGCAATGCCGGAGCTTCCTCTCCATGCAGCAACACTTGTGAATACCGCAAATATTATTGTTTTGCCAGAAAGTTCAGCGGCGTCTACAGTTTTGAATATCTGCTTTAAGGGCGAATTTTCGAAGAACTGCTCATCGCCCATAAAAAATATTCCAGAATCGGCAGGCAGTTTAATTTCATCAGCTTGCCCTTTTATCAGTGTTATTGCCGCTTCAGAAAGTTTTGATGAGGTCCATTCGCAGTCCGCTTTATTTGCGGTCCTGGGTATTGGGGCCAGCCTCTTTTTAGCCTCAAAAATTCTGGACAACGATTCGTCGATCATTTTTTCGTCCAGTCTTTCGGACAGGATTGCGGAGCTTACTTCTGCTGCAGTTGAATCAGGGTCTTCGGGATGAAGCAGTATGTCTGCGCCTGCGTTCAGGCATTCCACAGGCACACTGCCAAAATCCTTTAGCGCATGCATATTAAGAGCATCGGTAAGTACTATGCCTTGAAAGCCGAGCTCTTTTCTCAGCAGTCCTGTTATCACTCTTCTTGAAAGGCTTGCAGGCATGAAGTCGAGCGCTCTAAAGGTGAGATGGGCCGCAATAATGCTTTTTACCCCGGCTTTTATCGCTTCTGTGAACGGAAGGAAGTCTGCTGTTTTGAGTTCGCTCGCAGCTTTTCTGATGACCGGCAGGTCTATATGAGAATCCACCGAAGTGTCGCCATGTCCTGGAAAATGCTTTCCACAGCTTATCAGTCCTATGTTTTCTAAAGCTTGTATATATTTCAGTCCGAACCAGGTTACGATGTCAGGCTTGTCCGAGAAGGCTCTTGTGCATATTATGGGATTATCTGGATTCAGGTTCACGTCAAGTACCGGTATCAGCGGCATGTTTATTCCTATGTAGGCTGCTTCTGATGCCACCGCATTTAGTCCCTGTTCAAGAAGCTTCACGTCCTCAGGACTGTTTCTGTCTATTGCGGCTGCAACCGCCATCTGGCTTGGAAAAACAGAACCACCCCTTATTTGCTGGGCAACGCCGCGTTCTATGTCTGATGCTATGAAAAGCGGAATTGAGGATGCCGCTTGCAGTTCGGCAACAAATTTTTTGACAGCTTCTATTTCACCGCCGAAAATTATAAATCCGCCTATGCCTTTTTCCACAAGGCCATGCATCCGGTTTGCATAGTACTTATCATCTATGCGGTCCCCATCTAAGCGCTGGATTATAAGCTGATAAGCTTTTTTTGAAACATCATGTGGAAATTCAAACATCGAGGCTCCTGTCGTAAAGTTCTTTTTTGCTCAAGCCGTACTGCTCAGCTATTATTTTAACTGCTTCTTTTCTGCCTTTGCCTTTTTTCATAAGCGCTATTGCTTCTCCAAGCGCTGCATCGAACGAGACTTCTCCCGATCCCATTCCTTCAACAACTATTACGTATTCTCCGGCGATGGTGCTTTGCTCAAGCTTTTCTACAAGCTCAGGAAGCGTTCCTCTGATGGCTTCTTCATGAAATTTTGTTATCTCCCTGAAAATGGCTGCGCGTCGAGCTCCCATAATATCTGCCATATCCGCGAGGGCCTCGATTATCCGGTGGGGGGCTTCATAAAAAACCAGAGTCCTCTGTTCGTTTATCAGTGATCGTAATGTTTTTTGTCTATGCGATGTTTTAGGTGGCATGAATCCTATAAATACGAACTCTGCAGTGGGAAGACCTGCAACGGAAAGCGAGGCGGTAAGCGCGGACGCGCCCGGAATCGGCACTATTTGAAACCCTTCTTCAACAGCTCTTTCTATCAAGACATGACCGGGGTCAGAAATTCCGGGCGTGCCTGCATCCGATATCAGAGCAATCGAAAGGCCGCTGCGTAGTTTTTGTATCAACTCCTCGCTTCTGACCTTCTCTTTTTCTGACCAGTAGCTGATAAGGGGTTTACTGATGCCGTAGTGGTTCAGGAGTTTCAAGGAGTGGCGCGTATCCTCGGCTGCGATAATATCGACCTCTTTGAGGATTCTCAATGCCCGAAGAGTTATGTCTTCAAGGTTGCCGATAGGGGTTGCGACTATGTAAAGAGTTCCGTTGCTCATGCTTATAAAATTCTGAAGAAGCGGGGCAATAATATTGCCCCGCTCCGGACAATCCTGTATTGTGAATTTAATAATTTTCGCAATGTATCTCGAAATGCGCTGTTGGATGGTCGCAGGCAGGACATTTTTCGGGTGCCTCATTGCCCTCATGCACATATCCGCAGTTCCTGCATTTCCATTTTTCTGTCTTGTCGCTCTTGAATACCTTGCCCTTTTCTATGTTGTTGAGCAATGCGCGGTAGCGCTTCTCATGCTCTTTTTCAACAGCCGCTATCTTTAGGAAAACGGCAGCAATAATAGGGAAGCCTTCTTCAGCGGCGATCTTTGAAAACTCAGGATACATAGCGGTATGCTCATGATTTTCACCCGCTGCTGCAGCCGCGAGGTTGGCTTTTGTATCACCTATAATGCCTGCCGGAAACACTGCCGTTATCTCAACATCGCCGCCTTCTAAAAATTTAAAGAATTTTTTTGCATGTTCTTTTTCGTTTTCAGCAGTCTCAAGAAAAATGGCCGAAATCTGTTCAAAACCTTCTTTTTTAGCCTGTTTTGCAAAATAGGTGTAGCGGTTTCTTGCCTGTGATTCTCCGGCAAAAGATGCCAGCAGATTCTTTTCTGTTTTTGTGCCTTTTAAACTTTTCATGTTTTTTAGCTCCTTTAAGAAGTTATCCCGCAAGGGGAGAATGTTTTGAAATAATTATAGCAGATTGTGGAGGTAATCTATTAGGCGATTTCTGCAGATTTCTTGACAAAGCAAGACTCTCTTTGATAAATTTCAAATTAAGCCACGAAGGCGAGCGGATCTGAAGATCCTCAAGCGTTCGTGGTATTTTTATTTTTTGGAGGGTTGTAATGAAAAAATATTTATCCATATTTGCGGCAGCAGTCTTTTTGCTAACAGCCTCGATTTCTTTCGCAAACGAGGCTGATTTGATACTCAAACTACTTATAAAAAAAGGCGTTATAACTGAAGCCGAATATAAGGAGCTGAAAAAGGAGCTCAAAGAAACTGCAAAAGGCGAAGACAGCGCAAAGATGAAAGAAGAGATCAAGAAAGAGGTTATAGCCGAAGTCGAGAAGAAAAAAGAGTCTGATGCGGCTGAATGGGCTAAGCGCGTAAAGCTAACAGGCACTGTTCAGGGCGAATACAGGTGGAGGAAGCACAGGAATATGGCGTTCGGAAATACAGGATATGATTCTACATCTGACCTGTATTTGAGAAAAGCTGAGGTCGGTCTGCAGGCCGGCATTAACGAATGGCTGAGCACATCGATAATATTAAACTCCGAATGGATAGGAGACAGCGTCAATAACGCGAACAACAACGAAAATACTAAAGTTGATCAGGCAATAATAACCTTAAAGAAAGACGGTGTTCCTGTCTATGCGGTTGTGGGCAAACGTACCCAGCCTTTTGGCTCATTTTACAACCGCCTTGTAACGGACCCTATGACCCAGGACGCCTACGAGACCAAGAAGGTCGGAGTTACCGTCGGAGTTACCGGGCCGATGGAACTGGATGTATCGGCCACCATTTACAAAGGCGAAGAGCATCAGACGCATCTTTTCCAATCGAGATTGTTCGACGAAACCAACGCCAACAATAAAGTAAGACGTGCAACTACCGGCAGTGTGATGCCTGTTGCGCAGCAAACCAATGAAGTAAACTCTTACATCCTAGCCGCGCAGATAAGCCCGTTCAAAGACCGGCTGTCTTTAGGGGCGTCGTATATTTCGGAACCGGGCCACAGCAAGCGCAATGCTACAATGGGTTTAAACGCTAAGTACAACTGCATTTTCGTAAAAGGATTGACAGTCGAGGCAGAATATATGAAAGCCTTGAGCAGGGAGAGATACTGGGACACCTCAGCAGGCGCTTTATTTAACGACAGTTTTAAAGAGCGGATACTGGTTGTGGGAGCAGCGTATAGTGTAACAGACCCGCTCGAAATAGCGGTAAGGTATGAGGATTTCGATGACGGCGGCATAGCCGAAAAATCGAGGACTTGGTCCGTTGACAACAGATATAGTATTGGCGGGACCTACACTTTTTATAAAGACGAGAAAAAAGGCCTTTCCGCTTTTGTGGCCTCGGAATACAGGCATACCAACTATCGACTGCATCCATCTCAGAAATTGCTGATGGGCGGAAAGAATGACGAACTGTTTATGAAAATGGGCGTGAGCTTCCAATAAGGGTTAACAGGAGAATTACGCATGCATATGGCGGATGCCTTACTTTCACCTGCAGTGGGAACAACATTTTGGGCAGGAACTCTTGCCGCAATCGCTTATTGCTCTAAAAGACTGAAAGAGACTATGGACGAAAAAATGGTTCCGCTTATGGGTGTTCTCGGTGCCTTTATTTTCGCAGCGCAGATGATAAATTTTACAATCCCGGCAACAGGATCTAGTGGACATCTCGGCGGTGGCATCATTCTTTCGGTCATACTCGGTCCCTACGCTGCCTTTATCGTAATCGCATCTGTTCTTACGGTTCAGGCTCTTTTCTTTGCAGACGGGGGACTTCTTGCGCTTGGATGCAATATCTGGAATCTTGGCATATACCCATGCTTTATCGCCTATTCACTCATTTACAAGCCGTTAGTCAGTTATGGTGCTACACCCGGACGGATTGCTTTTGCGGCATTTATAAGCGGTGTGGTAGGTCTGCAGTTAGGCGCTTTTTCTGTGGTTATGCAGACACTGCTGTCGGGCAGGAGCGAACTGCCTTTCGGCACATTCGTTTTATTGATGCAGCCTGTTCACCTTGGCATAGGAATAGTTGAAGGTTTTGCAACAGCAGGGGTGATCAATTTTATAAAGTCTGCGCGGCCCGAAATTTTCGAAAGCACATTTTCGGCCCGCCCGCTTGCTGCTGATATATCGCTCAGAAAAGTCTTTGTTGGCTTGCTGATTGCAGCTGTTCTGACCGGTGGAATGCTCTCATGGTTTGCTTCTACAAACCCGGACGGCCTTGAATGGGCAATAGAAAAGACTTTTGGCAAGCCGGAACTTCCGGAGCATACTCAAAGCATAGCTTCTTCATTGAAAAAAATTCAGGAGTCTACATCATTTCTCCCAGAGTATGCTTTCAAGAAAACCGAAAACACAGAAGCCCCCAAAAAAGAAGAGGCCTGGCCCAATGTCGATGCCGGAAAATCTTTGTCAGGTGTAGTTGGTTCGAGCATTGTAATCGGTATGGTGCTCCTTATCGGATTCAGCATTAAGGCCATGAGAAGAAGAATCTAACCCAAGAGAGTGATTAATGTTCGACACCGAATTTTTCAATCTGGGTTATCTAGATAGGCTTTCTTATCAGGATACCTTTATACATAGGATCGATCCGAGAATAAAGCTGCTTTCATCTTTCATGTTCATCGTTGCGGTTGTTTCTTTTCCGAAATATGCCATATCAGGACTTTTGCCATTCTTTCTTTTTCCTGTCTTATTCCTTGCCCTAGGAGATATTCCTGTTCGATTCATACTGAAAAAGATATTGGTTGTTTCTCCCTTTGCCATTTTTGTTGGGATATTTAATCCTCTGCTCGACGGCCAACCGGTGCTTGATGTGCTTGGCTTTACAGTGAGCCTCGGATGGGTGTCATTTGCTTCTATCATGCTTAAATTCTCTCTTACAATCAGCGCTGCTCTGCTTTTGATAGCAACGACCTCCTTTCCCGGCATTTGCTTTGCGATGCAAAAGCTCCGAATACCGAAAGCATTTGTCGCCCAGCTGCTCTTCCTTTATAGGTACCTTTTTGTTTTGATGGAAGAGGCGATGAAAATAGTACGTGCCCGCGAAATGAGGTCATTCGGCAAAAGGGGCAAGGAGTTGAAGAATGTCGTGCCTATTATCGGAGTACTCTTCATGCGAACGGTGGACAGGGCCGAGCGCGTTTACAATGCGATGCTCGCACGAAGCTTCACAGGGAAGCTATATTCTACGAAACCGTATGCTCTGACCACAACAGATATTCTGTTCATTATTGCAAGCGCAGGGCTTATCCTGTTATTCAGGGTTGTCAATGTAACTGCGCTTATAGGCAAATGGACAATAGGATAATCGAATGAGCCATCATTTTGTCGAATTTAAAGATGTGCATTTTCACTATCCAGACGGCAGTCCTGCTCTTAACGGCCTTTCTTTCAGAATCTCCCATGGTGAATCGGTCGGCATTGTCGGAGCAAATGGAGCGGGCAAATCAACGCTGCTTATGCATATAAACGGATATCTTTTGGTAGCGAGCGGCAGCATAGTTATTGGCGATCTTCGGCTTGACAAGCGGACCCGGCAGGACATAAGAAAAAAGGTTGGTCTTGTTTTCCAGAATCCGGATGATCAGCTTTTCATGCCGACGGTCTTTGATGATGTTGCCTTCGGCCCGCTAAATCTAGGAATAGCTCATGACCGGATTGCGGAGCGGGTTGCGGAAGCTCTTGGTACTGTAGGCTGTCTTAAGCTAAAGGACAAGCCGCCTCATCATCTTTCGTCAGGACAGAAGAGTGCTGTGGCGATTGCCACGGTCATTGCCATGCGTCCGGATATCCTTGTGATGGATGAGCCTGCTTCTAATCTTGACCCAAAGTCACGGCGTCAGCTCATCAATTTACTGAAGGTCTTTGAACACACAAAAATAGTGGCTTCACACGATCTTGACCTGATACTGGATGTTTGCAAAAGGTGCATAGTGATAAAGGATGGACGGGTAGCGGCCGATGGCCCGACAAAAAACATACTTTCAGATAAGGTTTTGCTTGAAGAAAACAATCTTGAACTGCCGCTCTCTCTACAAAACAACCACGAACAAAACAGCACATCGATAGAAAAAAATATACCCAAGGAGAACACCGCAATGAACGAACTCGAGAAACTCAATCATCTGCTTCACCACTGGAAAGAGCACAACGATGAACACGCCGAAACCTATAAAGAATGGGCTTCGAAGGCTGAGCAGTTGGGCAAGAACGACCTGTCAGCAGCATTAAACAAAATTTACGGAGCAGCAAAGAATCTGAGTTCTCTTTTTGATGAAGCCATGAAAAAATCAGCATAAAATTGCAAAACTCAGCTATAGAGAATATAATTATATCCTAAGTTAAATAGGGTATTTAAGGCATCTCTGGAGGATATATGGCACAAAACACCGCAAACATGCCGGAGGTTTTGAAGGTTGGCAGCAACGAACTTGAACTTGTGGTATTCAGAATGTTCAGCGCAGCCTTTGACGGAACTATTGAAATTCTGGACTACGGAGTTAATGTCGCCAAGGTGCGCGAAATAATCGGAACCGCCTGGCGCTGCATGTTCGAACCCATCAACGCCCTGTTAGCATCGTCATTTTCGAGAAAAGGTATAAGAGAGGCCGAGATGCCGATAATCTGTTTAGGAGAAA
>PEAD01000054.1 GCA_002753335.1 Nitrospirae bacterium MYbin3
TTTGTTTGTGCTGCCTGAGAAAGACGATAATTTTATCCTGTCGGTCGGCAACATCCCAGGTGCAAGCGTTATTAGGGTTGCGGATCTGAGTGCTTATGATGTTGCATCGCATGACCACCTTGTTATAACTGCTGATGCAATTGCTAAGCTGCAGGGTGGCGAGGAGACAGCATAATGAATATTTATGAAGTAGTAAAGAAGCCGCTTTTTACAGAAAAGGGCATGGAGATTAAAGAGCGCGAAAACAAGATTCTTGTTGAGGTTAATCTTAATTCGAACAAGCACGAAATAAAAAAAGCTGTTGAGGAGATATTTAAGGTGAAGGTTGATAAGGTGGCCACCATAATTCTGCCCGGAAAATTAAAGAGGCTCGGTAGATCGGCAGGCAGAAGGCCTGACAAAAAGAAAGCGATAATAACTTTGAAGCAAGGCGAAAAACTTGATTTGGTAGAGGGTATATAAATGGGCGTGAAAAAATATAAACCGACTTCTCCTGGAAGAAGATTTCAGACGGCATCCGACTATAAGGATATAACCACCGATAAGCCGCACAAGCCTTTAACCGAGCGCAAGACAAAAACCGGAGGCCGTAATAATACCGGAAAGGTTACTGCTTGGCAGAAGGGCGGTGGAAATAAAGTCCTTTATAGGAAGATTGATTTTAAAAGAGACAAGCTCAATATTCCGGCAACCGTGAAAACGATAGAGTATGATCCTAACCGTTCGGCACGTATAGCGCTTTTAAAATATAATGATGGCGAATACAGATATATTTTAGCACCAGTAGGTCTTGTGGCGGGCGATAAAGTTATGTCCGGCATTGATGTTGAAATAAAACCTGGTAATGCTCTTTATATAAAAGACATACCGCTAGGCACTATGATTCACAATATCGAACTAAATCCCGGCCAAGGCGCAAAGTTGGTCAGGAGCGCAGGAGTTGCAGCGCAGATAGTAGCAAAAGAGGGTGCTTATGCTCAGGTTAAGATGCCATCCGGTGAGGTAAGGCTTATAAGGATGAACTGCATGGCAACGATCGGCCAGGTAGGAAACATTGAGCATGAGAACATATCGTACGGCAAGGCCGGAAGAACGAGATATAAAGGCGTAAGGCCTCATGTTAGAGGCGTTGCGATGAATCCGATAGACCATCCTCTTGGCGGTGGAGAGGGCAGGTCATCCGGCGGAAGGCCTCCGTGTTCACCTTGGGGCAAACCTGAGGGTGTCAAGACGAGAAGAAATAAAAGAACCAATAAATTTATAGTGAAGAGACGCAAGTAAAGGAGGAGCAAGTGCCGAGATCTTTAAAAAAAGGCCCTTTTGTGGAGCCTAAGCTCCTAAAGAAGATTGGTGACATGGAAACATCGGGCGACAAGAAACTGCTCAAGACTTGGTCGAGGCGTTCGACAATAGTTCCTGAGTTCATAGGATTCACGTTTGCTGTGCATAACGGAAGGAAGTTTATTCCTGTTTATATCACAGAAAACATGGTTGGGCATAAACTGGGCGAATTTGCACCCACAAGGACATTTAAGGGACATGCAAAGTCCGAAAAGACAACATCGGTAAGGTAAGGATAAAAAATATGGAAGCAAAGGCAATACTTAAACACGCACGCATGACGCCGAGAAAGGCGAGAAGGGTAATTGATTTAATTCGTGGAAAGAGGGCTGCGGATGCGCTTATATCGCTTCGCTTCATGCCATACAGGGCGGCAAAGAATATAGAAAAGCTGCTTAAATCCGCTATGGCAAATGCCGAGCAGAAAAATGCACATGTTGATATAGACAAGCTTAAGGTAAAGGCTGCCCTTGTTGATCAAGGCCCTACAATGAAGAGGATGGAGCCGAGGGCAATGGGACGATCAAATGTTATCAAGAAAAGAAGCTGCCACATTACAATTATTCTTGCGGAGGAATAGCGGATGTTTATTGCGAGCTACAAATTTCAAATTTCAGATGTTTTAAGGTGGAGGTGCTGAGTTGGGTCAGAAGACTAACCCCATTGGCAACAGGATAGGAATAACAAGGACGTGGGAGTCCAGGTGGTATGCTAAAAGAGGTTATACCGAGCAGCTGCTGGAGGATCTGCGTGTCCGCGATCTTATAAAAAAGAAATTATCTCATGCTGGGGTTTCAAAGATAGAGATAGAGCGTCCTGGCCAAAAGATGAAGGTGATAATATATACCGCAAGGCCCGGAATTATAATCGGCAAAAAAGGCGCTGAAGTTGAAAAACTGAAAAAAGAGATAGAGTCAATAAACGGCAAGCAGGTTGCGGTTGATATAAAGGAAATACGTAAACCTGAGGTTAATGCCCAGCTTGTGTCCGAGAATATTGCGCTTCAACTCGAAAAGCGGGTCGCATTTAGAAGAGCGCTTAAGAGGGCTGTAGCTTCAGCTATGAGATTCGGGGCTTTAGGGATAAAGGTCCAGTGTTCCGGAAGGCTTGCAGGGGCCGAAATTGCAAGAACCGAATGGTATAGGGAGGGCAGGGTTCCTCTTAGTACTTTCAGGGCTGATATTGATTATGGTTTTACCGAAGCGAGGACTACTTACGGGAAGATAGGAATAAAAGTGTGGATTTATCATGGAGACATTCTTGCTGAGCATTCAAACTCGGCCGTAGGAGAATAACTATGCTTGCACCTAAAAAGATAAAATTCAGAAAGATGATGAAGGGCAATATGAACGGTAAGGCATACCGTGGCTCTGAAGTTTCTTTCGGTGAGTTCGGAATAAAAGCGATGGAACCCGGATGGATTACTAGCAGACAGATTGAGGCGGCGAGAGTTGCCATAACCAGACCGGCTAAGAAGGGGTGCAAGGTATGGATCAGGATTTTCCCTGACAAGCCGATAACACGCAAACCTGCCGAGACAAGAATGGGTAAGGGAAAAGGCAATCCTGAATTTTGGGTGGCGGTGGTAAAGCCGGGCCGTGTTATTTATGAGGTTTCGGGCATCACCGAAGAAGTGGCAAAACAGGCTTTTCTCAGAGCCTCACGCAAACTTCCGATAGCAACAAAATTTGTTAAGAGAGAGGAGGCTGTGGCATGAAGCTCTCCGAAATTAGAATGTTGACGCAAGAGGAGCTGCAGCAGAAAGAAGCAGATATGAGAAAGGAGCTTTTCAATCTCAGGTTTCAGCTCTCTAAGGGTGAATTGCAGAACAATATGAGAGTGAAAGAGGTTAGAAAGGACATAGCGCGGATTCTCACCGTAATCACCGAAAAGACGAGAGGGAAAGCAAATGCCTAAGAAGGTTTATACCGGTAAAGTTGTAAGTGACAAAATGGATAAGACGGTGGTGGTGGCTGTTACGAGAACATTCCAGCACCCTGTTTTTAAGAAGACGATAAAGAAAATTACAAAGTTCAAAGCGCACGATGAGGAAAATAAATGCAAGACCGGAGATCAGGTCGAGATCATCGAAAGCAGACCGTTAAGCAAGGATAAGCGCTGGCAGATTATTAAAATAGTTGAAGGCGAGGGCAGGTAATCATGGTACAGAATTTAAGCATCCTTGATGTGGCCGACAACTCTGGAGCTAAAAAAGTTTTATGTATAAGAGTTCTTGGCGGCTCCAACAGAAGGTATGCAAGGCTTGGAGATATTATAGTTGTCAGTGTTAAGGAGGCTATTCCGGACGGCAATATTAAAAAAGGTGCTGTTGCCAAGGCTGTTGTAGTTAGAACAAAAAAAGAAACCAGAAGGCCGGACGGCTCGTATATAAGATTTGACCAGAATGCAGTTGTGATACTTAATAACCAGATGGAGCCGGTAGGAACTAGAATCTTTGGCCCGGTAGCAAGGGAGCTGCGTTGGAGAGAATTTATGAAGATAATTTCTCTTGCTCCTGAAGTGTTATAGCAAAGAGGTCGCAGGAGGATAAAGTGGGTTTGAAAATAAAGAAAAATGATACAGTGGTGGTTTTAACCGGGAAGAACAAGGGAAAGAGCGGAAGGGTGCTTTCTGTTCATCCATCAAAAGAAAAACTTATAATTGAAGGCATTAATGTTGTTAAGAAGCATATGAAGCCTAACAAACAGTATTCACAGGGCGGCATAATTGATAAAGAGTCTCCTGTGCATATCTCAAACGCTATGCTTATCTGCCCTAAATGCAGCAAGCCTACCAGAATCGGGAATGCTCTTCTCGACGAGGGCAGAAAGGCGCGGACGTGCAAGAAGTGTAAGGAGGTTATAGACTAATAATGGCACCCAGGCTTAAGGAAAAATACACAAAAGAAGTTTTGCCTGCCCTGATGAAGGAATTTTCTTTCAAAAATATAATGCAGGCTCCTAAGATACAGAAAATAATAGTGCATGTTACGTTAGGAGAAGCCCTGCAGAACGTAAAGGTTCTTGATGCTGCAGAAAAGGAATTAGCGGCTATCACAGGACAAAAGCCGCTTATTACAAAATCTAAAAAAGCGATTGCTGGGTTTAAGCTGAAGCAGGGTGCTCCCATTGGATGC
>PEAD01000007.1:0-92500 GCA_002753335.1 Nitrospirae bacterium MYbin3
ATAGTTGCTGTAGAGCCGGCAAGCTCGCCGGTGCTTTCTGGCGGACAACCCGGCAAGCATAAGCTGGCCGGACTTGGCGCAGGTTTTGTTCCGGACATACTCAACACTAAAATATACGATGAGATTATAAAGGTTGCTGATGAAGATGCAGCCGAAACAGCGAGGCAGCTCGCAACTAAAGAAGGGCTTTTGGTCGGGATTTCCTCAGGAGCGGCAATGTGGGGGGCTTTAAAAACTGCCGAAAAGTTGGGCGCGGGTAAAAAACTTGTTGTGGTTCTTCCTGACAGGGGTGAGCGCTATCTGAGCACAGGTCTTTTTGCAAGAACCTGAAAGCAAACAGATAAAACTGTTAAACTAAAAACAGTTGTTCATGTGGGGTTATGCGTTCCCGGGAAAGAAAAATCAATATAAAACTGCATGCTTTTCTGCTGCTTGCGGCTGCGCTGTGGTTGCAAATCTCGGTTTGCTGCCAAGCCTCAGCATCAGAAATAGACCCTCTTATTAAGGCCGCAGAAGCCGGAGACGCAAACGCACAGGCGACTCTAGGAGAAATGTACCATAAGGGAATAGGCATGCCACCGGTTTACGGGGATGCCTTGAAGTGGTATATGAAAGCTGCTCAGAACGGAAATGTACTCTCTCACTATCTTTTGGGCGAGCTTTACGAGAAGGGATTGGGCGTTCCAAAAGATTATGCTGAAGCAGAGAGATGGAACTCAAAAGGCGCTGAACTGCTCATCCCGCTTGCAGAGCTCTATATGCAGTCAAAACTAAAGACAGGAGAACCGGTTCCAAAACAGGCTGCCGAAGCGATTAAAAAATATACAGACCTCTCTGACAATGGCAGCGAAACAGCACAGATTATACTCGGAGATTTTTATCTGGCAGCCAAAGAACCTGCCGAGGCCGAAAAATACTACAGAAAAGCCATAGGGAAAAATAGCGCTTTAGCAGAGATAAAGCTCGGAAAGCTTTTATATTTCGGGGAGAGCGGGGCGATAAAATATCTGAACGGAGCGCTCGATTGGTTCAGTGAGATTGCTGAACAAGGCAACGCGATGGGGCAGATCCTGCTCGGTGACATTTATATTAAAGGACTTGGCCCTGCCAAGGCGATAGAATTGTATGCAAAAGCAGCAGAGCAGGGCAACACTATTGCGCAGCTTAGGCTCGGGTATCTTTATGCGGACGGGAACAGCGTAAAAAAAGATTATGCGGAAGCTATGAAATGGTTTCAGAAAGCTGCCTCACAGGGCAATGCTCAGGCGGTTGTCCGCATTGGCGATATGCACAGAAACGGAGAAGGTGTTAAGAAAGATATTGATGAGGCTATGAAGTGGTATATGGCAGCAGCAGAAAAGGGCGACATGAAAACCCAATTTTATCTTGGCACGTTATATATGCAGGGTTTAGTCGTTAAAAAAAATGTGGCCGAAGCTATGAAGTGGTTCAAGATGAGTGCAGACAAGGGTGATGTAAAAAGCATAGTGCATATAGGCAACCTCTATCGTGATGGCGACGGGGTTAAGCACGACATGGCAGAGGCTCTGAAATGGTACAGGATAGCGGCAGACAAGGGTGATGTTGAAACCCAATACCATCTTGGCCATATCTATCTTTACGGCACCGGTGTTGCCCGGAACTACACTGAGGCCGAAAAATGGTTTAAAAAAGCTGCTGCAAACGGAAGCGATGCCGCCAGAAAAAGGCTTTATGAAATGGATCAGCAAGGGCTGCTGCAATGAACGGAATATTCATATCTTTCGAGGGCATAGATGGCTGCGGAAAAACCACACAGAGCAGAATGCTGCAGGAGTTTTTTGCCTCCAAAGGGCGTAACGCTATACTTACACTCGAACCGGGCGGGACATTGATAGGAACAAAAATAAGAGAGCTGCTGCTTAAGCCGGAGCATAAAGAGATGTCGCCTGTAGCCGAACTTCTGCTTTATAATGCGGCCCGGGCACAGCATATTGACGAAAAGATAGTTCCGGAGCTTAAAAAAGGAACGGTTGTGATTACCGACCGCTTCACCGACTCGACAATCGCTTATCAGGGTTACGGCAGGGGCATAGATCTCTCTCTGATAAATTCTATAAACAACATCGCCACAAACGGGATAAAACCTGACCTGACTATTTTGCTGGACCTCGACCCCGAATCCGGGCTCGGAAGGAATAAAGGCATAAACAAGGTGGACAGGTTTGAGCTTGAGGCGCTGACTTTTCACAAGAAGGTGCGGGAAGGCTTTCTGAAAATAGCGGAGATTGAGCCCGAAAGATTTGAGCTTGTCGATGCTTCGATGCCTCTAGGCGCAGTAACCAAAAAAATTCTTGATACTGTTGCAAGGCGCTATGGCATTTAGAGATGTCATAGGACAGAAGCAGGCCTTACGCATTCTGCAGGGCACAATAAGAAAAGGCCGCACCCCATCTTCTTTTATGTTTTCGGGAGACCGCGGCATAGGCAAACACCTTGCTGCGGTTAATTATGCCAAAACCGTAAACTGTCTGCAGCCCGAAGATTTTGACTGCTGCGACAAATGCATATCCTGCAAAAAGATAGCAGCGGGGGGACACCCCGATGTAGCGAGTATAAGTCCCGAAAACGATGTAATAAAGATAGAAGCGATCCGCTCTGCCGAAGAGTTTATACACCTGAAAACTTTTGAAGGAAATAAAAAAGTTCTGCTTGTTGACGATGCTGATGCAATGAACATATCAGCGGCCAACGCATTTTTAAAAACGCTTGAAGAGCCGCCTTCAGACAGTCTTATAATTCTCATAACATCAGAGGCGGGCAGTCTGCCCGACACCATAAGATCACGCTGCTCTAACGTAGTGTTCAGGCCCCTCCCGACTGCCGAATGCAAAAGGCTTGCGGAGGCCAAGATGGGCGCTTCAACAGAACTGGTGCTGAATCTTGCGGGAGGGAGGCCCGGACTGTGCATCGCATATGATTTTGCACAGGACAAGAAGCTGTTTATCTCAAGCCTGCAGGATATTTTTTCGGGCGCTTCGTCAAAGGACATATGGAAGGACAAGGCCGAAATCAGGCAATGGCTTGATATGGCAGCGGTCTTTATCCGGGATATTGTAATATCAAAACTGACAGGCAGTGAAAAAAATCTGCTCTTCGGAAATGTTGGCGAGCTAAGAACCTCAAACAATAAGCCTTTTGCTGAATCGGCAAAAAAAGCCAGCCTTGAGCGGCTGCTCGAAACACACCAGCTTTTGGAAAAATTTAAAGGTCTGCTTGATTTTAATCCCAACAAATCCATATCATGGAACTACGTGTCAAGCCTTATGAAAGGCTGTCTCGACTGATTTGTCAAACTCAGAAATCCCCGGGGGTGTCGTATAAATGCCGGAAATTGTAGGAATTAAATTTAAGCAGTGCGGTAAAGCCTATGATTTTGAGGCTAACAATCTTGAGCTGAAGGTCGGCGATAATGTGGTTGTTGAATCCGATTTTGGCATAAGTATAGGCAGGGTGGTAACAGAAAAAAAATCTCTTGAACAGTCGGACCGCCAGTTTAAAAAGGTGATCCGCCATATGAACGAGAACGACAAAAAGACAAAAGAGGAAAACGTAAAAATCGAAAAAGATGCCCGTGACTACTGCAGGGAGCGCATTATGGTGCGTGGCCTTCCGATGAAGCTGGTCGGCGCAGAATCTACTCTCGACAGAAAGCGAATCGTCTTTTATTTTACGGCAGACGGAAGGATAGATTTCAGAGAGCTGGTAAAGGATCTCGCTGCAAAGTTCAAGACGAGGATAGAGATGCGCCAGATTGGGGTGAGGGATGAGGCCCGCTTTATAGGCGGTATAGGCATATGCGGCAGGACGCTGTGCTGCAGCACTTTTCTTTCCTCGTTTGAACCTGTTTCGATAAAGATGGCCAAGAAACAGGAACTGACATTGAATGTTGGGAAACTCTCGGGCCAGTGCGGCAGGCTGATGTGCTGTCTGCGCTACGAGTACGAAGGCAGGCTTGAAGGTATCACGTTGGATGAAGAGATTCCTGCAGAAATCGGCGAGAAAGACAAAAGCGAGCCTGAAGTTATGATATCTCAGGTGCTTTCCAGGATAGACGAAAATGGCCATGAAAATCGGCCGGCACCAGACCGCAAAGCCCATACACCTAACAGCATGCCAAACAAAGATAACCGGCAGAGGGGGCGCAGAGATTTCAGGGAACAGCAAAAACCGGATACGAAAACACCACAACCAGAGAACCAACCCAAAACTGAAGGTGATCAGCAGAAGCCCGAAAAACCGCATGACCGCCGGCCAAGGAGACGAAGACGGCCTAAAAAATGAACTCTTTATCCGAAAAATTCTATGTAACCACGCCGATCTATTATGTGAATGATATTCCTCACATCGGCCATGCCTACACCACAATAGCGGCCGACATACTTGCGCGCTACAACCGTATGAAGGGAAGCGATGTTTTTTTTCTGACCGGCACCGACGAACATGGACAAAAGGTTGAGAAGGCCGCAAAAGACCGCGGCATGACGCCTAAAGAGCATTCGGATTTGATGGTCAAAAACTTCAATGAGCTTTGGGGAAAACTTAATATAATTAATGATGCGTTTATCAGAACAACCGACAGTGAGCACAAAAAAATAGTTCAGGAAATAATGTCCGGGCTCTGGAAAGCCGGAGAGATAGAGAAGCGCTCATACAGCGGCATGTACTGTACCCCATGCGAAAGGTTCTGGACAGAAAAAGATCTTAAAGAAGGCAACTGCCCAGACTGCGGGAGGCCGGTTGAGAAGATCGAAGAGAACAACTATTTTTTTCTCATGTCTAAATATCATGACAGACTTATAAAGCATATCGAGCAGAATCCTGATTTTATTCTGCCCGAAACCAGACGCAACGAAGTGCTCGGCTTTTTAAAAAACAACCAGCTCGGAGACCTTTGCATATCAAGGCCTGTAAGCAGGCTGGCATGGGGCATACCGCTGCCTTTTGATGAGGGCTACACAACCTATGTCTGGTTTGATGCGCTCGTAAATTATTATTCGGCAACAAAGTATCTTGCACCAGAAAAAACCAAAACCGATTTCTGGCCTGCACAGCACCACATAATAGGCAAGGATATCCTCACAACACATTCGGTCTATTGGTCAACAATGCTGATGGCCCTCGGCATGCCGCTGCCAGAAAATATATTTGCACATGGCTGGTGGACGGTCAGCGGCAAGAAGATGTCCAAGTCCCTTGGCAATGTAACTGCGCCGGGTGAGCTGGTGGACCGCTTCGGGTCCGACGCCTTCAGATTTTTCCTGTTCAGGGAAATCCCTTTTGGCCTTGACGGCGACTTTTCTGAAGAGGCTCTGATAAAAAGAATCAATACAGATCTTGCCAATGATTTCGGCAATCTTGCCAGCAGGGTTTTAACTATGGCAGAAAAATATTTTGCAGGAGCGATTCCTGAGCCTGCCGATGAAGAAAGCGAAATGAAACTCCTGTCCGAAGAAGTTTCTTCCGGATTTGACCGGTCGCTCAAGCGGCTCGATTTTCATCGAGCGCTTGATGAGGTTTGGCGGCTTGTTTCTTACACGAACAAATATGTGGATTCTTCGGCGCCCTGGAATCTCGCAAAAGATCCGGCGCTTGAGGGCAGGCTGCGCACCGTAATATATTCGGCTGCAGAGGCTGTCCGCATAATCACGCTTTGTCTGCATCCCTTTATTCCCAATTCAACAGGCAGATTATGGAAGCAGTTTGGATTCGGGCAGGATATCCAGTCTTTCAACATTCAGACGGCCTGCTTGTGGGGACTGCTGCAACCGGGGATAAAGGTGCAAAAAGGGGATGCTCTATTCCCCCGCATCGAAACCGAAAATACAGCCGCTAAACAAGAAAAGCAGAAAAACAAAGAAGCAAAAAAGGAGAAGCAGCCAATGACAGAACAAAATATAACCGACCTGATCGGCATAGAGGATTTTGCAAAGGTGCAGCTCAAGGTTGGACTTGTGCTCAGCGCAGAAAAGGTGGAGAAATCCGAAAAGCTTATAAGACTTAAGGTTGACACCGGAGAAGAGAGGCAGATAGTTGCCGGAATAGGAAAATCCTACAACCCGGAGTATCTGGTCGGCAAAAAAATTATCGTGGTAGCAAATCTAAAACCTGCCAAGCTTATGGGTAATGAATCTCATGGGATGCTTCTTGCCGCAACTGGCGATGATGGCGTTTGCTCGGTTTTGGTTCTTGACAGAGATGTGAAGCAAGGCTCGCGGGTGAAGTAGCAGTTATGCCGGGCCGCAAGGTTAAAGACTGGCCTGAGAGCGAAAGACCCCGCGAAAGGCTGCTTAACAACGGCCCCGAAGCATTGTCAGATGCACAGCTTCTCGCAATAATCCTAAGAACCGGCAGCGGCAAAACAAATGTTATGGAGCTTTCGCTCTCGCTGCTCGAAGAATTCAGATCCCTTAAAAATATCGACGATGCCTCCGCTGCAGAGCTATCAAAGATCAACGGCTTGGGAACCGCCAAAATAGCGCAGCTTAAAGCGGCGTTTGAGATCGGCAAAAGGATGATGGCAGACCCCAAGGACAACAGGCCTGTGTTAAGTTCAAGCAGCGCGGTGTATTCATTTCTGAGTCCGGCCTTAAGGCATATAAAGAAAGAAAAATTCTTATGCCTGATGCTCGATGCGAAAAACAGACTGCTGAGGGAGCACCTTGTATCCGAAGGCACACTAACAAATTCGGTGATTC
The DNA here is from genome assembly GCA_002753335.1 of Nitrospirae bacterium MYbin3. GTDB lineage: Bacteria > Nitrospirota > Thermodesulfovibrionia > Thermodesulfovibrionales > Dissulfurispiraceae > MYbin3. The sequence goes on from PEAD01000007.1 coordinate 6,738, forward strand.
ATCCGAGAGAAGCTTTTAAAGAGGCTATCAAAGAGTCGGCTGCCTCTGTGATATTCGTCCATAACCATCCGAGCGGCGATCCCACGCCGAGCAAAGAGGACATCTCAATAACCGAACGGCTGAAAAGCACCGGAAACATTGTAGGCATAACAGTGCTGGATCATCTGATTATAGGTGACGGGAGATATGTAAGCCTAAACGAACAGGGTTTGATGTAACTTTCCATAGCATGCTGTAAAGGAGTGTCGCACCCCTTTAGTGAATGCTCAAAACAGTATCTTGTTGATTATAAAACAATATTGTCTTTATACGACTTTAGCACACTTATTGCATAACTAATGCTACTCCCCAATTACCCCTCAGAGTCCCAATCCCTTTCAAAAAGGGATTGGGTAAACTCAAACGATGTTGAAATGACAGTTAAGGATAGAAAAAGAAATCAGATCCCAATTAGCCTGAACGCCCTATTTGCTATGCTGGCGTGGTTTATTTTTGTCTCGTTTTCTGGAGCTCAAGCTAATCAGCAGGCTAATAATCTAACAACTCTGACAGCGGTTGTTCATCATGATTATCAGCCTACAGCCTTTCAGGACCCTAAAACAAAAAAAGCAAAAGGCTTTGCAATTGACCTTATGGACGAAATAGCCAAGAGGGCCGGATTTCAGGTCAGCTACCGCTTTGAAAATGACTGGACCGAAATTGTTGAGGCGGTCAGAACCGGCAAAGCTGACTTAGCTCCTGCCATCGGGATAACAGCAGAAAGAGAAAAAACATCGTTATTTACTTTGCCTTTTGACACCATCCCGATATCAATGCATGTAAGGTCTAACAGCAGTTTGTCCGGAATTAAAAATGGCATAACCATTGGAGCAATAAAAGGCAGCGCAGCTCATAATTTGCTGAAGTTAAAACACAAAGAGGTGGATATCAGAACTTATGTAAGCTATTCGTCCGGATTATTGGATTTGTTGTCCGGACATATAGATGCTTTTTGCTGTCCGGAACCTACATTGATGCAATTGGCTAAAGATGCCGGTTTTGAGGACAAAATCAAAGTTGTCGGCTCGCCTCTTGCCGAAATAAAGCGCGCTATAGCTCTGCACAAAGACAACAGGGAGCTGCTTGCAAAGCTCAATGCAGCAACAAAAGAGTTCGTTGGCTCTCCCGAATACAATCGGCTTTATGACAAATGGCATGCCTCCCCCAAGCCATTGATAGCAGTCTCGGGGAAAACAGTATTGATCACTTTAATAATATTCCTGGTTATCGGCGCTATGGCCTTATGGCGATATATTTCGTTAGCCCATTTGAATCAAAGGCTTCAGTCCGAGATAGAAGAGCGCAAGCGAACAGAAGAGGAACTGCTCAAGAGAGAGCAACAACTGCAGGCCTTAAACGCAAATCTTGCTGATGGAATGGTATACCAGATTAATAGCGGGTTGGATGGCCTGCAGCGTCAATTCACATACCTGAGTGCTGCTTTGGAACGACTGCACGGATTGAAGATAGAGGATGTGAAACAAAACCCCATGCTTTTATACGATCAGGTGGTTGAGGAAGACAGGGCTGTAGTGTCCGAAAAAGAGGCTTATGCCTATGTAACCCGGACCAGGCTTGATATTGATGTAAGGGTTCGCATTCCCTCAGGAGAAGTCCGGTGGCGGCGCTTCATATCTGCTCCTCACACTGAACCGGATGGCAGTTTAGTGTGGGACGGGATTGAAATGGATATAACCGAACGTAAGCAGGCCGAAATTGAACGGGAACAGTTTTATCAATTATTCCAGACCTCTGCCGACCTGATGGTCATAGCAGATCCGAACGGAGCCTTTATCAGGGTTAACCCTGCCTGCACCGAAGCGCTTGGATACAACGCAGATGAGCTGGTTTCAAAACCGTTTATTGAATTTGTGCATTCGGAGGATAAACAGCCGACACTCGATGAAATGGCAAAACAGCTGCAGAGGGGTTTTTCGCTCAATTTTGAAAACCGCTACCAATGCAAAAATGGTTCTTTCAAACTGCTTTCGTGGCGCGCAACTTATATCAAAGAGCAAGGAATCACCTATGCCACAGCTCGGGATATTACAGAACTCAGGCAGGCAGAGGAGCAGATTCAACGCTCTCTTAAAGAAAAAGAGGTTTTGCTTAAGGAGATACATCATCGCGTAAAAAACAATATGCAGGTAATTTACAGCCTGCTGAGCCTGCAGGCAAAAGGCATAGATGATGAGGCTGTCCGTGCAAAATTCGAAGAGAGCCGGAGCAGGGTATTATCAATGTCGCTGGTTCATGATAAATTGTACAGGTCAGAAGATCTTGCCCATATAGATTTCAAAGATTATCTGCAAAGCCTTGTCAAAAGCATTGCGGACACCTACAAGCGGCATGATGTCACTTTTTTTATTGATATGGAACCCATCTTGCTTGATGTCAATGTTGGTGTTCCCTGCGGACTTATTGTAAATGAGCTGGTATCAAACAGCCTCAAATACGCATTCCCCCAAAACATAAACGGAAATGTCAAAGTAGGCATTAAAAAAAGCGGCAAAGAGAATTATATTTTGTTTATTGAGGACAACGGCATCGGCTTTCCGGCGGACATTGATTTCCGCAATACTTTATCTCTCGGCATGCAGTTGGTAAATGGTTTGACCCGGCAAATAGGTGGAAAGATAGAGCTTTCAAGGACAGAAGGCACAAGCTTTGCTATATGCTTTCCCTGCAAGCAGGAACCCGGAGATGCGCAGAATGGATAGCAAACGAATATTGGTTGTTGAAGACGAATTCATAACAGCGCAGGATTTGAAATTCGAGCTGGTTAAGCTTGGCTATGAGGTTCCTGACATTGCGGTCAGCGGAGAAGAAGCCCTGTGCAAAGCCGCTGAATTCAAGCCCGACCTGATCCTTATGGACATTACGCTTGATGGCCCTATGACCGGCATAGACGCGGCTGAGAAAATAAGGACGACCCTTAACATACCGACCACCTACCTAACCGCGCATATTGATTCAGCAACTATTGACCAAGCGAAGAAAACAAACCCATACGGTTATCTGCCTAAACCTTGCACTGCAGACACGCTGAAGACAACAATAGAGATTGCTCTTTATATGAGTGAGGCGGATGCGCAGCGCAGAAAGGCCGAAGCCGCTCTCTGCGAACTCAATGCAAAGCTGGAGCAGCGTGTCGCTGAAGAGACAGCCTTGAGGCTCGAAAAAGAGCTGCTGCTGATGCAGCAGGCAAAGATGGCGGCCATGGGCGAGATGATTGGAGCTATCGCGCACCAGTGGAGGCAACCGCTAAATGCGCTGGGGCTGCTTATTCAGGCGACGCAGGATGCGTATGAATTTGGAGAGCTCAACAAAGAATCCCTCGCAAAGTTTGTGGATGATGGAATGAAGCAGATACGGTTTATGTCAAAAACCATCGACGATTTCAGAAACTTTTTCAAACAGGATAAACTACCGGTTCTTTTTGATGTAAAGGCGGCTATGGCAGAGGTTCTGGCCCTTATGTCATGGCAGTTGAAGGTCAACAATATCGCTTACAGACTGACCTGCAAAGAGCACAATCGCACTTTTGAAAATTTTACCGAAATAATGCATTGCTGTGAAATGGCGATGTATGGATTCAAAAATGAACTCGAACAGGTGATTCTAAATATCATAAGCAATGCAAAGGATGCGCTTGTTCAAAAACATAAGGAAGACAGGAGCCATAATGGCCTTATCAAAATAGAGATCGAAAGGTCTGGAGACAAGATAATAATTGCTATAAGCGACAACGGCGGCGGGATACCCGAGAATTCTTTGGACAAGATATTTCAGCCTTACTTTACGACAAAGAAAGAGGGTACCGGCATAGGGCTGTATATGGCTAAGATGATCGTAGAAGGGAATATGGGCGGTTCTATTTCGGCCCACAATAATGGCGGCGGGCCGGAGTTTAAGATAGCGCTTCCGACTGGTTAGCCGCTTTATAGTTAAAGCAAAAAAAAGCGGTCTTTGTTATATTATCACCATGGCAGCCGCCGAAATTTTTCAACAAACCAAAAACCAAGACAGCTCTCCGGAGGGCAATTAATGATTAAACGGGCTTTAATAAGCGTGTCTGATAAAAGCGGTGTGGTGGAATTTGCAAGAGAGCTTTCTTCTATGGGCGTTGAAATACTTTCTACCGGAGGGACCGCTAAAACTCTTCGCGAAGCGGGCGTGCCGGTCATCGAGGTGTCTGATTACACCGGCTTTCCAGAAATGATGGACGGCAGGCTGAAAACACTGCACCCGAAGATTCATGGAGGTTTGCTTTCAAGAAGAAGCAATCCACAAGACATGGAGGACATAAAGAAACATGGCATTAATACGATTGATGCCGTGGTGGTCAACCTCTATCCTTTTGAACAGACTATATCAAAACCGAATGTGACTTTCGATGATGCCATAGAAAATATCGACATAGGCGGGCCGGCAATGCTAAGGGCAGCCTCAAAAAACTTTCAGGATGTTGCGGTGATTGTTGATCCGGCAGACTACAGCAATATAGCGGAAGAGATAAAAAATTCCAACGGAGAGCTGAGCCGTAATACCAAGCTGCGGCTTGCTCAAAAGGTGTTTGCGCATACAGGACGCTACGACTCGCTTATTGCCGGATATCTCGAGAAGGCAGTGTCAGGGGGGGGCAGCATATGAAAGTGTTGGTGGTTGGAAGCGGTGGAAGGGAGCATGCGATAGTCTGGAAGCTCTCGCAGTCAAGACATGTGGATAAAATTTACTGCACGCCCGGGAATGCCGGCATCGCTGATATTGCGGAATGCATATCGGTTGACACGTCAGACTTCAAGGGGCTTATAGATTTTGTGAAATACGACTGGATAGACCTTACCTTTGTTGGGCCGGAAGAACCGCTTTCCAGAGGCATTGTGGATGCGTTCGAAAAAGAGGGCAGAAAGATCGTGGGCCCGACAAAGGATGCGGCGCAGCTCGAATCCAGCAAAGTCTTTTCAAAAGATTTTATGAGACGCTATAAGATTCCGACCGCGGAATACAAGGTTTTTTCATCGCACCCGCAGGCCGAGGACTATGTACGTATGAAAGGAGCCCCAATAGTTATCAAGGCGGACGGACTTGCCGCAGGCAAAGGGGTTATCGTTGCATCAACAGTTGACGAGGCTATCAAGGCCATCAGGCTGATAATGAAGGACCGCGCCTTTGGCGATGCCGGAGACAGGATTGTTGTGGAAGAATGTTTGCAGGGAGAAGAAGCATCTTTCATGGCTTTTACCGATGGGATAACTATTGTGCCTATGGTAAGCTCGCAGGACCACAAGCGGGTTTATGATCAGGACAAGGGGCCAAATACAGGCGGAATGGGGGCTTACAGCCCTGCTCCGGTTGTAACAAAAGAGCTTGAAGAGTTGGTTATGGAGAAGGTTATGAAACCTACGGTTCTGGGCATGAAGTCCGAAGGCATAGTTTTTAAAGGGATTTTGTATGCCGGACTGATGATAAAAGATGGTGTGCCCAATGTGCTTGAATTCAACTGCAGACTCGGAGATCCCGAAACCCAACCTGTATTGATGAGGCTCGACAGCGACTTTTACGAAATATGCGATGCGATAGCCTGCCAGAAGCTTTCTGAAATAAATATTTCTTGGAAAGATGAAGCTGCTGTTTGCGTGGTTCTAGCGTCGGGCGGATATCCGGGAAAATACGATAAAGGCAAGATCATTTCGGGGCTGGACGAGGCCGCAAAGGTTGCCGACTCTTTTGTTTTTCATGCAGGAACCTCTTTTGAGAATGGGAAAATTGCAACAAACGGAGGCCGCGTGCTTGGCGTAACAGCGACCGGCGCAGATATTGCTGCCGCTAAAGCTAAGGCTTACGAAGCTGTCAGCAAAATCAGTTTTGAGGGCATGCATTACAGAAAAGACATTGCCGACAGGGCAATCAAAAGGTGAATGTACATCTCGACTGCTTCCCCTGCTTTCTAAAGCAGACACTTATTGCTGCAAGGCTTGGAACCGATGACCTAATAATGCAGGAGCGGCTGGTAAAGGGAGTCCTCGACGAGATAGGGGCTACCGACATGAACCGCCCTCCCGCTTATTCGACAACCTTCCTGCATAGAAAGATTAGGGATATTTTGGGGAAAGACCCATTTAAAGACAACAAATCCGAATATAATCAAAAGGCGCTGAAGCTGTATCCCGCACTAAAAAAAATGGTGCATGATAGCAAAGACCCTCTGTGGACAGCAGCGAGGCTTGCGATAGCCGGAAACATAATAGATTTTGGCATATACAGCTCGATTGATATCGAAGGCACCGTGAAAAGGGCTCTAGAAACCCCGCTTGCGGTTGACAATTACGCTGAACTCCGCAAAACACTTAACGAAGCTGATGAAGTTCTATATCTCCTGGACAATGCAGGGGAGATAGTATTCGACAGGATACTTATAGAGCAGCTGAAAGACAACGGCATAAAAACCAAGGCGGTAGCAAAGGGGATGCCGGTGCTTAATGATGCCACCCTTTATGATGCTAAAGAGGTTGGGCTGACCGATGTATGTGAGGTGATAGACAACGGCTCCGACTGCATCGGCACTATTTTGGATATGACACCTGAGACTTTTAGAGATGAGTTCGAAAATGCGCGGCTTGTGATAAGCAAAGGACAGGGAAACTTCGAGACGCTTTATTCTCCTGGCAAATCTGCCTCAAAAAACAAACAAATATTTTTTCTTCTTCAATCAAAATGCGAGGTTGTATCAAGAGAGCTCGGTTATGAAAAAGGGGCTATGTTGCTTATTTAAGCAGCATAGCACAATCCAGGTGTTCATGATGAATTTTTTACAGCGTCTATTTAAAAAGAAACCTTCAGAACGGATTGAAAAGAAGTTTGTGGAGCGTCCACCTGACTGGAGCCTTAAAATTTCTGATCTTATGGAAGAGATGAAGGCAGGCAAGCGCAAATCGATTTCTGGTCAAGAGATTGATTGGGCAAGAGAATATGAACGCAGCTTAATACCTCAAGGCTATAGATTCCCACAAAAAGGCGACCTGTATGAAGCCTTAAAAGATATGACTGTAGATTATATTACGGCGTGGTCTGCGCCTTATTCGGGCGGCGGCGAGACTAGCCTGATGATAGGGGAGCAGGTATGGATAGATGCAGAAATAAAAGAGCCCAATCCTATTGGAGCCTATGCGCTGCCGGTTAAATATGAGCAGATGGAACAAAGAATTGTGGCAAAAGAAGAAAGAGAAAGTCCGAAATATGGCGGCTTTCATTTTTATCTAACTACCGTAGAATTGAACGAAAACTTTAAACTGCTGCAGACCGGTTATAAAAAGTGGCAAAACGTATTGAATCTAACCGACGCAGGCAGAAGCAGGCGTATATCTTGAATGCATGTTATCCCCTTTGTATCCCATTGTTTTTCTGTTTTAAGCGGACGAATATTCCTTAAAACTCAAAGGCATTCTCCAAATTTCCCCTTGACAACCTGGTTTGCTACCTGCTAAACTGTCAAATCCTATAAAGAGAGAGAGGGGTGATAAACAGGTATGCCCTCTGTTAAAGTAAAAGATTCAGAGTCATTCGAGTCGGCTCTCAAGCACTTTAAAAAGCAGTGCGAGAGAGAAGGCATCTTGTCCGAGATAAAAAAAAGGGAGCATTACGACAAGCCGAGCATTAAGAAGAAAAAGAAGATAATTGCTGCACGCAAAAAGGCCGTAAAAAGATCCAGACCCGCACCGAAACCAGCGAAATAAAGAAACCGGCCTTAAAAAGGCCGGTTTTAATTTTTTAATAAACATCCAATGGAAGATATTTTTCAAAAAATAGACCAAGATCTCAAAGAAGCGATGAAGGCAAGGGCTGAAGTCAGGCTTTCTGCTATCAGAATGATTAAAGCTGCGCTCAAGAACAGGTCAATAGAGAAGATGGGGCAGCTTTCTGCGGATGAAGTTATCAGTGCGCTTTCCTCTCTTGCAAAGCAGCGCAGGGAGTCGATAGAGCAATTTCTGGCTGCAGGAAGAACAGAGCTTGCGGACAAGGAAAAGCAGGAACTTGAAGTTCTTCAGGAGTATCTCCCAAAACAGCTTTCTGCTGAAGAGATTGATGAAATAATAAAGGCGGCCATTGCAGAATGTGGAGCTGTATCCCCAGCCGATATAGGCAAAGTAATGAAAATCGTTTCTCCAAAAACCAAGGGCATGGCTGACGGCAAAGCGGTCAACCAGAGAGTGAAAGAACTCATTACGCCCGCTTCTTAATCTCAGTAATGCATTACAGAAAACCACAGAGCGCTCAGAGAAAAAGCTATACAAAAGAGTTCACAGAGTTTTTTTATGGCACATTTTTGGTGTCTTCTCTGTGAGTGTTATTCTGTTTTAAAAATATTTTATTATCTCTGTGACCTCTGTGGTAAAAGCTTTTAAAGGTTTAGATATTCCCTAAAATAAATTGTGAGGTAACCGGAATGAAACTGTCAGAATTTTACAGAAAGGCGTTGTCGGCCGCAATCGAAAATGACCCGCGCGGAAAAGAGTTTGTTGAACAGGAGCTCGCAAGAAAGAAAAAAGATTTTGAAAAGCTTACGGGAGAGGAAAAAGAAAATTTCGATCCGGAAAGTCTTTTAAATCCATATGCTGATTCTAAAATGCTCTATGGAACCGGCGACGAGGAGATAAAAAGAGTCCTTGTGGGCATCGATATTGATGTGTCTGAACTTTTGCTTGCCGAAAGCCTGAGAGCCAAAGGCCGCAGTGTTGATCTTGTGCTTGCCCATCATCCCGAAGGCAGGGCTTATGCGAACCTTTATAATGTGATGAATATGCAGGCCGATATTCTGCATCGTTTCGGAGTGCCGATAAATACGGCAGAAGCTCTCATGGAATCGCGCGTAAAGGAAGTTGAAAGAAAGCTTATGCCCGCAAACCACTCAAAAACTGTGGATGCAGCAAGGCTTCTTAACATCCCGCTTATCTGCCTGCACACTATGGCTGACAACATGGTGGCAACATTCCTTCAGCAGAATTTTGAGGATAAGAAGCCTTATACGTTAGATGACGTAATAACCATGCTTAACGAAATTCCGGAATATAAAGTCGCAAAAAAAGAGAGTTTCGGGCCGCGCATTCTTATCGGATCAAAGAACAGAAAAGCCGGAAAAATATTTGTTGATATGACCGGAGGAACAGAGGGCTCCAAAGAGATTTTCTCAAGCCTTTCGTTAAGCGGAATAAACACCATAGTAGGCATGCACCTTAGTGAAGATCATCGCAAAGAAGCCGAGAAAAATAACATAAATGTGGTTATCGCCGGACATATAGCGAGCGATAATTTAGGCCTGAACCTTCTCTTCGACCAGATTTCGAAAGGCGATGAAATCGAGTTTCTCGAGTGTTCAGGGTTCAGAAGGGTCAGCAGAACATAGCCTGACTCACAAACCGTGAAGTCTGACAACCTAGTTGAAGACATCAAGGCAAGGCTCGATATAGTCGAGCTTATCTCCGAACATGTCGAACTGAAACGTTCAGGCAGCAACTTCAAGGGGCTTTGCCCGTTTCATGCCGAAAAGACCCCGTCATTCATGGTAAGCCCCGCAAAGCAGATATTCCATTGTTTTGGCTGCAGCAAAGGCGGTGATATATTTGGCTTTACCATGGGCTACGAAAATATGGATTTTTCAGAAACGCTCTCTTTTCTTGCTGATAAGGCCGGTCTTAATATCGATGAATACAGAGGTGCGAAAACAGACAAAGGCATAAAAGAAAATGTTTTGGCTGCTCAGGTTGAGGCTTTAAATTTTTTCAGACAAAACCTGTCAAAGTCGAAACAGGCAAAAAAATATCTTGAAGACAGAGGTGTTTCGGAAGAGACTGCTGCAGTATTTTCTCTTGGCTACACAATATCTGACAGGGATGCGCTTTATAAGAAGCTCAAAGCCAAGGGACTGTCGGATGCGCATATAAAAGCATCGGGGCTTGTGAACTTCGGAGAAAGGGGCCCGTACGATTTTTTTCGTGACCGCTTAATGTTTCCCATATTTGATCTGCAGGGTAAGCCGATAGCATTCGGAGGCAGAACATTTTCATCATCAAAGGAAATACCTAAATACATAAACTCTCCTGACAGTCCGGTGTTCAGAAAAGGCGAGACCTGCTTTTCTCTAGACAAGGCAAAGTCTGCTATTGTGCAGAAGAAATATTCGGTGATAGTCGAAGGGTACTTGGACGCGATAATGTGCCATCAGCACGGGATTGCAAATGTTGTTGCGCCTCTCGGTACGGCGCTTACGGCAGGACAGGTGAAAAGACTCAAACGGTTTGCCGAGAAAGTGGTGCTTGTGTTTGACGGCGATTCCGCAGGCATTTCGGCCACCAAGAGGGCTTTGTCAGTAGTTTTCGGCGAAGGCCTGCAGGCTAAAGTGCTTATTCTGCCGGAAGGCGAAGATCCTGATTCTTACCTAAAGAAGCACGGGGCAGAAAAGTTCAGGAAGCTCATGGCCGGAGCGCTGTCACCGGTAAATTTCCTGCTGAAATATTCCGGCAGCAACAGACTTGATGCGGTTCGGCTTGCCATACAGTCGATCGCTGCATGTGCTGATTCTTTGCAGCGTGATGAACTGGTTAGAGAACTGGGTGAACGATCTGGGGTAAGCGAACTTACCCTCAGACAAGAACTAAAAACAACCGTACAAAAAACATTTAAGAACTCGGGGCAAAATCGGAATTCCGGCAGAAACGAAACCCATATTCGGGCAGACCAGACAAATAAAGAGGAGCTGCTGCTTTTAAATATCATGCTTACGATGCCCGAGAAAGCTTATGATATACTGCATGGCATTGAAGGCGGCTTTATCGAAAATACGGTCATAAGGGCAATATTTGATAAGGCCGCAAAATTTATCAAAAACAAATCACAGTCCGCTAATCTAACAAATGCACTTCTTGATGTTTGCAGCGATGATGAGCGCGTAATGATAACCAAACACTCTATCTCTCATGAATGCGACATTGAGCATGCAGATACAGCCATAGAGGATTGCATTTCGAAAATAAAGCTTCGTGAAATAGAAAAGAAGATAAAAGAAGCGGAGCTCAAGGCCAATGAAACAGGAGATTTAAAGGAGCTGAGTCTGCTGCTTACCGAAAAAAATGAGTTTAACAATAAGCGGATGCTTAGAGGCCAGGGATAAGAGTTCAAGCCTATCCTAAGACTTCTATGCGCCTAATCGCAATCCAATCACTCATAAAAATCTTCACCCATCCGGCAAAGCCAAAAGATGTTTTTGATAACATTTTTAACGGGCTTGAGGTCCGTGACCGTGCATTTATTATGGAGCTTGTTTATGGTGTGCTCAGGCACGCTATCTATATAGACTGGCTGCTGGAGCCTTTTATTAAAACGCCTGCAAAGGTCGCTCCTTTCACGCGGAATAATCTGCGGGCAGCGATTTATCAGCTGATGTTTATGCGTGTGCCTGACTGGGCAGCGGTAAATGAAGCGGTTGAGGCAGAAAAAATCAACAGCCAGAAAGCGCCATTTGTGAATGCGGTGCTTAGAAATTTCTTGAGAAGTGCTTATAAAGATCGGCAAATTCCTGAAGATAGTATTGTTAAACAAATTTCTATAAAAACCTCACATCCGGAATGGCTGATAAAAAAATGGATTGAACGTTTCGGAGCCGATGAAGCAGCGGCCCTTGCCGAAGCAAATAATCAGATCCCGCCTATTGTGCTGCGGGTGGTTGATCAGGCAAAGAAAGAAAATATTTTAAGACTTCTTTCAGAAAAAGGTGTTAATGCGCAACTGACGAAATACTCTCCGTATGGCATTATGCTGGATGCTTGTCCCCCTGATATTTATACCGAACTTCTTTTGCTCGGCGCTTTTATTCAGGACGAGGCGTCGCAGCTTGTTGCACAACTTCTCAACCCTCTGCCCGGAGAAAAAATACTCGATGCCTGCGCTGCACCGGGCGGTAAAGCCACGCATATAGCGCAGCTTATAAAAGACAGCGGTGAAGTTGTTGCAATAGAATCAGACAGCAGAAGGATTCCACAGTTAAAAGAAAATATCGCGAGGCTTTCCCTAAAATCCATAAAAATAACAAACACCGATGTTTCGGCGCCCGGCAAAGACATTGGCTCTGATTTTGACAGGATACTTTTGGATGCTCCCTGCTCCAGTCTCGGTGTTATACGGAGAAACCCTGACGTGAAATACAGGCATTCCGAAAAAAGCCTTGCAGCTTTTCACGAAAAACAGTATGCGCTTTTGTGCTCGGTTTCAACTATGCTGAGAAAAGGCGGCACACTCGTATATTCCGTCTGCTCTACTGAGCCTGAAGAGGGGGAAAAGGTTGTCGAACGCTTTTTACACAAATGCCCTGAGTTTAGTATCATAAGAGCGGTTCAGCCATTTTTTTGTGCTTTTGAAACAAGCAGCGGATTTTATTACAGAACTTATTCCCACAGGCATGGGCTGGACGGGTTCTTTGCAACAATGCTGATAAAAAACTTATGAACACATATATAAAAATACCGCTCTTTATTGTTACGCTTGTGATTCTGGCGCTTGTATCAGGCCATTTTACTTTCAAACTCTTGAGTTTCAGCAGAACGGTTGATGTGCCGGACCTGAAGGGGAAAACCACCACAGAGGCCAACGATATTGTACGTCATAAAAGTTTGTATTTAAGGATGGATGGCGAGGATTTTGATTCGAACATACCGCAGGGAAGAATCATAAGACAGGATACGCCTTCAGGAAGCAAGGTAAAAGAGGGAAGGGAAATACGGATTGTGGTCAGCAAGGGCCCGCGCTTTCAGTATATGCCTGAGGTTGTTGGGCAAACCGTTGCGGCGGCAGAGGCTATGCTTGCAGAAAAAGGGATAAAAATGGGCAGGGTGGTTTATGCACATTCAGAGACTTCGCCGAAAGACGTAATAATCGCGCAACGCCCTGAAACAGGCGAAAAGGGCGGCACCGAATTTAAGGTGGTTGTGAGCCTAGGCGATTACGAAGAGAAGCTGAAACAATAAACATACTGGGAGGAACAGTGATAAAGATTTCACCATCAATTCTTTCGGCAGATTTTATGAGGCTTGGCGCAGAGATAAAGGCTGCGGAAGCGGCAGGCGCAGATGTACTGCACATAGACATTATGGACGGCCATTTTGTGCCTAACATTACGATTGGCCCCGGAGTTGTCGAGTCTATAAAAAAAATATCCGCAATTCCCCTTGATGTTCACCTTATGATATCTGACCCGGATAAATATGCAGAAGATTTTATAAAGGCAGGCTCCGACTATCTGACTGTGCATGTGGAAGCTGCAACACATCTTCACAGGACTGTTCAGGTGATTAAAAATGCCGGAATCAAAGCGGGTGTTTCGTTAAATCCGGCCACACCGGTATGCAGCCTCGACTGCATATTGTCCGATATCGATCTGGTGCTTGTAATGTCGGTGAATCCGGGATTTGGAGGACAGTCTTTTATTCCCTCCGCTCTCTCCAAAATAAGGGCAATTAAAACCGCAATAAAAGAAAAAGGTTCAAACGCTATTATTGAAGTTGACGGCGGCGTGAAGCCGGCAAATGCCCGCGAAGTAGCAGAGGCGGGAGCTGACATGCTTGTAATGGGCTCGGCTTTTTTCAGCGTTGAAGACTATGGTGTGCTGATGAAAGATTTAAGAAAAAAACTTGAGGGTTTGGGTTGATCTATTTTTTCGGTATATGTCTTTGTAGCGTTCCGAAAAGCTTTCCGATAAGATAACTGAAGCCGCCGCCCATCAATCCACCGATCAGGCCTACGATTCCTATCACAACGAAGGATAGGATTATTACCAATGGATGGTCTGTGGAATAAGAACTTTTCAGCATCCTGTTAAGATCGTTCGCAACAGCTTCGCTCCATCCGGAACCGAGAGTTTTTCCAAGCAGCAGATCCATGCTTAGCGCAACGGCGATGCCGAGAACAAAGCCGGCGCTGAATCCGCCATAAAAGATTTTCTTCATTCAGCATCTATTCCGTATTTTTTGAATTTTCTATAAAGCGTGGCAAGATCGATTCCGAGCGCCTTTGCGGTTTCCTCTTTATTTTTGTTGTGAGCGCTATAAATCTTTAAAAGCAGGTTTTTTTCATAATCATTTATGTATGCTTTTAAGGTTGAGGTTTCAACAGCGCTTTCGGTTTTTCTGAGTTTTTCGGGCAGATCCTGTACAGAAATTCTTGCTCCTTCAGTAAGCACCACGGAACGTTCGACCACGTTTTTCAGCTCCCGAACATTTCCGGGCCATGAGTATCCTATAAGTATTGCCATAGTGTCTTTATCGAAGCCGGTTATCTTTTTCTTGTGTTCGTCAGCAAACTTTTTCATGAAATGCATCGCAAGGGTTTCTATGTCTTCGCGTCTTTCTCTTAGGGGGGGGATTTTTATTTCGATAACATCAAGCCTCCAGTACAGATCCTCTCTGAACTTGCCTTCTTTAAGTCTGCTCTCGATATCAATATTGGTTGCGGTTATAAGCCTTATGTCAACCGTTTTTAGTTTTGTGTCTCCAAGAGGCTGTACATCGCCGGTTTCAAGCACTTTAAGGAGCTTGGCCTGCAGTGCAAGCGGCATATCTCCTATTTCATCAAGGAAAAGTGTTCCGTTGTCTGCCAGCGGAATAAGGCCGGTCTTATCGTTTACCGCTCCGGTAAAAGCGCCTTTTTTGTAGCCGAATAGTTCCGATTCAAGCAGCCCCTCCGGAATAGCCGAGCAGTTGATAGATATGAAAGGTTTGTCTCTTCTCGGGCTGTTGCAGTGTATGAGTTCGGCAAAGAGTCCCTTGCCTGTTCCGCTTTCGCCTAAAATCATAATGTTGCTTTTGGTGGGAATAACCTTTTCGAGGGTGTCCATAATATTCGCCATCTGCTCCGAGTCGGATATAAACTCCCTGCAGGACATCTTCTGGCTGCGTTCTTGTTTTAAAGCTATATTTTCGCTGACAACATTTTTGTGCTCTAGGCTTTTTCTTATGGTAAGCTTTACCTCTTCGTTTAGAAAAGGCTTAACGATATAGTCCGCGGCGCCCCTCTTCATAGCATCCACCGCCGACTCTACCGATGAAAAGGCTGTCATCATTATCGCTACTGTTTCTGGTGCTGATTGCTTTATTTTTTCGAGGACAGTAAAGCCGTCAATTTTGCCCATTTTTAAATCGGTCAAAACGGCGTCGAAATTTTCTTTTGAGAGCCGCTCTAAAGCTTCTTCCCCGCTGTAAAGCGTGGTTACCGAATAACCTTCTCTTGTCAGCAGAAGGTCAAGTGCACGGCAGATATCCGGTTCGTCATCAATCACAAGAATTTTAGGCTTCATTTGCCAAGTATCCTTTCAGGGGAATGGTAATTATAAAGGTTGTGCCTTTGCCCTGCTCGCTTTCAACCGAAAGTGTGCCGTTCATTTTTTTGATGATGTTGTAGCTTACAGCCAGTCCAAGGCCGGTTCCTTTTTCTTTGGTTGTGTGGAATGGATCAAAGATTCTTGCAAGATCGCTCTTGGATATGCCGATGCCTGTGTCGCGGAACTCTATTAAAACATTATCACCTAATAGATGGCTCTTAACCTCAAGAATGCCTTCATCAACTATCGCGTCAAAGGCGTTTAGGATAAGGTTTACAAAGACCTGAGAAAGCTGGTTGCCGTCGAGTGTTAGAACAGGGATATCATTGCCGAGATCTTTTTTGATCGTAACATTCTTCGCTTTTTTATCATACTGTATAAGGTTTAGTGAGGTGTCTATCACTTCGTTAATCCGGCATTCCTTGGGCTCTCCGGCCGGCATTCTCGAAAAGCCCGAGAGCTGTTTAAGTATTTCGGACACTCTGTTTACATGGAAATATATTGTATCGAGGCTTTCTTTTTTGAATGTATCCTCTTCATTTTCTCTCAGCAGCTGGACAAAAGAGAAGATAGAGGTCATCGGATTTCCTATCTCATGTGCGATGCCTGCCGCAAGGCGGCCTATAGAGGCGAGCTTTTCGGAATGTATTATCTGCTCTTCCATTTTTTTTATTTCGGTAATGTCCTGAATCAGTCGTATGTATCCGTGAATAGCGCCGTCATCGCTTTTGATGGGCGCAGTGGTCACCTGAAAAAAGATGTTTGTCTTTCCGAAAAGGTTCGACATGACCATCGTCTCTATGCCGTCTTTCGTATATGTGCCGGATATATGGCAGTCTCTGCAGACATCTTCGCAGTACATTCCGTTTATGTCTATGCCTGCCATATCTTTTATTGTGTTGTTCGTCCACTGAATTCTGCCGTCCTTGTCCATAAGGACAAGGCCGCCGCCGATTGTGCTGACTATTGTATCGAGCTTTTCTTTTTCGCCTTTCAGTTCTGCGGTTCTCTCCGAAACTTTGTTTTCGAGGTCTTGGGTGTAGTGTTCAAGCTCCCGCTGCCTTTTTTCGAGCTCTATCGCCTGAATCCTTTTTTTGTTCATGATGATAAGAATTGCCGACACCAATGTGGTTGCGACAAAGATAGAGATAATCAGATACGAGTACAGCTTCATGCTCTGGCCTGTTACGCGTGTTATATCTGAGTACGGCGATGACATAACAACAAGCCATGAAAGGCTTTCCCTGTCAACATCCGCAAAGGCAAGAATCTTGTCCTCACCGTGAGGAGCGATATATCTTCCATAGTTGCCGCTTTTGCCCTCAAGCATCTTTTTTTCAAAATCAAAGCTCAAATGGCATTTAAAGCAGGAGTCATCTGCCTTATAAAGATTCCTCCCGATCATTTCGGGATGTGTGGGATGATAAAGCAGGTCGCCGTTTCTGTTGATCATCCATGCGTACCCTGAGCTTTCTGCGCGGACATTTTCTAGAAAATGGTTTGCTATATCTTTGACCGCAAAAGAAATAAAGATAATATCGTTCAGTCTGTTTTTTCTGAAAACAGGCGCCACAATTGTTATGTTTTCGGGTGCATTTATCAGAGCTGCGTCTTTGTTTGGCAGGCTTTTGCCTGTTGATATGATTTGGGGCAGCACCTGCTTTATTAGATCCCCGTTGCCGTTGATTACCGCTATCTTCCCATCAGTGCCTATAAGACCTGTTACCGCCTTAAGCACCCCTTTATGCTTCATCTCCTCTTTGGTGAGATCTTCAAAAGTTGCTTTGGTTGTATAAGGTTTCTCGGCAAGTTCATGAGCGACCTCAAGCGCCTCTTCTTTCATAAACTGGATATAAGACCTGATATTGTTCGCTATTGATTTAGAGAGGAGAAGCTGTTCTTTGTTGAACTGCTCCGCTATTTCCATCTGCAGTGATTGCTGAAAAAATACGTTAAGTGTGACCAGAATAGAGATTATTGCTACAATTATGCTGACTATAAGAAAGTACCCTTTCATGCCTCCCCTTGCAAAAACGGTTTAAAATGCAAAACTGCAAAAAATTAAGCATGAAACGTGCCTAATGCATCTTATTGTTTTTAAATGGAACCCCTTTTGCAACATTGCAAAACAGCGACATTTATTTGCAGTATTGCAAAAGCCTAGTAAACAAACGTCTTAGGTGATTTGTAGGTGTGGCATTTTGAACAGAGTTGTCTTGCCTTGGATTCTGTGACTATCCATGAGTGGGGTTTGTGGCAGTCAAGGCAATGCAGCGACTGGTTTGCATGCAGGCCATGCTTGCCGGCCGCAGCTTGGTTGCGATGGCATTCGCTTGTGCAGTTTGTTTCCTGCGGAATGATTTTTTTGTGCGGCTTATGGCATTGGCGGCACATAAGTCCTGACATAGGACCGGTGGTTTTTATCTTGGTGTGGCAATTTATGCATCTGTCCTGAGGTATCATTGATGGTGTCTTTTCTGAAAATGTGTGGCATTTTAAGCAGGAGAAGGTTTCCATGCCAATACCATGAACACCTTTGTCTTTATGGCATTCCTGACATGCTTTTTCGTTAGGCCTGAAATTGTGCAGAGAGCTTTCGTGGCAGGTCTTGCAGCCGATGTTTTTTACCGCGATATGCAGGTCATGTCCGCGAGACTTTTTAATGGTGAGCGAACCCTGAGCCATTTCTCCTGCATGGCACTTTTTGCAGGCAGCCCAAGGCTTCTCCCTGCCATGGGTTTGTGACAGCGGCTGGTTGCCCTGCACCACATAAGCGATGAGCAGCTTGTTTTGTTCAAGCATTGTCAGGCTATGGCATTGCTGACAAAGAACCTCGCTATGTTTGCCGCGCTCCCACTCTTTATATGCCTCCTGCATAAGGTGACAGGATACACAGTAGTGCGGGTCGTCTTCTGTATATCGGTAGTATTTATATCCGGTTAAAAGTCCTAAAACCGCCACAACAGCAATTACAGCAAGCACAAGCCCCTTAGAATGCTCGATGAGTCCTTCGATAAATTCCGCAATTTTTTCTTGCAATGGGATCTTCATAATCAATAAAAAATTTTAAACAACATAAAAGTTATAATTGTGCCGAGAACAGATCCGGCAATAACCTCCAGTGATGTATGTGCCTTTATCGTTATTCTGCTCTGAGCGATAATTACGGCCAGTCCAAAGCAAATAAGCGATATGCTGAAGTTTTCGGTAATATAGGTTACAGAAAGCCATCCTGAAAAGGCTATGGCTGCGTGGCCGCTCGGCATTCCGCCGCTGAGAGGATGCCCTTTGCCTGTGTAAGCTTTTAAAACAATGACCGAGATAAGCACGAGAATTATCGCTATGAGAGCGATCTCTTCTTTGGAATGTTTGGCTATATGAAGGCCTGAATCGAAAATTTTTTTCAAATAAGGAAAAAGGGTTATATATCCTATAACCGCTGCTCCGAAAGCTGTTATAAGCACAGCGCCTGCAGAAACATCTTTTGTTATTCGCGCTTTTTCACTGTATTCGGGCGACAGGATGTCAACCACATATTCGATTGCTGTGTTTAGCATTTCGGCAAGCAGGACCAGAATTACCGCCACGGCTATAATCAAAAAATCTGTACGGTGCAGGCCTAGGGCATAACTCAGCATAAGCACCGCAACCGCGCAGTAGAGGTGATAGCGCAGATGGCGCTGCGTTTTCGCAGCATGCAGGATGCCTTCTATTGCATTGTTGGCGCTTTCTATCCAGCGTCTCAGCGGCACAATATCTCCATAAGTTCTTTTTCGCGTCTTCGCATTTTTAACGCTTTATGCCTGCCATCTTCATGGTCATAGCCGAGCAGATGCAGAAGTCCATGCACCAAAAGACGCGACAGTTCTTCATAAAAACTAACGCAATTTTCCAGCGCTTGTGCTTTTGCTTTAGGGATGCTTATCACGATATCTCCTAAATGGATCGGAAGTCCGCTGTTTTTCGAAAAGTAAAAGGGATCGTTCTGAGGAAAAGAAAGCACATCTGTAACCTTATCAATGCCCCGATAATCGCGGTTTAAACTTTTTATGATCCTGTTGTTCACCAGCATAACGCTAAGCTCCAAGCGGCCGGCGCGGTTTTTTAGGCTATTATTTTTCTGGACTAAATGTTTGAGAGTCCTGCTGGCCGTTTTTTTTATTCTCAGCAGGTTTATCTTTGTCGTCTTTTGCCTGTTCCTTACTGATATTTCCATTTTCTGCCGCCTTGGATATATTTTTTCCGGGCGCAGCCTCCACAAGCAGCATGTCGGCTTTATGCGTCAGCGTTTTCTGGTCTATCTCTGGATATTCGATTCTTTTATGGAAAATGCTGGTCAGAATAAAGTTGAATCTTTTCTTGATTTCGGACAGGTCCTTTAGTGTCAACTCACATTCATCAATCTGTCCATCAAGGAAAATGTTGTTTATAATTCTATCCACAAGCGCCGAAATTCTTGCAGGGGTTGGGTCGGCCAAAGACCGTGAGGCAGCTTCCACAGCATCCGCCATCATCACAAGAGCGGCAACCCTTGATTGTGGTTTGGGGCCTGGATACCTATAGCTTTCTTTTGACAACCCCACCTCAATGCCGGAATCAAGCGCTTTTTGATAAAAATATGTAATGAGCGACGTTCCGTGATGCTGACTTATGATATCCATTACCGATTTGGGAAGCTTGTATTGCCTGCCAAGCTCTATGCCCTCTTTCACATGAGCGGTCAGTATAATGCTGCTCATGCTGGGTGTGAGCTTGTCATGTTTGCTTACAGTATGCCGCTGGTTTTCTACAAAGTATTCGGGCATTTTTACTTTTCCGATATCATGGTAGTAGGAACAAACCCTGGCAAGCAGCGGGTTTGCGCCGACCGCCTCGGCTGCCGATTCGGCAAGTGTTCCGGTGATGACGCTGTGGTGGTATGTGCCGGGGGCGTTTATCATGAGGCTTTTCATAAGAGGCTGGTCGAGGTCGAGAAGCTCTATAAGGCTTATGTCTGTTGTTATATTAAAAATGAATTCAAGTATGGGCAATAGCACCGATATTAAGGCTGACACAATAATCCCGGACATTAGTGCAAAAATAAAGGCATATAAGGCTTCTGATGAAAACAGGGTTCCATTTGTTAAAACGATAATTTCGGCTGCCGTAACATTTACAAGACTTACCCAGAGGCCGCCTTTTATCAGGGCAGATCTTTTTTTGCATCGAATTACGCTGAAGGCTGCTGTAAGGCTTCCAAAAAAGGCATAGATGGCGATAAACGGATTGTTGAGCCAAATGCCGGTAAGCAAACTTATGGCGAACGAGAAGATCATGGCGGTATGGAAATCGAATATCATCGCAACAAGCATGGCGCCAACAGGTATAGGTATGCCGAAGATGAAGGCATCTCCGCCGATAAGGTCAAGTCCTTTTTGCAGGCCCGATAAAAGGTAGGCAGATACTCTTCCTAAAAGCAGGGTCCCCGAAACGAGCAGGCCAAGAAGCAAAAGCATTTTATAGTCTTTTAAATAGAGCGGTTTGAAACGCCTGATGTCTTTATAAAAAAACAGCAGTATAAAAGATGCAATGAGGAAGCTGCCAACGAAGCGCTCTATGCTTTTCTGTTCGGTGATTATAAAGGCAGAAACAAGCCCGATCACAAGCAGCACAAAAACCTTGGACATGTCGTCCTTATGGCTGTCCCTGTAATCTTTAAGCCTCTCTACAAGGCTTTTGGGTTTCTTAATTTGAACCGTCTTCTGTGAGCCGTTTTTCGTATCTTTCATAAGCCCTTACAATTGTCTGAACCAGTTTATGTCTTACCACATCCCGCTCAGAGAAATATACTATTTTTATTTCATCGACATCGTTCAAAATTTTTATAGCCTCTACAAGTCCTGAATTTTTTCCTGTCGGAAGGTCTATCTGTGTTATATCGCCCGTAATCACGGTTTTAGAAGAGAAGCCGAGCCGAGTGAGATACATCTTCATCTGCTCCGGTGTTGTGTTTTGGGCCTCATCAAGGATAATGAAGGAATCGTTCAGTGTCCTTCCACGCATGAAGGCGAGTGGCGCAATCTCGATGATACCGCGCTCCACAAGCTTTGTCGCTTTTTCTATTTCCATCATATCGTAAAGAGCGTCATAAAGCGGCCTCAGATAAGGGCTTACTTTTTCGGCTATGTCGCCAGGAAGAAAGCCCAATTTTTCTCCCGCCTCTACAGCCGGCCGTACAAGCACAATTCTAGATATCTGCTTTGTCAAAAAGGCGTTTACTGCCATCGCCATTGCAAGGTATGTCTTGCCTGTGCCTGCCGGTCCGATTCCGAAAACAATATCATGTTTTTTCACCGCATCGATATAGCGGCGCTGGTTTTGGGTTTTTGGAAGTATAAAGCGTTTTTTGGATGAGACCGCAATGTTGGTGGAAAAAAGGCTTTTTAAAGAAAGCTCTTCCCCCTCTTTTAACGAGCGGATTGCATAGGATATGTCTTCAGGTTTCAGACAGTATCCTTCGGAGTTTATTCCGCGCATCTCCTGTACCAGCTTTTCGGCAGTGTCGGTTTTTCCATTATCTCCCTGCAGGATCAGTTTATTTCCTCTTACGCTGATTGCAACTCCGAGAGTCTCTTCGATAACCCTAAATGTTTTATCAAGACCGCCGTGAAGAAAAGGGTATTCTCTCTCTTCGTCTAAAATCAGCTCAATGGTTTTCGTAGCGCCTCCATGAAAAGTTCAAGGAATTGGGAAGTGAGTTACTGTTTTACCGCAACAAAGTTAGGCAGGCCGGTCTGCTTTTGAAACTCTGCCGCCGCTTTTTCAGCCTCTTTTCTGTTTTTGTATGAGCCGGTTCTTACTCTGTAGTAAGGATCGCCTTCAGCACGTTCGGTTATGTAGGCATTGATTTTTTTAGATTTGAGCGACTGGGCAAGCTGTGATGCGCCTTCGCTGCTTGGAAAGGCTCCGAACTGAACAGTATAAACCTTTTTTGGTGCTGCAGCGTCCTGTTTCGTTTCAGTTTTTTCTGCCTTTGCAGAAGCTGCCGGCTGTTTTGCCTCTTCTATTGGAGCTTCGGCCGTCTTTTTTGCAGCGCGTTTTTCTTTAAGAGTTTTTGCAACAGGTTTCTCAGCCGCAGGTTCGGGCTCTAATATTTGTCCGGTCTTTTTCTCTTTTAGTTCACGATCTCTTTGGGCTGCCTTTGGGCTGCGATCCTGAGGTTTTTTTGTTGGAGGTTCATCTTTAATGACAGGCTGTTCAGGCTCTTTTTGTTCTTCAAGGGCGGCTGCTTGCTGCTGAGTATTAGGTGCTACAGGAAGAACCGGAGCATCGCCTGAGGGGGATACGATAACTTTTTTCTCTTCAGCAGGGAGCGGCAGTTTTGTTTCGGTTGTGTTTTGCAATTTATCGCCAATGCCGAGCAGCCCACCCTTGTACCCAAGCAGATAGCCCAAACCCAATCCGAACACGGTGATCACAAGAGCGCCGATTATTACGGTATTGCGACTGAGGAGTAAAATTGAGGACTTTTCTGTTATCCTGCCCCTCATAATAAAAGTAGCATAGCATCACCATAGGAGAAAAATCTATAATCTCCGGACAATGCCTCCTTGTAGCTTTTTTGTATATTTTTCAAACCTATAAAGGCTGATGCAAGCATCAACGGTGTTGATTTGGGAAGGTGAAAATTAGTTATCAGACCGTCAACCGCTTTGAAAGCATAATTCGGATAGATAAAAATATCTGTATATCCCCGCACTTTGCCGTTTGCTGGGCCAAGGGCATCAAATCTTCCGCTCATAAATCCCTCAATCGCTCTGGTTGCTGTTGTGCCGGTTGCAATCAGCCGTTTATTGTTTTGCTTGGCTTTTATTATTTCCTCAGGCAGACTTGCATCCATCTCAAAATATTCCGGGGCCATTCTGTGTTCAGAAACAACTTCGGTTTTTATAGGCGTAAAAGTCCCTGTGCCGACATGCAATGTCAACATTCTAATAACAACGCCTTTGCTCCTGAGGGCTGCTAACAACTCATCAGTAAAATGCATGCCTGCTGTTGGAGCTGCGATAGAACCTTCATTTTCGGCATACACCGTCTGGTATCGCTCTTTATCATGGCTGTCTGGGCTTCGTTTTATGTAAGGAGGAAGCGGCATCTCTCCATGCTCCCAAAGAGTTTTAACAATTTTTGATGGTTCGATATCCAAAAACCTCAGAAACCGTTTGGTTTCTGTTTTAGCATCATTTTTTTCGGACCATATTTCGACATTGAAGTTATTTCCGAATGTTGCTTTGCCGCTGAACTGGCCTTTAAACAAAACTTCCCACACATCATCATTTGTTTGCTTCACGAGGATTAGATCGAGTTTTCCACCCGAAGGCTTGCGGCATATTATTCTTGCAGGGAAAACCTTTGTATTGTTTAGAAGCAATAAATCACCTGTGTTGAAATAGGAAACAATATCAGAAAAAGATTTGTGTTCGGTTTTACCGTTGCTGTGCAGAACAAGCAGTCGGGATTGGTCTCTTTTGTCGGCCGGTCTCAACGCAATGCATTCAGGCGGAAGGCAAAAGTCGAAATCAGCGATTTCCATAAAGTTCTATTGTGGTTGAGGGGTAAAAAGTTGCGAGAATTTCTTTGTAGTTCTTTCCTGATTTTGCCATCTGGAGTGCCGACCATTGGCACATGCCTACACCGTGGCCGTATCCTTTGCCTTCAAAAATAAAGGTGTCGTTGTCTTTTCGCAGGTTTGTTATAAGAGTACTTGGGAGCTTGTCCCAGCCTATATTTTTTCGCAGATCCTTTGCCGGAATAATATGCTCTTTGCCTTCGGCGATGAATTTCAGGTTGCGCACTCTGTTAGAAACCGTAAAAGAGTCTATTGATATTTCTTCAAGAGCCTTTATATTGGTCGCTTTTTGAATATCCTGCAGCGCAATTCTTTTTTCCCACAGATAAAAAGGCGATATCTCACAATTTGTTGAAACAGGCTTCAGATAGGGGTAGCTTTTCCCAAAAACTTCTGCGGGATCTTCGGTTATTCCTCCGCTTGTAGAATGATAATATGCGATTATGGGTTTGCCTTCGAATGTTAAAATTTCTCCTACAGTTTCTTTAACGGCACGGGAAATGTTTTCATGCACGCTGCCGCCTTTATAGACCTGATGAAGAACGGAGGAGGTGAGGTGGTAAGAAATCTTGTTTTTCCCTCCGTTCTGTTTTTGTGTCAAAGCATACGTGCGGGCAACCACCGCCTGTGCTTTCAATGCCTCTATATCCCAGCTGCTGCCAACCTCGGCCGCAACTACGCCTTTGATGTACTCCTCAAACGGAAGCTCATTAATAACATAAAGCCCGTTATCGCCCCGCCATACTTCAAGAACCCCCGAATATTTCATGCCTCCCAGCAGTGCAGACCCCTTGCCGTTTCCCAGCCTTTCGACCCGCTCATTTTTCTGGGGCAGCTTCGAATTTTTAGCGTCTAGAAGGAGAACCCTTATTGTATCCGCAAACGCAGTTCCGAAACTAAAAAAGAAGAGTGCTAAAGAAATAGTTGCCGCGATAAAAATCCTGGACAATGCAAAGTCGATTTTAAACATAGTTTTTATTTCCTCCCTATCAGCCAGAACAAAAACGAGAGCACTGCGCTCAATAAAATGCTTGTGGCCAATGGAAAATAGAATGTAAAATTCTTTTTTTCGATCATAATATCCCCAGGCAGTTTGCCAAGCCACGGTATTTTCCCGGACAGCATAAGCAAGCCACCTACCGCGGCAAGAACTATTCCGCCTATAATCATCGCTTTGCCTATCTGTTCAATGCTGTTCATCTGTATCAACTTTTTTGTTTTCCCGAAAGATAGCGTTCCATTTCTGAATATATGCAGCCGCAATATTTCTGGCTGTAAAGTCCCAGCTCTTTTGCCTCACTGCGGCCTTTTCTGAAGCCGCTTCTGAAATCCTCGGCCATAAACTCTACCGAATATTTGCCTTCAAGCATTTTGCCAATGTCCATAAGCAAATTAAACTTTTGATACGGGCTTACCAAAAGCGAGGAGGTGAAGGCATCTGCGTTTAGCTCCTTCGCTTTTTTTGCGGTCTCTTCAAGCCGCACCGTATAACAATATTCGCAGCGACCTGATTCTTTGCCCGCCACGTTACGCACAAATTCGGTCAGACCGTACTCATCTTTATATTCTAACTCCATAAGCCAAAGTCGCTCAAGCGTTTTTAGAGAAGCGAGCCTGTTTTTATATTCTGTGAACGGATGAATGTTCGGATTGAACCAGAAACCGGTGATATTTATTCCCCGGTCTTTAAGCGTCGATACAGGATAAACCGCGCAGTTGGAACAACAGATATGCATTAGAAGATTCATTATTCAGTGGTCTTAAAACAGTCCCTGCGGCAGCTTGATCCCTAAATGTTCGTACGCGAATTTTGTGGCGAGTCTGCCGCGCGGGGTCCTTTCGAGCAGGCCTTCCTGCAGCATAAAAGGCTCATAGACGTCCTCTATGGTTTCCCTGTCCTCTCTTAAGGCGGCTGCGATTGCTTCAACCCCTGCAGGCCCGCCACCGAATTTTTCTATAATGGTGCGGAGCAGCTTCCGGTCTATTTCATCAAGTCCCAAGTGGTCTATATCAAGGGCATCGAGCGCTTCCTGAGAAATCTTCATGTCGATTGTTCCATCGCCCCGCACCTGTGCAAAATCTCTGACCCGTTTGAGCACCCTGTTTGCGATTCTCGGAGTGCCGCGCGAACGCTTTGATATTTCCTCTGCAGCGTCTTTTTTTATTTCGATTTCGAGGAGTCCGGCAGAGCGTGTTACGATTTCGCAAAGCTCTTTCGGGGTGTAGAATTCGAGCCTGCATATCACGCCGAACCTGTCTCTGAGCGGGGAGGTGAGCAGCCCTGTTCTTGTGGTTGCGCCTATCAGAGTAAACTTTGGCAGCTCTATTTTAAGTGTTCTTGCACTCGGCCCCTGCCCGATGATTATATCGAGCTTATAATCCTCCATTGCAGGATACAGCACTTCCTCAACAACTCGCGGCAGTCTATGGATCTCGTCAATAAATAGAATGTCTCCGGGCGAGAGGTTTGTAAGTATCGCAGCAAGGTCGCCCTGCCGTTCAAGCACAGGGCCGGTGGTGGTCCTGATATTTACTTTGAGCTCATTTGCGATGATGGTTGCGAGCGTTGTTTTTCCTAGTCCCGGAGGCCCAAAGAACAGAACATGGTCAAGCGCCTCCTGGCGCATAGTTGCAGCTTGTATAAAGACCTTTAAATTTTCTTTGATTTTTTCCTGACCAACGAATTCATTGAGGGTGCGCGGCCTGAGAGTTGTCTCGTATTTTATTTCCTCTTCGTCCGCTTCGGGAGCAAGGGGGCTTATCTGTCCGTCTTCGACTCTCATCGCCCCTCTTTTGTGAGATGCTTAAGCGCTTCTTTAAGCAGGCTTTCGATGTCTCTGATGCCGCTGTTGTAAGACTTTTCGAGCGCTTCTATGGCAATAGCTTTCTTATACCCTAAATTTACAAGCGCCGAAAGGGTATCATCGTAATTTTTATCTTTCTTTTCCCGCAGCGAGGGTAGTTTTTCCCTGAGCTCAAGAATGAGCCTGTGAGCTGTTTTCTTCCCTAGTCCCGGAACTCTGCATAGCGTGTCAACATCTTCGGCATCGATTGCGGAATAAAAATTATCCGGTCTTATCGTAGATAGAATATTTAGTGCTATTTTAGGGCCTATGCCCGAAACCCCGATAAGTGTAGTAAATATTCGCTTTTCATCCTCGGTTTGAAACCCGTATAAAATAATCGCGTCTTCTCTGACATGTGTATATATATAAATCGTTACTTCGCGGCCTTCGTCCGGAAGTGAGGAAACAAGAGATATTGGAACAAGCACCTGATAGCCCACGCCATTTACGTCAATAATCAGGCTGTCAGGTTTTTTAGAAAAAAGGCGGCCTCTCAAAAATCCGATCATAGCATTTAGTATAACGCAGTTCGGTCGAACACGTCAGCATCACAAATCGCCTTGCCCGGTATATTTTCGCTGTGTTATCATGACCGATGGAAGTTAAAAAAATAATCGAAGATTCCGAGCGTTACCTGATGCATACCTACAACCGCTTCCCAATTGTTTTGCGCAAGGGCCGCGGAATGAAGGTTTGGGGTGCTGATGGCAAGGAGTACCTCGATTTTATAGCCGGAATCGCCGTAAATATTTTAGGGCATTGCCATCCAAAGGTAGTTGTGGCGATCCAAAAACAGGCACAGCGGCTTTTGCACGTCTCCAACCTATACCACATAGAACCTCAGATTAAACTGGCCAAGCTTTTAGTAACGCATTCTTTTGCGGATAAAGTCTTTTTTTGCAATTCCGGTGCTGAAGCTAACGAAGCTGCCATAAAACTGGCGCGCAAATATTCAAAGGACCATGACGGACATAATCGTTATGAGATTATAGCTGCGAAAAATTCATTTCACGGCAGGACGTTGGCCACAGTAACCGCTACAGGACAGGAGAAATTTCAGAAAGGTTTTGAGCCGCTTATGCCGGGCTTTAAACATGTCCCTTTTGATGATATCGATGCGCTGAACTCAGCCATAAACAAACACACTTGCGCCGTGCTTCTTGAGCCTATTCAGGCAGAGGGCGGAGTGAGGATTCCTAAGGAATCTTACTTTCAGCAGGTTCGCCAGCTTTGCAATGAGCACAATCTGCTGCTTATTTTGGATGAAGTGCAGACAGGCATGGGCAGGACAGGCAAGCTGTTTGCGCATGAGCATTACGGAATAACCCCTGACATTATGGCGCTTGCAAAAGGATTGGGCGGCGGGGTTCCTATAGGCGCTATGCTTGCAACCGAGAAGGTGGCGGCCTCTTTTCAGCCCGGAACGCACGCTTCAACCTTCGGCGGCAATCCGCTAGTATGCGCCGCTGCAATAGCAACTTTTGAAACATTAATGGAAGATGGTTTTATACTTGACCATTGCAACAGAATGGGAGCCTATTTTCAGGAGAAGCTAAAACAGATAGCAGAAGCTTTGCCTGATAAGGTTGTAAATATCCGAGGCAAGGGGCTTCTTGTTGGCATGGAGCTGCCTTTTGAAGGCACCGTATTAGTAAAATCCTGTATGGACAGGGGAATGTTGATAAATTGCACCTCCGGCAATGTGCTTCGTTTTGCGCCGCCGCTGATAGTTGAAGAGCGTGACATAGATAAGCTGGCGGATGTGCTTGAAGAGGTTTTGGATAAGTTCATATGAAAAAAGATTTTTTGAAAATATTCGATGTTTCGCCGAATGAGTTCACAGGCCTTGTTAAAAGGGCGATTGAGTTGAAATCGGGCAAAGATGCAAGCAAATGTCCGCTAATTGGAAAGAGTATCGGACTTTTTTTTGAGAAGCCTTCAACTCGTACAAGGGTTTCTTTTGAGGTCGGCATTTACCAACTTGGCGGCCAGACAATATATTTGAACCCCAAGGAGATACAGTTGGGCAGAGGAGAAACCATTGCCGACACAGCTAAAGTGCTTTCGCGGTACTTGAGTGCGATAGTCCTTAGAACCTACACGCACGCTACGGTTGCGGAGTTTGCAAAGCATGCGACTGTGCCTGTGATAAACGGACTTTCTGATATGCATCACCCCTGTCAGGCCCTTGCGGACTTGATGACTATACTTGAAAAAAGAGGGCGGCTCGAAGGCGTGCGGGTAGCCTTTATTGGCGACGGAAACAATGTAGCCAATTCATTGATAGAGGCTGCTGCGCTGACAGGAATGGAGCTTGCGCTTGCATGTCCTGAAGGCTTCGAACCGAACGCCGAGATTATCGATTATGCAAGGGGAAAATACAAAAGCAATATAACTGTAGTGAGGAGGCCTGAAGAAGCGGTTGGTATGGCGGATGTTGTTTATACCGATGTCTGGGTGAGCATGGGGCAGGAAGACGGCGCCGACAAGAAAAAAGAAAAATTCCGAAATTATCAGATAAACAGCAATCTGCTAAAACAAGCAAAAAAGGATGTTGTTGTCCTTCATTGCCTGCCGGCATACCGCGGCTCCGAGATAACTGATGAGGTTATGGACGGTCCTCATAGTGCGGTATTTGATCAGGCAGAAAATAGGCTTCATACAGAAAAAGCGCTTTTGGAGTTTCTTATAAAATAAGTCTGTCCGGACGCAGCCCTTCCGGTGCGGATATGCCTGAAAGGAGAGTTAAATGCTTAAAGCTAGAGATATCATGTCCACCAATACCATCACCGTATCTCCCGATGCGACGGTTGGAACCCTCGCAAAGATTTTTGTCGAAAACAGGATAAGCGGTGCGCCTGTTGTTGACAGCAGCGGAAGCATTTGCGGCATCGTAACCGAGAACGATCTGATAAGCCAAAACAAGCGGCTGCATATTCCTACGGTGCTCAGAATTTTTGATGCTTTTATAATGCTCGAAAGTCCTGCAAAGATCGAAAAAGAGATGCAGAAAATGACCGCGACAACAGCTGGCGAAATTTGCACCAAGGATGTGATTACGGTTTCTGAAGAAACCCCGCTGGAAGAGGTTGCCACTATAATGGCAGAAAAGAAGATACATCTTGTTCCTGTGGTTGAAGGCAAGAAAATTAAGGGCATAATAGGGAAGATCGACCTGATAAAAGCGCTGGCCAAATAGCGCGGTGGAAAAAGTTCTGAAGCTTTTATCCGAATCCGAAAGCGAAACGGTAGCTTTCGGGCGCAAGATTGGCGAATATGCAAAAGGCAAAAAAATTCCTGTTTGTTTGTACGGCGACTTGGGAGCAGGTAAGACAACACTGATAAAAGGCATAGGCTCGGCGTTTGGCATATCTGAGCGGGACATTTGCAGCGCAAGTTTTTTGATAGTTGCCGAGCATGAATCTGTTCCGCCTTTGTATCATATTGACTTATACAGAATCGAAGGCAGAGAAGCTTTGCATGAGCTGGGGATATGGGAATATCTTGAGGGTGAAGGCGTTGCGGTGGTTGAGTGGGCCGAGAGGCTTGAAGACCGCCCGCCCAGAGCATTGGCATTATTTATAAAAGCGGACGGGATGGACAGGCGCCTAATAACGATAGAGGATTTTGATGAAGAAGATTGGAATAATCTGTAAGGCCGGCCGGCCAGAACCTGCAGAAATAGCAAAAACATTTTTGCCGTGGCTTAAGGAGCGCGGCTGCGAAATTTTTCTTGAAGATGGCGTGGCAAAACCTTTGGGGATGCGGGGTACAGCGCGAGAGGAAATGCCGGATATCTGTGATATTCTTGTAGTGCTCGGCGGAGATGGAACAATGCTGAGCGTTGCGAGGCTTGCGATCGGCAGAGATGTTAAAATCCTCGGTGTGAATTTAGGCGGCCTAGGTTTTATCACCGAATTCAATAAAGAAGAACTTCATGCATCTATGGCAAAGGTGCTTTCGGGGAAATGCCCCTATGAAAATCGGATAATGCTGTCAACAACTGTTCACAGAGAAGACAACCAAATATTCGACTCGATAGTGTTTAACGATGTTGTGATCAACAAAGGGGCGCTTGCCAGAATAATCGATATCGAAACCTATGTCAACGATCTCTATGTTACAACCTTTAAGGCGGACGGCCTGATAATCTCATCGCCTACCGGCTCTACAGCATATTCTCTATCGGCCGGCGGCCCCATTTTGTATCCCACACTCAACAGCATAGTTATGACTCCGATATGTCCGCATACTCTTACGAACAGACCGATAGTGCTTCCGGACGATTTTGCGGTTGAGTTGATTATGCGCTCCGATACCGAGGATGTTTTCCTGACTCTCGACGGGCAGTCCGGTTTTCCCTTAAAAAAAGATGATGTGATAGAGGTTAAGAAATCTGTTTATACAACAAAGATACTCATTCCTTGCGACAGGGATTATTTTCAGGTGCTGAGGACAAAGCTCAAGTGGGGGGAAAGATAGATGGCCTCTTGCAACCGGCGCAGGTTGCTGTGTGTCTGTTTTGTGCTTTTTTGTTTTTTTGTTTTTAATGCTGCTGAAGCTGGGGCCTATTCTGGCCAGACCGCAAACAGAACAGTCCATATTAAGGAAGGCGACCGTGAAACCACCGCTAAAGTTTATTACAAAGTAATCTCTGTTCAGGAAGCCGAATCTGTCGGCGACGGAGTTTTCGGGCTGAAACCTGACGGCAAGTTTGTAATTGTCCGATTTAAGGCTGTGAATAAAGGTCCGGCTTCGGTTCCTGCGCATATTGTTTCTGATATTTCACTTTCGGACGGAAAAGGAACCCTCTGGAAGTCGTCGGCTCGCGCTTCAGGTTTATTGAGGCTGGGGACCGAAGGCTTTGCAATAATTGAGCTTGATAAGGGCAAAGAGATAGAAGATGTTGCTGTTTTTGACATTCCGGCAAAAGCCAAACAGTATGTGGTCCGTTTCCCTTCAACGGTGAGAAGCACAAAAGAAGAGCTTCTTCATAAGGATGCCTCGCTAAAGACCAAAGATAAGACTGTGCCTAAAGAGCAGCCGATTGTACAGACAAAACCGGCCAAGCTTTCAATTGCAAAAGAGACAAAATCTGAACAAACAGAGCAGCCGAAAAAAGAATCCCAATCTGTGAAAAAAACTGAGGCGGCAAAGCCGGTAGAAGAGAAGGTTGAAGACAAAACAGATACTGCCGGGCCGGCCAAAAAAAGCATTACGCAGCCTGCTAAGAACTGTGATGCCATTGAAGAGAAAATCAAAAAGG
Source organism: Nitrospirae bacterium MYbin3 (assembly GCA_002753335.1). Taxonomy (GTDB): domain Bacteria; phylum Nitrospirota; class Thermodesulfovibrionia; order Thermodesulfovibrionales; family Dissulfurispiraceae; genus MYbin3. Next base: position 38,861 of record PEAD01000007.1, read on the forward strand.
CTCAAGAAAAAGAAGATATGCCTAAAAAAGGAAGACTGCATTATTATGCTGCCGAATGCTATTTGGCTAACTCCAACTACACAACCGCATTGAGGCATCTGGACGAAACCGAAAATGCAGGGAAAGCGCTCAACAATCCGGAGCTTGATGTGTTGTCATTTATAGGCAGAGGGCGTGTATCCTTGGCGTCGGGGTATAAGGAAAAAGCGACCGAGATATTCAGGGCGGCTGCCGAAAAAGCGGAGCGTGAGGTTTTTCAGAGCCTCTGGGCCTCCGATTACACAAAGGCCCTGATTTCGATAAAACTCGCAGGCGTTTACTTTGAGCTTGGCGCAAAAGAAACAGCCAAAGATAGGATGGAACAGGCGCTGCTTATCAGCACTGATTTTATGCTTGAAGACGAAATTTTTTCTATGCTAAAACTGTATGACCCTAAGCTGCCCGGAAAGCTTGCCGCGGTAAGCAAAAGCATTGGAAGCGCGTGGGCAGCCTTCGAAAAAGCGGACTATAAAGGCATGGAAAAATTTGCTGCCGAAGCGCTCGACAAGGCAAAAAAAGCTTCTACCGCAAAAGGGATTTTTGACAGCGAGTATGCCCTTGCAACGGCACTTAGCAAAAAAGGTGATATAGATAATGCTATCGGGTATGCCACCCATGCCCAAGTGCTGGCTGATAAAGGCAATGATACTGCGAGGGCGAATCTTATAAACAATCTGCTGGGGAATCTTTTGCGGCAGAAGAAATCTTATCAGCCCGCGATCGCCGCACTTGCAAAGACGCTCGCCAATGCAAGGGAGACTGGCAATAAGCGGGAAGAAGCTGCAACGCTGACCAAGATCGGCCAGACGCAGATGGAGATGGGCGAATACCGTGAGGCTTTCGAACATTTCAAGCAGGCGCTTAAGATCAGTCTTGACACAAATGCCTTAAAGCAGACGATAGCCGGCGGCTATTTGAATATGGGAAGGTCCTTAAAAAAACTTGAACAGTATGACAAGGCCGAGAAAAGCATGACGATAGCCCTTGATATCTACAAAAAAATCGTAAACGAAGAAGGGGAGCTTGCAGCGCTTTTGGAGCTTGCGGATAATAGTGCGCTTCAATCAGATTTTGAAGTTGCAATAAAAATACTGGAGCAAAATCTGGGCCGCTATAAAAAATCCGGCCTCAAAAAAAGATTTGACGAAAGCCTTGCGGAGTATGTTTCCAAAGCAAAAGAAAAGACAAAAATCGAGAGATACAAAGGAACAAAAACAGAATGACCTCAATGGTCACGAATGACATCAGAGGCGATATATCTCTTGTGCTTAATTTCTATAAGGCATTTGGTTTTGAAAGCCTGCCACTTGATTCTGCAGACACCGATAAAGAGGCGGCATTGATGGCCTTGCGGCATGAGATAGGCGACTGCAGGCGCTGCAAGCTTTCAAAGGGAAGAACCAATCTTGTTTTCGGCGAGGGGAATCCGAATGCGCGTATAATGTTTGTGGGGGAAGCGCCAGGCAGGGAAGAGGACAAGGAAGGACGGCCGTTTGTGGGCGAAGCAGGTCAGCTTTTGACACGCCTCATAAACAAGATGGGCGAAGACTTGGGATTTGAAAGAAAGGATGTGTATATTGCGAATATAGCGAAATGCAGACCGCCCGGCAACAGAGATCCTGAAGCGGACGAGATCGAAACATGCTTGCCTTTTTTAAAAAAGCAGATAGCAATTATATCTCCAGAAATCATAGTCTCCTTAGGCAAGATTTCGGCGCATACCATGCTGGGCAGAAGCGGGCCTTTCAACAGCTTTTTTATTACGAAAGAGCGCGGCAAGTTCGGTGAATACAGGGACGGTGAAATCAGCATACCTGTTATGCCGACTTTCCATCCAGCATATCTTCTGCGAACCCCTTCCGATAAGGTAAAGACATGGAGCGATGCGCAGGCTGTGCTAAAACTGCTGAAGCACCCTGCTATGAGAGGCATGATCTGATATGAAAAACCTGTGGGCTCCATGGAGAATGGAATATATACTTTCCGAAAAAGAACCATACTGTATTTTCTGCGTAAAGCCTTCCGAAAAAAACGACAGGGATAACCTTATTCTGTTCCGAGGAAAAGAAGCTTTTATCATTATGAACAAATATCCATACAACAACGGGCATCTTATGGTGGTGCCTTATTTTCACACATCCGGACTGGAAGATATCAAAGAAAGCACACTTTCAGAAATGATGATGCTTACGCGGTATTCTACGGCCTGCCTTAAAAAGGCGTTCAATCCCGAAGGGTTTAATGTTGGCATAAATATAGGCGGGGTGGCCGGCGCAGGCATTAAAGAACATATACACATTCATGTTGTGCCGAGATGGGCGGGCGATTCCAATTTTATGGCTGTAACCGGAGAACTGCGCGTAATACCCGAGCATCTGCTGGAGACCTATGACAAACTGGTGAGATTTTTTAATTGACAGCTTTGTAAATGGTATAATTGCATGATGGAACTTCACCGTGAAATACGTGCCCTCTATATAAAAACATCTGCCGAAGGCTCACCTGCAACCCAGGAAACGGTAGACGGCCTCTGGCGCTTGGCAGCCGAAATTCCGCTTGTTGCGATTGATATGGGCGACAGCGGCGACATTGTTCTGCATTGCGCTTTTGAATTCAGCCTCGATAGCTGGAACACTTCGATGCGGGCTCTGCGTACGGCCATGTCGCTGCTTCGTACGAAAACCGGATATCTTGCTGTCCGCAAAGTTCTGGGCTCCGAAGATGCGCTTAAAACCGATCTCGAATGGTACAAAGTTACAAAGAGAGGCATTTACAATGTCGATCTTTCTGATCCTGCCGATATAATCGAAGACCTGGTAAGATATTCGGGCAACAACAAGAGGCACCAGCAGATAGGCGCTCTCGAAAAGCTTTTCCGATTTATTCAGAGGCAGGAAGACGGCGACAAAACAGCCGGTGACTAAAAAGCTGTACGGCAATCTACCAATCCCTCTAAAACGGGTTCATATCGAACTTACCAATGTTTGTGATTTCAACTGCGTATTCTGTCCGAAATCCGAGATGAAGCGCAGCTATGGATACATGGACACAGCACTTGCAAAATCCCTGATCACCGAACTTTCCGAAAACAAGGTCTGCGAAAAAATAACCTTCCATGTTATGGGTGAGCCCACGCTGCACAAAGACTTTTTCGAAATTTTGGAGCATGCAGATCATGCCGGTATGAGTGTAGGCTTGACAACCAACGGCAGCGGTTTAGGCACAGGAAAAGGGAAGAAACTTTTGTTTCACAGGCTGCATCAGATCGATGTTTCGTTCCAAACTCCGGATGCAAAGTCATTTGTTTTGAGAAAAGCGGGCGGCATAAATTTCGATAATTATTTAAAAGGCGTGTTCGATTTTTTTGCAGAATATCACAAAAAATATCCGGAAACAATATTCAAGTTTCGCTTCCTGAATACACGGTTTTCGAAAAAAAGCCTCGAAAAAAGAAAAGGCGCGATTAATGTCATCTCCTCCACACGTGAACTGCGTAATATTTTTCAGGACTGGGCAGGCCGTGTTTATGATATCATCGGCGCGGACGAGGCTCTTCGTACTAAGGCCATGAAGGCTTTGAACAAGCTGACCGCCTACAAATGGAATGTCATAGAAATCTGCCCCAATGTTTTTTTTGAAACATACATTCTTGAGGATTGGGGACATGCATTTGATGACCGTCCTGTGAGGGATGCCTGGGCAGGCTACTGTTTTGGCATGCGCGACCATTTTGCTGTGCTGCACAACGGCGATGTTGCGCTCTGCTGCATAGATTATGACGGGAACACAGCAATCGGCAACCTTCACAAAGAATCTCTGAAAGATATTCTATCTTCCGAAAAAGCGAAAAATATTATCGATGGCTTCAAAAAATTCAGGCTGGAACACCCCTACTGCAAAAAGTGCTTGGGCAGCAGCTCATTGGCAGAGTGGCTTTTCAAGCCTGTTGCCTCGGTTGTGGCGCTTAAGACACTTAAGCCTTTTTTTTACAATAAGACAAAAGTTTTTTAGCCCAGCTCCAAGATCTATTAAGCTTCTTCTGAGTTTTTGTCATTGAGCTGTGCTAAAATTATCTCTTATGAAATGCGCTGAGCTGCTTGTAAAATGCCTTGAAAATGAAGATGTTTCATTTGCCTTTGGACTGCCGGGCGAAGAGAACCTCGAGCTGCTCAGGGCGCTTGCTCAATCCGAAAAAATAAAAACAATAATTGCGAGAGACGAACGCAGCGCAGCTTTTATGGCAAACGCTTTTGGCAGGCTTACCGGCAGGCCGGGCGTCTGTTTTTCAACATTAGGCCCCGGCGCCACAAATCTTGTTACCGGCATTGCTGATGCCCTTCTCGATTTCGCTCCTGCTTTGGCTATTACGGCTCAGGCATCATCCGCCAGAAGACACAAAGAGTCGCACCAATATGTGGACCTGCTTTCGATGTTCAAGCCTATAACAAAATGGAACTGCCGCATAGAAGCTCCTGCTACAGCTAACGAAATTGTGAGAAAGGCTTTCAGACTTGCGGTGCAGGAAAAGCAGGGGCCTGTTCACATAGAGCTTCCTGAAGACATTGCTGATATGCCTGCCGAAAGCAGCCCGATCGCAGCTTCTTATCCGGAGCATACAGTTCCTGATGAAAAGGCGTTTCATAAAGCGGCTGCAATGATAAAGGATGCAGATCTGCCGGTCATACTCGCAGGGCACGGGGTCATAAGAGGAAAAGCCACGGACGAGCTTATCAAATTTGCCAGAAAAACAGGAATAGCGGTCATTAACACCTTTATGGGCATGGGCGCTATTCCTGCAGACGACGAACTTTTTATATCGACAATAGGGCTTCAGGCGAGGGATTATATTCAATGCGGACTTGATAGGGCGGACCTCATAATAGCGATAGGTTACGATCCTGTAGAGTTCAGCCCAAAATGGTGGGATGGAAACAAAAAGATAATTCATATTGACGCCACCCCGGCAGAAGTGGACCAAAACTACAACGCCTTTGAACTGATAGGTGACTTGAGCTATGTTTTAAAAATGCTTACAGATGCTTTGGCCGCTCAAAAAGATTCCGGATATTTTTTAAAACTGAAAAAAGAGATCGAAAATAATATGTCCGACAGTGCTTTTTTGTCCGAAAGCGGCAGCATTACCCCTTTGCAGATAGTCAATGATATGAGGAAGGCACTTGGCAGGAGTGATATTCTGATAAGCGATGTGGGGGCGCACAAGATATGGATCGGAAGATTTTATCCGGCGTATAAGCCCAATACCGTTATTATTTCGAACGGTTTTGCATCTATGGGATTCGCCATACCCGCTGCAATAGCGGCTAAACTGCAGCATCCGGAAAAGAAAATTATAGCCGCAGTCGGTGACGGCGGCTTTATGATGTCGATGGCCGAACTTGAAACTGCCGTAAGATACAAACTTCCGTTCGTCACCGTTATTTTCAATGACAATGGATACGGGCTGATAAAATGGAAGCAGCAGGCCAGATACAACAAGAATTTTTTTGTTGATCTGGGGAACCCAGATTTTGTGAAGCTCGCAGAATCATTTGGATGCAAGGCTTACAGGGCGGAGCATTCCTCCGAACTTTTTCCTGCCATTACAGATGCGCTTAGGCAAACTGTGCCCTCGGTTATCGACTGCAGGGTTGATTATTCAACAAATATGAAGCTTACCGAAAAACTTGGACAAATAGTATGCAAGATATAACAACCGATTTTCTGGTCATCGGAAGCGGAGTGGCAGGGCTTCGGGCTGCAATAGAGCTTGCGGGCAAAGGAAATGTGCTGGTGGTAACGAAAGACATTCCCACCGAGAGCAGCACCGAATATGCCCAAGGCGGGGTGGCGGTAGCTTTGAGTGATGAGGATGAGGTTGGAATACATTTTGAGGATACGATCCGGGCAGGCGACGGTCTTTGCCGTGAAGATGCAGTAAAGGTGCTTGTTGAAGAAGGCCCCGAGAGGATACGTGAGCTTATAGAGTGGGGCGCCGAATTTGACAGGGAAGGAACAAAGCTCGCGTTTACGCTTGAAGCAGCGCATTCAAGAAGAAGGGTTCTTCATGCAAATGGAGATTCTACAGGCAAAGAACTTGAGAGGTCGCTTCTTAGCAAAGTGATTTCTATCAATACTATAAGCAGGCTTCCATTTTCGATTGCGGCAGATTTGCTTGTGAAAGACGGCAGATGCTATGGGGCTTACATTCTTAAAGACGCTAAGATGTGCAGGGTTTTTGCAAGGGCTACGGTTTTAGCCACAGGCGGAGCAGGACAGGCTTTTTCGAGGACAACCAATCCGGCGGTTGCTACGGGAGACGGAATGGCAATTGCGTACAGGGCAGGAGCAGTTCTTGAAGATATGGAGTTTGTCCAGTTTCATCCCACCGCGCTTTATGCGCCCTCTGCGCCGCAGTTTCTTTTGACAGAAGCGATGAGGGGCGAAGGGGCTGTCCTAAAAAATATCGCAAACAAACCGTTTATGTCCTGTTATCACCAGCAGGCCGAACTTGCGCCGCGAGATGTGGTGTCGCGGGCTATAATTTCTGAAATGGTCAGCACAAAGAGCAATAATGTGTATCTTGACCTTACACATAAGGACAGTGGGTTTATAAAACACAGGTTTCCAAGGATTTACTCTACCTGTCTTCGCTACGATGTTGATATAACGCGTGACATGATACCTGTATCTCCCGCAGCGCATTACATAATGGGCGGTGTAAAAACAGACCTTGATGGAGCGACAAATATAAAGGGCCTTTATGCAGCAGGCGAGGTTGCATGCACGGGTGTTCATGGTGCGAACAGACTGGCAAGCAACAGTCTTCTCGAAGGTCTTGTTTATGGGTTTCGGGCTGGACGTTCAGCAGCATCCGAAACAGGCAGAGAATTGCCGGATGGAAGATATTTTGGGAAAGGCGCGATATTTGAAAATGGAAAAGACGATGTAGCCAATATAGAAGAGGTGAGAACTTTTGTCAGGCGTATTATGTGGGACCGGGTCGGCATTATACGGTGCGGAGTTTCTCTATCAGAAGCTTGGGACAAATTTTCGGAAATAAAACCTCTGCTTGATTCAACTTTTATGACGCGCCGCGGGCTTGAACTCAGGAATATGCTTACGGTATCTCTTCTGATAACCAAAGCGGCCTTAAACCGTAAAGGAAGCATAGGTGGACATTACAGATCTGATTTTACGGACAGGGGCAGCGAATGGCATCGCCGCATAACCCTTTCAAATCAGGATGGCCTGTAAAACCTGATTGTATAGACCTGCACTAATCGTTTAAACTGAAATATGCGAAATAAAACTGGTCTAAATTTAATTTTCTCTTTTGCAGGGTTGTTTTTGCTTGCATTGTTTGCGGGCTGTGCCAGTGTGGGCGTAGAAGAAGAAAAAGAAGCCGAGTTTCATCTAAAAATGGGCAGCTCTTCGCTCAACGAAGGCAATATACAGGGTGCGTTTGTGGAGCTGCAGAAATCTCTTCAGCTGAATCCTAACAACAAAGAGACGCTCAATACTCTCGGTCTTGTATATATGCATCTGGACGATTACAATAAAGCGAAGGATTTGCTTTTAAGAGCAATAAGCCTTGATGCCGAATTCTCCGAAGCGCACAACAATTTAGGGCTTGCCTACGCAAAAAGCCAAGAATGGCAGAATGCTATAGAGTCCTATAAGAAAGCGCTTTTAAATCCCTTGTTTCAGACCCCCGAGAAGACCTTTTGCAATTTAGGTTCTGCATATTACAGAGCCGGGCAATATGACCTTGCAGCAAACGCATTTAAGGATGCGCTAAGAAGAAACCAGCAGTTTGTACAGGCATATTACGGACTTGCCCTTTATTACAACAAGGTTTCAAGATACGGAGACGCAGCCGATGCTATAAAACGCGGTTTGCAGATGGATCCCGAATATGCGGGCAATGCCAAAAAGTATGCGGAAGACTCAAGGAGAAGACTGCTCTCGGCCAAAGGGGAAGAGGAGCAGGAAATTAAAGATCTACTCGAAATACTTAACTACTAATTTCCTTTTATAAGAAAAGCCCCTCGATTGTTGAGGGGCTTTTCTTATATCTTAATTCAAACCGCTTTTTAAATATCGTAGTAGAGGAAGAACTCGTACGGATGCGGCCTAAGCCTGAGCTGGTCAACTTCTTTTGTCCTCTTATAGCTTATCCATGTGTCGATAACATCCTCGGTGAATACATTGCCTTTAAGCAAGAAGTCATGGTCTTCTTCGAGATTATTAAGAGCCTCGTCAAGGCTGCCGGGCATGGTCGGAACCGTTGCAAGTTCCTCAGGCCCAAGTTCGTAAATATCCTTGTCGAGAGGTTCGCCGGGATGTATCTTATTTTCTATTCCATCGAGTCCAGCCATAAGCATCGCGGTGAACGCAAGGTAAGTGTTGCAGGACGGATCAGGGAATCTGACCTCAACCCTCTTTGCCTTCGGGCTCGCTGAGTAGGTCGGAATTCTGATAGAAGCCGAACGGTTTCTTGCGGAATAAGCAAGATTGACCGGCGCTTCAAATCCGGGGGTCAGCCTCTTGTAAGAATTGGTGGTCGGGTTGGTTATTGCGGCAAGAGCCTTTGCGTGCTTCAAAACACCGCCGATGTAGTAAAGGGCCATATCACTCAAGCCTGCGTATCCGTTGCCTGCAAAGAGAGGCTTGTCTTTTTTCCAGATGCTCTGATGGACATGCATGCCGGAGCCATTGTCGCCGAAAAGCGGCTTGGGCATAAAGGTGACTGTTTTACCGTGCCTTCTCGCAACATTTTTGATGATGTATTTGAAGAGCATGTTCTTGTCAGCCATCCTGACAAGAGAATCAAATCTCATGTCAATTTCTGCCTGCCCGGCTGTTGCTACCTCGTGATGCTCTCTTTCAACATAGATGCCGCATTTCTGCATTTCCATGCACATCTCTGTTCTGAGATTCACCTGACTGTCTGTTGGAGGAACAGGGAAATAGCCCTCCTTGTGTCTTGGTTTGTAGCCCAAGTTAGGATTCTCTTCACGGCCTGAATTCCAGATGCCTTCTGTTGATTCGATGAAGTAGTATCCGCTGTGGGAGTTTTGATCAAACCTTATGCCGTCAAAGATGAAAAATTCGGCTTCAGGGCCGAAGTATGCGGTATCGCCGATGCCGGTTGACTGGAGATATTTTTCTCCCTTCTGGGCTATAAAACGAGGATCTCTTGTGTAGTATTCCTTTGTTATAGGGTCAACGACATTACAGATAAGGCTTATAGTTGGATACTCCATGAAAGGATCCATGAAGGCTGTGGACGGGTCGGGCATTATAAGCATGTCCGAGGTGTGGATAGCCTGCCATCCCCTTATCGAAGAGCCGTCAAACCCAAGACCCTCCTCAAAAACCTCTTCCTTAAGCTCCGCTATCGGAACCGCAAAATGTTGCCAGATTCCAGGGAAATCGAGGAACTTGAAGTTTGCCATTACGGCCTTGTTCTCTTGTGCCATCTTGATTACATCTTTTGGTGTCATTAAATCTCCTCCTTAGTTTTATGTTGCGCTATATTTTTTTATACTGCTGCTTCACCATGTTCGCCGGTTCTAATCCTTACAACATTGTCAACCGGATAGACGAATATCTTGCCGTCGCCAATTTTTCCGGTTTTGGCCGCTTTCTCTATCGCCGCAACCACCTTGTCGGCAAGGGCATCAGAAGTCACTATCTCGACTTTGATCTTTGGGATGAAATCCACAACATACTCCGCTCCACGATAAAGCTCTGTATGCCCTTTCTGCCTTCCAAAACCCTTGACTTCGGTAACGGTCATGCCCTGAATCCCGATCTCGTTTAATGCATCTTTTACCTCGTCAAGCTTGAACGGCTTGATTATAGCCTCAATCTTCTTCATGTCTCACCTCCTCAGACAAAAAAGTTTTCATAAAAACCATATGCTCTTTTTGAATAAACTTTATACTCAGCTTCGGTGTCACTCTTAATTTTTTCAAAATCAACATTCTCGTTTTTCAGCCATTCAAAGACCATCTCTTTTCGCACTTCTATATGGAACTGAAACGCATAAGCATTTTTGCCTTGCCTGAAGGACTGATTCGGGAAAAGCTCCGACCCCGCCAGTCTTACAGCTCCTTCGGGGATAGTGAACGTCTCGCCATGCCAGTGGAAAACCTTGAATTTTTTTGAGAGTTTCCCGGCATTATATGCAAGGCCCTGCATTATGGGATCAACCAAAGCAGAATCTGCAAGCTCTATGTCATACCAGCCTATCTCTTTTTCGGCTCCGGCGTACACTTTCGCGCCGAGAGCTTTTGCTATAAGCTGCGCGCCCAAGCAAACGCCGAATATTTTTTTGTCATTTGCTATAAACTCACGGACTAACTCTTCTTGTTTTTTAATGTAGGGGTAGATATTGCCCTCATTAACGCTCATCGGGCCGCCCATCATCACAAGCGCATCGAAATTTTTTGTGTCCGGTATTTTTTCGCTTGCCGAAAGATCAACGATTTTATAGGGCTTTTTTGTTTTCTTGAGAAAATCCTCAATTGTGCCCGGTCCCTCGGCGCTTATGTTTTTGCATATTAAAACATTCATGATTGAGCTAACTTTGCAATAGTTGTACCATAAAGAGAGTGACTGAAAAACAAGGATTTTAAGTCGATGTAGGGGCTGTGGCTGCCTGCAAATTAGGCAGCCACAGCCTGATTTATAGGCATTACAATGTGTATCCGCTTTCGCCGTGCTGTGAAATGTCGAGGCCCATCACTTCGGACTCCTCATCAACCCTTATTCCGATGGTCATATCAATAACTTTAAGCATAGCGGCCGTTGCTATAAAAGAATAAAGCGCAGTTACGGCTACTCCGGCAGCCTGAATCAAAAACAGCTTGGGATTTCCGAAAAAGAGTCCGTCCGCAACTGCGGGGTTGATAGCTTTCTGTGCCAACAGCCCTGCTGCAAGGGTTCCCAATATTCCGCCGACACCATGCACACCGAAAGCATCCAGAGAATCGTCATACCTGAAACGGTTTTTCAAATTCAAAGCCGCATAGCACACCGCTCCGGCCGCAAAACCTATCAAGAGAGCGGACATGGGGCCGACAAAGCCTGACGCCGGGGTTATGGTTGCAAGCCCTGCTATTGAGCCTGTCGCCGCTCCGAACATTGTTGGCTTTCCGCGATGAACCCATTCTATAAGAACCCATATTAATGTGGCGGCAACCGCAGAAATATGCGTAACCACAAAAGCCATTGTGCTTAAACCGCCCGAGGCAAGTGCACTGCCGCCGTTGAAGCCGAACCAGCCAAACCAGAGCAGTCCTGCGCCGAGAACTGTCAGAGGCAAATTGTGCGGCGTCATAGCATCATGCATGTACCCTTTTCTCTTTCCGATTATCAAAGCGGCAGCCAAAGCAGATATGCCTGAGGTTACATGAACTACTATGCCTCCCGCAAAATCAATAACGCCAAGCTCTTTCAGCCAGCCGCCTGTCCCCCATACCCAATGAGCAACAGGGTCATAGACAAATGTTGACCAAAGCAGCGTGAATATAAGGAATGCAGAAAATTTCATGCGCTCAGCAATCGCACCGGATATAAGCGCTGGGGTGATCACAGCAAACATCGCCTGATAGATCATGAACGCCATGTGGGGAACTGTTGCCGCATAATCGGAGTTTGGCTCAAGACCCACGCCCTTAAGGCCAATCCAATCAAGACCGCCTATAAGCCCTCTTATATCAGGGCCGAAAGAAAGGCTGTAGCCCCAAAGTATCCATTGCACGCTGATAAGTGCAATAACGACAAAACTCTGCATTATGGTTCCGAGGACGTTTTTGCGCCTGACCATTCCGCCATAAAACATCGCAAGAGCAGGCGTCATAAGCAGTACGAGCGCCGCAGATAAAAGCACAAAAGCGGTGTCTCCTGTATCAACTTTGGCGGCTCTGACTGTTTCTTCCGCATAAGCTGGCGAAGCAATTATACCAAAGGCCGCAGCCATTAGTAGCTTATTCATAAAAACCTCCTGCAGTTGTTTTTTATTATGTTATAGCGAAAAACGTGCCGGATAAGATGTGTTGATTTTTAGAGGGAATAAATTGCTGTCAAAAGCAACAGGCTACATTTTTGTAGGAACTTGTGTTTACAAACCGGCGCACCCGTTAGAAAACATTGGTTTCCGAAAAAGCTACATTTTTGTAGCAGCTACAATTTTGTAGGACTAAACCGAGGGGACAGCTATGCTTATGACCAGCACCGCGGTTAGGGCTATTACTACAACAACTGTGCCCCAAGATATATAGTTGTAAAACCGGGGATTTGTGTATTCACCCATAAGCTTAGTGTTGTTTACGAGCGCTATGGCATAAACAAGCACAAAAGGAAGAAGAATCCCGTTGATAAAGGCCGAAAGCACCATCATAGAAACAAGCGGTGCACCCGGCGTCAGAACTAGAAGCGCAGAAAAAACTATAGTCAGGGTATAAATCCACATAAACTGAGGGGCTTCTTTAAACGTCTTGTTTATTCCGGCTTCCCAGCCCATAGCTTCGCAGACATAGTAGGCGGTGGCAAGGGGCACTATAATCGTGCCGAGCAAAGATGCATTTGCAAGGCTGACCGCAAAAATCAGCGAAGCGTAGTCACCCGCAAGAGGTTTTAAAGCGATCGCAGCTTCGGAGGCTTCGTTAATCCTTATTCCGTGCGGAAACAGCAAGGCTCCGCAGGCCGTGATTATGAAAAAGCTTATTATGTCGGTTATAAGACATCCGACAACCACATCCAGTCTTGAAGCCTTATAATCTTCCTTTTTTATGCCCTTTTCTGCTATCGAAGACTGAAGATAAAACTGCATCCACGGCGTGATTGTGGTTCCGATTATCGCGATGCTGAGCATTATGTATTCGGAGTTCCACTGCACTTTTGGCACCAACATACTTTTTGCCACGTCGCCCCAATCAGGTTTTGCGAGCACTCCAGAAATAACATAGCCGATATATATAAGGCACGCGAAAAGAAGTATCCTTTCGACCGACCGATAACTGCCTTTAGTAACCAGTATCCAGATCGATATTGCGCCTATCGGCACCATTACGTATTTGCTCAATCCCAAAATCTCCATGCTTGCGGCCCATCCTGCAAAATTGGCAACGGTGTTCCCGAAGTTTGCAATCAGCAGGCCTATCATCATAAAAAATGCTGTCTTAACACCATAATTTTCCCGGATGAGGTCTGACAAACCTTTGCCGGTGATGACACCCATCCGCGCCACCATTTCCTGTATGACAACGAGCGCTATTGTGGTGGGAATCAGCGTCCAAAGAAGGTTGTAGCCGAAACGGGCGCCGGCGACCGAATAAGTTGTGATGCCGCTCGCATCGTTGTCAATATTGGCTGTTATTATCCCCGGTCCCATAACCGCAAAAAAGAGAAGGAACCTTTTCCAGCGGCTGAGCGTCATACCTTTCTCCTGAGCCTCTTTGCAGCAGGCGGCAAAATTCTGTCTATGACGTCATCAACCGTTACAATTCCTACAAGCGCACCCTCGCTGTCAACGACAGGCAGAGCTACAAGATTATATTTCGATATTATTTCGGCGACTACCAAATCGTCCGCATTGGTGGTCACGGTCTTTGTTTTTGTTTCCATAATCTCGGCTAGGGTTGCGGAGGGATCGCCAAGAATCAGTTCTCTAAGCGACGTAACGCCAACTAACTTTTCGTTCTCGTCAACAACAAAGATATAGTAAACAGCTTCCATTTCTCCGGCGTCTTTTTTAAATCTTTCGATCGCTTGGGCCACGGTAACTTCCGGACCGTAGGCTATAAACTCATTGGTCATGAGTCCGCCGGCAGTATCCTCTTCGTGTCCGAGCAGTTCCTGAATATCTTCGGCCTCTTCTTTTTCTATATGTTCGAGAATTTCTTGAGCCTTCTCGGTCGGCAGATCGCTGAGAACGTCGGCAGCCTCGTCAGGAGGCATTTCTTCGATAATGTCGGCCGCCTGTTCGGCATCCATCGCGTTTATAATATCGGCCTGCATGTCGGGCTTGAGTTCCGAAAGCGCCTCTGCTGCGGTTTCAAGGTCGAGGTCTTTAAATAGATGAGCGCCTTCCTCTCTCGAAATCCGGCTTATGATGTCTGCTATGTCCGCCGGATGCAGATCCGAAAGCATCTGCCTCGGTACGGTAAGCGATATGGTCTGAAGTTTGGGCTTAAGGTGCTGAATATAGTTCCAGCTTATCAGGTTGTACGGCAGGTTTGTTTTAAAAAGCCTCAGCAGTTCCTCTCCTCCGCGCTCTATGCCGAGCCTTCTCATGATGCCGCGCATGCCCACATCCACAGCAATTAAAACAGCTTCTTCTTCGTAGCCCTCTATTTTTATGTCGTTGACCCTGACAACCTTTGCGCCGTTTGCATCAACTATTTGTTTATCTAGAATATCGCGGACCGCCAAAAGATCATCGTCATCCATGTCGTAGTCTTCCGCTTCTAAGGCATTGATGAAAGAAGATATAATGCGCTTGTTGAATATGTTTGTGCGCTCCCAGCCAATCCTGCAGATGCCTTGCGGCCTATCTATGATTATTGACGCGACTTTCGGAAGAGGGTCGCCCTTGACAACAACAAGGTCCTTGACCTTGCCGATAATCTCCCCCTTAGGGTCATAGACAGGCTTCTTAAGAATCTCGCTTATAAAAAGTTCACCGAAAAGAGGCATAGTTGTTTAGTATAGCCCTATTGCCGGGCTTTGAACAATAGTAATGTGTGTTATATTAAAAACAGATGCGCCCTTAATCGGATAATAAATGGAAAAGGAGTCGACCTGTGAGCCCTGTATTTAAAGCCGTTGTATTATTGATTTGCAGTAATGTATTTATGACTTTTGCGTGGTATGCTCATCTTAAAAACCTTAATGGGAAGCCATGGATAGTAGCCGCTATAGTTAGTTGGGGGATCGCGCTCTTTGAATATCTGCTACAGGTTCCTGCCAACAGGATAGGATATCAAGAACTTAATATAGGCCAGTTGAAGATCCTACAGGAAGTCATTACTCTGAGCGTTTTCGTGCCCTTCGCTTTTTTATACATGAAAGAACCTCTAAAATTGGACTATCTATGGGCTTCGCTGTGCATGCTCGGCGCGGTGTTTTTTATGTTCAAAGGCAAACTGCTTGGCGCATAGCAAGGCTGTTCTGATAAAGCAGACTACAATTCTTCGATCACCATCGCAGCAAGCAGAGGGAACATTATTTCATGGTGTCCGGTCAGGGCGTATGAGCGTCCGTTCTTCATGGTAGGTCTTTTGAGCACGTTTTCGCGAGGCCGGTAGTGCTGAATAAAATCCATATTGACTGTGGTGAAATTCTCGACTTTATTGCCTAAGTTTCTCGCTACAGTAAGCGCTTTCAAAAACACTTCAGGAAGAAGAACTGCAGAGCCGAGATTGATATAAACTCCGCCTTCAAGGTCTGCAACCACAGATGAAAACAATCTGAAATCCCTTAAGCTTCCCTCGCCTATGCTTGCGCCGTCAGCTTCGGGATGCATATGGATTATATCTGCTCCAACAGCCACATGGACCGTAACTGGAAGCTCTTTTTTAAACGCCTCGCTAAATATGCTCAGGCTTTTGTTCGGGAAATCTGAAGCGTTTATAAAAGAACCGATAGAGCTTCCGATGCCTTTGCCCTCTTTAACTCCTGCTGTTATCGCTTCGTTTAAAAGACCGCCTGTTTCTTTTGCCATGCCGAATGAGCCTGTGCAAAGCTCGGCCGCCACATCTTCGGAGGTGCAGCCTGCATAGGCAATTTCGAAGTCATGGATTATACAGGCCCCGTTGCAGGCAACGGCCGTAATAACATTTTTTTGCATCAGGTCGATGATCAAAGGCGAGAGCCCGACTTTGATGGGATGAGCTCCCATGCCGAGTATCACAGGCCGGCCGTTTCTGCGCGCTTCTACAATATGTTTTGCTACCGCTTTTATGTCTGTGGCTGCGAGGAAATCAGGCAGGCTCTTTGCAAAGTCCTTTAAAGAAATCCCTTTTGAAATCGGGGTTCCGGCCTTATCCAACGAAACCTTGCTTTTCCTTCCTGCAATCGAGTAGGTTTTGAGTTTTGAAAGGTCTAAAGGTACGCGTTTCATAATCTGAAATTGTAGCACAAACATTGATTTTCTGCTAAAGATTGTGATAAAGTTATTGACTTTTAAACAGAAGTTAAGGAGGACATACCATTGGCAGCTAAAGCAGCACCTAAGAAAAACCCTTCAGCACTAAAAAGAGTTCGTCAGGCCGAAAAAAGCAGCGATAGGAACCAGTCGGTTCTTACATCCATAAAGACTTATGTAAAGAAGCTTGACGCGGCCATAGCCGAAAACGATCAGGACAAAATCGGCAAAGCATTGAAAGAGGCCATAGTGGTTCTTACCAAGGCTGCGGCAAAAGGCGTGATACACAAAAACACAGCATCGAGAAAAGTTTCAAGGGCAACTAAGAAAGCATCTGCAGCAGTAAGCAAAAAAGCTTAATAAATTTTCCTGCAAGTTAAAGGGAGCAGTATGTTAACTGCTCCCTTTTTTAATTATTCGACCAGCTTAAGAATTGTGTCGGTGTCTTCTCTTCCTGTTACAAAACTATTCGCCGGATGATCTAATTCCGGATATCCTAAAGAAATGCCGAGCACCAGTTTTTTAGTATCAGGTATTTCAAGAAACTTCCTGATGGCTGGTGAGTAGTCAATCAAAAACGCCTGCGGCACGGTGCCTAGCCCGAAGGCCCAAGCTGCGAGCATAATATTCTGACAAAACAATCCCGCGTCGAACATCGACCACTCAGCGAGAGCCTTGTCCTGAAAAACAAAAATGCCGTGCGGAGCGCCGTAGAATCTGAAGTTTGCAATTTTAGATTTCTTTTTTATCTCTGGCGAGTTAAGGTCAACGCCCGCCGCGCTTCCTCTTGCCTTGAAGAGAGCGTCTATTCTCTGTCCTATTGCTGCAGGCCATGCAGGTGGCTCCGGTATGTCAGGCTCCGGTTTTGCACCGCTTTCGAGTAGTCCTGTGAGTATCTGTGTAAGCTCCTCTTTTTTCTTGCCCGAAACAATCACAGCTTCCCACGGCTGGCTGTTTTTGTAAGATGGCGCCTGCTGAGCCGTTGCGATCACTTTTTTTAAAAGCTCCTGTGAGACAGCCTCAGATTTGAATTTTCTAATACTTTTGCGTGTTGTTATGCATTCTATTGCGTCCAAGTGTTTTCCTCCTTTTTACGCCGTCAATATCCCTAAAATCTCTCTGTACCGGGCAGTGGTTTTTTGCACGATGTCGTCCGGAAGCGCCGGACCCGGATATGTCTGGTCCCAGTCCAGTGTCAGAAGATAGTCTCTCACTATTTGTTTGTCGAAGCTGTCCTGTCCTTTGCCGGGCTGATAATTTTTTGCTGACCAGAAGCGCGAAGAGTCGGGAGTCAGGACTTCGTCAATAAGTATCAGCCTATTCTGATGCAGGCCGAACTCCATCTTGGTATCGGCAATGATGATGCCTTTTTTCTCGGCCATTTCACGCGCTTTTTTGTAGATGGCGATTGTCGTATCACGCAGGAATGATGCCTTGTCCTCTCCTACTATCTTTGCCATCTCTTCAAAACTTATGTTTATGTCATGCCCCTCGTCAGCTTTGGTGCTCGGCGTGAATATCGGTTCATCAAGACGCGATGATTCGACCAGCCCGGCAGGAAGCTTAATGCCGCATACTGTGCCGTCTTTCTTATACTCTTTCCAGCCTGAGCCCGAAAGGTATCCTCTTACGATGCATTCAACAGGCATCGGCGCAGCTTTCTTTACAAGCATGCTTCTGTCTTCCAGAATGTCCGCATATTTGTGAAGAATCTGCGGATAGTCCTTAAGCTCTGTGGCAACAATATGGTTTTCGATAAGGTCTCTCATCTGGTTGAACCAAAAGACCGATATCTGCGTCAGAATTCTGCCCTTGTCCTGAATGCCGTTCGGCAGTACCACATCAAAGGCCGATACCCTGTCTGTTGCGATGATTAGAAAGCAGTTCTCAACTTCATATACATCACGCACCTTCCCTCGGCGCAGGAACTTTATATCAGAAAGTTTTGTTTCAAGCACTATGCCCGACATATTTTCTCCTCCATAATTTTTCGATTTCCACTGCAAAGAATACCACAGAAGATGCGGCAACTGTAAATAACAATTCGTTGAAAGTCAGTGGTTCTGTCTTTAATATCGCATTAAAAGCCGGAATGTATATAACAGCAAGTTGTGCCGCAAAGCTGAACAGAACAGCTCCGAGCAGGGCCTTATTGCTGAATATGCCGATGGTGAAAAGAGATTCCCGCTCGGAGCGTATAGCAAGCACATGGCCCAACTGTGTAAGACAGACAACCGTAAATACCATGGTCTGCCAGTGAGCGCCGGAGTGATTAATAGACCAGTATTGGGTAAGCAGGGCGATGATTCCCATGAGCAGTCCTACCCAGACAACATGGTATCCGAGTCCGTGCGCGAAGATGCTTTCCTGCGGATGCCTCGGCGGCCGCTTCAATACATCGCCTTCAGCAGGTTCAAGCGAAAGCGCGAGTGCTGGCAGGGCATCTGTCATAAGGTTTATCCATAAAATTTGTATGGGCTGCAGCGGTATCGGAAGCCCGACAATCGGCGCTAAAAAAAGCGTCCATATCTCTCCTGAATTCGTTGTTAGAAGGTATTTTACGAACTTGCGGATGTTGTCATATATTTTTCTGCCCTCTTTTACCGCTTTTACTATTGTGGCGAAATTATCGTCAAGCAGGATCATGTGAGCGGCCTCTTTTGAAACATCGGTGCCTGTTATGCCCATCGCTATTCCGATGTCAGCCCGTTTGAGGGCAGGAGCGTCATTCACGCCGTCGCCTGTCATTGCTGCGAACTGTCCTCTGTCCTGAAGCGCTTTTATTATTTTTAGCTTCTGTTCAGGCGCGACCCTCGCGTAAACCTTTATATGTTCCACACGGGTTTCGAATTCGCTCAACGGGAGTTGTTCGAGCTCTCTGCCGGTGATAACGGAATCGGCACTGTCTGTTTCTTCGAGAATGCCGAGCCGTTTGGCTATTGCCGTGGCCGTAAGCGGATGGTCGCCTGTGATCATTACAGGCTTGATTCCTGCGCTTTTGCAGAGCTTCACCGCCTCTTTTGCCTCTTCTCTCGGAGGATCCATAATCCCTGCAAGGCCGATGATGGTAAGGGTCTTCTCACAATCTTCCGGAGAAAGTTTTGCGGGCACCTCATCCCATTGTCTCATCGCAACGCAGATGACCCTTAGTCCATCCGCCGCCATTTTGTCGCTTGCCTCGGTCAGGGCTTTTTTATCTATGGGTTCAATGCCGTCTGCGGTCATAAAACAATCCGCTTTTTCTATCAGGTTTTCGAATGCGCCTTTTGTGAAAGAGACAAACCCGGTTTTTTCTGCCGACTGTTTGTGAAACGTCGTCATGCATTTTCTGTCCGAATCGAACGGGATTTCCCCAACACGCGGAAAAATTTCATGCAGGGATTTGGTTGAGAAACCTTTTGTCAGCGCTATTTCGAGAAGCGCTACTTCGGTGGGGTCGCCTATTATATTGCCTTCAGCATTTGAGTGGGAATCATTGTTTAGTACGAAGGCGGTAAAAAGCGAAGGATGCAAGTTGCCATTCATTGCTTTTAACGCATCACTTTTAAGCAGATTTCGATCTGCCCAAATCTCTTCGACAGCCATTTTATTCATGGTAAGAGTGCCTGTTTTATCTGAGCAGATAAAAGTCACCGAACCGAGTGTTTCGACCGCCGGAAGTTTTCTGATGAGAGAGTTCTGTTGTACCATCTTGCGGGCACCCAGCGCTAAGGCTATGGTTACAACGGCCGGAAGGGCTTCGGGGATTGCAGCTACAGCCAAAGATATTGCTGTCAAAAGCATGAGCATCGGCTTTTCGCCGCGCATAATGCCTGCCGCAAGAACTATCGCGCAGATGAATAGAATGGCCACCGCAAGTTTTTTGCCGAATGAAGCGAGCCTTTTTTGTAATGGAGTTTTTACCTCTTCTTCGTTCTGAAGCATGCCAGCTATCTTGCCGAGCTCGGTCTGCATTCCGGTTGTTGCTACAACTCCTGTGCCCCTTCCATAAACGACACTGGTTCCTTTGTACGCGATATTTTTTCTGTCACCGAGAGGCATATCAGCATCTTTGAGATGATGGGTGTGCTTTTCAACAGCTTCTGATTCCCCTGTTAGCGCGGCTTCCTGAATCTTTAACTGTGCGGCTTCAATAATACGCAGGTCGGCAGGCACAATCCTTCCTGCTTCGAGGAGCACAACATCGCCTGGAACCAGATCTGAAGCAGGCAAAGGTGTCGGGTGGCTGTTTCTCAGAACAACAGCGGAAGCTGCCGACATTTTTTTGAGCGCTGCCACAGCTTTTTCTGCGCGGTATTCCTGAACAAAACCTATAACAGCATTTAGCACTACGATCACAATTATTGCGATTGTGTCCGAAGGCTCGCCTATAATGCCCGAAATCACCGCCGCAGCTATAAGCACAAGAATCATAAAATCCTTGAACTGATCAAGGAACATAATAAAAGGTGTTTTCCGTGCTTTTTCTTTAAGTTCGTTGGTGCCGTATTGTTCCAGTCTTTTCTGCGCTTCGTCCGATGAAAGACCGCGTAAAGAACTGTTTAATGCCGAAAGAGTTTCATCGATATTTTTTTGATGCCATGTCATGAGGGCCTCTTATAATAGATGAGAATAAAGTACGGGGCAGATAATCTGCCCCGGTTAAATGCAACGTAATACTTGTGACGGTTATTTTTTGAAAACGCTGAAAAGTTTGTCTATGCCGGATTTCTCAAGCTTGGCGACGGTTTCGAGCTCGCCTGCATCAAGCCAGATTCCTGCACACTCGGAGCATTTGTCGATTTTTATATGTTTGTAGTCTATCTCTATAAGCTCCATGCCGCATTTTGGGCATCTCATGTGATGCAGTTCTTTCAGTTTTTTCTTTTCCTCTTTTGCGATATGTTTATGTTTTTCTTCCTCGATTTTTTTGAGCTTTGCAAATTCCTGTCGGGCAATGAACTCTTCTTCTTTTTCTGTCGGCTTCATGTGGTCCTCCGTTTATGTTTTTTTCAGTGTTTCGGATTTTTCGATTAGGCTTTGTCTGGTTTTCTCTCTGAACTTTTCAAGATTTTCTGCTATCGCAGGATATTTTATCGAAAGAATTGAACACGCAAGATACGCGGCGTTTTTAGCCCCGTCAATCGCTACGGTTGCAACCGGTATTCCTGGAGGCATTTGTACTGTCGAGTAGAGGGCATCAACACCGCTTAAAGCTCCAGATTTCAAAGGCACGCCTATAACCGGTAATGTTGTGTGAGAGGCGATTACTCCTGCAAGGTGCGCGGCCATACCGGCGCCAGCAATTATAACTTCGATTCCGCGTTCCCGTGCTGTTTTTGCGTATTGCGCTGTTTTGTCGGGCAGTCTGTGCGCCGAGCTAATATCCATCTTGTATTCAACGCCAATTTCTTTCAAAACCGCGGCCGCTTTTTCCATAACAGGCAGGTCACTGTCGCTTCCCATGAGTATCCCGACAAGAGGTGCAGCCATTGCTATGCCCCCATCCTCATCGCTTCAAGTCTTGCAACCCTTTCTTCAATAGGCGGATGCGTGCTGAAGAGTTTTAGTATGCCGCCGCCGGTAAGCGGGTTTACGATGAACATATGAGAGGTTGCCGGGTTTGCGTCCAGCGGTATTCTCTGCGATGCCATTTCGAGTTTTTTCAGGGCATTTGCAAGATATCTTGGGTTGCCGCAGATCTTTGCGCCGCCTGCATCTGCTCCGTATTCTCTCGCTCTCGATATCGCCATCTGGACAAGCATTGCAGCTATCGGACCGACTATCATCATTACAATCGCGGCTATCGGGTTGCTGCTTCCTTCATCATCGTCGCTTCTGCCGCCGCCGAATATCGCTGCCCACTGAGCCATCTGCGCTATATAGCTTATTGCGCCGGCAATTGTTGCGGCTATAGTGCTGACAAGGATGTCTCTGTTTTTAATATGCGCGAGTTCGTGCGCTATAACGCCTTCGAGTTCTTCACGGCTTAACAGTCTCATAATGCCTGTTGTCACGGCAACAGTCCCATGCTCAGGGTTTCTGCCCGTAGCAAAAGCATTTGGCTGGTCCTCATCCATTATACAGACACGCGGCATTGGAAGCTGAGCCCTGTGGCTTAGGCTTCTTACCATTGAATAAAGCTCAGGAGCTTCAGATTCGGTCACCGGTTTTGCCCCGTACATCTTTAGCACGATTTTATCGCTGAACCAGTATGAGATAAAGTTCATGCCGAAGGCCATTATCAGCGCGAAGGTCATTCCTGTTTTACCGCCGATGGCTGCGCCCACAAGCACCAGCATTAGCGTAAGTGTTACCATTAAGGCCATTGTTTTGATTCCGTTCATTTTCACTACCTCCTTTTTCCTAAATCAAAAAGACCTTTACCGCAAATATCTTGATGCGGTAAAGGTCTCGCTTGTTAGTTTCAAACTAACTGATGGTACCGGCCGGTTTTTTTCCAGCGTGCTGACGATATCCATCAATTCAGCTACTCCCCTCTACTTATTATTTAATTTAGCTTAAGGGCCTAAAACAAGTCAAGGTGAATCGTTGAGCTTTTCTCGTTATTTATGGCCATGTTATACTGCTTTAAGCTTATCTTTTTAACCAAACATTTTCCCGATGAGCTAAAAAAACAAAATGATCGATGATTTCCTGCTAGAAAAACTTATGAAGAAAGCCCTTAAGCAAGGGGGCGACTATGCGGATATATTTGTTGAGCGCAGAGTTACCAGCGCTGTTCAGCTTGATGATAATCGCGTAGAAAAAGTTACCGGCGGCACTGATTCGGGTATAGGCATAAGACTTATCTATAATGGGAAAACAGCATATGCGTACAGCAATGACTTTTCTGAACAACTGCTTTTTGAGCTTGCCGACACCGTAAGTAAAATAGCCGCTGGAGACTCTCCGTCTGCAGCTGTGAATCTTAAGAAAATACGTCCCGAAAAAAAAATGGTTATAGCTTTGCCTCCTTCTGCGGTGTCGCTTAATTCAAAAGTAGATATAGTGGTGCGCGGCAACAATGTTGCGAGAAAAAGCGACAGCAGGGTTGTGCAGGCAACTGTAATATACAGGGACTCTATTCAGCAGGTGAAAATCCTGACGTCAGAAGGAACGCTTTGTGAAGATGAGCGTGTATATACATTAGGGGTGGTACAGATTGTTGCTGTATCAGACGGAATTGTGCAAACCGGATATGAGCCGGCAGGAGGGCATATTGGGTTTGAGCTTTTTGAAGGAGAGCTTATAGAAGAGCTTGCTGCAAAAGCGGTCAAAAGGGCAACAATGATGCTTAAGGCTGAACGCGCACCGGCCGGCAGGATGCCGGTAATAATCTCATCCGAGGCCGGAGGCACAATGATCCACGAGGCTGTGGGCCATGGACTTGAAGCAGATCTTGTGCAGCAGGGGCTTTCGGTATATTCAAGCAAGAAGGGGCAGGAGATCGCCTCCCGAATCGTGACGGTTATAGATGATGCAACTATTCCGAACAAAAGAGGTTCATTTATTTTTGATGATGAAGGAACCCAATCCCAGAGGACTGTGTTGGTGAAAAATGGCGTACTGACAAGCTACATGTATGACAAATGGACATCAATTAAGGACAGTGTTTTATCAACAGGTAACGGCAGGCGGGAATCCTACGAAAGCAAACCTATACCCAGAATGACAAATACATTTATAGAACGGGGAACTGCTTCGCCGGAAGAAGTTGTGAGTTCTGTTGATAGAGGTCTTTTTGTAAAAAAAATGGGCGGTGGACAGGTAAATACCGTTACAGGGGATTTTGTATTCGATGTTCAGGAAGGGTACTTAATAGAAAATGGGGTTGTTAGTGAACCTGTCAGGGGAGCTACACTTATTGGAAGCGGTCCGGATATTTTAAAATCTATAGATATGGTTGGCTCTGATATGGGTTTTTCTATAGGCACATGCGGAAAAGACGGACAGGGCGTTCCTGTTTCTGATGCTATGCCAACTTTGCGTATTCCTGAGATGGTGGTCGGTGGCGAAATCAAATGATTTTACAGCATTTTTTGTTGCAAAAAAAACACAGAATCGAATTTCAGCAACAACTCATTCCTGATAATTCATTGTTTTAAAACATGTTTATTTTTGGCATGCTACTTGCAATCTTTTGTTAGCTATGAGATTGCAACGCACAATTAAAAAAGAGGTTGTATTCAGCGGAATAGGTCTGCACACAGGCAAGCAAGCTACTGTGAAAATCAAGCCTGCTGCGCGCGACACCGGAATCGTATTTTATCGCACCGACAAAGGAGCCTTAATCAGGGCCAATATGGAGTCGGTAATAGACACCGCATTTGCGACAACTATAGGCGTTAACGGGGTAAAAATCAAAACTATAGAGCACATGCTTGCAGCAGCGGCTGGGCTCGGGATCGACAATCTTCTCGTAGAGGTGGATGGGCCGGAGATACCGGTGCTTGACGGCAGTGCTATTGAGCTTACCGAAATTCTTCTTGAAGCAGGGATAGCAAAGCAGGGCAAGAAAATGCCTTATATAAAAATATTGAAGCCGATAGTTTATGAAGATGCTCATTCGAGAGCTGTTGCAATACCTTTTGACGGCAGGCGCTTTTCATATTATATAAATTTCAGCCACCATATTCTTGGACAGCAAGAAATTACGATGGACCTGAACGAAACGAATTTTGTAAAAGAGGTAGCCCCTGCCAGAACTTTTGGTTTTCTAAAAGATGTTGAGATGCTTAGGGCTAACGGACTTGCCAAAGGCGGTTCGCTCGACAATGCGATAATAGTTGGAGAAAACGGTGTAATCAACAAATCAGGTCTTAGGTTCAAAGATGAGTTTGTAAGGCATAAACTTCTTGATTCTATTGGGGATCTGTCTTTAATAGGCTACCCGATACAGGGGCATGTAATGCTTGAGAAGTCGGGGCATACAGCCAATCTGAATTTTCTGAAAAAACTTATTTCGTCTTTCGATTCTTATACGCTTATTTCTGAAGAAGTTGACCATTCAAGCCTGAAAGTTTTACACTACAATTAAGGCAAAAAAAGAGGGAATACCCAACTTTCCAGTTTCATCAGAGTAACGTTTTCCAAACCATTTTGGTAAAGTTTTTGGGTATTCCCTAATTTTTCTCTGCTTCTGAAAGCTTACTTATTTCTTCTTCGCTGCTTTCTTTGCCGGAGCCTTCGCTGCCTTCTTTGCCGGAGCCTTTTTTGCTGTTGCCATTCTTGTTCACCCCCTTTCGATTCCTGCAATCCTTATAAGGCGAATGCAGGAGCGTGTTAATTAAGCCCTTCCCATAAGCGTAATTCTTTTTTCTGCAAGAATTCGCTTAAGATTGGAGTCCTTACGTTTTTTGGTTTTGTAGTCGTCCTCGTCTATAACCATACAGTTCATTCTTTTACCGAATTTCTTCTCAAGATCCTGAAGTCCCATGAGAAAGGCTGGAGTCGAAGGCCCGACCACCACAAGGTCAACGGTATGTGAGTCTTCTCCTTCGGCGTATGATCCGTAAATGAAAGCAATTTTTATCCCGTTCGCCCTAAGCAGGCTTTTAAGCGCGCCGGGCAGACCGAGCGATTTGGCTATGAGGTCTTTGAGTTCCACAAAGAGGGGGGAGTTTTTGTCTGATTGAAAATATTTTAGGTTGGCCACCTTTTCGCTGGATATTATTCCCATGCCTTCGAGCTTATCCAGCTCTCTTTTTACACCTGAGGGATTTTTGCGGAGAAGGGTTGCGATTTCCCTGACGTAGAATTTTTCGTCGGGACTATTAAGGAGCAGAGACAACACATCCGCTCTTATTGATGATGAGAACAAGCTTTTAAGCAATGTAACTCCTCATACGAAATATTTTATACGAATCTTTTACATTTGTCAACAGAAAAATTACATTAATAAACGATAGTTGTTTTTTTGTGAACATTCTCATTAAAACAACAATTGTTCATTAATTAGCAACAATCATTTCAATTTCTAACAGTGCTTTGTTTTTCGCTGCGTTCCACAATGGATTTTTAGCTGGGCCAAAACGTATAATTTATATTCAAAAAGACAAGACAAAAAAAGAGTGAGGGTAAATTATGGACATTACGGTCAAAAACAGGAAGCTTTCTGGATGGATCAAAGAAGTTGCGGAGATGTGCCAGCCGGATGATATTTATCTGTGTGACGGAACAAAAAAAGAATACGATTTGATGATGTCAAAGCTTTTGGCGAGCGGCAGCGCGATTCCTTTGAAGAAACGGCCTAACAGTTATCTTTTCAGATCTGATCCGAGCGATGTGGCCCGCGTTGAAGACCGTACATATATAAGCACAGTATCAAAAGATGAAGCCGGGCCAACCAACAACTGGATAGACCCTGCTGAGCTGAAGAAAACTATGCGCAGTCTTTATAAAGGATGCATGAAGGGTCGCACGATGTATGTGATCCCTTTTTCTATGGGGCCGATAGGCTCTCCCATAGCCAAGATAGGTGTTGAAATAAGCGACAGTCCGTATGTTGTCTGCAATATGCATATTATGACTCGTGTAGGCTCCCGTGTTTTGGATATTCTCGGTGAAGATGGCGACTTCATTCCATGTCTGCATTCAATCGGAGCCCCTTTGGCCGAGGGACAGAAGGATGTTCAGTGGCCGTGCGCTCCGATAGAGAGCAAATACATAAGCCACTTTCCTGAAGAAAGTCTTATCTGGTCTTATGGTTCTGGCTATGGTGGGAATGCCCTCTTAGGCAAAAAATGTCTTGCCCTACGCATTGCTTCTTCAGTAGCGAAGCGCGAAGGGTGGATGGCGGAGCATATGCTGATCCTCAGGCTGACAAGCCCTGAAGGCAAGCAATACCATATTGCAGCAGCTTTCCCATCCGCTTGCGGCAAGACCAATCTTGCTATGATGAGACCTTCAATAGAAGGCTGGAAGTGCGAATGTCTGGGCGATGATATCGCATGGATGAAGATAGGGCCTGACGGCAGACTTTATGCTATAAATCCAGAAAGCGGCTTTTTCGGCGTGGCTCCCGGCACCTCGTACAATACCAATCCTATGGCAATGGATTCACTTAAAGAAAATGTTATTTTCACAAACTGCGCCCTGACTGATGATGGTGATGTGTGGTGGGAAGGCATGACCGATGACTCTCCGGCCCACACAATTGACTGGAAAGGCAAAGACTGGACTCCGGGCAGTCCGTCCGATGCTGCCCATCCAAACGCACGCTTTACTGCGCCTGCTTCGCAATGCCCTGTAATCTGCAAAGATTGGGAAAATCCTGCCGGTGTTCCAATTGATATTTTCATATTCGGAGGCCGCCGCAGCAATGCTGTTCCTTTGGTAAGCGAGGCTCTTTCTTGGGATCACGGAGTTTTTCTGGGCGCGACAGCTGCATCCGAGACAACCTCTGCAAACATAGGCGCGGTAGGAAATCTCAGACGCGATCCTTTTGCGATGAAGCCTTTCTGCGGATATAACATGGGTGATTATTTTCAGCATTGGCTGAATATGGGCGACAAGCTCGGCAGCAAGGCGCCAAAGATTTTTTATGTTAATTGGTTTAGGAAGAGCTCTGACGGCAAGTTTTTATGGCCGGGCTTCAGCGATAACAGTCGTGTTCTTAAATGGATGTGCGAGCGCATTGACGCCAAGGTCGAAGCAAAAGAGTCTCCAATAGGGCTGCTGCCTAAGGATGGCGACTTGGATATCAAAGGCATAAACATATCAGCAGAGAATATGAAAGAGCTTATGAGTGTGGATAAGGCCGAATGGAAAGCCGAGATTCCGGATATAGAAAATCACTTTTCGCTTTTCGGCAGCCGTCTTCCGGAAAGGCTGAACAAACAGCTCAAAGATCTCTCGGCACGCCTCGGATGATTTTTTAGCTTTTGGAAAAAACAGCCCCTAAAAAATCACTCGTAAATATTCTTGGAGCGGTTTATGTTCACTCTAAGACCAGTGATGGCGGTGATTTATATCTTACACGGTTTGCTGAGCCGTATCAAGAACATTTTCAGATCGAAAACTGGCACGATAAGCACTGGTTCGACCAGCATAAAGTTAAGCTGAAAGGGACGAGCTCTGTTTATAGAGTTCCAACAAGGGAAGTTGAAGGCAAGAGTCTTGATCTGGTTGTAAAGACATGCCGGGTTGGAGAGGATGTTCCGCTTGATACCCACACGCTGCAGGAATTTTGCGATGCCGAGTTCAACAGTCCATGGGAAGAGTTCTCTCTGGTTTTCGAGATGAGAGACGGGCTTTACGGCCCTAAAAACATGAAAGTTAAAACGCAGCGGCCGCTTGCCATTTATGTGCCTCCGGAACAGATGCAGCTTTGGCAGAGCGGCAGGTCGAGGGCCAAGATAAACAGGATAACTGCCAAGCATCCGGGCATCAATCTGGATATTCTTAAGCAGTACAAGCTTATTTATGAATGGATCAGAGGCAAAAATTTAACCGAACTTTTTGAACACATTGATATAAACCATGAGGAGCTCGTGCATCATCTTAAGGCGCTTACGCACAAGGCCATAGTTGACATGGGCAAAAAAGGTTTTCTTATTGCGGATATGAAGCCGGAGCATGTTGTACTCAGCGAGGCTGACAGCGAGCGTATCGAACAAATAGGACGTGAACACAAGATAGATCCGGTAAAAGAGCAGGTGGAGTTAATTTATAAACTTGTGGATGAGGAGCAATATTCGGTTATCGACTATGAACTTTTGCTCCGGACAAAAGAGCACGAAGAAGATGTAAAATCCACCAGAAGGCATTCGTATCTTGATGATCAGCGGGATCGCTTCAAGCCAACCCCGTTGCCTTCTCATTTGTCGTATGCCGAGATTTTAGGTGTCCCATATATTTACGGGCATGCAGAAAGCACCGGCGGCCACTTGTGGGTAGTTGGAAGGAATGCTCGTTTATTTGACTATTTTCTTCCTGAAAGATGGCGGAAAACACCTTCGCTGAAGCTGTCAGAAAACAAAGATGTGTTTTATACTATTACAAAAGATAATATTCGTTTGGTATGGAAAGCTTCTCGTGTGGGAGAAATGCCTGTTGGCGGGGACGAGGGAAGCGAAGAGAGTTCGAAAATTATTCGACACGGAATAAACAGCCCTTTTGAAGAATTCGCCATATCGCACAAGCTGAATCAGCTCGGTATTCCGTCGGTTTATGTCAGAGCGATATACATGACAGGAGTGCCGAAAATAGAGGCTTCAAGCGATCGTAGGAGATACGAAAGCCACAAAGATATTCTTGATCCTGAGGGAAACCCTATTCTTCAGGAAAGCTATAACTACATTACGATTCGCGGTTATTACAACGGGCCTGACCAGTGGGTTGCAAAACAGGCAGAATCGTTATACATGCCGCTGGATTTATCAAAGGCACCGTATAAAGGTATTATTGACGAAGGGCAGTGCCAAAGGCTGTTGGATAAGACTAAACAAAGGCTGGCGGATGCGGGCTATGATGGCTCGCTGCTTAAAGCCAACGACCTTTTGATTGCTGTGGATGAGGATGGAAACTTTATGAGATATAACAGTGGAGAACCTGTGCTCATTCTTTGTAATTTTGAATTTATATGGAAGAGTGGAGCGCCTGCAATTGCCTGTGAATGCGTAGCGGGGGAGAACTGAAAAATGGAAATAGAACATACTATAAGACAGATCGCGATTTCTGCGGTGCCGATATTAATAGCGATAATTTTGCATGAGGTTTCGCACGGTTTTGTTGCATGGAAGTTAGGAGACCCAACCGCAAAAATGCTCGGACGCCTGACGCTGAATCCTGTGTCTCATATAGATCCGTTCGGCACGGTTATTATGCCGATAATGCTGCTGGTGTTTTCTAATGGGCAGTTCATGTTCGGATACGCAAAACCTGTTCCGATAAATCCTGGCAACTTTAAAAATCCCAAAAGGGACATGGCGATATCCGCGGCTGCGGGACCTGCTGCAAACCTGCTTCTTGCGGTGTCAAGCGTAATAATTCTGAAATATATTTTAATACCGTCCGTTGCATTTCTTTCAGCAGAGGCGCTGGACAAAATTCTTAAGCCTATTGCGATGATGCTGACCGCTAGCGTAACAATGAATGTGGTGCTCGCTGCTTTCAATCTCTTGCCAATTCCTCCTCTAGATGGGGGACGGGTTATCATGGGCTTTCTGCCCTACAAACAGGCTGCGGCATACAGCAAAATAGAGCCTTACGGAATGATGATAGTGTTGTTGCTTGTTGTTACCGGATTTTCGAGTTATCTTATAATGCCTCTTGCGAGGCTTTTCATGAACATAATAGGGATGCTGTGAGGTGGTGCAAATGAATAGAGATAGGGTCCTCAGCGGGATGCAGGCGAGTGGGAAACTGCATTTAGGCAATCTTGTAGGTGCTTTAAGAAATTGGGTTTCGCTTCAGGACAGATACGAATGCTACTATTTTGTGGCTGACTGGCATGCGCTTACCACAGGATATGCGAACTCGTGCGCAATAAAAGAAAGCACAAAAGACCTGCTGATAAATTTTATTGCTGCCGGGCTTGACCCTCAGAAATGCACAATTTTCGTACAGTCTATGGTGCCGCAGCATGCAGAGCTGCATCTGCTTCTTTCGATGATAACGCCTGTAGGTTGGCTTGAAAGGGTGCCTACATACAAGGAAAAGCAGGAACAGCTTCAGGACAGAGATCTCTCAACCTACGGGTTCTTAGGTTACCCCGTCCTTCAGACGGCTGACATAATCATTTACAGGGCAAAGTATGTGCCTGTGGGAATAGACCAGATGCCGCATCTTGAAATTTCGCGCGAAATCGCAAGACGGTTTAATCATCTTTACGGTGAAGTGTTTCCGGAACCCGAAGGCCTGCTTACCAAATTCCCTAAGGTGCCGGGGCTTGACGGCAGAAAAATGTCGAAGAGTTATGACAATGCGGTGTATCTTAGTGACGAGCCTTCTGTTGTTGAGCAGAAGATACGAACAATGATGACCGATCCGGCAAGGAAGAGACGCACAGACAAGGGCGATCCGGAGCTTTCGCCTGTTTTTCATCTGCATAAGATTTTTTCATCTCATGAGGAGCAGCAGGAAATTACTGAAGGCTGCAAGAGCGCAGGCATCGGTTGCATAGACTGCAAGAAGATTTTGATAAAGAACCTTTTTGCATATCTCGAACCTATTTGGGCCAAAAGGGCAGAGCTGAATAACAAGCCCGAAATTATTTCTGATATAATAGCCGGGGGAAATAAAAAAGCTGCGCATGAAGCGGAGCAGACCCTTATGCTTGTAAGATCTGCTATGGGTCTAGGTTAACGGAGGAGGTAACAAAATGCTTACGGATGACGAACTTAAACGTTATACCCGACAGATGATGATGGAGGGTTGGGGCAACGGAACACAGGAAAAACTTAAAAAATCCACGGTTTTTATCGCAGGTGCAGGGGGGCTTGGTTCTCCGGTCTCGATATATCTTGCGGTTGCGGGCGTGGGAAACATCAGGATATGCGATTTTGATTCTCCTGACATGTCTAACCTGAACCGTCAGATATTGCATAACCATAATAGGATTGGGACGAACAAGGCGGTTTCGGCAAAACAGACTTTAAGCGAACTCAATCCGGGCATAAATATTACCGCTTTTACCGACAAAATTGTGGCAGAAAACGTGGACGAACTTGTTGGAGACGCAGACCTTATAATGGACTGTATGGACAACTTTCCAACCCGTTATGTCCTGAACGAATGTGCAATCAGGAAAAATATACCGCTTGTTCATGGAAGCATCTGGGGCATGGATGGCAGACTGACTGTTATAAAAGTCCCTGAAACCCCCTGTCTTGCATGCATATTCCCTGAGTCTCCTCCAAAAGAGGTTTTCCCTGTTGTAGGCGCTACCCCTGGGGTTATAGGCTGCCTTCAGGCGCTAGAGGCTATTAAATATCTTACCGGCGTCGGCGACAATATCAAGAACAAGATTCTTGTTTGGGAAGGAACCAAGGTAGAGTTCAGGAAGTTCAAGGCTTATCGGGATCCTAATTGCCCGGTATGCGGCAAGCTTTAGCGGAATCCATATAACAAAAAAGAGAGAGCCGGCTTGTTTGCCGGCTCTCTCTTTTCAATCTGAAGTCCTAATTACTTAACAGTAACCTTCTTTGTTTCTCCGTACAAGAGATACTGGTCTTTATTGACCGCACCTTTCTTGTGGTCTCCGCCCGCAGGCATGTACCAGAGATTTACGGTTACATCCATCTCTTTTGCTTTTATGTCTCTGCTTTTCTTTCCGTCTTTCTCTACATCTTCATACGGGAATTTGATTTCGAAGGTCTCTACAACCTTCTTGCCCGGCTGAAGAGTTGTGTCGGCAAGCATTCCGGATTTTCTGAAAGGCCCATAAGCCATCTTGTCCCCTCTGCCTTTTGCAGGAGATTGGGGCATATAAATCTTCGAGGTGTTGAATATTTCTTTGCCGTCTTTGGTTTTAGCGGTCACATCCAGGACCAGCCTATTGGGAGACGGTCAGCCATCAGGTATTCTGTGGCCTGCGTTGTTCAACATCTTTACGGTCACTTTAGCCGTTGGCTGAGAATCGCCTGCTTTCGGCAAGAAATAGTATCCGGTAGCATCAACGCTTACGGTTACCGCCTTCTTTGCCTGATCAGGGTCTCTGTATCCCGGCATAAAATGTCCCTTGTCCATATGGCATTCCTGACAGGTTTTGTTGCCGCCGGCCGGTACATAGGCATGCAGGTAACTTCCATAAAGGGTCGCGCATTGTGTAGGCTCGGTCAGATCAAAGTTTGGACCGAGGCCGTGGCACTGGCCGCATAGTATAGACTCTTTCATGATAGGGCTCTTTTTAAGAGCCTTAAACTTGCCGTCAGCATGGGCGCCCTCTTTGTTGCCGTAGATTACTCCGGCTTCAGGCTCTCCATCCGTCCATTTGTGTATAAGCGCCTTCTGGTTGTGGCAGGTTATACAGTTGATTCCGAGCTTTTTTAGTTTTGCCTTGGCGTCATCATCTCCGGCAGCGCCGTCAATAGCCGCTTTTGCGATCTCTTGAGCGACAGCATCCGTAGCATTTTTAATTTGTGGCAGATGGCATTTAAGGCAGGACAGCATATGCTCCACCTTTATGTCCTTTATCTCCTTAACGCCGGACTTTGTCCATTCCTTCATTATTCCGTCTTTAACAGCGCTGGCTATCGTGGCCATTGTTCTTGGCGAGCCGATAAGGGAGGTCGCATGATAGGACTTTTCCCACTCATCATAAATCTTTGCATGACAGCCTTTGCAAGAGGATACATCGTACATCTTTGCAAGTTCGTCAATGGTCTTTGCTTTTTCATGCCCTGCTGCAACTGCCGTAAGCGGCAATGCAATAAAAAGAAAAACGACCGCAAATTTCAAAAATCTCATAAACCCCCCTTTTTAGTTAATGCAACAAATACCAGAACAGCTTAATCAATAACAGCTTAATCAATATCTCCTATACCCACCACCTCCTCTTCAAATAGACTCTGGCTTGATACCGCCGGGAAAACCGGACCCGCAGTATTTTCTAACGACTGCGATGCCTGTGTTCGCTTCGGTAAATGTTTTTCCAGTTTCAAAAATATTTAAAAATTTATCACTGAATGAACCAAACAGCAATTTTCAGAAAGTCCCTGCCCCTTTCGGGGCAGGGCAGTTAGCGGGGAGAAACAATCCTTATACGATGCTATGACCGCGTCATAATAAAAAGCTGACAGCTTTTATGTGCAGACGGGGTGCATATTACATACAAGAATTTTAAGCGAATTTGGGAGGCTTGTAATCAGAGTTCCAAGGCAGTGACGGAACCCGGACATGCTTGGTTTCTGCTATGCGTTCGATAGAGAATAACGTCAATAGCAGAAAAAGCATAGAGACAACAAAACTTAAACCGTCAACAGTTCCGGCTATATGTTTGTTGCAAACATCGAGTGTGGCTATTGAAGGGGATGAAGATTCATTATTGACCAAAGTCAAATTAGGGGCGAATATAAAACAAGGGATAAGACAGAGCAGTGTGGCTAAAGCGAATAGTCTTGCTTTGGACATGCTTTTAAACTAACAGAATAAGGGGGCAGTGTCAACTTGAAGTTCAAAGTTTAGATGGGTTGAGGTAGGCATAATAAACCGCCTTGCGCTCTACGATAAAACTGCCGTCGCTTAAATTTCCTTTTACCCTTATTGGGTGGCAGCTTCCAACACCGGTCGGAATTTCTGTAAGAGGGAAACTTTCGTTACAGGTTTTACACGTTATGATGTCTTCGTTAAAACGAAAACCTAGCCCGGAGTTAAAACATTTTCTACAGCGATTAAGATACGCGCCGGGCTTCCCATCAAGCGCAATCACAAAAAATTCAATTTTCTTGTTGCCTGAACTGATTTCGTAAAAACGAGGAGTTTTTTCTGGGAGTTGTTCGACCTTCATAGCGATGCTTTGATCATTGTCAGGGATTTTTGTGAAACTGTTGCCGCTTTTCTCAGAACAGGCCGCAATCAGAAATACGCACAACAGGAGTAAAAAAACTCTCACAGCTCTTTGATAATTCCGTTGGTCATCCTGAATCTTCTGCTTGCACGATTCGCCAGATCGCTGTTATGTGTAACCATTACAAAGGTCATATTTCTTTCTTTGTTCATAGAGTCAAACAGTCCCATCATTTCGGCTTCGGTCTCTTCGTCGAGGTCGCCGGTAGGTTCATCCGCAAGTATCAATTCAGGGTCGTTAATAAAAGAGCGTGCTATTGCGACGCGGCGCTGTTGTCCGCCCGAAAGCTGTGATGGAAAAGCCTTCAACTTGTCCTCTAACCCAACCTTTTTCAAAAGATCCACTGCTCTATCAAGGTCATCTGTTGTTACTCCCTCTGTCTTGAACAGAAGGGGCACAAGGACATTTTCTTTAACCGTCAACATCTGGAGCAAACTTGAAAACTGAAACATGAACCCGATTTTTTGGCACCTATGTTCGGAGAGACTTTCATCAGTGAGAGAGCATATATTCACGCCGTTATGTATGATAGCGCCTGAGGTTGGATTGGCAATTCCTCCGAGCATCGAAAGCAGCGTGGTTTTCCCCGATCCGGAATGGCCCACAATAGAAATGAATTCGCCGCGCTTAATATCGAGCGATAGATTTTTAACCGCATCTATCTTCTGTTCTTCGATAAAATATGTTTTAGTGACCGACTCTAGTTTAATAAACGGCACTTTCAATCCTCTTTTATAACAGACAGCGGTTCCATTTTTTTCAGCCTCCGTAAAGGGAAAAGCGCTCCCGAAACGCATATGCCCGTACCGGCGCAAAGACCCACAACCGAAATTATGCTTCGCTGAATGATATTAAGGTCAACGCTCAGATTTTTAAGTATTGTAAACCCCTTTGCAAGCACGATAGAAAGCGCTGTGCCGCCTGCAACTCCGGCAAGGCTTCCGATTGCCCCGATTATAACAACCTCTGTGAGAAAAAGTTTTGTTATGTGAGACTCTTTTGCGCCGAGGGCCCGCATGATTCCAACTTCTTTAGCGCGCTCGTTGGCTATGGCCGAAAATACAGACCAAGCTAAAAATGTTGAAAGAATGCATGCCAGCGTTATTGTTATTAAAAAAATACGGTTTATATCCTTTAAAGCATCTATCATTGCCTTGCCTATATCTTTTCTTGCGATAGTATCAACTTCAATTATGGAGTCTTCAATCTTGCCGGCTACTTTAGAAGAATCGTAGCCGCTTTTAACCTTTGCAAACATCAACGAAATTTGGTTCGGCTTTATTTCGGACTGACCTGATTTAATAATATCCGGCATGTTTTCATCGCTCACGAATATAGCGGTGTCAAGGCCTGTCCCGGTCTTGTCAAGAACCCCCACCATCTTAAAGACGTTGCCGAAAAGCACACTGTCAACTTCCATTAAACCCACATCTATATTAAAGGCCGACTCACTGCCTACAACAGCCTCGCCTTTTTTGAGCTTGCGTTTAAGCTTTTCTTTTAGCCATGGTGCAATTATAAAATCGGTATCCTGATCAAAAGCAACGATAACAGCATCAGGCACATCGCAGCATTTGCCAGTAAGGGTGACAAGGTAGGTTTGGTATGTTAAAACGTCAATACCCTTAATCTCTTTCACTTTATCTATAAGGCTCTTATCCATGAAGAATGATTTGGATTTGCTTTCAAGCAGCACATCTTCGGCAGCGCCCCGGGATCCTGCAGGCACGATAAGAATGTCTGCGCCGAGCCGCTCCGTAGCTTTATTTATGCTTGCATTTATGCGGGTTACAAAAGAAATAGAGAAAACGGTCACGGCCACGAGAAGCGCAATCGAAAGCGAGAGTATCGCTGTTCTCAGCGGTTTTCTTCGAAGGTTTTTAAAGGCAAAAATCGAAAGAGAAAAATGAGCCACAAGACCTCGTGATTTTTAGTTGTAGCCTGTCCGGCTAAGATACTAAGGCAGAAAGGCTCATGCCTTTCTGCCTTAGTAGAAAACAAGAAATCAAAAAACTATTTTTTTGAGTAAACGGAATCAATACCGCAAAGTACGGCGCTCTTGTCTCCAAGCCCCATTCCCTTGTGGCATGCCTGACATACAGAAACCTGATTGCCGAATACCTTTTTGCCGTCAACATCGTACATCTGAACGGTGCCGTCGGTTATGGTCTTGCCGGCAATCGCCTTGCCGTCAGCATCGCAACCATCGGTTGCCTGTCTTACGGTCATTACAACATATTTGTTGTCAGGGGTTGCCTGTGCATCGTGAACCTGACCGTCAACCATCTTTTCGTCAACCATCTTAAGTGTTTTTGCGTCAAGAACCCAAATGCGGTCTCCAACTGACTGGAATATAAGCTTGTTGTCATTTGAGAAATAGCCTCTGAATGTTATGGTCTTGCCGCCTATGCCGGTGTGGCTTGCCTTGGTTATAACCTTCCACTCGCCTTTTTCGAGCGCCGGCAGATCAACTAGAACGAAATCTATTTTGCCTGTGCCCTTGCCTTCTTTTGTTTCATTAATCGCAAGCACGAATGTTTTATGGTCATTTGAGTTTACGCCATGCAGGAACTGGTATGTGCCGGCTTTAAACCCAAGATCGCTTATGAACATGCGTTTTTTGTGGTCAAGGTTTTTCTTGTCAAAGATATCCACAAAGCCTTCAACGCCCATAAATATAGGCAGATAGTTGTCCTTGCTCTGGCCTGAAGCGCAATATAAAGGAGGCTTTTTGCCGGGTGCTCTCGGATCCGGATCAAGCGCTACGTCTTTGATAACATTTCCTGTTTTAAGGTCGCTTTTGCCAACATGCATCTTGCCTTTGGGATCTACGACATAAGTTGACCAGAACATTACTGTGGAATCATTGGAATCAATTCTGGCGTCATGTGTCGGATGGGTCTTTTTGTCTCCTATTGTGATTCTGTCGAGGTTTTTAACCTTAATAGGATCTTTGTCATTGTTCGGGTCGATAGTAACATCAACCTTAGCATAATGCCCGCCCATGCCTGCTACATAGAGTGTCGAATTATAAGTCTTTTTTGCTGCTGTGGCCATATCGGTGTTTGTTGAAACAACAGAAAGAACAAGATAACTTAGAAAAACTACCGCTATTATTCCTGAAACCAGAAAAATCTTTTTCTTCATTTTTACTCCTCCCCGCATTTTTTATTTTTTATATTTGCTGCATGAAACTGAGCGTGCAGATAAAAATTTCTTGTATCACCCCCTTCTGGATTGCAATGGAATGTCTTTTATGATGTTAAGACAAATTAACATACCGTCAGGCCAAAGTCAACTTGAATTTCAAAATTTAGGATACTTAAGCAACACTTGTGCAAGAGCGTTTTTTGCAAATAAAGCATGAATTATCCAAAACCCTGATGTCGGATGCATAATTAATATAATTTTTTTTGACAGCTTTAAACCTTTTGTGCTAAATTGTTCTGCTTAAGGCTAAAAACCTTTATTTTTCTGCGGGGGAAAATGAAGAACACAAAATCTAAAAGTCTTTTCAAAAAAGCGTGTCAGCTTATGCCGGGCGGGGTTAATAGTCCTGTTAGGGCATTTAAGGCTGTAGGCGGGTCTCCTCTATTTATAAAGAAAGCTAAAGGCTCCAAGATTTACGATGTTGACGACAACGCCTATATAGATTATGTGCTTTCTTGGGGTCCTATGATTTTAGGGCACTCCCATCCTGCAGTAGTGAGCGCGCTTAAGAATAGGATTGCTGAAGGAACAAGTTATGGCGCACCGACCCCTCTGGAGATTGAACTTGCAGAGATGGTGATGAAAGCATACCCATCTATCGAAAAAATCAGGATGGTCAATTCCGGCACAGAAGCTACGATGAGCGCCATACGTGTTGCGAGGGGATTCACAAATCGCGACAAGGTTGTAAAATTTGAGGGCTGCTATCACGGCCATGCGGATGGACTGCTCGTGAAGGCTGGGTCAGGCGCAACAACCTTTGGCGTCCCTGACAGTCCCGGAGTGCCTAAATCCTACGCTAAAAATACACTCACTCTTCCGTTTAATGACACAGCAGCATTTAAAACTCTCCTTGCAAAAGAATGGAAGGACATAGCGTGCGTTATCGTTGAGCCTGTAGTGGGCAATATTGGGTGTGTTCTACCCAAGCCCGAATTTTTAGAGGCATTAAGAAAAGAGACGAAAAAATACGGTATTATTTTGATATTCGACGAAGTGATGACAGGGTTCAGGGTCGCTTATGGCGGTGCGCAGGCTTATTATAAGATTAAGCCGGACATGACCTGTTTAGGCAAAGTTATCGGAGGCGGTCTTCCGGTTGGGGCATATGGAGGCAAAAAAGAGATAATGGGCATGGTGGCGCCTGAGGGACCGGTTTATCAGGCAGGCACACTTTCGGGCAATCCTATTGCGATGACCGCCGGCATCGAAACATTGAAGATACTTTCTAAGCAAGGCATATACGAAAAACTCGAAAATACAATGCAGCAGCTCGAAGCGGGCTTGAAAAGGGCAGCAGACAAAGCTGGCATAAAGACTAAATTTTACAGGGCAGGAACGATGTTCTGCACATATTTTACAGATTCCGATGTGGTTGACTACAAAACAGCAAAGACCTCGAATACAGAGTTGTTCGGAAAATTTTTCACGGCGATGCTCGAAAGCGGTGTAAACCTTGCCCCTTCTCAGTTTGAAGCAGGGTTCATTTCACTCGCTCATTCGCAGCAGGATATAGATAGAACTGTTAAGGCAGCTTATAAAAGCCTTACAAACATTAAGTAAACAGGAATCCGGGAGGAAAAAATAATGACACTGAATCCGTTGACGTTGTTGATTAAAATTTTAAGGTGGTACGCTGAGGAGATAAGTCCGAAAGCGAGGATACTTTATGCCATCGGTACAATAACAGTGCTGGGCGTAATGGCAATTGTAGGATATAAGGTAAACGAATTCGGCGAACAGAACCCTAAGGCATGCCTTATGTGTCATGTTCATGATGCGGCGCAGGAAGCGTGGTCTAAGAGCAAGCATGCCAAAGTGAACTGCCACGATTGCCATCATGCTTCCAAAGCCCAGCAGATTACCCAGATGATCAAGTTTGCATTTATGGGGCAAAAGAGTGTTCCTGCGAGACATGGTGAAGTTATTGTTCCGTGGAAGCTCTGCATGAACTGCCACTGGGAGCGTGATCCGAGATATCCGGAAGCTATGGCGGTCAACCGTTCGCCCTATCATGCCAAACATGTTTTTATCGAAAAGATTGAGTGTTCGAAATGCCACGGCTACAGGGTGCATCAGTTCCCGCCTGAAGAAAGATTCTGTCTCTCCTGTCATAAAGACAAGGAAGTCCATGGAGTTGGAATGGAAAGTTTAGCCTGCCTTAACTGCCACACCGACAGGACTAAAGACCTGAGGCCTGGAAGAAACAAATGCCTATACTGCCACGGCAGCGACAAGGTCAGGAAAGAGCTTGATAATGATCCGACTATTGATGTTAAGTACTTCAAACCTAAGCCGGAAGTCATAAAAAAGGCTGACAAAATAAATATTCCGGCAAACGCTCCTATGCAGTTCCCTTGCTACACCTGCCACAAACCGCATGGCAAGGTGAAGCTCGACTGGGGCGAGTGTTTGACCAAGTGCCACAACGACCAGCTGAATGTCGGCAAACACATGATTCATGTAAAGGGCATGAACATGAAATGTATAGACTGCCACAAGCAGCATGCCTGGCGTGTTTCTCCTGAGCAGGCCAAGAAAGACTGTGCAAAGTGCCATGAATACAAAGATCCGATGAAGTTTATCGGAGGATAATAATAGAGGTGCGGAAATTTGCAATTTTATACTGGGAGGTATAGAGGATGAAAAGCCATGTTTGGAGGCCGCTTTATTTAGCTGCCGGTCTTTTGGCGCTGTTTCTCATTGCGAGATACATCTATGTGCCGAAAGACTTTGGGACGGGTGAGAGGGGATACAGATATTCTTTTCACCGGTTGGGAAACGAGGATGAGTGGAAGGCTTTTAAGGTGAAGTACAAAGGTACGGAATACTGCAAAGACTGTCATTCCGACAAATACCAGCAGATTATGAGGTCTCGCCATGCGATCATATCCTGCGAAAACTGCCACGGGCCGGCTATCGATCACCCCGAAAACCCTGCAAAGCTTGCAAAAGAGACCAACAGGGAGCATTGCCTAAGATGTCATTTCCGTTTGCCGTATCCTACGAGCGGAAGGTCGGCTATACGGGGCATATACCCTGGAGAGCACAATCCCGGGGCTCCGTGCTCTGCGTGTCATAATCCGCACAAACCGCAGGAGGGTCTGAGATGATAACGAGAAGAAAATTAATCACCAATACCTTGAAAGGCATGGCTGCGCTTTCTTTGCCTGCTGCTGCGTTCGAGATACTTACGCCCGAAAGGCTGAACGCTATAATCTACAATGATACCGCAAAGGTCAGGTATGTGTTTCTTGTTGATACAAACAAGTGTGTGGGCTGCGGGCTTTGCGTTAAGGCCTGCAAGAACGAAAATGAGATACCCTACGAGGCGAATGTAACGAGGACATGGGTCGAGCGTTACATAATAACAAGAGACGAGAGGCATGAGGTTCTCGAAAAAGTATTTGCCGACTCGCCTAAAGGCGCTCGTGACGGCTTTATTACAGGGACGATTGACTTGGGGCATGGCAATACGTATACACCGAGAAAAGAAGATATAGACAAGGCATTCTTTGTTCCTAAGCTCTGCAATCAGTGCGACAACCCGGCCTGCGTTCAGGTCTGTCCTGTCGGCGCAACTTATCAGGCGGATGACGGCGTGGTGTTGATAGACAGGAAATGGTGCATAGGCTGCGGATACTGTGTAATGGGATGCCCTTATGGCGTCAGATTTTTCCATCCACAGCATCATGTTGCGGATAAGTGCAATTTCTGCTACCACAGGATAAAGAAGGGTATGAAAACAGCCTGCGTAGAAGCCTGTCCGTTCGGAGCAAGACTTATAGGCAACTACAAAGACCCTGACGACGCAGTTACAAGAATAATAAACACAAAGAGGGTCGGTGTGCTTAAAGAAGAGTTTGGCACAAGGCCGCAGGTTTTCTATCTCGGGCTCAGCATGGAGGTGAGGTAATATGGTACACGGTGAAGTTTGGACAATAAAAGAGCTTTTCACATATCCTAACGAATACATCTACTGGAGCATCCAGATTGTCATGTATCCGTTTATGACCGGTCTTGTGGCCGGGGCTTTCGTGCTCTCGTCTCTCTACCATGTTTTTGGAATCAAGCAGCTGAAAGATATTGCGAGATTTTCGCTCGTCTTCTCTTTTGCGCTGCTGCCATGTGCGCCATTGCCGCTTCTGCTTCATCTGCAGCAGCCGCTAAGAAACATGCATGTTATGATGACCCCGCATTTTACGTCAGCTATCGCCGCTTTCGGCATAGTGTTCGTAACTTACGGAGCGATAGTTGCGGCAGAATTGTGGTTTTTGTATAGAAAGCACTTTGTCGAAACAGCGCTTGCACTAAAAAACAAGGCTAACAAAACAGCCTATGAAACGGGCATGTATCATCTAAACAATTTGCTTACACTCGGCGCTCACGATATAAGCGAATTGGCCCTTCACAGGGACGAGAAAGCCATCAAGATTATGGCCGGAATCGGCATCCCCGTAGCTTGTTTTCTACACGGATACGCCGGGTTCATATTCGGTTCGGTTAAGGCAAATGCGCTCTGGATGACCCCGCTTATGCCGGTTATATTTATCATGTCTGCAGTTGTTTCGGGAATAGCTCTCTGCATGATCACTTACATTATCACAATGGAGGGAAGAAAATTTCTCGCAAAGAGAAAGGCCGCAGCCTGTCCCGGAGAATCCTGTGCTGATATAGAAAGCGTTGAACTTAATGTAATCCAGATGACCGCAAAATACCTGCTCGGTTTTCTTGTAGCGGCCATAACCCTTGAACTTCTCGACCTTATCTTCAGAGGCTACACCGCCGTTAAATCTTGGGATATGCTTAGAAGGGTTATATACGGCAAAGACTTTTACAACATCTTTGTGGTTCAGTATGGATTAGGTAATCTTGTACCGTTCATACTTCTTCTGATCCCGGGCTTGACCATAAGACGGGCCGTTGTCGGCACTCTGCTAGTTTTGCTTGGAGTATTTATGATGCGTTGGAATGTTGTTATCGGTGGTCAGGCATTCTCTCTTACGTTTGCGGGATTTATGCATTACCATCTGCCCATTATTCCTCACGATATGGAAACTTTCAGGGAAGGCCTTTTCGGAGCGTTGTTTATTGTAACTTCTCCGTATGTGCTTTTCTTTATCTTAAACAAGATAATGCCGGTATTCGGAATGAAAGAATCTCATTAAAGTATTGTTAAAAAAGCCTTCAAGCGGCAGACACCGCTTGAAGGCTTTTTTTTGCTATTCGGATACTACTTGTTTATAGGCTTCATGCAGTTTTGAAGTTATCGCCCCCGGACTGAACGCAGAATCATTAACCCTGTTTACAGGCATAATTTCCATAGTGCTGTTTGTGAGAAAAATCTCGGATGCGGTGTTTAGTTCCTCTGAACGATAAAAACCTTCACGAACTTTTACGTCCGCTTTTAACGCAAGCTCTATAACAAGCGACCGGGTTATTCCATCCAGAATACCGCACTCTACGGCGGGTGTGCAGAGAACGCCGTCTTTAATAAAGAAAATATTGCTTATCGTCCCTTCGGCCAAAAAGCGGTCGGTGTTAAGCATTACAGCTTCATATGCACCGGCGTTTTTTGCCTCTATCTTTGCGAGTATGTTGTTTAAAAAATTCTGGGATTTTATCTGAGGATTAAGCGCAGCCCTGTGATTTCTTCGTACTTCCGGAATCATTATAGCTACGCCTTCACTGTAATATTTTTCGGGATAACTTTTAAATTCGTTTGCTATAATCACAAACGTCGGTTCTTTGCAGAGCGCCGGATCAAGGCCGATAGGGCCTGCGCCCCTTGACACAGTGATTCTGACATACGCCTCTTTAAATCCGTTTGCATCAAGCGTCAGGAATAAAGCCTTTTTAATTTCCTCATCCGTCTTGGGAATGGTTAATCCTATAAGCGAAGCTGAACGGTTAAGCCGATTAAGATGTTCGTTAATCATAAATGCTTTGCCGTTGTAGACCCTGAGCGTTT
Organism: Nitrospirae bacterium MYbin3; assembly: GCA_002753335.1. GTDB lineage: Bacteria > Nitrospirota > Thermodesulfovibrionia > Thermodesulfovibrionales > Dissulfurispiraceae > MYbin3. The sequence goes on from PEAD01000007.1 coordinate 82,727, forward strand.
CGTATATTCCGTCGCCGTAAAGAAACCCGTGGTCAAAAACAGAAACCTTTGCATCATCTTCCGGCACAAGGCCGTTGTTTAGATAAACTAACATTCTGTGCTAAAACGCTCCTTCTATATGTTCTATCTCAGGCTTGCCTTTTGCAAGTAGTATGCTTATGACATCAAACCTGACCGGCAGTTCCTGCTTTTTCTGTTTTGAAAAATAAAGCGATACTTTTCTTAGCTTTGCCTGTTTTTTATAATTTACCGCTTCAAAGGGCATGCCAAAAGAATCGGTTTTTCGCGTTTTGACCTCAACAAACACGAATGTCTCTCCATCCATAGCAACAATATCAGCCTCTCCCACAGGAGTTGTGTAATTCCGGTGCAGTATTTTATATCCGCGCTTTTTAAGATGCTCCATGGCGATAGATTCGCCTTCATCCCCCAGAAGCCTCACATATCCATCCTTAGGTTAAAGCTCTCCTCTTGCGGCTCACCAACCTTAACCGGCTCACCCGCAAGCCTTTCAAGCAGTGTCGGAATGCCCTCGATGTCCTTTATATCTTTTTGGCAGAGTATTTTTATGATTTCCCTTAACGGCAAAAACTCTTCCCACATGCCCAAAAGATGTCCGGAGACCTGTTTCATTAAGCTTTCGCCTTTAGCATCCCAATCCATAAGAAGAATAACTTTATTAAAGCGCTCAGACAGGTCTTCGCAAAAATCATAAATCCCTTTGCCGGAATGCACTGTGATTATCTCTCCAACAAAGCCGAGTTTTCTCAGCGCAAGAACATCCTTTCTGCCTTCAACAATAACAGGGATGCGCTTGTTTGTCTCATAAAGCGATTGCAGCGCCTCTTTCAGCCTCTCTGCGCGCTCTATATCCGTTCCGGCAGGATGCACCCTATTTTATCAGGCGACCGACCAGACCATGCTGTATATCGAAAACCTCTCCGTTATCGCTGAACTTAAAAACCCTGCCCCAGATGTCCAGCTCGTGATTTTCTGGACTGCCCGGCTGATAAGTCCAGCTCCCGAAGCCTCCGGTTCCTTTATTGTATCCTGTGGCTGTCCAGCCATTATGACGGTCATACACTACGGTATAGGTTTCTCCACCCTTGATCGTACCCATAGGATTTACAGCGCCCATCCTGTCTGTATCCTGAAATTTCTTGGAAGCAGCATCAAATACAACCTTAAACTGTCTGCCTGATTTTATGTGTTCAACCCAGTTGTAGCTGCCGCCCATAATCTGGTTAGGATCTATTACCGAAAAAACGCCAATTGTCTGTCGCCCTAGCTTGGGATGCTGGTATGAAACCGTGTAGTTGCCCGGCCCTGCCGCATCTACCGGAATGCATAGATACCGGTCATCATCAGCGCATGCCTTGTTGTACTGCCCGAAAACATACTGCATGCCAGAATTAACAGTGCCTACATTGCCCGAAATGGTTCTTACATCCAGGCCGTCTTTGGCGAGGATAAACTTAAAGTCCCTGAGATACACATTGCCCTCTCCCTTATATTTGAATCCTTTTGCATTTGATACATCAGCGAGCGGCAATATGCTGTCTATAAAGTCATAGTAATTTACAGCGCCATCGCCATTTATATCTCGTGATTTATTCCAATCGCCCTCAAACGAAAACAAAAGATGCGGTCCTTTGCGGTAGAAATTGTCATTGTAAAAAACCCTTAGGTGGTAAACCATTTTCTGTATTGTAGGATAGAAATCTATAGACCCGTCATACTGCTGTTTTGTCCCCGGATCAGTGGTCGAAAGCTTATACTTGTTTTCGCCAAAAGAATTGGATGCGGTTAAAAGCAACCCAATACATAGAAAAACTGCTGCCCAAAAATTACAATAAACTCTCGTACCCATTAACCCCTCCTAGCTTAGACTTTTTTTATAATTCTACGCTTCAAAAATAATGTATGTAAAGGGAAAAGTACCAAATGCAAAAACCCTGCATCTGTTAAAATAATAGATAAAAGACTTGTGGTGATTTAATGAGCGAAACAAACGGACAAAAACTGAACGATATTATAAAATTCCTATCCAGCTATCTTCACGGCAAGGATACAGCCTTGCGGCTGTCTTTAGTGGCATTTTTCTCAAAGGGACATCTGTTAATAGAAGACCTGCCGGGTCTTGGAAAGACAACACTTGCAATAGCCATCTCAAAGGCGCTCGGCCTCAGTTTTGGCAGGATTCAATGTACGAGTGATCTTTTGCCGACAGACATTACCGGCTTGTCTATTTACAAAAAAGACAGCGGTGAGTTTGAATTCCATCCGGGGCCGATCTTCAACAATATCGTACTCGTTGATGAGATAAACAGGGCCACGCCAAAGACCCAGAGCGCACTTCTCGAAGCGATGGGAGAAAAACAGACAACCATCGAGGGCAAAACATACAGGCTTTCAAAACCGTTTTTTGTGATAGCCACCCAAAATCCGGTTGAGCAGTTCGGCACATTTCCGCTGCCCGAATCCCAGATGGACCGGTTTATGATGAAGATAAGCATCGGTTATGTCTCGCGGGAGGCTGAAAAAGAGATTATTTCGGGCGGCAGCAGGCGCGAGGAGCTATACTCCATCGAACCGATGATGAGCTCTGCTGAGGTGCTGCAGATACAGCGGGATGTAAAGGAGAAAGTATATTCATCCTCGAAGATTATGGACTATATCATGGATATTGTGGGGGCAACCCGCAGCAGCAAATTCATACTTGCAGGCCTATCCACAAGAGGGGCTTTGGCGCTTAATTCCACAGCTAAGACCAACGCCTATTTTAATGGAAGAGATTTTGTTATACCGGAAGATATAAAAGAGCTTGCTGAGCATACAATCCCTCACCGCGTAATATTTAGGGAGGAGTATGATTCGGTAGATAAAAAGGAGATTGTGAGATCGATAATAGATCAGATCGCGGCCCCGGCGTAATAAAAATACTTAAGGCCGGAACTATTTACATCGGCCTGACGCTGCTTTTGGGGTTTGCAGCGGTGAACACAGCAAACAATCTGCTTTACCTTATCGTTTCTGCGTTGCTTAGTCTGATGGGTGTTTCTGGTGTGTTTGGAAAGCGCAATATTTCGGGCATTGCAGTATCCCTTGAGTTTCCGGAAGAGATTTATGCAAACACAACGGTTCCGGTAAAAATCAAGATAGCGAACAGCCGTCGTTTTATGCCGGCATTTCTTATAAGGATTAAGGCCGGCAACGAAGACCTTCTGGTCCCTTTTATAGATCGAAAATCCACTGATGTCAGATATATGAACTTTGAATTCCCTATGCGGGGTGTTCAGTTCATCGAAAATATCTACATAAGCTCGGTCTTTCCATTCAACTTTTTTGTGCGCTTCAGGCAGGTGCCTAAAATTTATGAAATTATCGTATTCCCTGAACCCAAAGATTGCCAATGGCAATCACCGCTTGAACGCAGCAGGAAAACACGCGGAGAAAAAGGCTCTGACAAATCCGGATACGAGTCTGATATTATTTCTCTGCGAGAATACAGCTACGGCGATCCGCTAAAGTATCTTCACTGGAAGGCGAGCGCAAAAACAGGCACGCTGATTACCAAAGAGCTTTCGGCTCTTCTGCTTCAGCCGGTGGTGATAGATTTTGAAAAAGTTCCGGTCAAAGAGATCGAAAAAAGAGTCTCATGCATAACCCATGCGATACTCAAATATCACAAACAAAATATACCTGTCGGCTTGAAAATAGACGGAGAAACATACAATCCCGAAATTTCATCACAGCATAAGCGGGTTATGCTTAAGGCTCTGGCACTTTATGGAAAGTAAGAATCTATTAAACGCCAAAACTCGGCTAAAAGTCGAAAATCTTGTTAAAGGGTTCAGTTATGCTATAGGAGTTGTAGGCTTTCTCTCTGTAGCGCGAGATACAGGAATTACTTATAATCTGCTTTTTATCTCGCTCTCAGTCTTTGCCGTTTATCGTGAATCCCGCCTTAATCTTGTAATTCCAAGATGGGCAATAAATATTATTTCATTTTTGCTTATCGCCCTAGCCTTGATGCGTATGACCCAGGATAATATGGTGGTTCCTGCGCTCGAATCACTGATAGCTCTTTTGGGTGTTAAATTCGTCGAGGAAAAAAAGTTTAGGGACTACATGCAGGTTTATGCCATATCCATTTTTCTGCTTGCTGGGTCGGCTCTGCTTTCTCTGGATATGCTTTTTCTGACCTTCTTCTTTTCTCTTGTTTTCCTGATAACAATGACCGTTGTGCTGCTTACCTACTATTCTGAAGACAGCGCTATGGAGCTTCAAGCTTCGACCGCAATAAAGATCGTTTATCGGGCTGTTTTAATAACCTTGATATCTATTCCGATTACAATATTCTTTTTCATCATCCTTCCGCGCACGAATTATCCCCTTTTGAATTTCCTGAACAGGGCTGCTACGGGGATGAGCGGCTTTACAGATTCAATAACTCTCGGTGAGATATCCGATATTTTCGAAGATAACACAGTGCTTTTCAGGGTAAAGATGAACAAAGTTGACGACAAGTTTCTTTACTGGCGAGGCATTGTGCTTGATCATTTTGACGGACGCACATGGCGAAGTATGGGCGCAGGCGAAGAACAAAAGCTTTGGCGAACCGATCTGCGTGGCGTACGAATTTTTCAAAGCGTGTTTCTTGAACCTTACAACAACCGTTATTTTTTCGGCCTCGATAAACCAACATATGTGCATTATCCTAAAGTGAAGAGATTTGATGACCTAACCTTTCGTGCGCCCGAGAATGTAATGAGAAAGATAAAATATGATGCAATCTCGATACTTTCGGATACTATGCCAGCAAACATAGCTGAGGCGAATAAAAACCTTCAACTGCCGTTTGACAAGCTGGGGACTTTGTCGAAGGTCAAAGAGCTTGCGGGCTCTATTGTTGAAAACAGAAAAGGTGAGAATGCGGTTAATGCACTGCAGCATTACTTGAACAGCGGGGCATTTAGATATTCGATAAGGGGCATGCCGGTTTCAAAAAAACCGCTCGAGGAATTTTTGTTCGATAGAAAAGAAGGCAGCTGCGAATATTATGCTTCGGCCATGGCTGTGATGCTAAGGCTTTCGGGGATACCGGCCCGGCTTGTGGGAGGATTCAGGGGCGGTGACTATAACGACATCGGCGGCTATTATATGGTGCCTCAAAAATATGCCCATGTATGGGTCGAGGCTTATATTGAGGGCAAGGGCTGGAAGCGCATCGAACCTACACCTGCCGGAAGCGGGATCTCAACGGTCAAAATAAGAAAAGGCTTTTTAAGGGGCCTGCAGTTTTTTATAGACAGCATCAACTATTATTGGAGCGCAGCGGTAATAAACTACAACCTTGAAAAACAGATAAACATAGTCGGAAGCCTTATGAAAGCTTTTAAACAGCCTTCTTTAAGATTGTCTCTGGATAAGGGAGAGGCTGCGAGAACCTCTCTTTTGATTATAGCAACCGCTGCTTTCGCAGGCCTGCTGGTCATTCTATTAAAAAGGAAGAGACAAAGCCCTGAAGACAAAATTCTCAATAGCTTTTTGGCTGCAATCGGAAAGCATGGATACAGAAAAAGCAGCTCCGAAGGCTTAGAAGAGTTTGTCGCTAAAATCCGAGACCCCCATATAAGAAAGGATGCAGCAACGTTTGTTTCTAAATTCCAGCAATTTTATTACCGCGACCTTAAAATCGGGAAAGATGAACTGAATAGATTGGCTGATATAATCACGAAAGTTAAAAGGCGACGAGCGGATTTGAACCGCTGAATCGAGGTTTTGCAGACCTCTCCCTTGCCACTTGGGTACGTCGCCGTTTTTAAATGGAGCGGGTGGCGGGATTCGAACCCGTGACCCCAACCTTGGCAAGGTTGTGCTCTACCAACTGAGCTACACCCGCAATTAATTGACCCTTTTGTCAGAATTTATCAAGGCCTTAGCCTGACTAAATATCCAGAGCCGTTTTCCTGTAAGAATTAATGAACAATTGCCAACAGAAAAAGAGTTTATAAAATTATCATAACGGCCGGAGATATGTCAATTTTTGTCGGCGACAAATTTCGGTACAGTTTTAAAAAACGAATCACATGCGTTAGTATAAAAAATTGATTAATGTAAAGCTGGAGAAAAACAAACTATGATAGACACCCATTGCCACCTTGAAATGAGCCAGTTTGACAGCGACAGAGAAGCTGTCATTAAAAGAGCATTTGAGAACGGCCTTGAGGCACTTATTGCGATTGGTTCGGATCTGAAAGGCTGTGAAGGCGCATTTAACCTTGCCGAGAAATATTCAAACATTTATGCTGTGATAGGCATACATCCCCACGACGCAAAAGATTTTAATGATGAAGTTCTTTCTCAAATTGAAACGTGGACGAATAGCAAAAAAGTTGTTGCTATAGGTGAAATCGGTCTCGACTACCACTATGACCACTCTCCCCGAAAAGTTCAGCAAGAGGTCTTTGCAAAACAGCTTGCTTATGCGAAAAAGTGCGGTCTTCCTGTTGTCGTGCATAGCAGAGAAGCAAAGGAAGATACCCTGAAAATCCTAGAAGAATCGGGCGTGAAAAAAGGCATAATGCACTGCTTTTCGGGCGATATGGATATGGCACAGAAGACCATGGCCCTTGGTTTCCATATATCGATTGCAGGTCCGGTAACTTTTAAAAAGGCGTTGGCGCTGAAAGAGGTCGCTAGGTCTGTGCCGGACGACTATCTTTTAATCGAAACCGACGCCCCGTATCTTGCTCCGGAGCCTATGCGCGGCAAGCGCAACGAGCCTGCATTCGTTGCCCACACCGCAAGATGTATAGCTGCACTAAGGGGTGTGACTTTTGGAGACATTGATCGCATCACAACAATAAATGCCAAAAGACTGTTCGGAATCGGGAACGTAAATACCGGAGGAGAGATTGCATACAAAATAAGAAATAGCCTTTACCTTAATGTTACGAACAGATGCACGAGTAAATGCATTTTCTGCGTAAGATTTCAGGGCGATTTTGTAAAAGGCCACAATCTCAGGCTGGAGAAAGAGCCGACCGAAGACGAGCTTACAAATGCGATAGGTGATCCTTTAGCTTATGCTGAAGTGGTCTTCTGCGGATATGGAGAGCCTCTGCTTCGTCTAGATACAGTAAAAACGGTTGCTGCTTGGGTAAAGGAAAAAGGCGGCAAGGTAAGGATAAACACCAACGGTCACGGAAACTTGATCCACAAAAAAAATATTTTGCCCGAACTCAAAGGCATTGTGGACTCTATGTCTATAAGTCTTGACGCGCACGATGCCGAAACTTATGACAGGCTTTGCAATCCTTTATTTGACAACGCATTTGAGGAGGTTGTCAATTTTATCCGGGAGGCGAAAAGGTATCTGCCGGATGTTCAGGCAACTATCGTAACCGCAGAAGGCGTGGATGTGGGAAAATGCAGAGAGATTGCGGATTCATTGGGAGTTAAGCTGCGAATTAGAGAACTTGATATAGTGGGGTAAAGTGTTTCTCAGTAAGGTACTAAAATCGGCACATCCCCGATATTCTGGAGAGGGCCGAGGGGTTTCTTTTTGCTGTCATCAACATCTATATGCGGGGTTCCTCCAGAAATCTTGTAAACAACCACATCGTTGACAATAACGATAATAGCATTGAATTTCCATCCGGACATTCTTGTTTTTCGAGTAAAAGTGAATAGGTCAGTTATTACATTGCCGTATCTTTGGTATCTGGTCTGCTGTAGGTCAACCTCGTATGCGGTACACATTGCTCTTGCCTTAATGCAGTTCTGAATGCCTTCGTCAAGGTCTTCTTTTTTAATTGAAGGGTTGACCAGAAAGCGCTGCATAATATCAATATGGGTCATAATTCTTATGTTTGGTGTGTTTAAAGGGTCGAAGCCGAGAGCTTTTAATTCTGTTGTTGTTGTTTTTGAAATAGTAATATTATCAAAAGCTGCCTTAATTTCTAAATAGTTATTCCACGGAGAGATTACGCTATGAGACCCCTTAGGCAGGAGGCTTCCGCAGCCTGATGCTGCAATTAAAACAGCAGCGAAGAAAAAAAAAGTAACAGCGCAGATAAATGCATATCTCAATCCGTATTTCATATTTTTAGCACTCACCTCAAGCATAATAAAAATATATCAAAAAGAGGACTAAGATTCAAGAAAAGGCAGTGCGATACGTTCGCAACGAAAGTTTTTTTCTTTTGTCCTTTTAAAGCCGGATGATGTGTTTTCAGTGACAATATGTCTTTAAGAAACAGCGCATCTGCAAAAACTAACGCCTTCCTTAAAGAAATTTTATAGTTTACCAAGCCATACGGTCTATTGAGAAGTTTTTATCTTCAGTATTATGATGATAGGTATAACTAGCACCGCTGCTATAGAGATCTTCATTGTGATCGTATCTATGGTGAGGAGCGATACAGATCCTCCGGCGCATATCATAATCAGTGCGTAGACTTTAGCTCTGAGTGGCATGCTTCTTTTTTCGTGCCATTGCTTGATGAGTGGGCCGAACGTCTTGTTTGTTAGTAGTTGGTCATGAAGCTTCTTTGAAGATTTAGCGAAACAGGCGACGGCAAGAAGCAACAGTGGGGTGGTCGGCAGTAAAGGCAGGAATATGCCGAGAGTAGCCAGTCCGACAAAGATGAATCCTATCGTTATAAAGAAAATCTTATGCATTACCATTCAGTCCATAAACCATATAGGAGGAATCGACTCATAAAACCGTTCACTACGACCACAGTGTATAACGGCAGAGCGATGAAATACAGTTACAGATCTTTTTTATTATACTTCAATACTTTTGCTGCAAGCAGATTTTGTGGATTTGTAGACGGCATCAATAAGCAAAACATTATTTATTCGTAATATTATCTGCCAGATCAGGTATTGGCAACTACACCTAACGGCCTTTTCCAAACATCAGCCTGTCAGTTCTTCTATTTTTTTGCCGATATCTTCGGAAGACATCAAAGCGGTACCTATCAGCATCGCATCAATGCTTGCTTTTTCGAGCGTTTCAGCATCACGGCGTTCTTTGATGCCGCTTTCTGCCACAACGACAATTCCGGCAGGTATTTGCTTTTTAAGCCTGAAGGTTGTTGAAAGGTCTATTTTCAAGGTTTTAAGATCTCTGTTGTTGATGCCGATTATCGGAGCTTTTATCAAAAGCGCTGTTTCGAGCTCATTCTCGTTATGAATCTCGAACAAAACAGAAAGACCTATTTCATGTGCAAGGCAGAGATACTCGTCTGCCTGCCCTCTTTCTAAAACAGATGCCATCAAAAGTATTGCGTCTGCCTGATTCGCTCTCGCTTCATAAATCTGATATTCATCAAAGATAAAATCTTTTCGAAGAGCGGGCAGCGATGAGGCATTTTTCACGATCGCAATATATGACAGATGACCTTGAAAGTAGTCTTCTTCGGTAAGAACCGAAATTGCGTTTGCGCCTTTGCTCTCATAGATTGACGCTATGCGTTCAGGCTCGAACTCTTTCCTGATAAGCCCTTTTGAAGGCGATGCCTTCTTTAATTCGGCTATAAGCTTTATTCTGCTGCTTTGCCGCTTTATTGCTGATTTAAAATCTCTTGATGGCTCTATATTCGCAATTGTATTTTTCAGTTCTGCAAGCGATGTGCCGCGTTTCGCATCAGCAAGACGTTCCTGTTTTTTTCTCAGTATTTCTTTAAGTATGCTCATGCTGCTTTTTTCTTTTTCGTATTTTTATGAGCAATCCTGTATTGCTCTAAGAATGTGTTATAA
>PEAD01000007.1:100000-109124 GCA_002753335.1 Nitrospirae bacterium MYbin3
GCTGTGGAGGTATATGCAAAAACAATCGTTCTAGAAGGGAATCTCGACAGCACTATTGCTATGACCCAGCAAATGGGATTTTCTGTTCCCAATCCTGTTTCAAAAATGACATTCAGGTTTGCCCTGCCGGCAGAGTTTCACAACAAGGCTGTCAGTCAGAGCATAAGAAATATGAATATCAGATTTAGTCCCGAGCCGGTCAAGGTGGAGGACGAAACTGATGTGTATGGCAACCGTTTTAAAAAAGTAACCTGGAGCGGTCTGTCTTCAGATGCACAGGTGAACATAACCTTTGAGACTAAGATAAGATCCGAACTTTCGGCCATGGAGAGCAGGGTGGATTTTCCATTAAAGAGCATTCCTGATTCCGAAAAGGTTTTTTTAAAGCAATCCGAGATGGTTCAGAGCTCAAGCCCTGAAATATCTTCATTGTCAAAACGGTTGACCGAAGGTGCAAAGACTGAGTATGAAGCGGTTACCGCAATTCTCAACTATGTTGCTGACGCCATAAAATACACCTACAACCCTCCTCAGTTTGACTCCTTGTACACACTTAGAAACCGGACAGGCAATTGCCAGAACTTTGCCCATCTTTCGATGGCGCTTTTGAGGGCTGCCGGAATACCGGCGCGTATTGTCGGCGGAATAAGTCTCAAGCAGGCGTGGAAGATTCCTGTGGATGACAAAAACTATCTTGTTCAGAGCATGGGGCAGGGTGGACATGCCTGGATGGAGATTTTTTTTCCTGATCTAGGCTGGCTTTCCTATGACCCCCAGATGTCAAAACAGTTTACTTCATCGCGGCACATCAAGCAGACTCATGGTCTAGATTCCAATGATATTAACGATTCTTGGCGGGCTTCACCTTACGTCCCTGAGTACAACGAGATGATTGACGCCAAGTTTACGGATGACACAATCGCGCTTAAAACGAAAAGCTCCGATAAATTTCCCAAGTCTTATCTTTTCAGCAACAATCTCCTTGCAAAGATTGAAGTTCCTCGGATTGAACCGGTGAAGCCTACAGAGCCTGATAAGCCTATTGTAAAGCCGGTAGAACCCAAGAAGCCTGAACCTATTGAAGAGCCTGCAAAGCCTAAGCACAAGAAAGGCAAGGAGATTGAGTTCGGGAATATGAATTTCCCTAATCTTGTTGACCTCTATCAGGTGACTGGTGACAGGGGCATGAAGATACTCGACAAAGAGACCGCAGAATATGTGACCGCACAGTATGTATATGCCCAGTCATTTGAGGTTGATGATAAATTTTTGATGAAATCACTGTCTTTAGCTATGAGAAAGTTTGGCGGCGACGGCTCGATTTATATTGATCTTGTCGAAGATGACAACGGCAAGCCGAATATTATGGCAGGCATAAGGTCTTTGCCAAATTCTCTTGATTCAATAAAGAGGAGGCCCGGATACTATTGGGTCGATTTCTCTTTTCCTGAAGGCGTATCAACTAATCTGAAGAAGGGCAGATACTGGATAGTTCTCAGGAAATCGGGAGAGGCGATAATGAACTGGTTTTACATTCCGGGCAACCCTTACGGCGACGGCGATGACACACGATCTACGCTTAAGGGTTATCAGTGGGAGGATATACAGAACTTTGACTTTGTCTTTAAGGTGAAGGGCAAGTTTTTGTAAAAGCTATGGATAGAAATTCGGGCAGACAATTTATAGAGCAGCTGATAAAGAATATTTCGATCTTTAAGAATCTCTCGACCGCGCATATCTCGAGGGTTATCGACAGTTTTTCCTTTATTAAAGTTCGCGAAGGGGATCTGATTTTTAACCAGTCGGATAAGAGCACAGATTTTTATATTGTGGTCAAAGGCCATGTAAGGGCTGTGCTGCATAACGAAGAGGGGCATGAACTTATTCTTGCAATATTCGGAGCAGGGGATTTCTTTGGCGAAATGAGCCTGCTTGACGGCAACCCAAGGTCTGCCGCAGTTGTTGCTTCGGAGGATTCTGCTCTTGCTGTATTGAAGCGGGCAGATTTTCTTGATCTTATTAAAAAAGATCCGATGATAGCGGTTGATATGCTGTCGGCCCTTGTGCAGAGGCTCAGGATGACTGACGATATGCTAGGTTCGATAGCGTTTCTTGATGTCAGCCATAGGATATTAAGGCTTCTACAGCAGATTGCCAAGTCTGGCTGCGAAAAGGATAAAAAGACCGGCTTTTATAAAGTAGAAAAACTTAAACAGAAAGAGCTTGCCGCGCGTACAGGCGCTTCTAGAGAGGGCGTTGCAAAGGCTATGAGGATACTGGCTTTCAAAGGGGTTTTGCTAGAGGATGAAGGTTTTTTCCTGCTCTCACCTGATATAGAAAACATTTAGTCTGCTGCAAGGCAATAAAAAAAAGGCGGCTTAAAAGCCGCCTTTTTTTTATTTTTAAAAATAAAACTATTTTACTGCATCCTTCAAGGTCTTTCCTGCTGTGAATTTTGGAACTTTGCAGGCTGCGATCTTGATCTCTGCACCTGTTCTCGGGTTGCGGCCTTTTCTGGCTTTTCTCTTTGAAACAGAGAATGTTCCGAAGCCTACGAGAGTTACTTTCTGCCCCTTTTTCAGAGCAGCCTTAACTGCGTCGATAGAAGCGTCGAGAGCCCTTGCTGCATCAGCTTTTGTGATTCCTGCGCTTGCTGCAATCTTATCGATGAGTTCTGCTTTAGTCATTTCTTGTTTTCCCCCCTTTCTTTATTAAAATTAAATGAATACGATGTTTCATTGTTTTGGTATAAAAGATAACAGTATTCTAAATATTTGTCAAGGTAAAAATTTGCGCCAACTCTTACTGCTACAAGCTTTTCACCTTCTTACGCCTAACACACCTTCTATTTGTGAAATCTTATTTATGACCGTGTTGAGCTGCTCCCTGTCCTTGACCTGCAGCACTAGTTCCATAAAAGCGCGCTTGTCATTTGTGGAGTTTGCTTTAATTGATGAAATATTAATGTTGGCTGATGAGATAAGGGAACTCAATGCGGCCATCAGACCTGGTTTGTCCGCGCACTCTACAAAAATCTTGCTCATGGATAGAATATCGCTGTCTCTGCTCCACTCTACATCTATAAGCTTCTCGCTGCCTGATGCAAGGCGTTCTAGATTTTTGCAGTCGCGTCTGTGAATTGTAACGCCTTTGCCCTTCGTTACGAACCCCGCTATTTTATCTCCGGCAACCGGATAACAGCATTTGCCTAAATAATAAAGCACATTGTCGATACCGGTAATTTTTATTACGTTGTCCTTGCTTACTGCAGGCTTGTGATGCTTATGAATCTGAGCCTCATCTGTTTTTTCTTCATCCGTTTTTTCGGGTACCAGCCTATGGACTACCTGATGTACCGAAATTTTTGCGTATCCTACGCCCACATAAAGGTCTTCGAGCGTCAGAAAGCTGAAAGATTTTAAAACCTCCTGCATCTTTTCGGATTTAAGAATTGAAAGAGGTATCCCGTGCCGCTTGAGTTCGTCTTCGATAAGTTTGTTGCCGAGCTCGATGCTTTTTGCGCGCTCTTCTGTTTTGATCCATTGTTTGATTCTGTTCTTTGCTCTCTGGGTTGTAACGAACTTAAGCCAGTCTTTGCTCGGGCCATGCGAAGGGGCTGTTATTATTTCAACCACATCGCCGTTGTTTAATTTGTAACGCAGCGGCACTATGCGGCCGTTGACCTTTGCGCCAACGCATTTGTGGCCTATCTGCGTATGTATGTCATATGCAAAATCAATGGGAGATGATCCTACAGGCAGCTCTTTGATATCGCCTTTAGGTGTAAAAACATATGCTGTGTCAGGCACCACCTGACCTTTTACGGCTTCGAGGAACTCTTTGGCGTCGGAGCTTTCTTTTACCAGTTCTCGAAGCCATGCAACGAATTTTGCATTTTTTGCATCGAGGCTGTCGCCCTGTTTGTAGCGCCAGTGGGCCGCAATACCCTCTTCAGCTATTTCGTTCATGTCCTCTGTTCTTATCTGGAACTCGATCCTGTCTCCGCCCGGTCCGATTACGGTCGTGTGGAGAGACTGATAATAGTTAGATTTAGGCAGACTTATGAAATCCTTAAACCTGCCCGGCACCAACGGCCACAGAGAATGGATTATGCCGAGAATGTCGTAACAGTGGCCTACTGTATCGGTCATTATCCGCAGCCCGAAAACATCATGTATCTGCTCAAAGGGGATTTTCTGTTTTGTCATCTTGTAATAGATGCCGTAGTAATGTTTCAGCCTGCCTTTTATCCTCACAGGTATTCCGGCCGCGGCAAGTTTTTCGGAAACTATATTTTTTACTTCGTCTATATACTCTTTTTGATGCTCCCTGCGCTGAGTAACCTTTTTCTGCAAGTCCAAGAAGAGATCAGGCATTAACGTCATGAAGCAGAGATCTTCTAGTTCTGTCCTGAGCCATCCAATACCAAGCCGGTTGGCAAGCGGCGCATAAATATCCAGTGTTTCTGATGCTATTCTTCTCTTTTTGTCTTCAGACAGATATTCGAGCGTTTTCATGTTGTGCAGTCTGTCCGCAAATTTTATGAGTATGACTCTCGCGTCCTTAGACATCGCGAGAAGCATTTTTCTGAAGTTTTCGGCCTGAGCGTCTTCCTTGGTTTTGAACTCGACCTTGCTAAGTTTTGTCAGTGCCTCGACAAGGAAAGAAATCTCATTCCCGAACATTTCTCTTATATCTTCAGTATATATGCCGGTGTCTTCAACCGTGTCGTGCAGCAGTCCGGCAGCAACGGTAGGGGTGTCGAGACGCATATCAGCAAGTATATCTGCCACCGCAAGAGGATGGTGTATGTACGGCGACCCTTCAACCCTTCTCTGGCTGCAGTGAGCTTCTCTAGAGAATATATATGCTTTCTTGATAGTCTCTACATCAGCTTTGGGATTGTAGGAATAAATTTTTTCGATCAGGCTGTTTATTGTGACCATTATGAGTCAATTATAACGCTTTGCAAATATGTTAAGATAGTCCGCTATGGATAAGCTGATAATCAGAGGCGGGTTGCCATTAAAGGGTGAAGTTGCAATCAGCGGCGCCAAAAACGCTGCGTTGCCTATAATGGCTGCCTCGTTGCTGTCTTCAGGTGTCCACACGATAAGGCATATCCCGAAGCTCAGGGACGTTATAACTATGGGGAAGATTCTCACAAACATGGGGCTTAATGTTGCGTTTGAGAATGGCAATGTCTCGATCAACAGCTCTTCGGTAAGCAACTTTGAAGCGCCATACGATCTCGTAAAAACGATGAGGGCTTCTGTTTTAGTTCTGTGCCCTCTTGTTGCCAGGTTTGGAAGGGCCCGAGTATCTCTGCCCGGCGGCTGTGCCATCGGTGCACGGCCTATAAACCTGCATCTAATGGGGCTTGAAAAGATGGGCGCAAAGATAGAGCTTGAAGAAGGCTATGTGGTAGCGACTGCGGGCAGGCTCAAAGGCGCTTCGATATATTTCGATATTCCTACGGTAACCGGCACCGAAAACCTGATGATGGCGGCTGCAATCGCGCAGGGCACGACGATTCTAGAAAATGCGGCTAGAGAGCCTGAAGTGATAGATCTTGCTAACTGCCTTATTTCTATGGGGGCAAAGATAAAGGGCGCAGGTGAAAGCCTCATAGAAATAGAAGGGGTTGATGAACTCAAACCGATTAGGGATTATCCTGTGATTCCTGACAGGATAGAGACCGCCACATTTATTTCTATTGCAGGGATAACCGGCGGTGATTTGACTCTTACCGGATGCAGACCTGCCCATATTGATGCGATGATTATGAAGCTTAGAGATGCAGGCCTTGTGTTCGAAATTACAGAAGACAGCATGAGGGTAAAAGGCCCTGACAGGCCGATAGCAAAGGATGCTAAAACCCAGCCCTATCCAGGATTTCCTACCGATATGCAGGCTCAGTTCATGTCGCTGATGTCTATTGCGGACGGAACTAGCGTGATCAAGGAAACAATATTCGAGAACAGATTTATGCATGTCGCTGAACTGAAAAGAATGGGCGCAGATATCATGATAGAAGGCGGTACTGCTACGGTAAAGGGCGTAAGGAGGCTGAAGGGGGCCCATGTAATGGCCACCGACCTTAGAGCCTCGGCCTCTCTTGTCGTCGCTGCGCTTAAGGCCGAAGGTGAGAGCACCATACACAGGATTTACCACTTAGACAGGGGTTATGAGCAGATGGATGAGAAGTTGAGAAAGATAGGAGCACAGATATCAAGGGAGAAGGACAGCGCCTGATTATGGAACGCAAGCTAAGGAAGATATTAGTTGACGCTCTGTCAGGTTTGGGAATACCTGCAGATAACATTGAAATAGAAGTTCCCAAAGATGCCTTGCATGGTGATTTCTCGACCCCGGTGGCTATGATTCTTTCCAAACAGCTAAAAAAGTCACCTAAGATTATTGCAGAGGATATAAGAAGCAAGATATCAGGAAGCGACAGCTTTGAGAGCATAGAAATAGCCGGGCCCGGCTTCATAAATTTCAGATTCTCAAAAAAGTTTATTGTACTTCAGATGAAAGAGCTTATATCCGGCGGAGACAGTTTTATTGCCGAAAATATAGGCAGGGGAAAGCGTGTGCAGATAGAGTTTGTGAGCGCCAACCCTACGGGGCCGATGCATTTGGGCCACGGCAGGGGGGCTGCTGTGGGAGCCGCGCTTTCGAATATGCTTAACGCTGCAGGCTATTCTGTCGAGAAGGAGTTTTATGTAAATGATGCAGGCAGGCAGGTGAAGCTGCTGGGGGAGTCTGTCTTTGCAAGGTACAAAGAGCTTTTGGGGGTATCATATCCGTTGCCCGAAGATGGCTATAGGGGCGATTATGTTGGGGATGTTGCGAAAGAGCTTAAAAATGAGTACGGGGAGCAATTTAAGTCGATCGATTTTGATAAAGCATCTGAAGCCGTAATTGATTTTGCCTACAATAGAATGCTTGATGCAATCAAAAAAGACCTTGCTGACTTCGGCGTGCATTTCGATACATGGCAGAGCGAGAAGGAGCTTTATTCTTTAAACAAGGTTCAGCAGGCTTTGGAGGATTTAAGGGGAAAGGGTTTTGTTTTCGATAATGAAGGTGCAGTATGGTTTAAATCAACCGAGTTCGGAGATGACAAGGATAGGGTGGTTGTAAAGAACAATGGCGACTACACATATTTTGCTCCGGATATCGCGTACCACAGGGACAAGATTTTAAGGGGCTTTGACGAGCTTATCGATATTTGGGGCGCCGATCATCACGGGTATGTGCCGAGAATGCAGGCGGTGATTCAGGCTCTTGGTCATCCCAAGGACAGCCTTAAGGTGATACTTGTACAGATGGTTTCACTTTTAAAGGCAGGCCAGCCTGTGCAGATGTCCAAGCGCGCAGGGGAGTTTATAACGCTTCGCGAAGTTATTGACGATATCGGACCGGACACCACGAAGTTTCTCTTTTTGACAAGAAGGTCCGACAGCCATCTTGAAGTTGATATCGAGGTGGCAAAAGCCCAGTCGTCAGAAAATCCGGTTTACTATGTGCAGTACGCTCACGCAAGGATTAACAGCATATTTGCCAAGGCAAAGGAAGAAGCGGGGCTTTCGGCTGAAGCTTTTAGTGAATTCGATGGAGAACTTCTCAATGATGAAGAACTTGTTCTTGTCAAGAAACTGCTGCTTTATCCTATGGTTTTTAAAAATGCTGTGTTGGCCCGCGAACCGCACAGAATCACCTATTACCTTCAGGAACTCGCAGGAATGTTTCATCCGTATTACCACCGGCACAAAGTTGTTACTGATGATGCGGAACTTACAAAAGCCCGCTTAGCGCTGTGCGTGGCGGTGAAGATAGTTTTGAAGCACGGCCTTGAAATGTTGGGCGTTGCCGCTCCTCAAAAGATGTAGCTTTGCATCATCGCGATATTTTTTTACATTTTCGTTGACAAAGGTTTGGGCTTTGTGTATTCTATACAAAGGTTTCTACCAAAACCTCCAGACCGGGGAGTAACCGTAAAAACAAATCACTAATTAAAACAAAATCGAAGTATGTAATCTGCTATTTTTAAACCTTTCAAGAGGTATTTATTTCAGCGAGGGAACATAACACTATGGAAAACTTTATATCTATTTCAGAACTCAAAGAAAAAAACGTTGATACTCTTACGCAGATCGCGAGGGATCTCAAGGTTGAAGATGTTACAGGAATGCGCAAGCAGGAGCTTATATTTTCTATACTTCAAGCTCAGGTTGAGAAAGCAGGCAATGTTTACGGCGCAGGCGTGCTCGAAATACTTCCGGATGGTTTCGGTTTCTTACGCGCCACAGATTACAGCTACCTGCCAAGTCCAGACGACATATATGTTTCCCCTTCACAGATAAGACGTTTTTCTCTTAGGACGGGTGATTACGTATCTGGCCAGATTAGGCCTCCTAAAGAAAGTGAACGCTATTTTGCTCTTCTCAAAGTTGAAAACATAAATGGTGAATCAACAGAAAACAATATCAGCAGAGCGCTTTTTGACAATAGAACACCATATTACCCTGTAGAAAAGATGCAGCTTGAGTACGATGGAAGCGACTTTTCTATGCGGGTTATGGATCTGATAACCCCTATCGGCAAAGGGCAGAGAGGGCTTGTTGTGGCTGCTCCCAGAACCGGAAAGACTATGCTTCTTCAATCCATAGCCAAGGCCATAAAAAAGAACCACAAAGAGATTCATCTTATGATACTGCTGATTGACGAGCGTCCTGAAGAGGTTACGGACTGGAAAAGGCAGGTAAACACCGCAGAGATAATCAGCTCAACCTTTGACGAGCCGCCGCAGCGCCATTGTCAGGTTTCTGAAATGGTGATCGAAAGGGCAAAGAGGCTTGTAGAAACAAAAAAAGATGTAGTCATACTGCTTGATAGCCTTACAAGACTTGCAAGGGCTTACAATACAATTACCCCGGCCAGCGGAAAAGTATTGTCCGGTGGAATCGATGCGAATGCCCTTCAAAAACCGAAAAGATTTTTCGGTACAGCGAGAAATATCGAGGAAGGCGGCAGTCTTACAATTCTTGCAACCGCGCTTGTGGATACAGGCAGCAGAATGGATGACGTGATATTTGAAGAGTTCAAGGGCACCGGC